>CABUNG010000008.1 GCA_902492895.1 uncultured Oscillospiraceae bacterium | reverse complement strand
CCTGTCTGTGCAGAATCAGAAATCCACTTCCACAGGCCGGCCGGCGGCCAGGGAGGCGGCCGGATCCAAGACCCGCTGATTGGAGGAGCCCCGGAAATGAAGCAGGGGAGACCGCAGGGATTCGATAAACGGGCCGTCCACCAAGCGGTCGGTGGCCAGAAGCAGTTCCCGCCACCCCTCGTGTTCCTCCAAATGGGCCATCAGATACTCGATGGTGTATCCCGTATAGGTGATCACGTTTTTCCACTGCGCGTGGACCTTGCGGGCCAGATCCACCAGCGGCAGGGGCTGCAGGAAGGGATCGCCGCCCGAAAACGTGATGCCTGCGAGGAGAGGATTCTTGCAGAATTCTTCAAACAGACGATCGGTATCGCCGTCGTATCCTCCCGCCGGATCGTGGGTGTCGGGATTCTGACAGCCGGGGCAGTGGTGAGGACACCCCTGTGTGAATACGACAAAGCGGAATCCCGGACCGTCCACAATGGATTCCCGGATGACGCCCGCCAGACGGATGATGGCCATATTGACGGCTCCTTCCTGTGAGAAAAATCCGTGATAAAAGCGCCAGCGGGCATAGCCGTTGGCGCTTTTTTGGGGACAACGTGCTTCAGATTTGCTCCAGTTCGCCGGTGCCGGTCCCCATCGAGTGCTTAACGCGGTCCTGCACCTCGGCGTATTTCGCGTCGTTGAAATGATCGAGGGTGCCGACCAGATAACCGGTAATCCGGCGAATGCGCTCAAATCCGACGTTTTCTCCTGCAGCGGTGGTCTTTTCCATATACGAGTCTGTCCTTTCTATATTGAAATGGGTGTGTTAATGGCAGGAACAGGGCATATTGGGATACATTTTGCGCAGCTCCGCAATTTTTTCGGGGGAAAGGGCCTCGCCTTCGCGGCGGCCGCATCGGGGACAGACATCCCCGATGATACCGGTGTAGCCGCAGACCGGATCCCGATCGACCGGATGGTTGATCGAGCCATAGCCGACGCCCGCTTCCTTCATGGCCCGGATCACGGTTTCAAAGGCCTCCAGGTTTTCAGAGGGATCGCCGTCGAGTTCCACATACGTGATGTGGCCGCCGTTGGTCAGATCGTGATAAGGCGCCTCGATCGCGATTTTATCGAACGCGTTGATATCGTAATAAACCGGAACATGGAACGAGTTGGTGTAATACGGCCGATCGGTCACGCCGGGGATGGATCCGTATTTCTGCCGGTCGATCCGGACGAACCGGCCGGACAGGCCCTCGGCGGGGGTGGCGATCAGGGAGAAATTCAAGTGGTACTTCTGGCAAGCCTCATCCATCCGTTTGCGCATGTAGCCCACAATCTCCAGTCCCAGGTTCTGCGCCTCCCGGCTTTCCCCGTGATGGGCTCCCAGCAGGGATTTGAGGCATTCCGCGAGACCGATGAAACCGAGTGTCAGAGTGCCGTGCTTGAGCACTTCCCGCACTTCGTCGTCCGGATCCAGCTTGTCCGAATCGATCCAGACGCCCTGGCCCATCAGGAAGGTGTAGTTGCGCACCTTCTTTTTGCACTGCACCTCGAACCGTTCGAGAAGCTGATCGATGACGAGATCGATTTTGCGGTCCAGTTCCTCGAAGAAGAAATCGACGTTGCCGTGACTGCGGATGGCGATACGGGGGAGGTTGACAGACGTGAAAGACAGGTTCCCCCGGCCGAAGACCACCTCGCGGGAGGGGTCGTAGGAATTGGCCATAACGCGGGTGCGGCAGCCCATGTAGGCGCATTCGGTGTTCGGATCGCCGGGCTTGTAATACTTGAGATTGAAGGGAGCGTCAATGAAGGAAAAATTCGGGAACAGGCGCTTGGCGCTGACGCGGCAGGCCAGCTTGAAAAGATCGTAGTTCGGCTCGCCCGGGTTGTAGTTGATGCCGTCCTTGATTTTGAATATGTGAATCGGGAAGATCGGCGTTTCACCGTTGCCGAGTCCTGCTTCGGTGGCGAGGAGGACGTTGCGGATCACCATCCGGCCTTCCGGCGTGGTATCCAGGCCGTAGTTGATGGAACTGAAAGGGATCTGCGCGCCGGCCCGGGAATGCATGGTGTTGAGATTGTGAACCAGCGCTTCCATGGCCTGGTACGTCGCACGGTCGGTCTCCTCATCCGCCCGTTTGCGGACGAACGCGAGAATTTTTTCCGCCATGGGACAGTCGACGGTTTCCGAAAGCGCTTCGAGAACCGCCTCATCGAAACCGTTGCCGCCCGACAAAGAGGCTGTTGTGCCGGTTTCATCCTCGACGGCCGCGATCAGCTTTTTGGCCGTTTCTTCCGGCTCTTTCGCGTCGGTCAGGAGATCCAGCGCCCGGGCGAGATTCTGGCGGTAAAGGCGGCGGTAGGTTTTTTTGACGCCGTCCGCCATCCCGTAATCGAAGTTCGGGATGCTCTGGCCCCCGTGCTGATCGTTCTGATTGGACTGGATGGCGATGCAGGCCAGCGCCGCATAGCTCGCAATGTCATTGGGTTCCCGCAGGAAACCGTGGCCTGTGCCGAACCCGCCGCGAAACAGCTTTTGGATATCGATTTGGCAGCAGGTGGTGGTCAAAGTCAGAAAATCCAAATCATGGATATGGATGTCCCCGTTGCGGTGGGCCTCGGAATGGGCGGGCTTGAGAATGAACATCTCATAAAATTGTTTGGCGCTTTCCGAGCCGTATTTCAGCATAGTGCCCATGGGGGAATCGCCGTCGATATTGGCGTTTTCACGCTTGACGTCGTTGTCCTTGGCGTCCTGGAAGGTGAGATCCTCCATGGTTTTCATTAAGCGGGTGTTCATCTCGCGGATGCGGGTCCGCTCGGCCCGATAGAGGATAAATTCTTTCGCCGTGCGGGCATGTCCGTTTTCAATCAAGACCCGTTCCACCGTGTCCTGAACCTGCTCCACGGTCGGCGGGGTCTCACCGAGCTGTGCCTCCAATTCGGTGGATACCCGGTTGGCCAGGGCCAGCGAGGTCTGATAATCGTGTCCGCCGATGGCCTGAGCGGCCTTATATATGGCGTTGGCGATTTTTTCGGTGTCGAACGGACGGGTGCGGCCGTCGCGTTTCCTAATGCAGGTGATCATGGCGAGTCTCCTTTGATAGGTGCTGAGTGGGCACACTATATGTTGTGGACGATTTTGGAATCCGGAGACAATTATAAACAATATGTAGGGGCTTGTCAATAGGCGCTCTTCGCAAAAACAACTAAAAAAGGAGATGGAAGTTTGGCACCTAAAAAATAAAAAATCTCTTGACAGAGCCCAAACGACCGCATAAGGGTTAAAAAAGAGCGGACAGGAATGGTGACCACATTCCTGTCCGCTCTTATGTTAAAATTGTTTTTACACTCTGCTGATACGGCCGCTTGTGATATCCACAGCGATGTTGTCCAACACACGCTGTAATACAGTATCGTATACAACGATGTTAACGCCGGGCTGATTCGTTGTATAGGATGTTCCGTCAATCGTTATCTGGACATAATTTGATCCATCCCTTTTTTCCGAAACGATGCCGACCTTCAGATTTATGGTGACATCGTGGAAGGATATGATATCGGATGATTTTTGAAACAGAGTAGTATCTCCCTGGATAATGGCGCCAAAACCACAGCTGTTTTGTGTGTTATCCAATCCAAATCGTGTATATTGACTCCCAAATATATCATACGCCGATACTGGCTCCTCGGATTGGGATGCTACAAAAGCTATATAACGCGAGTCATTTAACTTGTCCAGATAATTTAGAAGATTATTTTCTCTTATAAAAGGGTTACTTTGTCCAAAAAGCAGACCATAATCAAAATTTCTTACTAAATCTTTCATTTTTGACAGTTCCGATTCGACATTGTCGGGAGTCAGCCGATGCGTTCCGTCTTTAAAACAATGGACCATATACGTGTTTATATCAGGTCCGTAATGCGTGTAATCCTTATAATTGTACAAGTCTGTTACAATCTGGTGGTCATTTTGGAATAAGTATTGTTCAACATTTGGATACGGCATCAAAGTTCTAACAGCATGTTCTTGCAGGCCAATTTCGTACTCTGCGTAATTGGAATACCAATACAGAATGCTGTAAGGAGGATAAAATATTACAAATTTTACTTGAGGATACGCCTCTATCAGGGGAAGAATATTTTTCTTTAAGTTATCATCCGCTATTTTTATAGCGTCATCCAACGAGTAATCCGGCCTCTCCGCTCTAGGCATATCCCAATCGGAACCAATTACCGTATATTGACTGAAAGTATAGGATTCATACCAGGAAGAATATTGATCGAATGATGTTGAGGGCGTTCCCTTCAACGCGTTCGTCAGACTGGGTTTTACGCGGTTGAAGAATACATCTTTATTATATAAATATCGAACGTCGTCAAAGGGATTTGAATTATATAGGAATTCAGGCAAGGGATTTCGGGTTTCGTTGGTATCCTGGGCTTTGAGCATATATAAATCCAATCCCAGATATACCGTCTGCAGGTTTGGATTATTTTTCAGGGCCTTTTCCAAAATAATACGCATATTCATGGATCGGCCACCGGCGTAAGGAACCTTAATGGCGTTGACACCTAATACTTCAGCAAAATTGCTTGTTTTAAAGTTCTCCGTCATGGATGTCCCGGTAATCAAAGCGTCGTAATCAAAATGACGGACGATTCCCGGGTTTTGATAATTCTGGTCATTAAGCGTATAGGGTATCTTTTCAAAGGGTTTGTGATAGTGAAAGAACGGATCCACAAATATAGTGACACCGGCAATGATTAGCAGAAAAGCCAGTGTCGCTGATAGCGTGCCAACGCACCATTTTTTATGAGTATTCATTATGCTGCCACCTTAAAAGTTGAAATACAGGAAAGTGCTGACCCCTGAAAACGAAATAATACACCAGACCAGCAGTACAACGGATATACATGAAATAGATATGGTGGGTTTGTAGGTCCGGATCCGCTCGTTGGTATTTTTCATAAATAAGACCGCGAAAAACGCAAAGGCAGTAAACAGCAGAAAATATAGTCTGGAATCCGCAAATATGCCGTGTCTGAAAATGCTGGAAAGAAGTGAAAACTCCGGCAGACTAAATGCATTTAAAATGGAACTGTTTATGCTGCCGAAATTGCATTTTAAAATGTTTTTAACAATTAGATTGGCTTGTCCAATGGAATCAGCTCGGAAATAGATCCATGTTATATTGATAAAACCGAAGGTAATCAGCCAGCTGAGCGCAGGATGCATTTTTTTGACCGGTTTATCAAACATCCGCGTAAGAAGAGAAAACACACCGTGCAGGACACCCCAAAGAATAAAAGTCCAGTTTGCTCCATGCCAAAGACCGCTTACCAAAAACACTATGAAAATATTGATATATGTACGGACCTTACCTTTTCGGTTGCCGCCAAGAGGGATATAAATATAACGTGTGAAAAACCGTGTTAAAGTGATATGCCAGCGTTTCCAAAAATCTGTAATCGTCAGAGCACGATATGGCGAGTTGAAATTCATGGGTAAATCGATGTTGAACATAAGGCCAATCCCAGACGCCATATCGCAATAGCCGCTAAAATCAAAATATATTTGAAACGTATAGAACAGCATAACCAAAAGGGCATTGGTGGTGTCCAGCGCCTCTGTATTTGTAAAGCCCCAATTGACCGCGTTGCCAAATGTATCGGCTAACAGCACCTTTTTGGCAAGCCCAAAAGAAAAAGCCATAATGCCTTTCGACAGATTTTCATAGTTTAAACGCTTTTTGGATATATCGGCAAATTGCGGGACAATTTCATCATGTGAGACAATCGGGCCGGCGATAAGTTGGGGAAAATAAGTAACAAACAACGAATAATCGAGAAAATTATAATTGGGTACTTCTCCCTTATAGCTGTCAATGACATAAGACAACTGCTGAAAGGTAAAGAAGCTGATACCCAAAGGTAGTATCAGATGATGCAGAGTAAAATCGGCTTGAAACAGGGCGTTGATATTCTCAGTAAAAAAGTCATAATATTTGTAGTAAAATAAAACCCCGATATTCGCTGCCAGCCCTATACATAACCAAACTCTTTTGAGCACCAAGACCGATGTCCGCATGATCAGCCAGTTTATAGCATAATTAAAACAAATGCTAATGACAATGATAGGTAGATATTTGATATTGAAATATGCATAGAACCAGAGCGACATACCCAATAACCATATTTTTCCGCATGTATAATTCCATTTGTTAATAAGAAAATATCCCACGCAGGTAATAGGCAAAAAGAGAAAAATAAATATGTACGAATTGAAAAGCAATCTCTACACCCTCAAAACATAAATTTTGCATTACTCCACCCTCTAATAGCAATGCACTCGAAGGACAATATACCATATTTGTATTTCGTTTGCAATCTTTGAAATGAGAAATCCAGTATTTATAAAAATACTGGATTTCTCGAATTTCGATTATAATATATAGTTCATATAGTTCAGAATCAGATCCAGGTGTCGACCGGAATGGACTCGGGCGGCTGTTCGAGCAGGGAAGGGTTTTTCAGAAGTCGTTTCAGGGAGCGAAAGGATTCCGAAAAATAATAGCCGTCGCAGATGCGCTCGTCCACAACAAAACGCAGACGGATGACTTTCTTTTCCCGAACCGACCCGTCGGCCTGTTTTTCCAGGATCATCTCCTTTTTTCCCATCGCCATAAAGATGGAGGTGGTGCCGAAATCATAAATATGATGATAAACCGGCCCAATACCGAGAGAGCCGACATCGGTGATGTACATGGACGTGTGAAAGGGACTCAGGCGGTTGATCGCCTTAGGCATAAGGCCCAGATGGTCCAAAACATTGACGACATTGACAATTGCGCGGGTCAGCCAGGAGGGGCAGGTGTCGAGAATGCGCGCCACCATATCGGTGTCGTTTTCCACGGAAGGATCCTTCACTTCGTGAGAGATGGCCTCGTTTATCTTCCGGTATACGTCGTAAACGGTATCGGTTCCATCAAAATCCGGTTTAATCACCGCGTCTTCCGAGTCTTTGGACAGGGTGCGTTTGACGGTCATGGAGATGGTCAGACGATTGCGGGCGTAGCTTTTGCCGCCGATCACAAAACGGTTGAGCCAGGGGCGCAGGGTGATCATCCGCACGCTGGCTGCAATGAATAGATGAAACATCGAGAAGCCGGGCATGTTCTGCTCTTTGCGCAGCCCGCGGACGTATTTTTCCAGTTGCTCGATCTCCACCACGTCGTCAAAGAGAACCGAACTGTCGGAGCGGCGCTTCATAATATGAGGCATCACGGAAAAAAAGGATTGGGTGTGCCGCAGCCTCCAGCCGTCATAGCGGTCGCCAAGACGCCTTTTCCGGGGTTCTTGCATCGTTCTGTTCCTCCTCAAGGATCCGCGTTGCGGACCGCTCGTTCGGCATCCGAACGGCCGGAAACCGCCTCCATATATGTTTTGAAATCCGACTCGAACGCGTCGGCATGCCGGATATGGCGAACCCGCAGCTCTGGATGAGCCGGATCCGTCGTGGCGATGTAAAGACTGCCTAGCTGAAAGAGCCTTTCCAGCGGACTGCGGTGCAGCGCAACCCCTGCCGCTTTATCGAGCGGCAGGATGTCTTCCGCGGGATTGAGCAGACCCTTTCGGATACACAAGTCCGTTGGGCTGAGTCGATAGAGGGTAAACGACAGAGGAAGTGCGAACAGGAGCGAGCGCTTCCGCTCCATCCTCTCGCAGCATTCCGCAGCCGCCAGCGTCGCTGATTGACCGCGCCTGTTTTCCATTTGCCGGCCCCTTTCCAGAACGCGCGCGTCCATATGTGAAAATACTTTCGATTTTATTATAACATTTGGCCGGAGGCTGTCAATTAGACAAATGATTAAGAGTCGATTATCATTTTTGTAAGGATGGGCAGGATTGTGTTTATCAACAGCTCATTAGAGTATTATACCCATAATTTATTGACAAAATTGGATATAAATGGTATCCTTTGATAACTTCAATGATTTTTGTAGATATTGAAGAAAGGGAGAGCGTCATATGAAAAAACAGGTTTATATCCAGCTTCCGCTTCAGGAGCCTCTTATCAACTGCATCACGCAGGACGCGTATTTGCAGTCTATCGTCTTATGCAACGGCGGTGCCTATCCGTGGCTCATGAGTCAGTTTGTACAGGTGTGGGCTTGTGATCCGAAGATAGCCGCGGGTGGAGTTTTTATTTATTTTGTCGCGCCGTCCTATTGGTTCGCCTGCCCCCATCTGTATACACAGGAGCTTTCCAAGGAAACCGTCAACGTACGATATGACAGCATTGTGGATTTTTTAACTGACAGTTTATCTCTGAATAATTACGTAATACTGCCCGTGAATCGCCGTTTTATCAAGGCCTATCAGTATGAGGGCGAGGGTACGCATGATTTGCTGATCCACGGGTACGACTCAACAAAGGAGCTGTTTTACATTGCCGATTTTTTTGAGGGCCGTTTTAATATGAGAACCTGCTCATTTCAGGAGGTGGAAGACGCGTATTTTACGGACAAGCACAATCCGTTCTCCTGGCACAATACTGTACGCCTGGCGGTTCAGGATGAACATAGGCTCCACTACGATTTCCATCTGGCCGCATTTCATGATTTTGACACGCGGGTAATTGCTGAGCAGCTATCGGATTATATAATGGGTGATAACAGCATTTACCGTTACCGGATTTGCCAGAAAAATAACGATTCCTATGGACATACCGTCGGCGGTGTGAGGGTATATGACGTACTGCTGTCATATGCAAAGGAACGGCTCGATCAGGAAGCGTCTCTGGATCATCGGGTGTTTTATAACATATGGGCGCACAAGCATATGATGACTCTGCGGGCGAAGTTTATGAAAGACAACGGTATCGGACATGATGTTGAGGCGTTTCTCGCATCTTTTGAAGAAATCGAAAAGAAAGCTCGACTGCTACTGAACAGGGTCTTGAAAGACAATATCAAGAGAGGCAGTCTGCTTTATCCGGAGCTGGAAACCGTTGTAACAGAGCTGCGCGCACAGGAAACTCAGGTTATACGCGATTTTATAGAGATACTTTAAGGAAATATACCGCTAAGGGCATTCTGCACAGTTGTAGGATGTAGAAAAACGCATATAAAAAAGAACCGGCCGGTTCAGCTGGATGCTGAACCGGCCGGAGGATAATGGAACGGGAAGAATTAGCAGCCGCAGCCACAGCCGCAACCGCAGCCGTTGTTCTGGGATTCGCAGCCGCAGCCACAGCCGGAATCGTCATTGCAGAACAGCAGAACGAGGATGATGATGAAAAGCAGCCAGGTGCAGTCACCGCCGCCGAACAGATTTCTCAGGCACATGAGTAGATTTCTCCTTTCTTGTCAGTTCGTTGAAAAAGGGGGAACCTTTTAGCAACCGCAGCCACAGCCACAGCCGCCGTTGTTGGCGCCGCAGCCACAACCATCGTCATCGAGGATCAAAAGGATGATGATGACGAACAGGATCCAAGTGCAGCTGTTTCCGCCGCAAAACATGTTCCGCAGACTCATTTTTTGCCGCCTCCTTTCAATGGGTACATTCCATACTATGCCATCCTGGAAGTTTGGTTACAGCGGTACAAGGATAAAAATCCAGGTGCTTTATTCTCCTTGAAAAAACACGTGAAAGGGCGGTCCAGGCCGCTAGGGAGGGTACGCTTGAGAGGATATCGCTTCAATGGACTACATTCGCCTAAATTGACCAAATTTGACTTTGACTTTTCCTGACCTATTCGGTAAAATAAGAACATAAATACGGAAAGGTGGGGGGATATGCGCATAAGCGATGCCATTGCCGCCTATATTCTTCATAGAATGGAAGAGGCGGAGGACGGTTCAGCGGAACTGCAGCGAAATGAACTTGCAGAGAAGCTGGGCTGCGTGCCGAGTCAGATCAACTACGTTCTGACCTCCCGCTTTACGCCTGAGCAGGGATACATTGTGGAAAGCCGGCGGGGCGGCGGGGGATACATCCGGATTCATCGCGTCCGCTATACGCCGGACTGCTCGCCGCTCATGCATGTGGTCAATTCCATTGGCGAGGAATTGGTCCCCGCGGCCGCGGCCGCGATTCTGGACAGTCTGGCGGGACAGAGATGGATCAAACCGTCGGATGCCGCTCTGATGAGCGCGGCCCTCTCCGACCAGGCTTACCGGGACGTCCCGGTAAGCTGCCGGGACCGGCTCCGGGCGACGATGATGAAACATATGCTGACGGCTCTGAATATGTAGACTAAGGGAGGAACCACCATGCTGTGTCAAAACTGCGGACAAAAACCGGCAACCACCTTTTTAAAGAAGACCATTAATGGAGAGACTACCGAGATTCATCTCTGCGCCGACTGTGCAGGACAGCAGGGGCTGACCATGTGGAACGGGTTCGACCTGGGAGATTTCTGGGGCGCGCTCTTTTCCGAACCGACGGCCAGAGAAAAGGCGGATACCGTCCGCTGCGAGGTCTGCGGCCGGAGTTTCAGCGAGATCGCGCAATCCGGAAAGGCGGGCTGTCCCTCCTGCTACACAACCTTTTATGACCGCCTGCTGCCGTCAATACAGCGGATCCACGGCAAAGCCAAGCATACGGGCAAGGTGCCGTCCGGGGCGGGCGCCCGTATGAAGAAGGAGCAGGAACTGGACGCACTCCGCCAGCAGCTCGCCCAGTGCATCGCCAGTCAGCGGTACGAAGAGTGCGCTGCGCTGCGGGATCAGATCCGCGCGCTCGAAAAGGAGGAGACGCAGCATGACGGGGAATAAGCAATGGTACCGCGCCAGCGGCCAGGAAGGCGACGTTGTCATCAGCACCCGGGTGCGGCTGGCCCGGAACCTTCCGCGGATGCCTTTTCCGGCCTGTATGAATCCGGAACAAAAGCGTCAGGCGGCGGAGGCCGTCGTCAAAGCGCTGCCCGAAGAGACGTTCCGCGTCATCGATATGCACGAACTGCCCCATATCACGGCGCTTTCCTTGGTGGAACGCCATCTGATCAGCCCGGAGTTTTCCCGGCAGGAAGAGGGGAGCGTGCTGTGCCTGTCCGAGGACGAAAGCGTCAGTTTGATGATCGGCGAGGAGGATCACCTGCGCATTCAGGTGATGCGGCCGGGTCTGGATCTCGACAGCGCCTACCGCGCGGCCGATGAGCTGGATACGGCTCTGGACAGCCGCCTGCATTTTGCCTTCGACGACCGGCTCGGCTATCTCACCCAATGCCCGACCAATCTCGGCACCGGTATGCGGGCGAGCATGATGCTGCATCTGCCCGCCCTGCAGGAGGGCGGTGCGATCCAGCAGCTCGCCAATACGGTATCCAAACTCGGCCTGACGATCCGGGGACTGTACGGCGAAGGCAGCAAGCCGGAGGGCGCTATTTATCAGCTCTCCAACCAGGTGACGCTGGGCATATCGGAATCGGCCGCCATTGAAAACCTCAAGGGGATTGCCGCTCAGATTATCCGGGAAGAACGCGCCGGACGGGAGGAACTCTGCCGGAATCCGCACTTTGAAGACCGGGTCTGGCGCTCCCTCGGCATTCTGCGCACCGCCCGCCTGCTTCGGGGCGATGAGTTCATGTCTTTGATTTCCAATCTGCGGGTCGGCGTGGCCCTTGGGATGATCGAGGGCCTGTCTCTGGACCAGATCAGCGGCCTTATCGGAGATGCGCAGCCCGCGACCGTGATGGCGATGAAGGGCGAGGAGCTGGAACCGGCCGAGCGGGACGCCGTCCGGGCCGTTCTCGTCCGGGAGAGGCTGGCCGAGAAACCAACATGACAACTGAGCACAGAAAGGCTGGAATACGATGTATCGATTCAAAGGATTTACCGAAAAAGCCAATACGGCCCTGAACTTGGCCATCGAATCGGCCGAGGCGCTTGGGCATACCTATATCGGAACCGAGCACATTGTGCTCGGGCTGCTGCAGGAGGGAACAGGCGTGGCCGCGTCGGTTCTCGGCGCCCGCGGCGTGACAGCCGTACAGTATCAGCAGAAGATCGTGGAAAGCGAATCGAGCGGGCAGCGCACCCGCCTTTCACCGGAAGATTTTACTCCCCGAGCCAAAAAGGCGATGGAAATGGCTGTCGCGGAAGCGGCCGTGCTGCAGCACGGCTATGTGGGGACCGAGCATATTCTGATCGCGGTTCTCCGGGACGAGAGCAGTGTGGCTGTCCGGCTGATTGCGGCCCTCGGCGCCCGTCCGGATGAGCTGATGCGGGACATCGGCAAGGCGATCGGCGCGTCTCCGGCTCAAACTGCGTCGGAAGGCATCCGGGGCGGGGCTTCCTCTTCCGCCAAGGGTCCCGGCAAAACCCCGACGCTCGACCAGTTCGGGCGGGATCTGACGGCCATGGCGAAGGAGGGCAAGCTCGACCCGGTGATCGGACGGGGGAAGGAAATCGAACGGGTGATCCAGATTCTGTCCCGCCGCACCAAGAACAACCCCTGCCTGATCGGAGAGCCGGGCGTCGGCAAAACCGCCATCGCCGAGGGACTGGCCCAGAAAATCACGGCGGACGAGGTCCCCGAGCTGCTGCGCGGCAAACGGGTGGTGACCCTCGATCTGACTGGTATGGTGGCCGGTACCAAATACCGTGGCGATTTCGAAGAACGGATCAAGAACGCCATCGATGAGGTGGTCCGCTCCAAGAACATCATCGTGTTTATCGACGAGATCCACACCATCATCGGCGCGGGCGCGGCGGAGGGCGCCGTGGATGCCGCCAACATTCTCAAGCCCTCCCTGGCCAGGGGTGAGTTGCAGGTTATCGGCGCGACCACCCTCGACGAATACCGCAAGCATATTGAAAAAGACGCGGCTCTTGAACGGCGCTTCCAGCCGGTCACGGTGGGGGAACCCACGGCTGAGGAGGCTGTCCTCATCCTGCGGGGGCTGCGGGACAAATACGAGGCTCACCACAAAGTGAAAATCACCGATGAGGCGCTGGAGGCTGCCGTCACACTCTCCACCCGCTATATTTCCGACCGCTATCTGCCCGATAAGGCGATCGATCTGGTAGACGAAGCGGCATCCAGAGTAAGGCTAAAGGCCTTTACGGCTCCGCCCGATCTGAAGCAGCTGGAGGAAGAAGTCAAACGGCTGTCCGAAGAGAAAAAGTCGGCTGTCAACGAGCAGGATTTCGAACGTGCCGCCCGTCTGCGGGATGAGGAAAAGGACCTTTCCGACCGTCTGGAGTCGGAGCGGGGGCAGTGGCAGGAGAAGAATGCCGGGATCACCGGCGAGGTGACGGCCTCCGACATTGCGGAGATCGTATCGAGCTGGACCGGCGTGCCGGTGGTGCAGCTCACCGAAGCCGAGGGTCAGCGGCTGCTGCGGATGGAGGAGATCCTCCACGAACGGATCGTCGGACAGGATGAGGCCGTTGCGGCTGTGGCCAAGGCCATCCGCCGCGGACGGGTGGGGCTCAAAGATCCCCGCCGTCCTATCGGATCCTTCATTTTTCTCGGGCCGACAGGCGTCGGCAAGACCGAGCTCTGCAAGGCGCTGGCGGAAGCCATGTTCGGCGACGAAAACGCTATGATCCGCCTGGATATGTCAGAATATATGGAAAAACACACGGTTTCCCGTCTGGTCGGGTCGCCGCCCGGCTATGTCGGATACGACGAGGGGGGACAGCTGACGGAAAAAATCCGCCGCAAACCCTACTCGGTCGTGCTGTTCGACGAGATCGAAAAAGCGCATCCCGATGTGTTCAATATGCTCCTGCAGATTCTGGAGGACGGCATTCTGACCGATGCCCAGGGACGGCGGGTGGACTTTAAAAATACTGTCATCATCATGACCTCCAACGTGGGCGCCCGGATGATCACCGAACATCGGAAACTGGGTTTCGGTGTGGCGACCCAGAGGGACGCGGCCGAAAACCAGAAGCAGATCCGGGAGGATGTTCTGGGCGAACTGAAAAAGACCTTCCGCCCCGAATTCCTCAACCGGGTGGACGACATCATCGTGTTCCAGCAGCTCTCCGAGGAGGATATCCGCCGAATTGCCCGCCGGATGCTTGCCTCTCTCGACAAACGGCTGGCGGATATGGGGATGACCCTGGAGGTCGGCGACGCTGCGGTCAGCGAAATCGCCAAGGAAGGGTTTGATCCGGTCTACGGCGCCCGTCCTCTCCGCCGGGCGATCCAGTCCAAAATCGAGGACGCCCTAGCTGAGAAGCTGCTGGAAGGGCAATTCCGCAGCGGCGATACCGTATGTGTCAACGTAAAGGATAACACCTTTACGTTTGAGGCGAAATCAGCGAAGTGATTCCGCCGACAAAAGCGCCGCATGAACCAGATGGTTCATGCGGCGCTTTGCTGTTTTGACATATTCTGGTCGGGTACGCTGTCTATTCCGTATCATCGGAGGAATAAAGCGGCTCCTCATTTTTATACATCTTCCTTACCGGACGGAACCGGCAGGTGCACCTCGAGCTGATTGTAAGGGATCGTGATGCCCTTCTGATCAAAGGCGAGCTTGACTTTCTCGATCAGATCGTACCGCAGATCCCAGTAATCGCTGTTCTGGCACCAGACGCGCAGAAGGAGCACGACCGCCGAAGAGCCGTGTTCGTTCACCATGACGCAGGGGGCCGGATCCTTCAAAACCAGGGGATGCGCCTGGGCGAGTTCCTGCAGCAGCGCTTTGGCGGCCAGAAGATCGTCTTCGTAGCCGATGGAAAACAGCAGGTCCTGACGCCGGGTATCGTACATGGAATAATTGATGATGGTCGCGGTCATCATTTTGGTGTTGGGAATGGCCACTAACGTATGGCCGGGCGTGTCCAGATAGGTGTGCATGATTTCGATTTCCTTGATTGAACCGGACGCATTGTCCACCTCGATATAGTCCCCGGCTTTAAAAGGTTTGGTAAAGAGCAGCACGACACCCGAGGCCAGGTTGGCGAGATTGTCTTTGATCGCCAGGGCCACGGCCGCACCGATGGCGGCCAGCATGGTCAGCAGGCTGCCGACCGGGATCCCGAGCTTATCCATGACCATGATCACGGCGATGAACCAGATGACGATTTTGACGACACGGTTGACATATTTGACAGCCACCTCGTCAATGTCGATTTTACTCCGTCTGAGCATGGCCGCAATCGGTCCTTCGGCTACCTTTGTCACAATAAAAGCAAGCACTAGAATGATCACGACAGACAGAAGGCTGGGGAGGAAGGCGAGAAATTTTGCCCAAAATGCGGACATGGCCTCCATGAAGGTATCCATAGAATGTCATCCTTTCTTTGTTTGGGGTGGCGCCGTTATTCAAAAGTATACCGTATTTTCTGCCGCTTCGCAACGATGGACATGCGAAAATTCCGAGTCATCCCGCAAGTTCGGTACATATTTTTGACGGGGCGTCGCACACTATAAAAAAAGCAGAGAGGAAGAAACGCCCATGATTAAAAATACCGTTCACGCGTCCGCGTGGACCTCTTTGACTCCCGCGCCCACCCAATATCGCTGGCTCGATGAGGATATCGACTGCGAGGTGGCCGTGGTAGGCGGCGGCATTGCCGCCGCTATGGTGACCATGCGGTTTGCGGAGGCGGGAATCGATACCGTGCTGCTCAGCGATTCCCCGCTCGGGTACGGCGGCACCGCCGTATCGTCCGGGATGATGACTCTGTCGGGAGAGGAAACCCTGTCCGATCTGTCCGAAAAAATCGGACCCGAGCGCGCCATGACCGCGGCGCATCTGCTGGCCGAATCTCTTGACAACGTCGAAAAGCTCTGCGGTTCCTTTGAAAACGACTGCGGGTTCCGTCGGATGGATTCTCTGCGGTATACGGCAGAAGAGACGGGGAGCGCCCTCCTTCGCCGCGAATATTCCCTGCGTCTGCACAACGGAATGCAAGTCGAATTTCTGGATGCCGATACCGCGAGTGAGCAGTTTACCTTCCCGATCTCTGCGGGTGTATACACGAAAAACACCGCGGCGCAGGTCGATCCCTATCGCATGGTGCATGGGCTGGCCGGAATGGCTGCCAAGAAAGGGGCCCGGATTTTTGAAAATACCGGAGCGGAAACCGTGGAGCAGACCGAAGAAGGGGAGATCCTCGTCGAGTGCAGCACCGGCCATACGGTGTCGGCCCGCTATGTGGTGATGGCTACGGGACTCGATGTCAGCCATCATTGCGGCGGACTCGACGAGGTGCGCACCACCTATATGGCCCTGACCGAGCCGGTCGGGGAGTTTGCCGGGTGGCGCGGCCCCTGCGTCATCCATCGGGAGGAGGACCCCCGCCTCTATTTGAGCGTGACGGCCGACAACCGGATTCTCATCGGCGGACTGGACAGCGCCTATATGGATGAGAAGGGACGTCTGGCCGGTCTGATCGACATGACGCCGGCCGTCGAAAAACGTTTCGATTCCCTGGGCTTTATTCTGCGGGATATGTTCCCGGCCATCCACAACATCACGGTCGAATACGTGTTTGCGGCCAAGGACGGTACGACAAAGGATCACCTGCCCGTCATCGGGCGTCTGCCCGAAAGCAGCCAAATCGCGTACGCTATGTGCTGCGGGGACAACGGCATCCTTTATGCCGAGGCGGCCAGCCGCCTTCTGCTCCAGCAGTATCAGGGGATCGACGACCACGAGCTCGGCCTGTTCTCTCCGCATCGGGAATGGCGGATCAAACGATAAATACTTTCTTATTCAGCACAGCCTATAGAAAAACGGCTCTGTGGATTTTTCCACAGAGCCGTTTTCAAATATAGCAGTCGTTTCCGTCCATTCGGATTGTAAAGGGAATAGCCTTTCGGACATCCGGATGCCTTTGCCTCACTGCCCGATAAAGTCCTTCATATTGTAGAATCCGGCCGGCTGCCCCGCCAGGAAGAGCGCGGCATTGAGGGCCCCGACGGCAAAAATCTCCTTGGACATGGCGGTGTGGGTGATGGTGACGATTTCGTCGTGCCCGGCGAAAATCACCTCATGTTCTCCGACGATGGTGCCGCCGCGGATAGAGGAGAAGCCGATCTCGGCTTTGGCCCGCTTCTGGTGCATGTCGTGCCGGTCGTAGATATACTGCGGTGTATAATCCAGTCCTTCGGAGACCGCGTCGGCCAGCATCAGGGCGGTGCCGGACGGGGCATCTACCTTCTGGTTATGATGTTTTTCCAGGATCTCGACGTCAAAATCGTTTCCTAGAATCGACGCGGCTTTTTTCGCCAGATCCATTATGAGGCTGACCCCCATGGACATATTGGCACTGAAAAAGACCGGAATTTTGGCCGACGCTTCCTTGAGCGACAGGATCTGATCCTCGCTGAGCCCGGTGGTTGCGACGACGAGGGGAAGACGCTTATCCAGCGCATAGGCGAGCACACCCGCCAGAGCGGATGGATGAGAAAAATCGATGATGACATCGGCTTCCATGCTGCAGTTGGCCGGATTCGCATAGACTGGGTAGCCCGCATGGCTTTCGGTATTGATGTCGAAACCGGCGACGATGGTGCAGTCGCATCGTTCGGCGGCGCAGGCGGTGATGACATGCCCCATTCTGCCGTTGCAGCCGCTGAGAATCAGTCGAACCATAGAGGGACTTCCTTTCTGTTACAGCTCCGCGTTCCCAGACACAGGGGCCTCACTTCATGAGCTGATATTTCCGCAGCACGGCGGCGAGCTTGGCCTTCGCCGCGTCGTCCATGCCGCACAGCGGCAAGCGGCATTCGCCGACGTTCATTCCCATCAGGTTCATGGCTTCCTTGACCGGAATGGGATTGACGTCCATGAACATGGCGTTCGCCAGCTCAAGAAGTTCGAGCTGCAGGGACCGGCTGCCCTCCACATCCCCGGCGAACCACTTGGCGACGATGTCGTGGGTGCGGCGGGGTTCAATATTGGCCATGACCGAAATGACGCCCTTGCCGCCCAGAGACAGGAGAGGGACGATCTGGTCGTCGTTGCCCGAATAGATGTCGATGTCGCAGAGAGCGGCGACCTGCGCGGCGGAAGAGATGTTGCCGTTGGCCTCCTTGACTGCCACGATGTTCGGATGCTTCGCGAGAGCCGCCACGGTTTCCGGCTTGATGTCCACACCCGTGCGGGAGGGGACATTATAGAGCAGAATGGGCAGGTTTACGGCATCGGCTACGGCTGTATAATGGGCCACCAAGCCGCGCTGGGAGGTTTTGTTGTAATATGGGGTCACGAGCAGCAGGGCATCGGCCCCGAGCTTTTCCGCCTCCTTGGACAGTTCGATGCAGTAGGCCGTATCGTTGGAACCGGTACCCGAAATGACCGGTACCCGGCCGGCGGTCTGTTCGATCGCGGCCCGTATGACGCCGATATGTTCCTCATCGGTGAGGGTGGAGGATTCGCCCGTGGTGCCGCACGCGATAATCGCGTCTGTACCGTTTTCGATCTGCCATTCCACCAGTTCGCGGTACTTATCATAGTTGACACTGCCGTCGGCGTTCATGGGGGTGATGATGGCCACACCCGAACCGGTAAAGATGGTTTGCTTACTCATACTGCAACCCTACTTTCTGTAAAAGACGTATATCAGTCCATGTATCCTTCGGCGCACAGCAGTTCGGCCATCAGGACCGCGCCGCCAGCGGCGCCCCGCAGCGTGTTGTGGGAGAGGCCGACAAACTTGTAATCATACTGCGTATCCTCCCGCAGACGGCCGAGGGAGATGGCCATGCCGCCCTCGAGGTCGCGGTGCAGGCGGGTCTGGGGCATGCTGTCCTCCTCGAAATAATGGAGGAACTGTTTAGGGGCGCTGGGCAGTTCCAGCTCCTGTGCCCGGCCTTTATAGGAAGCCCAGGTTTCGAGGATCTCGTCCTTGGAGGGCCTTTTCGCGAACGAGCAGTAGACCGCGGCAAAGTGGCCGTCCGAAACCGGTACCCGCAGGCACTGAGCTGTAAAGGCAGGGGACTTTGCGGGGACAATGACGCCGTTTTCGAGCTTGCCCCAGATCTTCAGGGGCTCCTGCTCCGATTTTTCTTCCTCGCCGCCGATGTAGGGGATGACGTTGTCCACCATCTCGGGCCAGCGTTCAAAGGTCTTGCCGGCGCCGGAAATCGCCTGGTAGGTGCAGACCAAAGCCTTTTCGACTCCGAACTTGGAGAGGGGAAAGAGGGCGGGAACATAGCTCTGCAGCGAGCAGTTCGATTTGACCGAGATAAAGCCGCGCTTGGTGCCGAGGCGTTTGCGCTGGAAGGGGATGACCGCCGCATGTTCCGGATTAAGCTCGGGAATGATCATGGGCACGTCGGGCGTCGAACGGTTGGCGCTGTTGTTGGACACCACCGGGCACTCGGCCTTCGCATAGGCTTCCTCAAGGGCACGGATTTCCGCTTTCGGCATATCCACCGCACAAAAAACGAAATCCGCCTGGGAGGCTACCGCCTCCACCTGAGAGGCATCCTGCACAATCATCTGTTCCAGGGAAACCGGAAGCGGCGCTTTCATCGCCCAGCGGCCGCCCAGGGCTTCTATGTACGGTTTTCCGGCCGAACGAGGGCTGGCAGCCAGAACCGTGATCTCAAACCACGGATGATCCGCGAGCAGGGTGGCGAACCGCTGCCCCACCATGCCTGTGCAGCCGATGATACCGACGCGATACTTCTTCATGGGAAAAACTCCTTCCCGCAAAATGCGGATACTTCGTCCCCGGCAGGGGCGGCCCAGCATGCCACGTGAACTAACCGGCTTTTGGCGGCGGGTGTCCCGCAGCGTCTGAATATGAAAAAAACCGGTTGAAAACCGGTTGTCATAGCTTTATAATAGATGCATTGACGCCCGCGAGGGGGAAACCCGCCGCCGGAGAATAGCGCTCCATCATAAAGCATGATGACAACCTCACAGCTCTTAACTGTAAGGCCAGAACACCCGCCTGCCGGAGACCGGTGCCCTTCGGCGTCGCACCCTTTTCCCCGCTTTCTTCGACCCGGTGTCTCCTGCGGGGTACTCTTGTGCTGACGCGCCTCTATTCAGTATATTCACTTGGCATGTGTGTGTTCTTATTGTAGCATTCGCTATTCTCCTTGTCAATCGGAAATCGAAAGTGTTGCAGACATTTCCAAGATTCTGTAAAAATTACGGGAAAGACAGGCTGACGGCATGAAAAAACAGGACTTTTTTTATGAACTTCCCGAGGAACGCATCGCGCAGGAGCCCATCGAACCGCGCGATCATTCCCGTATGCTCGTTCTGGACCGCCGTACGGGCGCGCTCACAGACCGGCATTTTTATGACATTCTCGACTATCTGCGGGAGGGCGACTGCCTCGTCCTCAACGACAGCCGGGTGCTCCCGGCCCGCTTATACGGCGAAAAATGCGGGACGGGCGCAACGGTGGAGCTGCTGCTGCTCGTTCCAAAAGGGAACGACCGGTGGGAGGTCCTGGCGGGACCCGGCCGCCGGGCGAAACCCGGAGACCGGCTGCGGTTCGGCGAAGGGCTGCTCGAAGCCGAGGTACTCGAGATCCTCGATGGGGGAAACCGCCTGGTAGAGTTTCATTATGAGGGCAATTTTTATCAGGTAATCGAGCAGGTGGGGCAGATGCCTTTGCCCCATTATATCAAAACCCAGCTGCGTGACAAGGAACGCTATCAAACCGTATATGCCAGGGAGCCCGGCTCCGCCGCCGCTCCCACGGCGGGGCTGCATTTCACCCCCGAGCTGCTCGAAAAAATTCGGGAGAAGGGGGTGGAGGTCGCGTTCGTCACGCTGCATGTGGGGCTTGGTACGTTTCGTCCTGTAAAGGTAGATAACATTACGGATCATCGGATGCACGCCGAGCATTATGAGCTTTCGCCGGAGACGGCGGATATCCTCAACCGGACGAGGGAGAGGGGCGGCCGGATTATCGGCGTGGGCACCACCAGCTGCCGGACTCTGGAAAGCGTGGGGCTGAAAAATGGCCGCGTGGAACCCGCGGACGGATGGACGAGCATCTTCATTTACCCGGGCTATGAGTTCCAGCTGCTCGACGGGTTGATCACGAATTTCCATCTGCCGGAAAGCACCCTCATCATGCTGGTGAGTGCCTTTGCGGGTTATATGCACACCATGGAAGCGTATCGGTATGCCGTGCAGGAAAAATACCGCTTTTACAGCTTCGGTGATGCCATGCTTGTGGTGTGAGAGAAAACAGACGAGATGAGAACCCGCAAGAGCGCAGTAAACCTGTGTTCTTGCGGGTTTTTGACGTCCAATTTGAAAAACATCCTTGTTGCCTATTGCGATGTGTTGGAGCCTTTAGGCTGGAAGATGAAAAACAATAAAAAGGCCTGGAATTTAAGATACATAAAACAAAAACGCGGTGTCCGGCAGGACATCGCGTTTTTCACTGGATTGCGGATCAAGCGGGCGACATGACGACGGGAGGCTCGGCCGGGGGCGGGGGAGTGGGGGCTTTCCGCAGGCACAGCACCACCTTGAAGAGGTCTCCGTCGATCTGGATGTTCATGGTGCCCTGCTGAAGTTCCATCAGGCTTTTGGCGATGGACAGGCCGAGTCCGCTGCCTTCGGTGTAACGGGAGGAATCCCCGCGCACAAAGCGCTCCATCAACTCATCGGGCTGGATGCCGAGCGCTTCCCGGGAGATGTTTTTGATGGAAATCAGCGCTTCATTTTCGGTATCCAGCAAATCCACATAGACACGTGTATTGTCCAGTGCATATTTGACCGCGTTTCCGAACAAATTATCGAGAACCCTCCACATATGGCGTCCATCCGCCACGACGGTAACCGGCTCTTCGGGCAGCCGGCACAGCAGCTGGATATGCCGTTCCTCCAGACGGGCTTCGAATTCGCCTCCGGCCTGTTTGATGAGTTCGTTGATATTGAGGGGCTCCAGATTGACTGTAATGTTTCCGGAGGTCACCTTGGAGGCTTCCACGAGGTCCGCCATCAGCTGACCAAGACGTTTCGATTTCTTTTCCAGCACATCAATGTATTCGAGGGCCGTCGGATCCGCAATGGATGTGGATTTGAGCAGACCGACGTAACTGATAATGGAGGTCAGCGGGGTTTTGATGTCATGGGATACGTTTGTAATGAGTTCGGTTTTCATCCGTTCGCTGCGGGTCGCCTTTTGCACGGCGATCTGAATCGCGGACTGGGTGCTGTTGAGATTGCGGGCCATTTTGGAGAAGATGGGCACCGACCCCACGTCGATGGTCTGTTCCAGATCGCCTGCGGCCATCCGCTCGGTCGCTTTACGAATTTTTTCATACTGTACGGCCGTCCAGACGCCGACGATCCCGATGCTGATGTTCATCATCAGCAGAAAGAGGACGCCGATACCGCTTGAAGAGAGAAACAAGATCAGCTGCGCGACCGTAAAGGCCCCCATCACACAGATCGTGCGGAAGAAGATGGTGGTGTGGCGGTTTAAGGCGCGGACACCTCTGACGATCAGATGAAAGAAACTCGTTTTGTTCAGCATACCCGCTTTTGCGCGGCGGACAAGGGATAATCCGAACGTCACCGCCCAGATGCCGAACATGGCGATAACAAACAAGATCCAGCCGCTTCTACCCTCCGAAACGAACAGGATGCCCATGAAAAGCAGGATGACGAAGAGCAGGATGGGAATCTCCGTCCAAATCCGGTCGAACGGATTGAGGACAACGCCCTCTTCTCCCGCCTTGTGTCCGGCGGCCGCGACCAGAAAACAGTAGAGAACCAGGATGGCGATGATGCCTGTGCACTATAAAATCACCACCGGCGTCAGCCAGCGCTTGCTGTACTGAAATTCCGTAGAGGACTTGCTGTACGCATCCTTGTACGGCAGCTTCTCCCGCAGGCCATACTGAATCCGGTAACGGGTCGTGGTGGTGATGGAATTGCCTGTGGCCTCGGTCACGGTTTCCTGCAGGTTGAAGTTGTATCGGCCGAATTGGCCGTTGGTCAGCTGCGTCAGGGCGACACCGTCGTCCGCGATATTGGAGAGCACCGTAGTTCCCGTAACGTCGAGAATCTGCCAGACAAAATTACCCTTGTCGTTTAATCCAACCGATTCCCGCAGCGATTCCAGTTCGTTCTGCTGTTCGTAAGTCAGCTCCTGCTTCTGGGACAGCAGCGTCAGCCGGAAATATTCACTGACATCGTAAGCGCTGTTCTTCATCTGCTGTTCGCATGCAGCCGTCTCGACATACGAATCTTTATAGACTTCCTTATACGTGAGCAGGTTCACACTGAAGTAGGCGCCGAACCCCACCAAAACGCTCAGCACCAGAATCAGGGCTACGGCCAGCAGCTTGGCAAACAGACTCTCCCGCAGCTTCATGGGGCGGTCATCCTTTCGTGTTATGACAATTTCTCCATTTTATACCCGTGGCCCCAGATCACTTTGATATACCGCGGCTCCTTGGGATTGATTTCGATCTTTTCACGGATGTGGCGGATATGCACCGCCACAATGTTATCCGCGCCGTAGGAGGGTTCGTTCCATACGTTTTCATAAATCTGAGAACTGGAGAACACCAGCCCCCGGTTTTCCATAAGGTATTTCACGATTTTATATTCCACAGGCGTGAGAGAAACCTCCTGGCCGTCCACTGTCACCCGTTTGGCCCCGTCATCCAGTTCCAGTCCGCCGTTGACAAACCGGGAGGCGTTCTCTTCGGCCGCGTGATCCGCACTCCCGAAATTGTGAAAACGGCGCAGCTGGGAGCGCACTCTGGCGATCAGCTCCATCGGATTGAAGGGCTTGGTGATATAATCGTCAGCGCCGATATTCAGCCCTAAAATTTTGTCATTGTCTTCCCCTTTTGCGGATAACATAATAATGGGGATATGGTGGGTTTCCCGAATTTTCATCGTGGCCCGCACGCCGTCAAGGCGGGGCATCATGATGTCCATGAGAATCAACTCGATTTCCGGATGTTTCTCCACTGCGTCGATCGCTTCCATACCGTCATGAGCCTGCAGAACCGTATATCCCTCAGCGGTCAGATAGATATCCACGGCCGCCGCAATTTCCCGGTCGTCGTCACACACCAAAATTGTCTGATTCATTTTCAGCAACGCCACCTTTTCCGCATTTTTACAGCCTGTAGCCGGTCTGCAGGGTTAGTGTATCATATTTTCTTGTATTGTACCAGAAAAGACGCAAAACCGGCGGCAAAAAATCTTAAGCCTCTCTTAAATAGAAAAGCAGGAGATATAAAATGAAAAAACGAGATATTTGAAGATTCAAAGCGATTAAAAGAGAACGGGAGAGATAAACTCGTCTAAAAATATCCGGTTGGCAAAATTCGGCAGAACCGAAGCGTTGAAGTTCAAGTGACCATGTGATATAATACACTCGAACTCGAAAAGAGGTCTTGAGACAAGTCTAGGAGGCGCGGGCTATGACATTACCGGGCACCAATTTGCCGATTCCGCCGGGCGGGGAGGAGAAGGGGTTTGCTCTGCTGGAACCGGTTTTCGCGGTATCGGGAGGGGGACTGACGCTGTCCCAGCTGTCCGAAATGACGGGCCAGAGCGGTACGACCATCCAGAATTGGGTCAAACGGGGCTGGGTTTCCAATCCTGTGAATAAAAAATACGGAGAGCTGCAGGTGGCCCGGGTTCTGATGATCAACCTGCTGCGGCCGACCATGCAGCTTGATCAAATCGCGCGGCTTATGCGGTATATCAACGGCTGCGTCGATGACCGGACGGACGATATCATCCCCGAGCCGGAGCTGTACACTCTCGTCAGTTCGGCGATTCTTCAATGTCAGAAAAAAGGTACCATGGACCGCGAGTCTCTCATAGCTCTCATCGGTGCGCAACTTGAGGGCTATGAGGGGCCCGTGCCGGATGCCAAAGAGAGGTTGGAAAAGGCTCTGACCATGATCCTGCTGAACGCTGCGGCCGCGGCCCTCATGCAGGAGGCCGACAGCCTGTACCAATCGATCGTCGCGGAAGAGGACAATCCGCTTCCGTCTGTGTAACCGGTCCGCCCTTCCGCTTAAAGCGGATCCAAACTTTGTCGACAACTTTGGAATGGAGGCTTCTTCGATGTTTGCATGGTGGAACCAGCTGGATTTGCTCGAGCAGATTCTGTATGTCATCGCCATTCCCGCAACCCTCATTCTCATCATCCAGACGATTATGCTGCTGTTCGGCCTGGGGCACGACGGCGACGCCGATGTGGATCACGATTTCGACCACGACTTCGACGCGGACTTGGACCATGATGCGCCGATGGAGATCCACGACAGCGGAGCCTGCGGCGTGGATCACGATTTTGACCACGACGCCCATGACGGTTCTGTTTCCGATCATGACGCCGGACTTCGCCTGTTCTCTCTGCGGGGGATCGTCGCGTTCCTGGCCGTGTTCGGCTGGGTCGCCATCGCCATGCTGGATCTGAACGTCACGATTTTCCTGGCGCTGCCTATTGCTCTGGTGGCGGGATTTGCCGCTATGTCCCTGGTGGCTGTGGTCATCATGTTTTCCCTGCGGATGCAGCAAAGCGGCAATCTTGACCTGAACAACACCGTCGGGAAAATTGCCGAGGTCTATGTGCCGATGGAGAAGGGGGAGAAGGGGAAAGTCACCCTGGTTGTACAGGAACGGTTTTCCGAGCTCGAGGCCGTTTGTATGGAGCATGGGCTCAAAACCGGACAGCAGGTCCGCGTTGTGGGGATCACCCCCGCCAATGTCCTGGTTGTCGCTCCTCTGGAGGAGGAAACCGCCTGAATTCGTTTCCAATGGCATGAGCCATAAATTAAGTTAAAGGAGTGTTGTACATGGTTCCGATCTTCGCCGCGGCCTTGCCGCCGTCCGTCCTCATCGCCGTTGTGGTGGTGGTAGTCCTGGTATTCAGTCTGTTGCTGATGTGCCTCGCCCGGTACCGCCGTTGCCCGTCCGACAAGGTCATGGTCATATACGGTAAAGTCGGCCAGAACAAGGATGGTTCGGCCCGGTCCGCCCGCTGCATCCACGGCGGCGCCGCTTTCATCTGGCCGGTGGTGCAGTCCTACGAGTATATGGATTTGACCCCGATGTCCATCAGCGTGGATCTAAAAAGCGCCCTGTCCCGCCAGAATATCCGGATCGACGTCCCGGCCCGGTTTACGGTCGGCATCTCGACCGAGCCCGGCACCATGCAGAACGCGGCCGAGCGTCTGCTGGGTCTGAAGCTCCAGGAAGTGCAGGAGCTCGCCAAGGATATCATATTCGGTCAGATGCGTCTGATCATCGCCACCATGGAGATCGAAGAGATCAACACCGACCGTGACAAATTCCTGGCGGCTGTCACAGCCTGCGTGGAAAGTGAGCTCAAAAAGATCGGTCTTCGCCTGATCAACGTCAACGTCACCGATATCAGCGACGAATCCGGATACATTGAGGCTCTCGGTAAAGAAGCTGCGGCCAAAGCGATCAACGAAGCCCGTATCTCGGTCGCCGAACGCAACCGGGAAGGCTCCATCGGTGAAGCCAACGCCGTGCGCGATCAGCGTGTGTCCGTCGCGGCGGCCAACGCTACGGCTGTGGACGGTGAAAACACATCCAAAGCCAACATTGCGAAATCCGACGCCACCCGCCGTGAGCAGGAGGCCGAAGCCCAAAGGCGCGCCGTAACGGCCGAGAAGCTGGCCGAAGCGAAAGCCAAGGAAGAAGCATACGCTGCCGAGCAGGCGGCTGAAAAAGCCCGTGCGGCCCGCGAACTCGCCACCCAGCAGGCCGACGTCATCGTCAAGGCTCAGATCGAAAAGGAAAAGAAGGTCCTGGAGGCCGAAGCCGAGGCCGAACAGACCCGCCGTTTGGCAAAGGGCGATGCGGACGCTATTTTTGCCAAGATGGAGGCCCAGGCCCGCGGTGTTCAGGAGATCCTGTCCAAACAGGCCGAAGGCTTTGCCGAGATCGTCAAGGCGGCCGGCGGCGATCCGAATTCCGCCGTGCAGCTGCTGCTGACCGATAAGATCGAAGAGCTGACCAAGATTCAGGTGGAAGCGATCAAGAACCTGAGCATCGACAAGATCACGGTTTGGGACAGCATGAACGGACAAAACGGGTCGTCCACCACGGCGAATTTTCTCTCTGGCATGATGAAGTCGATTCCGCCCCTGAGCGAAACCTTCAAAATGGCCGGTATGAAAATCCCGGAATTCCTGGGCAAGGAAGCTGAGGAACCGGAGACAAAACCCGCAGAGTAATATTCCGGATACGGGCGGGGCCTGGAGGGGATGCCCCGCCCGTTCCATATCTTAATCTCAGAGGAGGCATTACCGCATGTTTGACAGACCCTATCTCAAAGAGCGTGCCAAAGCCCGCCTGCGTGCGGGAAGCGGAAACGCCATTCTGGTCTTGTTTTTGGCCGGATTGCTTGGCGGCTCATCCAGTTCGCTTTTGACGTTCCAGTTCAATCTCCAGAGGTCCAGCGACGCTGGAGCACTCGATATCCCCCAGCGTTTCTTGCTGATGTTTACCGGGGTGTTTCTGATCATCGCCGTAGCGGGTATTCTCTATTCCATCCTGTTTGCCAGCGTGGTTCAGGTGGGGGTCAACGGCTGGTGCCTGCGGTACAGCCGGGGCGAAAATCCGCCGGTTGGTGAATTTTTCTGCGGTTTCCGTTTCTATCTTCCGGCTGTCAAAACGACGTTTCTGCGCGACCTGTATATTTTTCTCTGGGGCTTGATTACCTGCGGCATTATGGGCGTGGTAAAAGGGCTGGCGTACAGCATGACGGGCTATATCCTGTGCGAAAACCCCAATCTGTCGCCGTCCAGAGCTCTGAAAATGAGCGAGATCATGACGAATGGCGCCAAATTGGATTTGTTCGTCTTTGAACTCAGCTACATCGGCTGGGCGCTTTTGACGACGCTTACCTGCGGCATTCTGGGTATTCTGTATGTGAATCCCTACCAGGCCACCGCCCACGCGGGTATCTACGATTCCCTTAAGGATACCGCCATTCGCAGCGGCAAACTGACTTGGGACGATTTCGGCCAGTTGCCGCCGCCCATACCCCCTCAAGGTGCGCCGTATCCCACTTTCGGCTGACAGACGGGGTGTGTAGGAATGCAAGAACAGACGACAACGAACGACCCCGCCGTGCCGGCAGAGCATCCGTCCGATGCGCCGATAGATGAGTGGGTGAAATGCTGCCCGAACTGCGGCTTGGCCAACTCCAGCCGCGCGGCTGTATGTCGGGAATGCCTGGTCTCCCTTTCCGGAGTGGAGCCGGTCAGCGAAAACCGGATGATTGAGCAGAAAATCGAGCCGTTTGCTGCTGAACTCGAGAAGCGGGAACAGCGCCGGCGTTTGTTTGAACGGCTGCGCCCGGCGATTCTCGGAGTCTGCGTGCTGCTGATCCTGTTTTCCATAGGCGCCTCCATCTTTTTTGCCGGATGGTGGGGCGTGGGGGCGGTGGCCTGCTTTGCAGCGGCAGGGTGGGATATCTACAAACCGGAATCCTATTACGAGATCTGGTGGATGTATCTGGATGATCGGGGGGAACCCGGTACCGGCGTACTATTTCCGCCTGTATTCCATGATTGCCTCATTCATCGTCGCGGGATTCGCGTTGCTTTTTGTTGGGATCCTTCGGAATTAAAAGCCCATAAATATCTCATTGCTATAAACAAGCCCGGTCCTTCGAGGACCGGGCTTGTTTATAGAGCATGTTTATGCTGATATCTTGCGCACAGCTGTGTATAGTAAGCGGGCCACCCGCAGAGATGGCCTGGCCTTTAACATTCCCATGCTTTGACAATGGTTAGTGTACGGTCTTCCATCAGAAGACGACCTGGTGCATACACCACCAATCCGAGACATTGTACTCCATTTGTCTGCACATATTCCAGCCTGTCATGGAAGTCGATGGTATTTCCGGCTTCATACAATCCGCTGTTCAGAAAGATTTCGGCAATATTGGAATGGTCTGCCAGATATTGCAGGGATTGACGAAAAGCCAGTTCCTGGAGATACGCGTCCATCCAATATCGATCTTGCACGGCGGAACCCGGAGCGTTTTTATAGTGGAGGGACAGATTGCCGGGCGCCCCTATGCAGAGATCGTTCGGATGATCGCTGGATTTGATCGGGATCCAGATAACACCGCTCTGGTTTGGCCTGGATTCGGCATTATTTATGAAGGACGGAAATGTTTCATGGACGGATTGCAGGGACATGGGTTCTCGAAAACGAATCCAAACCTCATAGTGTTTTTCCGGGTCTATGGTACCCAAGACATTGGACGGATCCTCTTTTCCCATAAATATAGACTGTTCTGTTGTGATGCGGCCTAAGTTTATGGTATCTTCATAGTCGGAGACCGTCGCACGACCAAAGGAATACCGTATTGTACCAGTGTTTTCAAACGCATATTCATCCCGATTATAGGACATTTTGTGCAGATAAAAGCGTTGTGAATAGCGGCTGAAACTCCATAAATTCCCGGATTCATCCATTAAATCGCTATATGTAAGGGAGGGACTGAGAAGCTCATTAATGCATATAAACGTCGATTTCGTTTGTATAGGATCACGATATGGACTGAAATATATCCCATGTATTCCAACGCAGGCCAACAAAAACAACAGAAAAACCGCAGCTGCGAGGATGCCAATCCGCTTCAGGACGATTTGTCGATTCGGCTTCATCACATCATGCTCCTATAAAACTCCTTATTTATATGGATGTTTTAATTCTATAATATTTTAAAAACAAAGTCAATATAGCATATTATTTAATAATCTCTTAAAATCAAAGCCATAGAGTTTCGATAATATAGAATATATAGTCTGAACCCCCTGCCCGCAGGCCAATACGGCCTGCGGGCAGGGGGTATATCTACACCTGTATGTAGCGTCGGCTGGCATAGCCGATGTTGCCGAGGTAATTGACCACATACCAATCCGGCAGTTCGCCGTATATCGTCACCGCCGATCCATCCGGAATGGTGGTGATGATGGAGGCGTCCATGCTCGGGCGGCTGCGCAGGTTCAGGTCTCCGCGTACGGTATCCACCCGGCCTTCTCTGGCCGGCTGGGCCTCGACAAAGGGAATTCCGAAATACTGTGTGAGGGACTGCACCAGATTCCGTGCAATCGCGTTGATATTGTCCCGGATCCATTCCGCGTCTTCAACATTGTCGTGATACGCAGTCTCCAGCAAAACCGCCGGCGCGCGGGTGCGCACCACCTCGGCCAGGGAACTGGTGGCCAGGGTCCGCACCCGGCTTGGATCGGGATAGATATTTTTAAAATTTTCCGCAATGATGTCGGCTGCCCGTTTCCCCTCGGTGCTGTTGGTGTAATAATAGACGTCGGTTCCGCGCACTTGGCCGGAATTGGCAGCGCCGGCCGCATTGGAATGCAATGCCAGATGGAGATCGTAGTCTCCGGCGTTGGATTGCGCGATCACTTGGGACAGCGTCTGTTCCGGATCGTTTCGGGTAAACGCAATGCCGGAGGAGAGCAGATAGGGCTCCATCGCGTCGGCGATGAGGTTCATGTAGTATTCCTCCGAACCGCCGATCACATAGGGGTTGTTTTGCTGGAGGGAGGGACTCAGATAAATACGGGGCATGTTACGTCACGACTCCTTTGGCAGTATTTTTTTAAAAAAGACGGCGGGGCTGGTTTTGGGAGGACGCAGATACCGGCCGAGTCCGTAAAGGCTTTCGGGGTCGCGTGTAATGGTGTTGATATGGCTTTCGCAGATGAGGGTCGCCTGGAAGCCGAGTTCCTTGAGAATCGGCAGGGATTCACTGCTCACCGCACCGAACGGATAGGTAAACGCGGTGGGGGTATAATCGGTTTCCTCGTGCATCCGGTTCTGCATTTTCATCACGTCGTCGACCAGCAGGGAGCGGTAGTCGACCAGGCTCTCCACGGTTTTCTTTTTGGCGCCTTTTCGTCCGTGATCGATGGAATGCAGATTATAGGAATGATTCTGAAACTCCACAAGCCCCGACTCCATCATCTCCCGGACCACATCCCAGCTGCAGTGGGCATAATTTGCGTGAGTGTCCTTGTTCTGGGTATATTCATCGGTATAGCGGCCGATGGGGGAGAGCACCATTTTGCTGTTGTACTGCTTGAGCAGGGGAAACGCATAGAGATAATTGTTGTAATACCCGTCGTCGAAGGTGATCATCACTGGTTTGTTGGGCAGCTCTTTGCCGTTTTTAACGTAATCGATCAAATCCGCGACGACAACGGTGGTGTACCCGTTTTCCTGCAGGTATTTCAGGTCCTGCTCAAACAGATCGGGCGATATGACGTACTGTCCCTGCCGCTTTTCTTCTTTGAGAAGCCCGTGATACATGATGATGGGCAATTCGACCGCATCCTCCGCTTCGGCCTTCGCATCCGCCTGGACGGCGGCGATAACGCCGAGCGCAAGGCCTCCGCTTGCGGCGACGGTTACAACCGCCGCCATCACGCCCGCGAGCGCTTTTCGTATCCGTATGGTTTTGTACATGCCGTGGTCGCCTCCATTTTTCATTCGCCAGGGATGCCTCCTTTCATATATAGTCGGGACAAACCGCCGAATATCACCATTTTCCGAATTTTCCCAATGATGCTGTTTGGATAAAACTGCCGGTACCCAAACCTTCCCGGATCCTGTATACTGAAAACGAAACCATCCAGGAGGACCATATGAAAACGGAAAACTGTCCCTGCAAATGGAAGAATTGCAAACGGCACGGCGACTGTAAGCTCTGCCGGGATCACCACGCGTCTCATCCGAAGTATAAGCAGCCTTTTTGTGAAAAAAAGAAGAAAAAATCCCCGTCCCTTCCAAAATAGGAAAGGACGGGGATTTTTTCGGATTCAGTCGTCCTGTTTGTCCATAAAGCGGCTGTAGGCGGCACGCAGTTCCTTGGAAGTTTCTTCCGGGCAGGTCGGGTTGCAGTGGGCCCAGGCGCCCGTTTCACTCGAGGCATTGTACTTGATTTTATCCGCACTGCGCATCGGGGGATAAAACGCGATATGGAAATGATAATACGCCGAAGCGTCTTCGCTGTTGACGGGTTCGTTGTACATGCACATCATATAAGGGAATTTGTATCCGAACAGGCTGTCGAGCATCCCGGTCGTCCGCCGCAGGGTTTCCGCGAGCGCGGTGCGTTCTTCGTCGCTGAACTGCGCGATGTTGGATTTGTGGGCGTTGCTCATGATATAGACGCCGTAAGGATATTCCGTAAAGAAGGGGAGGAAGACGGTGAAATGCTCGTTTCGGAAAATGATCCGCTGTTCAAATGCGGTTTCCGCGGCCAGCATATCGCAGAACAGGCAGTGATGCTTGTCATCCATATAAGCTTTGGCGTTGTCCAGCTCGAGCTCGAGCTTTTTGGGAATGAAGGGATATCCGTAGATCTGGCCGTGGGGATGCGGCATGGTCACGCCCACTACATCGCCGCGGTTTTCAAAGATGAAAACGTATTTGATCTTCTCATCCTCGGCAATTTTTTCATAGCGTTCCACCCAAAGATCGACGAGTTTCCGGATGTGGGAGGTGGGAAGTTCAGGCAGCGTGATGGTGTGCTCCGGCGAATAGAGGATCACTTCGCATTTGCCGTAAGCCGGCGCCGTTTCAAAGAAGTCTGTAGCCACATCATCAGGAACCGGAGGGTTCTGGGACAGGGCGGGAAAATCGTTGTCGTACTCATAGACGTCGAAATGGTCCGGCACCTTGCCCGAGCCAGGACAGAAGGGGCAGTAATCTTTGGGCATCTGCGGGCGTCCCTGCCGGTGGGAGGCGATCATAATCCAGTCGTTGGTCAGCGGATGTTTTCTCAGTTCAGCCATGTTGGCGCGTCCTTTCTTTACGTTGCTGGGTGTTCAGGCTTCTACACAGATGCCGCCGCAGGGACGGATCATGAGAATGTGACAGCTGCCCTTTCCAAATACCTCTTCCATCGTCCGGCGGAAAGCGTCAAGCTGGTCGTCCGGAACAAAATTCTGTGTGGTTCCGCCGAATCCGCCGCCGTGCACCCGCCAGGCGCCCCGACCGTCCAGCAACAGCTGGGCGAGGCAGAGGGCGATGGAAAGCCCCTGAAAGCTCACGTCACAGGAGGCATAGACGTTCTGCAGATATTCGAAAGAGGAATGCCCCGATTCGATCACGAGCCGCTTGAACTCTTCGAAATTTCCCTGTTCCAGAGCCTCCACCTGCCGGACGACCCGGTCGTTGTCCTCAAGGAAATGGAACGCTCTGAGCACCGCGCGGTCGCCATGCTGACGGCGGAGTTCCGGGACACGCGGAATCAGCGCGTCCAGCGTGGTCTCCCGCAGATATTCGACGCCGAGCGAATGGGCGACGGCCCGCATTTCAGCCGGGACCGCCGCGTATTCATGGGTGAGATCGGCATGATTGCCGCCCGTGTCCACGATGCAGAGCTTATGCCCGCTCGCGGCAAAATCGAAATCGGCCTGCCGGATTTCGGGCCGCTCCGTATCCGCAAAATCGATGGTGATGATTCCGCCGACGGAGGAAGCCATCTGGTCCATGAGCCCGCTCGGCTTGCCGAAATAGACGTTTTCCGCGTATTGCGCCGCTTTGGCCACCTCCACAGGGGACACCGCGCCGCCGTTGAACAGGTGGCTGAGAATGGTGCCGAGCAGGACCTCGAATGCCGCAGAAGATGACAGCCCCGATCCTTTGAGTACATCGGACGTGGTATAGGCGTCGAATCCGCCGACAGCGAACCGCTTATCCTTAAAACGGGCCGCCATCCCCCGCACGAGGGAAGCGGAACGGTTCTTTTCTTCCGTTTTAACGGCCAGATCCCCCAGCTCGACCACATCCATGGGGTATCCCTTGGACTGGACGCGGATCTGTTCATCGGAAGAGGGCGCGGCCACCGCGATCACATCGAGGTTCACGCTCGCGGCCAGAACCCGCCCGTGGTTGTGGTCGGTGTGATTGCCGCCGATTTCCGTCCGGCCCGGAGCGGAAAACAGACGCAGATTGTCCCGGTCGCCAAAACAGTCGACAAACGCTTTCACGGCACCGCTGTAGCGTTTGCGCTGATAGGTCAGGCTGTCCGGACCGTACAGGCGGGCAAACAGGGCGTCAAACCGTCCGTCTTCCAGCGCCTGCAGCAGTTCTTTGCTCGAAGGCATGATGTTTCCTCCTTATATCCCCAAAATAAAAGACAGTCCTTATTGATTCTATTATAAAAGATTCCAAATGTTTATCAACGGTGGAAAACAGCAAAATCATGGACAAATGTTGCATGGTGAGATATACTAAAGGAAAAGGGGGGGACGGCCTGTGGACGATTCCAAGCATTCCTTCAAAAACACGCTGAAAGAAAATTTGGCGCTGGCGGTATACAATACCGGTTATCAGAAATGCACGCCCGAGCATACCTGGGGTCCCGCCCTGCGGGACCATTATCTGCTGCATTATATCGAGGCGGGGGAGGGCGCCTATACATGCGGGGGGAAGACCTATCATCTGAAAAGAGGCGACCTGTTCGCCGTGTTTCCATCCCAGGTCGTCTGCTATAAAGCCGACCGCCGGAATCCGTGGGAGTACTATTGGGTTGGATTCAACGGGACCGAGGCCCGCCGGATGGTGCAGATGACCGGATTTACGAGAGAAAATCCGGTGCTGCATCCTACAGCCCCCGAAACCTGCAAATCCCTTCTGCTCCGGATTTATGAATCCAGCGGCAGCACACCGGCGGCGGATGCGCGCATGGCGGGATACCTGTACCTGTTTTTGGGTCACTTAATGGAAACGGCCGGGACGCCCACTCCGTCCTATGGTACTCAGGAGTATCTGCATCAGGCCCTGCGGTTTATTCAATACAATTACGCCAGTGATATCCAGGTGCAGGACATCGCGCGGTATGCGGGCGTCAGCCGCAGTCAGCTTTATCGGGCGTTCCTGGCCCATTTTGATATATCTCCGCACACGTTTTTGCAGCGTTATCGGGTCAACGAGGCCTGCGGGCTTCTTCATCGAAGGGAGTACACCGTCACGGAGGTGGCGAACTCCGTTGGTTTTTCCGATCCTCTTTATTTTTCCCGGGCTTTTAAAAAAATCAAGGGGATTTCGCCGTCGGCATATCAAAAAGAAATCGAAAACGAGGAGATTGGAACATTTGACTGAAAGACTCGCCTAAATTTCAGTGGTCCTGTGAGGATTGTATATCAAACGATTCTGTTGTATAATCTTAACAAACGCATGTATGGGGGTGGGGCTGTGAAACGGGGCGGCGTGGTCTTTGGAATCAAGATCGCTCTATTGGCAATTGTTAATTTTGCCTGCATCGCCCTGTTGTTTTATCCTCGCTCGGAACTTATGGACGGCCTCTTTCCCTGGATGGTTGCCAACATCCTGCTGGTGTTGTTTTTGCTCGATCTGCTGGTGCTGGCGCTGCCGTTCGTCTGTGCTCATCTGCGGGTGCATTCGGCCGCGCCGCCCATCCTCATTGCTTTGCTGTACTTTATTTTTACACTTACGTTCACCTATCTGACCCGCGCCTGGATCGATCCGTACTGGTACGCTGCCGATTCTCTCATGGCGCTGTGCGCCTATACGCTCTGCATGGGGTCACTGCGGCTGGCGTCGGGAGGACGGCGAAAAAAACAGGGGCCGCAGGTGCGCATGGAGGACATGCAGCTGCTGATGCTTCAGCTGCAGACCTGCCTGCATCAGCTGCAGCCCGCATTGGATAACCACGAGTTTGACAGTTTCAGCAAAGCCCTGGGCAATCTGCGGGAACGGCTGGAATTCAGCGCGCCCTTTGGCCGGAGCGATCAGCCGGTCGTCCAGGATATGGAGCAGCAGGCCTTTGTCCGCGCCCAAAAGCTCCTGGAGCGGATGCAGGCGATTGCGGCCGGGCAAGGGCAGAAGGGGGACATCCGCAGCCTGGTGAGCGAAACCATGTCCATTATGGAACTGCTCAAAAGCCGGGAGAAACTGCGGATTGTCTGATGCTTTTCAGCCGATCAGCAGACGCCCCAGCGCGGATACCGATTCCGCCAGGAGAACGGCGCCGGCCGCCTGCAGTTCCTGCGCCGACCCGTATCCGTACGTCACGCCGAGGCAGTCCATCCCCACACTCCTGGCACCCACAACATCATATTGCCTGTCGCCGATCATGAGGGACTCTGCCGGTTCCGCCCCTGTTTTTTCCAGGGCGTACCGCAGCACGTCCTCTTTTTTTACCCGTTTTCCTTCCAAATCGCTGCCGATCACGGCAAAAAAGGAATCCCGCATCCCGAAATGCTCCAAAATCCGTTCGGCAAAAACAGCCGGCTTGGATGTGGCCAGGATATGCCGTTTCCCGGATTCCGCGAGCGCGGACAACAGTTCCGGAATTCCGGGATACACCCGGTTTTCAAATAAGCCGGTCACTGAAAAATACTCCCGATACCGGGAAACCGCCAAATCCGCGTCGGCTTCCGACAGACTGTAAATTTCCATAAAAGAGTCCTTGAGCGGCGGGCCGATAAACGGGCAGAGCACGGTCCGGTCTGGCACCTCGATGCCGAAAAAGCGCAGGGCATAGGCGACAGATTTCGTGATCCCCTCATACGGATCGGTCAGCGTGCCGTCCAGATCCCAGAACAATGTGTCGGCGTGAAGCATGAAAGCCCCTCCTTACATGGCATATCCCGATCAGTATACCAGTTCGGCACAGGAAAATCCAGCCGGATGTACAGGCCTTATATAAAAGGGTTCCGCTTATAGCCGGCTCAGGTTTCCCGTTCAAACGCCACCTGCCGCCGGACTTTTTTCATTACGGAATCGAACTGTCCAGGCGTCAGGGACTGCGCGCCGTCGCACAGCGCGTTTTTGGGATCGTTGTGCACCTCGATCATCAGCCCGTCCGCCCCGGCCGCAACCGCGGCTTTGGACAGCGGTTCGACCAGCCACGGAATTCCTGTAGCGTGGCTCGGATCCACGATCACAGGCAGATGGGATTGATGTTTGAGCAGGGGTACGGCGGAAATATCGAGGGTGTTGCGGGTCTGGGTTTCGAAGGTCCGGATTCCGCGTTCGCAGAGAATGACCTGGCTGTTGCCCCCGGCCATAATATATTCCGCACTCATGAGAAATTCCTCAAGGGTATTGGCCAGCCCCCGTTTGAGCAGGATGGGTTTTCCGCAGTGCCCGAGTTCCTTGAGCATCTCGAAATTCTGCATGTTCCGGGCCCCGACCTGGATGACATCGACATCCGCGAACAGGTCGAAATGGGTCAGGCTCATCAGCTCGGTCACGATGGGCAGACCCGTTTCTTTTTTGGCAAGCATCAGAAGCTCGATGCCCCGGTCGTGCAGGCCCTGGAAGGCATAAGGGGAGGTGCGCGGCTTAAAGGCCCCGCCCCGCAGCAGAGCCGCGCCGCTCTGTTTGACGGCGTTCGCCACTTCGATAATCTGTTCCTCGCTCTCGACCGAACAGGGACCCGCCGCGACCGCGAAATGCCCGCCGCCGATTTTTACGGATTCCCCGGACGGGGCCGGCACCTCGATAACGGTATCCTCCGGATGAAATTTCCGGTTGGCGGCCTTGTAGGGCTCCGATACCCGTTTGACATCCTGAACCGCGTCGTTTGCCATCACGCTGTCGATATCCACCCGGGACGTATCCCCGATGATTCCGATGATGGTGGTGCTCTGACCGGTACTGATGTGGTGGGAAAGGCCCTTGGCGGTGAGGCCGTCCAGCAGAGTTTGTATTTTTTCGGGTTCCGTGTGGGGTTTGAGAATGACGATCATGATGGGTTCCTCCTGCCTTTTCGGCAAATAAAATAAGCGGAACCTTTTGCCACGCAAAAGGTTCCGCTTTCAATCAAGCTTTCGTCCTATCGGACGACGGACCTTTTTCGGCAGCAAAAGACGCCCGCGGCCATAAAGCCCAGGTAATAATACGAATCATAAGCGGTTTTCATCCGGCTGACGGCTGACGGCAGCATGGCGTCTTCTCCTTTCACTTTTGTGCTTTAAAGTGTAACATCTATTTTCCGATTTGTCAAGCCGGTATTTAGCCGCCCAGTTTTTTCCACGCGGACACGCCCCAGCCGAGCAGAACGCGATAGAGCAGAACGCAGAACGCCGATACGGCGGCCAGGGTGACGAAGCTCGCGATTCTGGTGTCGGCGCCAGGCACCAGAATCACAACTGCCAAAGGAATGACAGCAGAGGCCATGCCTCCCAGCAGGGTGAACAGGACCGGCATGCTCTGTTTGATCACCGTCATTTCATTGGTCCACTCAAAGTTTGGAAAGAGCAGATTGAGCAGCAGCCCGCCGAGGGCGACGAGAAGGGTATAGGCCGACGGGAGGAGAATGGTGAGAAGCATGGACAGAATGTCCAACCGCAGAAGGATTCCGAACAGCACGCCGTCGACCACGACGAAGGGCAGGCAGGTTGCGAGCGTCAGAGCCACCTTGCTGCGGTAAATCTGCCCGACGGATACGGGCAGAGTTTTGGGAATCCAGAGCTGCTGGCCCTCCAAGGAAATCGTGCAGGCGGACATGGTGGACATGCCCATAAACAACGCCATTCCAAAGGGAAGAATATCCCGGATCATCTCGGAAAGCTCCGGTATGGCGAGGAGCTTTTCGAGTCCGTCCACACCGGTCACAAGCGCGACAACGGCCGCGAGGGTGAGAAGAACCGGCCCGATGACGGTGTTCATGACATAAAGAGGGGAGGAGAGAAACCGCCGCAGTTCCTTCAAAAAGAGGGCTTTGAAAGCAGAGGAGGTCTGGAGAGACGTGAGCCGATAGCGGGGGGTGGTCCGAACACCCGACAGCGCGGAACGGATCGCGCGGTATTTCCAGCCGACAATCCCGCAAAATAGAGCAAAAACCGCCAAAGAGACGAGCACAAACAGAGCGAGCGACCGCACGCTTCCGTCCGCCACTGCGGCGATATACCAGGCGGAGGGAGGGTAGGCCCTCTCGATGGACGTTGTCAGTGCGGTGCTCATATTGGTCAGATCGGCGGCTGTCATATTGGTGCTGCCGAACGAAAGGGCAAATACACCGCACAGCAGAGCAATCGACAGGATCAGTGTCACGGCATTCTTATGCCGGAAGCGGCTGGCGAGGAGCGAGAGCAGCAGCCCGATCACCGACGCTGCGACGATTGGGATAAGCGGCATCGTCAGAAAGGTTAGGACAAAATATCCGTAAAACCGGGCATCCGGCCGGGCGGTCATGGCGTAGACCACCCCGGCCGGCACCATGATAAACAGTGAGAAAAACAGATTCATTCCGTAAAGCAGGATCATCCGGCTGGCCAGCACCGTTTTGGTGCCGACCGGCAGGGAGAGCAGCAAGTCGGCGTCCCGGAATCCGAAAAGCAGGCTTCCCGCTTTATAGACAGTGGTGAAGAGCAGGATCAGAGAGTTCACCACCATCATCGCGCCGGGCAGTACCCGGAGTGCCCCCATTGGCTCCAGCGTTCCGGCCAGAACATAGGCGTACAGCCCTACCAAAAACAGCATGGATACGGCCGTGAAAGCCATCAGGACAGAAAAACCGGCCAGCTTGGCTTTTTCCCGCTTGTCCCGAGAGTGCAGAGCCCGGTTGAAGGGGAGGTTCTGCAGCAGATGCACCTTGATCAGCAAGCCCAGCTTTTTCATATGTCGTCATCCTCAACCAGTTCCATAAAGACGTCTTCCAGACTGCCGTCGCCCTTGACCTGTGCGGTTTCGCCGCAGGCAACCAGCCGGCCGCCTTTGATGATGGCGATCTTGTTGCAGAGTTTTTCGGCCACTTCCAGAACGTGGGTGGAAAAGAAGATGGCGGAACCCTTTTCGCACAGCTCCTGCATGATCTTTTTTAGGGTGTGGGAAGCCTTGGGATCGAGGCCCACGAACGGCTCGTCGAGTACCAGAAGACGGGGGGAGTGGAGCAGGGCGGAGAGGATGGCCAGCTTTTGCTTCATCCCATGGGAATAGGAAGAGATCAGGCTTCCGAGATCTCCTGTGAGCTCAAATTCGTCCGCATACCGTCTGACGAGAGATTCCCGTTCCGCCTTTTTCACCCCGAACATGTCCCCGATGAAATTCAGATACTGCACGCCGGTGAGATGGCCGTACAAATTGGGATTATCGGGGATATAGGCGGTCACCTGCTTGCAGGCGATAGGATCATCCTTTACGGAATGCCCGTCGATCCATATCGTCCCTTCCTTGAAATCGAGAACCCCCACGACCGCGCGGATCGTTGTCGTTTTACCGGCCCCGTTGTGGCCGATGAAGCCATATATGTCGCCGGCCTCCACATCCAGGGAGAGATGATCGACGGCCCTGTGTCCGCCTTTGTATACTTTGGAAAAATCCCGGATCGACAGTATGTTTTCCATATTCTTTTCCTCCTGTTCGAGTGCCGGTGGTTCCATTCTTCCTCAGTTTAGCACAGTGACCGGCCGTTTACAAGGAATCCAGCGCGCGCCGTGCCAGGAATTTCGCCCGAAAGCCCCGCCTCTCCCTTGACTTTTTGTATGGGTCTGGATATAATAACTCTATTGTACACATGGAAAGCCGCGGCGTCGGAAGCCGGCGCGGCATTATACCGAAAGGGAGTTTGCGCGCATGACCAAGCAGACTGTTATCACCGATGAAGGGCTCAAAAAGCTCGAACACGAGCTCGAAGAGCTGAAAACCGTCAAGCGCAAGGAAGTTGCGGAAAAAATCAAAGTGGCGCTGTCCTTCGGCGACTTGTCTGAAAACAGCGAATACGATGAAGCCAAAAACGATCAGGCCATCATCGAAGGCCGGATCGCGGAAATCGAAAATCAGCTGAAAAACGTCAAAGTGCTTGACGAGAGCGAGATCAGCACCGAATCCGTCCATATCGGGTCGACTGTTAAGGTCAAGGATCTGGAGGACGGCTCCGTCATGACCTACCGCATCGTCGGATCGACCGAATCCGATCCGATGGGCGGACGCATTTCGGATGAATCCCCGGTTGGCAAGGCCCTTTTGGGTCATCGGGCAGGTGAACAGGTCGAGGTGGAGATTCCCAACGGCACCATGCAGTACATGGTCATGGAAATCTCCAAGTAATTCCCGGCAGAATCCGGCGGGCGGACCAGGCGCGGTGGCAGGCCATCCGCGGTGTCCGCCCGTTGTTTTTAAACTCCATGAAACCGAAGACAGGATGTGGTATCGATGAACGAGCCGAATACAGCAGCCCCCGAAACCGAGGAACTGACCGAACAGCAGGTGTCCGAACTGATCCAGATCCGCCGGGATAAGCTCGCCTCCCTGCGGGACGATGGACAGGATCCTTTCCAAATCACCAAGTACGATGTCACGGAACGAAATGCCGACATCCGTGCCGATTTCGACGCGATGGAAAACCGCGCGGTATCCATTGCGGGCCGGATGATGAGCCGCCGCATCATGGGCAAAGCCAGCTTCATAGACCTGCGGGACGGCAGCGACCGGATGCAGGTCTATGTCCGGCGGGACGATGTGGGCGAGGACGTTTACGCGGCTTTCAAAAAATGGGATATAGGCGATATTCTCGGCGTCGAGGGAACCGTGTTCCGGACCAAGATGGGAGAGATTTCGATTCATGCGCGGCAGATCACGCTGCTTTCGAAATCCCTGCGTCCGCTGCCCGAAAAGTTCCACGGACTGAAGGACACCGATACCCGGTACCGCCAGCGGTATTTGGACCTGATCGTCAATCCCGAGGTCAAGGAAGCGTTTGTCCGCCGGTCGGCGATTATTACGGAAATCCGGCGCTATCTCGACGAGCGCGCCTTCCTCGAAGTGGAAACTCCCGTTCTGCACGGCGTGGCCGGCGGCGCGGCGGCGCGGCCGTTCATCACCCATCACAACACCCTTGATATGGACATGTATCTCCGCATCGCGCTGGAGCTGCATCTCAAGCGGCTGATCGTCGGCGGATTTGACCGGGTGTACGAGATTGGACGGGTTTTCCGCAACGAAGGAATGGACACCCGTCACAATCCGGAATTTACCCTGCTCGAGCTGTACCAGGCCTATACCGATTACAACGGCATGATGGATCTGACCGAGGATCTCATCCGCACCGTGGCGCAGAAGGTGCTCGGCACGGCCAAGGTGGTGTATGAAGGAACCGAAATCGATCTCGAAAAGCCGTTTGCGCGGCTGAGCATGACCGAGGCCGTCCGGAAATACAGCGGTGTCGATTTCGACACCGTGGAAACGCTGGAGGAGGCCCGGGAGCTCGCGAAAGCGCATCATATCGAATTCGAGGAACGCCACAAGAAGGGCGATATTCTCAACCTCTTCTTCGAAACCTATGTAGAAGAGCATCTGATCCAGCCGACCTTCATCATGGGTCATCCGGTCGAGATTTCCCCGCTGGCCAAGCGGATGCCGGAGAATCCGGGATATACCGAGCGGTTCGAGCTCTTTATCGTCGGGCGCGAACACGCCAATGCTTTCTCGGAACTCAACGATCCGCTCGATCAGCGGGAGCGCTTCGAGGCCCAGGCCGCGCTGAAGGCGGCCGGGGATGAGGAGGCCGCCGACGTGGACGAAGATTTCCTCACCGCCCTTGAATACGGCATGCCGCCGACAGGCGGGCTCGGCATCGGCGTGGACCGCCTCGTCATGCTGCTGACTGGATGCCCGTCCATCCGGGACGTGCTGCTGTTCCCGACGATGAAGCCGCTGGACAGATAAACCTCGGGGTGATGATATCCGTGTAACTTTACCGATTGGTTTCCGTATTATTGCCTGCTGTCATGATATGTTCCTTGTCCGCATGCGGAGGATCGGGCTCTGGGCCGGCATCCGTCGGGATATCTGAGTCCATGAATTCAGCGGCCGGTGACGAGTCGTTTACTGCCGGCTCCACAAATTTATTTGAAACGGACGATTCTGCTTCCAGTATGCAGGAGACTGCTCAAACACCAGACAGCACGCCTGAAACCACCGCTTCCGCCACGGACGCGCCGACTACCGTACACCGTCACTTTTTTGCAGGCGCGGACTGCACCACAGCCGGTAGGTGCGACTGCGGGGCCGTGGGTGCCGCTTTGGGACATGATTTTTCGGCGAAGAGTTGTACCGCCCCGGCCACCTGCAAACGCTGCGGAGCTACGAACGGATCGGCATTGGGGCACAGCTATGCCGGCGGAAAATGCAAGCGGTGCGGCGATACCAACGGTCCGTTGAAACCGAGCGAAGCGGCGCTCTTTCGGAACAAACTTACCGACGAAGAGAACGCGCAGGCTTTGGCGGTGGCACGTGATATTGTTGAACAAATCGACGCGCAGCTTCCGGAAGGACCGGATATCGATCGGATTGGCATGGCGGCGAGCTTGGTGTCGCAGGAATACCGTAAAGGAGTTCATGTGGAAAAGGGGAGCTACTATAGCTCCGCGTATGGGGTTTTTGTCAAACGGGAATCTTCCTGTGCCGGGTGTTGTCGGGCGCTGGGACTGGTGCTTTCCTGTATGGGGTATCAATGGAGCCATGTCAACGAGAACCAATGGACTCACCAGTGGATTTCGCTGACGATTGACGGTCAGCCTGTATGGGCAGACGGTCAAATCGGCTGGGTGGGCATGGGGGAACATCCTGCCGCATGATGCCATGCATTCGTCGGGTGAGAAGAGTCTTTTCAGGGGTTAGGATACAATAGAAGAGTCCATTGTGAGAATGGGCTCTTCTTGATCTTTGTGCCGTAATCCATTATAATGCAATTATGATCGGGTGTTTCTGAGGCATACAGGATGTTCCGCATGGCGGCGCGGAATAAGTGGACAACGGACCGGCGTTTCAAAGAAGGCGTCCGGTAAGGGAAAGGATAGGACGGCCATGGCCAGAGAAATGTATCTCGTAGGGGTCGATGAAACCGAATTGGAACCGCCGAAGCCTCCTGAGCCTCCAAAAGGCTTCAAGGCCAAGTGGCAGAATTACTGGTATCATTATAAATGGCCCACCCTCATTGTGCTCTTCGTGGCCGTCGCCTTGACGGTTCTGATCACGCAGATGGTGAACAAAGAACATCCGGATTATCACCTGATAATCGCCTCGACTAAGGATGTCCCGGTGCCCGCAAGTGACGCCTTGGCGGCTGATCTCCAAAAATACGGACGGGATCTCAACGGCGACGGCCAGGTGCTCGTATCGGTCGAATTTTTGTATGTGGGCAGAGACGGCGGACAGCTTTCGGCCGTCAACCAGCAGAAATTCACGGCCACCATGTTCGCGGGCGACACCCTGTTTTTTGGGTTTTCGCCGGATTATTATCAAGATTCCCTTCTCAAGAATCTGTCGTCCGATGGACAAGACGCCCAATTCTTTGATCAAATCGGCGTGGAAGGCTCGGGTGTCTCCGAAGACGGCCGGACCTGGACATGGAAAGACGATCCGCTCCTTCAAACGGAAGCGATGGACAAAGCCCCGCAGGATCTGATTTTCGGTGTCCGGATGGCCTCGGGATCGGCCGAAGGGAAGAAGAGCACCCAGATTCACGACGATTGTCTGGAGCTTCTGCGCGCCTATATTGCGAAAACCCCGCTGGAACAGCCCGCAGAATAACGCATATCAAACGCGGATGTCCGCGTTAACAGAGAGGAAGAACCTTTATGCGCAGCGATTTGATGAAGGCCGGAGTCTCCCGGGCGCCCCACCGCTCCCTGCTCAAGGCTCTGGGCCTGACCGATAACGAAATCTCCCGGCCTTTCGTGGCCGTGGTCAGTTCGAAAAGCGATTACATACCCGGCCATACCCACCTCGATACCATCACCAAGGCGGTGGAAGCGGGGATCCGGAACGCGGGCGGCGTCCCCTTTACCTTCAACACTATCGGGGTATGCGACGGTCTCGCGATGAATCATCAGGGGATGAAATATTCCCTGTGTTCCCGGGAACTGATCGCCGACTCCATCGAAGTCATGCTGACGGCCCATCCGCTCGATGCCGTCGTCTTCATCCCGAACTGCGATAAAATCGTGCCCGGTATGCTGCTCGCGGCCTGCCGTCTCAATCTGCCGTCCATTTTTGTCAGCGGCGGCCCCATGCTGCCCGGCACCGACGGCGAGAAACGGGTCGGCCTCAACGAGGTGTTTGAAGCCGTGGGCAGCGTGGCGGCGGGAACCCGGGACGAAAGTACCCTTCACGAGCTCGAGGAGACCGCCTGTCCCGGCTGCGGATCCTGCTCGGGTATGTATACGGCCAACTCCATGAACTGCCTGACCGAAGCCATCGGCCTGGCGCTGCCCGGCAACGGTACCATCCCGGCCGTCATGGCCGCCCGTATCCGCCTGGCCAAGCAGGCCGGCGAACGGATCATGGAGCTGCTGGCCCAGAATATCCGGCCCAAGGACATCCTGACCCCCGCGGCGTTTGAAAACGCCCTGCGGGCCGATATGGCCATCGGCTGTTCCTCCAATACCGTGCTGCATATCGTTGCCGTATCGTATGCCGCGGGCTGCCCGCTGACATTGAAGCAGATCGACGCCATCGGCAAGACGACGCCCCAGATCTGCAAGCTCAATCCCGCCAGTCAGGTGTTCATCACCGATCTCAACGGCGTCGGCGGCATCCAGTCCATGCTCAAGGAACTCGACCGCGGCGGCATGATCCACCGCGACGCCCTGACGGTTTCGGGCACGGTCGGGGAGCGGATCGACGCGGCCAGAGATGCGGACGGCACGGTCATCCGCCGTCTGGAGACGCCGTTCCGGAAGGACGGGGGACTCGCTATCCTGTTCGGAAATCTCGCGAAGGACGGCGCCGTCGTTAAGCAAGGGGCCGTCGCGCCCTCGATGATGGTCCATCAGGGCCCCGCCCGTGTTTTTGACAGTGAGGAAGCGGCCACCGAGGCGATCACGGGCGGCCGGATTCACGCCGGCGACGTCGTGATCATCCGTTACGAAGGACCGAAGGGCGGCCCGGGCATGCGGGAGATGCTGACGCCCACGGCGACCATCGCGGGCATGGGGCTCGGGGAAAGCGTCGCCCTTATCACCGACGGGCGGTTTTCGGGTGCGACCCGCGGCGCTTCCATCGGCCATGTGTCACCCGAAGCGGCATCCGGCGGCGTGATCGCCTTGGTGGAAGAAGGGGATACGATCTCCATCGATATTCCGGCCCGCAAGCTGGAAGTGCTGGTGGACGACAAAACCCTGTCCGAACGGAAAGCCCGCTGGACGGCGCCGCAGCGCGAGCTGTCGGGCTATGCGAAACGGTATGCCCAGCATGTGACCAGCGGTTCCACCGGCGCGGTCTTCGACGATATGCTCGAACAGAATTGATCCAATCCCCCCGACCGTGTCGGGGGGATTTTTGCAAATCGGCATAGAAGCCGCATATTCACCCAGAATAGGATAGAGAACCGCTCAAGCGGGTAAAAAATTCCGGCGATTTTGCCTTTTGGCTTTACAGAAAAGGCGCTTTAGTGTAAAATAGCTAAAGAGTAAAAGAGGCAAGGCTTTTGGCCAAAATACAGGATGAAAAACTCCGGGGGAGTTTCCGGCCGGGATAAAGCCCTGCCGGACGATTACCATAAAGAAATGGAAGTGAATGGCGATGCAGCCCAAATACAAGCGGATCTTGCTCAAGCTCAGCGGCGAAGCGATGGCCGGTGAAAAGGGGTTCGGTCTGGATTTCGACACCGTCCTGAAGGTGTGTGCCGCCGTCAAGGAATGCGCGGACGCGGGCATTCAGATGGCGATCGTGGTAGGGGGCGGCAATTTCTGGCGAGGCCGGTCGAGCGGCAGCATGGACCGCACCCGGGCGGACCATATGGGCATGCTCGCGACCACTATCAACGCTCTGGGGTTGGCTGACGCTCTCGAACAGCTCGGCTGCGATGTCCGGGTGCAGACGGCGATCGCCATGAATCAGATTGCGGAGCCGTATATCCGCAACCGCGCCATGCGGCATCTGGAAAAAGGGCGGGTCGTCATTTTCGGCTGCGGCACGGGCAATCCCTTTTTCTCCACCGATACCGCCTCCGCGCTCCGCGCGGCCGAGATCGAGGCGGATATCATCTTTAAGGCCAGCATGGTGGACGGGGTGTACGACAGCGATCCCAAAAAGAATCCCCATGCCGTGCGCTTCGACACCCTGACGTACCTGGATGTACTCAACAAGGATCTGAAAGTCATGGATTCCACTGCGGCCACCCTGTGCCGGGACAACGGCCTGCCCATTCTGGTTTTCGATCTCGGGGATCCGCAGAACATCGTGCGCGCCGCCTGCGGCGAGCCGGTCGGCACCATCGTAAAGCCCTGATTTTTCATATTCTATCAGACGGAGGGAACACTTATGGAACAGGTATTCCAGACAGCCCAGGAAAAAATGAATAAAACGGTCAATGCGATGATGGGCGAGTTTGCCACCATCCGCGTCGGCCGCGCCAATCCTAGTGTGCTCGATAAGGTGATGGTGGACTATTACGGCGTGCCCACGCCCGTCAATCAGATGGCGGCCGTGTCGGTTCCGGAACCCCGCACCCTGCTCATCGCGCCTTGGGACAAAAGCACCCTCAAACCGATTGAAAAGGCGATCCTAACCTCCGATATCGGCCTCAATCCTCAAAACGACGGCAGCACCCTGCGCCTCAATTTCCCGCCTCTGACGGAAGAACGCCGCCGGGAGCTAGTCAAAACCGTGTACAAATACAGTGAAGAGGCGAAAGTGGCCGTCCGCTCGGTCCGCCGGGATGCGATCGATAAGCTCAAGGACATGAAAAAGAAATCCGAGATCACCGAGGACGATCTGAAAAACGCGGAAAAGCGGATGCAGGATCTGACCGACAAGTTCTGCAAAGAGATCGATGCGGACGCCGCGAAAAAAGAAAAAGAGATCATGGATCTGTAAAGGGGTTTCCCTGTACTACTTCATGCAATCGTCTCGAAAGGGCGATTGCCGGAAATGGAGCGGCGGATGGGTTGGTTTTTTAAAAAGGCACCGCCTGTCGAGGTGGTGTCTACGGCAAAGCTGCCGAAGCACATCGGCATCATTATGGACGGCAACGGGCGCTGGGCCAGACAGCGGGGGCTGCCCCGTCAGGCGGGGCATGTCGCGGGGGCCAAGGTGTTCCGGACCATTGTCAAGCACTGTGAAAAACGGGGGATCCGCTACCTGACCGTCTATGCCTTTTCAACCGAAAACTGGAAGCGTCCGCAGGCGGAGATCGACGCCATCATGAACCTGCTGCGGGATTATCTCAAGGAATCTCTGTCGGATTTTGAAAAAGAGAACATCCGCACCCGCTTTATCGGCGACCGCTCGCCTCTGGCTGCGGATATTCGGGACCTCATGGCCCGGGCGGAGGCGTCCACCGCCCATAAAACGGGACTCACCCTCAACATCGCGGTCAATTACGGGGGACGGGACGAGATCCTCACCGCCGTAAAGCGGATAGCCGCCGATGTGCAGAAGGGCCGCCTGGCTCCCGAAGACATCGACGCCGTACAGCTTGAGGATCGTCTTTATACGGCGGGACAGCCGGATCCGGACTTGATTCTGCGTCCCAGCGGGGAATGCCGAACCTCCAATTTCTTGGTCTGGCAATCGGCCTATACGGAGTTTGTGTTCCAGGATATCCTCTGGCCGGATTATTCCACGGCCGCACTCGACGAAGCGCTGCGGGAATACGCAAAGCGCAATCGCCGTTTCGGCGGCATATGAGCTGGTATATCAAACGCCGTTGATGCGGCTCTAGTACGCCTGAAAGGCTTGATGTGTTTGAAATCACGTATTCTGACAGGATTGGTGGGAGCGGCGCTGGCTCTTGTGGTGCTGCTGCTCCTGCCTCCTCTGGCCCTGAATATCGCAATGGCTGGCATTTGTGCCATTGCGATGTATGAGGTTTTTGTGGTGACCAAAATGGTCAGCCACCGCGGCCTGCAAACAGCGGCGGTGCTTTTTGCTTTGATCGCGCCGTTCCTGGTCATCATGCGTTCGATGCCGTCGGCTATGGTGGTTTTGGGCTATGTGGTCCTGCTGGCCGTTATCCAGGTGCGGTATCACGATTCCCTTCCGGTCGAGCGCACGGGCCTGGTGTTTCTCCTCTCGGTGCTGGTGTCCATATCCTTCTCCTGCCTAGCCTATCTGCGCACGTCCAGTCATCGGGATGAACGGGATGGGCTCTTTTATGTGTTTCTGGCCCTGATCATCCCCTGGATGTGCGATATCGGCGCCTATTTTGTCGGCACATTTTTCGGCAAACACAAGCTCTGCCCCACCATCAGCCCCAAAAAGACGGTGGAAGGTCTCGTGGGCGGCATTGTGATATCGGTCGGCAGCAGCGTACTGGGTGCGTATCTCTATCAGGTCATCGCGCTGGGAGACACCGCCTACGTCAGCCTGTGGCAGGTGGCCGTGCTCGCCCTGCTTTGCGCGCCCCTGTCTGTACTCGGAGACTTGTTCGCCTCCATCATCAAACGCCAGAGCGGCGTCAAGGATTTCGGCCATATCATGCCGGGACACGGCGGGATCATGGACCGGTTCGACAGCCTGATGTTCGTTCTGCCCGTGCTCTATATCCTGGTTCAGTATGTCCCTCTGGTCTACCTGTTTTGAATGGGGCATATAGTGTAAAACCGGCTCTTTGCGGAGAAATCATGAGGAATGTCATATGAACGTTACGCAACACGAGATCGTCTGTCCGAAGCGTCTGGTGATCCTCGGCTCGACCGGTTCCATCGGCACCCAGGCGCTCGAGGTAGTGGACCGGCTTGGATATGCGGTATCCGCCCTGGCGGCCGGTTCGAACGACCGGCTGCTGGAAGACCAAATCCGCCGCTTTCGCCCCAAGGCCGCCGCTGTATTCGATGAAAAGGCCGCTGCGGCGCTGCGGGTGCGCACCCGGGATCTGTCTGTCCGCATTCTGTCGGGGATGGACGGCCTGTGCGAATTGGCGGCACCGGAAGAAGCGGATCTGGTCCTCAATGCCGTCGTGGGCATGGTAGGGCTGCTTCCGACCCTGTCCGCGATTGAAGCCGGGCACGACATCGCTCTGGCCAATAAAGAGACCCTGGTGGCGGGTGGAGAACTGGTCATGGCCGCGGCGGCCCGTAAGGGCGTCAAGCTGCTGCCCGTGGACAGCGAGCATTCCGCCATTTTTCAGTGCCTGCAGGGGACCAAGACCGGTCCTTGGAGTCCTCCGGACCCTTTAGGAGAGGCCGAAAAGAGTCTCCGCCGGCTGATTCTGACCGCTTCGGGCGGCCCTTTTTACGGAAAAACGGCGGCAGAGCTCCAGACCATAACCCCGGCGGAGGCTTTGCGCCATCCCAACTGGAATATGGGAGCCAAAATCACCATCGATTCCGCCACTATGATGAACAAGGGGCTGGAACTGATCGAGGCCCGGTGGCTGTTTGACATGCCGCCCGACAAGATCGATATCGTGGTCCATCGGGAAAGCGTCGTCCATTCGCTGATCGAGTACGAGGACGGGGCCGTCCTGGCCCAGTTGGGGGTGCCGGACATGATGGTCCCCATTCAATATGCCCTGACCTGGCCGGACCGGGCCCCGGCCGCGGCCAAACGGCTGGAACTGGCCGAATGGGGGCAGCTGCATTTTGCTGCCCCCGACGATGAGACGTTTCCCTGCATGCGTCTCTGCCGGGAGGCGATCCGGAAGGGCGGCCTTTATCCCGCCGCTGCCAACGCCGCGAACGAAGAGGCCAATGCCCTGTTCCGGCAGGGACAGATCGGGTTCCTGGATATCGGCCGTCTGGTGGAAGAGGCCGTGTCCGACTCCCTGCCGGAAGGCGGCCGGGTGGACGATGTCCTGCAAATCGACGCCGCAGTCCGGCGCTGCACCCGGGAACGGGCTGGAATGATGACGAAGTAGGTGAAGAAACGCGTGGGTTTTCTCGTACAGGTCGGTCGGATCGCCGCGGCGATCCTGGTATTCGGGATCATTATCATGGTGCATGAACTCGGCCACTTTATCGCCGCCAAATGCATGGGCGTCAAGGTCAACGAGTTTGCTATCGGTATGGGTCCCAAGCTGTTCAAATTCGGTAAAAAAGAGACGCAGTATACGCTGCGTCTGTTCCCCATCGGGGGATATTGCGCCATGGAAGGGGAGGACAGCGCCGGAGGCGGCGAGGTCAAGCTGAATCCGGACGACGCTTCTTCCGAAGAACTCGAGATGCCGGACAATCCGCCGAAACCGGATCCGCGCGCCTTCAATCAGAAAAAGGTCTGGCGCCGGATGATTATCATTCTGGCTGGGCCTGTGATGAATCTGGTGCTGGGTTTTGTCCTGCTGATCGGATATTACGGGTTCTGCATCCTGCCGGATGCGGACGGCCGGGTTCAATTCAGCAGCACGACCATCCACAGTCTGCAGGAAGACACCCCCAGCTATCGGACGGGGCTCCGCCCCGGCGATACCATCCTGAAAGTGGATGGAAAAACAGTGTTCACCGACCGCGATCTCGCCATGCTGCTTCAAAACGATGAAGACGGCGTTTTCGATATGCAGGTGCGCCGCGAAGTCGACGGCAAACCGCAGAAGGTCCGTCTCGAAGGGGTGACGTTCGAGATCGTAACCGAGGAAAACGGCTCCCGCTATCTCAACTATGATTTTTATGTCAAGGGGATCCCGCAGACCTTCACCTCCACCATCGTGCAGTCGGCCAAGATGGAGTGCACGGTTTCCGTCATGATCTGGCGGACGCTCGGCGGTATGCTGACCGGGCAATACGGCCTCAACGACCTGTCCGGCCCGGTCGGAACGGTAGATGCCATCGGGGATGTCGTGGTGGACGCGGCCAAACAGGAACATTGGCAGATCGGTCTTGGCAATATTCTGATGCTGGTGGTGCTGATTTCGGTCAACGTCGGCCTCTTCAATCTGCTGCCCGTGCCGGCCTTGGATGGCGGCCGCCTGCTGTTCCTGCTGATCGAACTCGTGTTCCGCAAGCCTGTTCCGCCCAAATATGAGGGCATGATCCACGCCATCGGTCTCCTGCTGTTGTTCGGCCTCATCATTCTGGTGACGTTCAGCGATATTCTCAAGCTGTTCCACTAGAACCAGATGAGACCGGAGAGGAGGAAGACCATATGGGGTATCCAACGGATTTCAAACGCCGTGAAAGCCGCATGGTAACCGCCGGCGGCGTTTCGATCGGCGGGACTGCGCCGGTCACAGTGCAGTCGATGCTGAATGTTCCGGCCGGGGATGTCGAGGGCAATGTCCGTCAGGCCAAAGAGTTGTACGCGGCCGGATGCGATATCCTCCGGGTTGCCGTGCCCGACCGGGAGGCCGTCCGGCTGATCCCGGCAATTAAAGAGGCTGTGCCGCTGCCGCTGGTGGCGGATATTCATTTCGATTACCGCCTGGCGCTGGAATCCGCCGCGGCCGGTGTGGATAAAATCCGGATCAATCCGGGCAACATCGGGGGAGAGGACCGGGTCAAAGCCGTGGCCGACGTTTGCCGGATGAGGGGAATCCCCATCCGGGTCGGAGTCAACGCGGGATCCCTGGAAAAGGAGATATTGGCAAAATACGGCCACCCGACTCCGGAAGCGCTGCGGGACAGCGCTCTCTATCACGCATCCCTGCTCGAAAAGGCGGATTTTGACGATATCGTCTTGTCGCTCAAATCCTCCGACGTCAAAACGATGGCGGCGGCGTATCGTCTGACGGCAGAGGCTTGTTCCTATCCGCTCCATCTCGGCGTCACCGAGGCCGGAACCGAGCGGATCGGGATGCTCAAATCCGCCGCCGGAATCGGTTCGCTGCTGCTCGACGGGATCGGGGATACCATCCGGGTCTCCCTGACAGCCGATCCAGTCAAAGAGGTGCAGGCGGGGATCGATCTGCTGCGCGCCCTGGGACTGCGGAACGGCGACGCCATGCTGGTATCCTGTCCGACCTGCGGCCGGACAAAAATCGACCTGATCCGCATTGCCTCCGAAGTGGAGGAGCGGCTGCGCGCCGTACACAAACCGATTACGGTTGCGGTGATGGGCTGCGTGGTCAATGGGCCGGGGGAGGCCAAAGAAGCGGATATCGGCATCGCCGGCGGCGACGGCAAGGCGGTGCTGTTCAAGAAAGGACAAATCGTGCGCACCGTCGAGGAATCGTGTGCGGTTGAGGAACTGATGAGGGAATTGGAAACGCTATGAGCAATGCAACCTTTTCACAGGTATTCGGCCCCTATATCGCGGATGCGGCGTCCCTGACCGACGTGCAGGGGGCCGTCGTCGATCAAATTGAACTTCACCGGGGCAGCGGCTGGCTTCATGCCCGGCTGCTGCTCGGCCGTTTTACGCCCTTTGAAACCGTCGAACAGGCGGAACGGGCGGTTGCCAAAGGTCTTGGTCTGTCTTCAGTGGAATTCCGGCCCGTGTATCCGCCGGAAACCCTCTGCGCGGATTGTTTTCCCACCATCGTCTCCTTTCTTCGCCGCCGCTGCACAGCGGTAAACGGCACGTTTCAGGACGCCGTGTGCGCTATTGAAGGGGAGACGATGACCGTCACTCTCCGCCACGGCGGGCTGAATGTCCTGAAGACCACCAAAACCGACGCTGCGATGGGGACACTGATCGGGGAACTGTTCGGGCGGCGGATATCGCTCATCTTGAACGGGGAAGAGAAGGTGGACGAACAGGATGAGGGATACCGCAGAATGATGGAAGCTGCGGAACAGGAAGCGGCCATGCGGGAGAGAGCCCGGGCGGAACAGATGGCGGCTATGCGGCCGAGTTCTCCCGCCTCCGGCGGCTCTTCCGATCCCGTCGAGGTGCCGAAGCCCAAGAAGCCGGCCGATCCGTCCCAGCCTCCCGCCGACGGTCTGCCGATTTATCTCGAATCGGCCAAGGCTTTGTTCGGCCCGATCCCGAGAGAAAGGCCGACCCCTTTACGGAGTCTGACCGACGACGGCGGAAACGTCACGGTTTGGGGCGAGGTTTTTGAATACGAAACCCGGGCGTTCCGGGACGGAACCCGCATCCGTCACACCTTTTCCGTGACCGACGGGACAAGCTCGGTTACGGTGATCCTCTGGACCGATACCAAACGGGACAAAGCCAAGCTCGAGGCGATGGAGGCAGTTAAAAAAGGCGTCTGTCTCCTCATCAGCGGCTTGTATGAATTCGACGTCTTTGCCAAATGTCAGGTGCTCGCACCCAAATCCATAGCCATCGTGGCCCGCTACGTCAAGCAGGACACCGCACCCGAAAAACGGGTGGAGCTGCATCTACATACCAAGATGTCCGCTATGGATGCCGTATCCGATGCGGAAGCGCTGATTTCCCGCGCCGCCGCCTGGGGACACAAGGCGATCGCCATCACCGACCACGGTGTAGTCCAGGCCTTCCCCGAAGCGATGAATGCGGCGGCTAAGCTGAAAAAGCAGGGAAAAGAGATCAAAATTCTCTACGGCGTTGAAGCCTATTACGTCAACGATCTCATACCGGTGGTAGAAGGGGCGGCCAACGAGGGACTCGACGGCGAATTCATCGTCTTCGACATCGAGACCACCGGCCTTGGTGCGCAAACCGAGCGGATCACGGAAATCGGTGCCGTCCGGCTGAAAAACGGGGAAGTCGCGGACAGTTTCGATATTTTCGTCAACCCGGGAAAGCCGATTCCTCCGAAAATCACCGAACTGACCGGCATCACCGACGAGATGGTGAAGGATGCGCCGGGCGAAAAGGAAGCGCTCGAGCAGTTCTACGCTTTCTGCGGGGATGTCCATATTCTCGTCGCGCACAATGCCCCCTTTGACACAAGCTTTATCCGGGCGGCGGCCACCCGGACCGGGCTGCCCTATCCCTTTACCTCGATTGACACGGTGCCGATCTGCCGGGCTCTGTATCCCCATTTGAAAAATCACAAGCTGGACACGGTGGCGAATCACCTCAAACTGGATCCCTTCAACCATCACCGTGCCTGTGACGACGCGAAAGTGCTGGCCGATATTTTCATTCACCTGGCCGCCGATATGAAGGCGGAGAAGGGGATCGCGTCCGTGGACGGGATCAACACCCTTCTGGCCGGCGCCGACAATAAAAAAACGCGGCCCTATCATCTGATCCTGATGGCCAAGAACCTGAAAGGGCTCAAAAACCTGTATAAACTGATCTCCTGGAGCCATCTGCACAATTTCTATAAAAAGCCTCGCATCACCAAAACCAAGCTGATGGAATACCGGGAGGGTCTGATCGTGGGCAGTGCCTGCGAGCAGGGCGAATTGTTCCGTGCGATCTTTGACGGCAAGCCCTGGGGCGAGCTGTGCGATATTGCGAAATTTTATGATTTCCTGGAGATTCAGCCGCTCGGGAACAACCTGTTCATGCTGCGCGAGGGCATGGTGCAGAGCGAAGAGCAGCTCCGGGAGTTCAACCGCACCATCATCCGCCTGGGCGAAAAACTGAACATCCCGGTCTGTGCGACGGGGGACGTCCATTTCATGGATCCGGAGGACGAAATCTACCGCCGGATCCTTCAGGCCGGGCAGGGGTTCAGCGATGCCGATCAGCAGGCGCCTCTCTATCTGCGCACGACCGACGAAATGCTGGCGGAATTCGACTATCTCGGGAAAGAGAAAGCCCGCGAGGTGGTCATCGAGAACCCCGGCCGCATTGCGGATAGCATAGAAACCATCCGCCCGATTCCGGAGGGAACCTTCCCGCCCCACATCGACGGGGCGGAAGAACAGATTCAGGAGATCACCTGGAACCGCGCCCGCGAGCTGTACGGCGATCCCGTTCCCGAAATCGTGTCCGCCCGGCTTGACCGGGAGCTGACGTCTATCGTCAAGCACGGCTTCTCCGTGCTCTATATGATCGCGCAGAAGCTGGTCCAGAACTCGGTGGAAAACGGGTATCTGGTCGGGTCCCGGGGATCGGTCGGTTCCTCCTTCGTCGCCTATATGGCGGGGATTTCAGAGGTCAACCCCCTGGCGCCGCATTATCTCTGCAAAAAGTGCCATCATTCGGAGTTCTTTACCGACGGTTCGGTCGGTTCCGGCTTCGATCTGCCCGATAAGATCTGCCCCGTCTGCGGAGAACCTCTCTCCCGGGACGGGCACGAAATCCCGTTTGAAACCTTCCTGGGCTTCGATGGCGATAAGGCGCCCGATATCGATTTGAACTTTGCGAGCGAATACCAGCTGCGGGCGCATAAATACACGGAATCGCTCTTCGGAAGCGACCATGTGTTCAAAGCCGGCACCATTTCGACCGTCGCGGACAAGACTGCGTTCGGTTACGTGAAAAAGTATGCCGAGGAACGCGGACTCGTCTACAGCAACGCCGAGATCAACCGGCTGACAGCCGGCTGTACCGGCATCAAGCGGACCACCGGCCAGCATCCCGGCGGCATGGTCGTCGTGCCGAACGATTACGAGGCGGAGGACTTCTGCCCGGTCCAGCATCCGGCGGACGATCCGGACTCCGACATCATCACCACTCACTTCGACTTCCATTCCATCCATGACACCATTCTGAAGCTCGATAACCTGGGGCATGTCATTCCGACCATCTACAAATATCTGGAAGAGTATACCGGCATCCCCGTAACCGAGGTCAACATGTCGGATCCGGAGGTTTACAAGCTTTTCACCTCGCCCGAACCGCTCGGCGTCACGGCGGAGCAGATCGAGTGCGACAACGGCACCCTGTCGATTCCGGAAATGGGTACCCCGTTTGTCCGGCAGATGCTGCTCGAGTGCAAGCCGAAAACCTTTACAGACCTGCTCCAGATTTCCGGACTGTCTCACGGGACCGACGTGTGGCTCGGCAACGCGCAGGAGCTGATCAAAAGCGGCACCTGCACCATCTCCAACGTTATCGGAACACGGGACAGCATCATGACCTACCTGATGCACAAGGGTCTGGAACCCAAAATGGCGTTTAAAATCATGGAGATCGTCCGGAAGGGCAACGCGACCAAGCTGCTCACCGAAGAGCATTTCGCCGCCATGAAGGAGCACGGCGTTCCCGACTGGTACAAGGATTCCTGCATGAAGATCAAGTACATGTTCCCGAAGGCCCACGCCGCGGCCTATATCATTGCAGCTCTGCGGGTCGCCTGGTACAAGGTGCATCGGCCTGCCGCTTATTACGCGGCCTATTTCACGGGCCGCGGGGAAGATTTCGACGCCGAGCCGGTCTCCAAGGGCAAAAACGGCGTCAAACAGCTGATGGACACCCTGCGCCAAAAGGGCAAAGAGGCTACGGCCAAGGAACAGTCCCAGGCGGAAACGCTCCACGTCATCTATGAATCCATGCAGCGCGGCATCGAATACCTGCCGGTGGATCTGTACAAATCCCATTCCTACAAATTTGTGCTGGAAGACGGTAAAATCCGGCTGCCATTCAGTTCCGTCAAGGGACTCGGCGGCGCCGCGGCCCAATCCATGATGGAGGCCAGGGAAGCGGGGCCCTACATCTCCTGCGACGATCTGCAGAACCGCTCCGGCATCACCAAGGCGGTCGTGGAATCCCTGCGTCAGCTCGGGGTATTGGACGCCCTGCCCGCGACCAGTCAGATGAATCTGTTTGAAATGTAAACCAAAAAGGGGGGGACCGGCTGTGTTCGCGTATTTGTGGCCCATTCTGCTGATCGTTGCCTCAAATGTCTGCTATAACATATCCGCCAAGTCCACGCCGGGCGGCGTCAATCCCTTTGCCTCTCTTTTGGTGACCTATCTGGTATCAGCCCTCGCCACAGGCGTTCTGCTGGTAGCGTCGGCGGCGGGAAAGGACGGAGTCCTTGTACAGTTTCGCCAGATCAATTGGAGCAGCGTCGTTTTGGGGCTGAGCTTGGTCGGGCTGGAATTCGGCTATATTATGGCCTATCGGGCGGGCTGGGCGGTGAGTATCGGCTCCCTGGTCGCCAACATCGGTCTTGCCGTGATTCTGGTTTTCGTCGGTGCTTTGTTCTATAAAGAAAAAATCACGGGATTTCAGGCGATTGGTATCTTGCTGTGCCTGGCGGGACTGGTCTTTCTCAACATCAAACCGCGTTCGGCCTCTTGACAGCACCGATTCGGCATGATATCATAGTAGCACATTAGCGAAGTAAAGTGACGAGAAAGTCACCCGGAAAGGGTTTGGTTTGAGAGTATGAGACAATATAACCGCATCACGCCAGAAGGCACGCGGGATCTGCTGTTCGAAGAATGCCTGGCCCGCCGCGAGGCGGAGGGGATGCTGGCCGATTTATTTGTTTGCCACGGTTTTTCCGAGGTGATGACGCCGGGATTGGAATTCTTCGACGTTTTTCAGGCCGGCCAGCCGGCAATTCCGGCCGACAGCATGTATAAACTGACCGATTCCAAGGGGCGCCTGCTTGTGATGCGCCCGGATTCCACCATGCCGATCGCGCGGCTGACCGCAACGAGACTGCAGAAAACCGCGCTTCCCATCCGCCTGTATTATGCGCAGGATGTCTACCATCTCAATCACAGCCTGACCGGGCGGAACGACCAGGAATTCCAGGCCGGAGTGGAACTCATCGGCGCGGGCGGCCAGCGGGCGGACCTCGAAATTCTTTCCCTGGCGGCGGACGTGCTGCGCCTGCCCTGTATCGGCGGGGATTTTCGTCTGGAAATCGGCCACGTTGGGTTTTTCCAGTCCCTTGTAGCCGAGCTCGAGGTCGGGGAAGAGGTGCGGGACGAAATCCGCACCCTGATTGAAATGAAAAATTACGCCGCCCTTTCCGATACCTTGGACAGTCTGCCGAAGAGCAGCGCTGCGGAGGCACTGCGGCGTCTGCCCCGCCTTTTCGGCGGCGAAGAGATCCTGAAAGAAGCACAGGGACTCTGCCATGGGGAACAGAGCCGGGCGGCGCTGGAACATCTGGCCTGGCTGTACCGGTCGCTGCGGAAACTCGGTCTCGGCGATCAGGTGATGATCGATTTGGGGCTCGTCCATCGCAATGAGTATTATACCGGCGTTATTTTCCGCGGATACATGGAGGGCAGCGGCGATACCGTCGTCTCCGGCGGCCGCTACGATACCCTGTTGCAGCAGTTCGGTTCCCCCCTTCCGGCGACCGGATTCGGCGTCAACGTGGATGCGGTCATCAAAGGGATGCTGGACAACGGACAGATCGAGCCGCCCATGCGTCCCGAAGCCCTGGTTTTTGCCATGCCGGACTGTGAAGTCGCGGCCATGAAACGAATTCAGACGCTGACGGAGGACGGCATGCTGGTCGAATTCAGCCTGCAGGAAACCCGGGACGAGGCGCTCCGCTACGCGGCGGAACGGGGAATCTCCCTTGTCTATATCGTATCGGCCGATGGCGAAGACTGCCTCGAGGTCTGAACAGAGAAGGAGAATGGACATGAGACCGATACGTATGGCACTGACCAAAGGGCGCCTGGAAAAGGATACGGTAGCGCTTTTCGACCGCATGGGATGCGACACGAACGCTGTGAAGGATAAGGGCCGGCGGCTGATTCTGCCGGTCGGTGACAATCTGGAAGTGGTACTCGCCAAGGCAGCCGACGTGATCACGTATGTGGAACACGGCGTCTGTGACCTCGGGGTCGTGGGGAAGGACACCATCGCCGAGAGCGGCGGCAGCTTTTACGAGGTGCTGGATCTGGGTTTCGGCCGGTGCCGGTTTGCCCTGGCCGCTCCGAAGGGAATCCCTTTCTTCGACGGCTATCACGTCAAGACCATCGCGTCCAAATATCCGAACGTCGCCCGGGCGTATTTCGGCCGGAAGGGACTGGACGTGCGGATCATCAAGATCGAGGGATCCGTCGAGCTGGCGCCGCTGCTCGGTTTGGCGGACGGGATCGTGGATATCGTTGAAACCGGCTCCACGCTCAAGGAAAACGGGCTCGAAGTGGTGGAGGACGTGATGCCGATTTCCGCCCGCTTGATCGTCAATATGGCCTGTATGAAGCTGCGCAAGGCTGAAATCGAAGATCTGGTCGCCCGGATGGCCAGCGCTCTCGAGCGCTGACGCCGCGGGTTTTTATAGGAGGTAGGTTACATGATAATGCCACTGGTAAGAGCCGACGGCAAGGCGGAATTCGTCCTGCTGGATCAGCTGACGTCCCGCAGCGGGGAAGTGGACCGGAAAGTCACCGCTGCCGTTTCGGCTATACTGGACGCCGTACGCACCCGCGGAGACGACGCCCTGCGGGACTACACGCGGCAATTCGATGGAGTGGACCCGGTTCTCGAACCGATCGGCCGGGAGCGGCTGGCGGAGATGGCTTCCGCCTGTGATCCGGCCGTATACGCCGCGCTCGAACGCGCGGCTGCCAATATCGCGGACTTTCATCGCCGCCAGCTGCAGCAGAGCTGGCTGGATACCCGTCCGGACGGCACCATCGTGGGCCAGCGGATCCGTGGTCTGGACCGCGTCGGCATCTATGTGCCGGGCGGCACGGCGGCGTATCCCTCTTCGGTGCTGATGAATGCGATTCCGGCCCGCATTGCGGGAGTCAAGGAGATCATCATGGTGACGCCGCCTCCCAAAAACGGCGCCTTCAATCCGGACGTCATGGCCGCGGCGGCCATCGCGGGAGTGGACGCGGTCTATCTCTGCGGCGGAGCCCAGGCGGTCGCCGCCCTGGCATACGGCACGGATTCGATTCCCCGGGTGGACAAGATCGTCGGCCCCGGAAATATCTATGTCGCCACGGCCAAGCGGCTGGTATACGGGCAGGTGGACATCGACATGGTGGCGGGTCCGAGTGAGATCCTGGTTCTGGCGGATGCCTCTGCCGATCCCCGGTATCTCGCCGCTGACCTCATGTCACAGGCGGAGCACGATGTGCTCGCCTCCTCCATTCTACTGACCGATTCCCTAGAGATTGCTGAACGCACTCTGGCTGAACTGGAAAAGCAGGTGCAGGAACTGCCGCGGCAGGAGATCATCCGCCGTTCCCTGGCCGATTACGGCGCCGTCATCGTCTGCCGGGATATGGACGAGGCGGTTGCTTTTGCCAACCGCCTGGCGCCTGAGCACCTCGAGGTGATGTGCGAGGACCCCATGGGCTACGTGGGCCGTCTGGACAATGCTGGTTCGGTATTTCTCGGGAAATATTCGCCCGAACCCCTGGGCGATTATTACGCGGGGCCCAACCACGTTCTGCCCACCAGTGGAACCGCCCGGTTTTTCTCCCCCTTGTCGGTGGACAGCTTTATCAAAAAATCGAGCTTTATTGCCTATAACCGCTCCGCTTTAGAGGCGGCCCGGGACGATATCCTGTCCATTGCCCATGCGGAAGGTCTGGATGCACACGCCCATGCGGTTGCCGTCCGGTTTGAGTGAATCCGCAGCGGAGAAGGAGAATCGTATGTATACCTTTTGTGAAAAGGCCAAAGCCTTGACATCTTATGATCCCTCGGAAGGGGTTTACCGGGTGCGGATGGACGCGAATGAATCCTTCCTCCTCCCGACGGAGCAGGATCGGATTGCCATGGCACAGGCGGCTGCGGAGACGGCACTCAACCGGTATCCCGACCCTCTGGCCCGTGAAGTCTGCGCTTCTTTTGCCCGTGCTTACGGCGTAAAGCCCGAATTGGTAACGGCGGGGAATGGCTCAGACGAGTTGATCTCCATTATTCTGTCGGTGTTTCTGCAAAAAGGTGAAAAGGTATTGACCTTGTCGCCCGATTTTTCGATGTATCGCTTTTACACCTCCATTACCGAAACTCCCTGCATCACGCTGGAGAAAGGGGAGGATCTGCGTATCCCGGTGGAACGTGTATTGGAGACTGTAAAACGGGAATCCGTCCGCCTGCTGATTTTCTCCAATCCCTGCAATCCAACTTCGGTGGGCCTGGGGAGGGAAGAGGTGCGCCGGATTCTCGGCGGCACCGACGCCTTGGTGGTGCTGGACGAGGCGTATATGGATTTCTGGGATCAGTCCCTGCTCGATGAAGTGGCCTGTCACGACAATCTCATCATCCTGCGCACCTGTTCCAAAATGCTCGGCATGGCGGCGCTTCGGCTTGGTTTCGCTGTGGCCAATCCGCAGATAACGGCCGTGCTGCGGGCGGCCAAGTCGCCCTATAACGTCAACGCGGTCACGCAGGCTATGGCGAACGTTGTGCTCGCCAACCCTGTCTATCGGGATGTCTACCGCGGCCTGCTCATCGAATCGCGGAACATGCTGCTGGAGGGCTTTCGGAAACTCCAGGCGGACGGCTTGATCGACCGGGTATACGACAGCTGTACCAATTTTGTCTATCTCCGTCTGGCGGACGCCAAACGGATCTATGCGCTGCTGCTGGACCGCGGCATTCTCATCCGCCGGTTTGGTGAGGGCCATCTGCGGATTACGGCCGGAACCCAGGCGGAAAACGAGGAACTGCTGGCCGTGATGCGGTTCCTGCTGACCCATGAGGATATCCAGTAAAGGAATATACCCTTACACAAAGGAGGCATCATACCATGCGTATCGGCACCTGTGACCGCCGTACAAAAGAAACCGTGATTTCCGCCGCCCTGAATTTGGACGGCGGCGCGGTGGAGATTTCGACCGGCATCGGCTTTTTCGATCATATGCTGGAGGCCTTGGCCGTGCACGCGGGGTTCGGGCTGACCCTCAAGGCCGAAGGCGATCTGCATGTAGACGGCCATCACACCGTCGAAGATACCGGGATCGTGCTGGGTAAGGCGCTGGCCGAGGCTCTTGGAGATAAGGGCGGGATCCGGCGGTATGGGTCGTTTCTGATTCCCATGGATGAATCCCTCGCTTTAGCCTCGGTGGATGTCAGCGGCCGTCCGTTTCTGGTGTTCGATGCCCGTTTTCCGGAAGAGCGGATCGGGGATTACGATTCCTGTCTGACCGGGGAATTTTTCCGGGCGTTGGCTCAAAATGCCGGAATCACGCTCCACTTAAAGATGCTCTATGGCCAGAATTCCCATCATATGGCCGAGGCGCTCTATAAAGCCGCCGCCCATGCTCTCAAAGAAGCGGTGACGCCCGCGGAGGGGACTCTCTCTACCAAGGGATCTCTCGATTGATCTCCGTGTCAACCTGCAGAAAAAGGATGGAATCCCATGATCATATTACCGGCTATCGATATCCAAAACCGCCAATGCGTCCGCCTTGTGAAGGGGGACTTCGGTACGGCTCACACCGTGGCCGACGATCCTCTGGAAACGGCCGCGTCCTTTCGCCGGGCGGGTGCCGAGTGGATCCATATGGTGGACCTCGACGGCGCCCGGACAGGCAACCGCGTGAATGCCGATATCTTCCTGGCTGTCGCGTCTGAAAGCGGGCTGAAGGTGGAGCTCGGCGGCGGGATCCGGTCTCTGGACACCCTCGAATACTATCTTTCGGGCGGGATTTCCCGCTGTATCCTCGGTTCCGCCGCCCTCAAGGATCCGGAGTTTGTCCGGCAAGCGGTAAAGCTTTACGGGGACCGGATTGCGGTCGGCATCGACGCGGTGAAGGGGCTGGTGGCCGCCGAGGGATGGCTGGAAGTCTCGCAGGTATCCTATCTGGAACTCGCCCGCCGGATGGAGGACATCGGGGTGCGGACGATCATTTTTACCGATATCTCCAAAGACGGCACCCTGTCGGGACCCAATCTGGAACAGCTCGAAGCCCTGGACCGGACGGTCTCCTGCAGCGTGATCGCTTCGGGCGGTATCCGGGAACGGCGGGATATCGAGCAGCTGCGGGACCGGCGCCTGTACGGCGCTATCTGCGGCAAATCGCTGTACAGCGGCACATTGGATCTGGCGGAAGCGATCCAAACGGCTGCCTATCCGTCCGACCGGCTCCATCTGGAACGCTTTTTTGAAAAAACGCCCCTGATCCCGGCCATTGTGCAGGAAGCCTCGACCGGCGAGGTGTTGATGCTCGCGTATATGAACCTGGGATCCCTGCAGCGCACTGTCGATACCGGCACCACCTGGTTCTGGAGCCGTTCCCGCCGGGAATACTGGAACAAAGGCGCGACCAGCGGCCATGTGCAGCGGGTCGTCTCCATGAGTGGAGACTGCGACAGCGATACGCTGCTCATCCGGGTGAATCAGACCGACGCCGCCTGCCACACAGGGGCGCACAGCTGCTTCTTTGATACGATTTTGGAGGAAAACGACCATGAATGATACGATCCGCACCCTTTACGATACGATTCTCGACCGCCGTGATCACCCTTCCGACAATTCCTACACCCGGTATCTGTTCGATCAGGGGATCGATAAGATGCTCAAAAAAGTGGGGGAGGAGAGCGCGGAAGTCATCATAGCCGCGAAAAACGGCCGGAACGCAGAGACGATCGGTGAAATCGCCGATTTGACCTATCATCTTCTGGTGCTGATGGCGGAACAGGGGATTCGGCCGGAGGATATCGGGTCACTGCTCGATGAGCGGCACGGCAAATCCGGCAATTTGAAAAAGATGAAAACCGTTGACAAAAACAGCTGAGGGCGGGCTATGTATGAACTGATTAGGGCCGGCGCCCGGACCTATTATATGGATTGCCCGTCCAAAGTGGGACTGGTTCTTCTGGCGGACAAGGACGTTCTGCTCATTGACAGCGGAAGCGACAAAACGGCAGCCAAAAAGGTACTGCGCCACTGCCAGGAAAACGGATGGACCGTGTCCGCCATTTTGTGCACACATTCCCACGCCGATCATATCGGCGGCTGCCGGACCATCCAGGAGAAAACCGGCTGTCCGGTCTATGCGGCCGGACTGGAAGCGGCGTTTACCCGTGATCCCATCCTGGAACCCGCTTTTTTGTATGGAGGCTGCCCACCCCGGGCACTGCGCACCAAATTCCTGCTTGCGGCGGAAAGCGATGCGGCGCCCTTCCCGGATCCGCTCCCCGGCGGGATGGTTCCGGTACCGCTGCCCGGGCACAGTTTTGCCATGACCGGTTTCCGGACCCCCGACGATGTGGTTTTTCTCGCGGACAGCCTGACCGGGGAGGCGACTCTCGATAAATACCCGATCGCCTATCTCTACGACGTGCGAGCCTATCTCGGCACCCTTGACGCGGTCGAACGGATGCAGGCCGCTTTGTTCGTCCCGTCTCATGCCCCCGCTGTTCAGGATATCCGGCCCCTCGTCTCCGTTAACCGGGCCAAACTCATGGACAATCTCCGGATTGTAGAGGCATTGTGCGAACAGCCCAGGGGGTTCGAGGAGCTTCTCAAGGCCTTTTTTGACCGCCAGGCGCTTTGTCTGGACATGACGCAGTACGCCCTAGCCGGCAGCACCATCCGCTCTTATTTGGCGTATCTTGAGGAAGCGGGCGCCTTGGAAGCCTCTTTTTCGGAAAACCGCCTGTTGTGGAGAACTGCGGCCGCCGGATCCACGGATCGATAAAATCCGGCGTTCTTGTCCCATACATATCGAAGAAACGGCTTGAACGTTAAACGTTCAAGCCGTTTCTTTGTCATTATGCGTTTTGCCCTCCCGCTGCGGTTACCATACCGCAAGCGGGCGGTACATGAAGTGAAGCGTCAAGATAGGAAGCCGGCGTTAAAATCCGCGGGAACTGCCTCCGCCTCCGAAGCTGCCGCCCCCTCCGCTGAAGCCTCCGCCGCCTCCAAAACCGCCTCCGCCAAATCCACCGCCCGTGAAGCCGCCGAATCCGCCTCCACGTCCTCCGCGGCCGCGGGGACCTCCCAGGAAGAGGAAGATCCCGCTCCGGCTGAGCCCAAAGACGACGGCCAGCACCACCATGACCACCAGGATCTCCACGATCAGGGATCCGCCGCCTTCCTCGTCCGAATCCGGAACCGGTGTGTATCCGGATTCGGGGGAGAGGTTGTATTCGATGTAGACCTCATTGATCAAGGCGTTGTACGTCTGCTGCATCCCGCTCGAAAAATCATCTTCCCGGAATTGGGGGAGAGCGTACTGATCAAGCAGCCGGCCCGTTTTGGCATCTGTCAAGGCACCTTCGAGGCCATAACCGACTTCGATGCGCACCCGGCGCTCCTCCAGCGCGAAGATCAGCAGAACACCGTTGTTTTTTTCTTTGTCGCCGACGCCCCACTGCCGCCCCAGCCGCACACCGAAATCGCTGATATCCATTCCGTCGAGAGTGGGAACCGTGACAGCGACAACCTGAGCCTTAGTCTTTTCATAAAGCTGCACGCCCGCCTGATAGATCCGGTCCTCATCCTCCGACGATATGACGTCGGCGAAATCGTTGACGAAGAACCGATCGGTCGGATTCCACTTTATGGCTGCGGAGGCCGGGGTGCAGAGCCAAACGGCGAGCCACAGCACACTCAGTACCGCAGCAGCCACTTTCTTCATAACCATGTCCATCCTTTCGCGGATGTCCGGGCGTGCTGCCCATCCTCCTCATAATCGCGCGGGCGGATCAGAAACTGACCGTGGGATTGCTCGTCGCACCCTCGCTCGCCTGGAAGCCCGTGGCCTTTTCAAATCCGAACATCCCCGCGATGATCGAGGTGGGGAAGCTGCGCAGCTTGGTGTTGTACGCCTGCACAGCCTCGTTATAGTCCAGACGGGAGAACTTCAGGCGGTTTTCCGTCCCTTCCAGCTGATCCTGCAAGGTGCGGAAATTTTCGCTCGCTTTCAGATCGGGGTAATTCTCGACGACGACACGAAGCTGACCAAGAGCCGCGCTGAGCTGATTGTCCGCCTCGATTTTGTCCTCCATCGTCGTGCTGCCCGCCAGCTTGGCGCGCGCCTCAGTCACGGCCGTCAGCACCTCTTCCTCATGAGCGGCGTAGCCCTTGACCGTGCTGACGAGATTCGGAATCAAGTCGGCCCGCCGCGTCAGGTCGGCGTCCACGTTGGAGGCCTTGGCCTGCACGTTTTCGTCTAATGCAACCAGCCCGTTGTATGCAGAAAAGCACCAACCGACCAGACCGATCACCAGCACGACAACGACCGCCAATACACTGAGCCCAATGATTGTGCCTTTTTTCAAAATCATCTCAACCTTTCTGTAGGAATTTGTTAGGATCCTTCCCATATTGTATAGTATACCAATCCGGCACGCAAGTATTTGGTTAAAAATTTAACAGAAGTTTACAGTTTCGCCATATTTCCTCGTGAAAAAGACGAGGAACCGGCGCCGAGATTTAGAAAGGAGGCGGAAAGAAAAAAGCGGGATCCCTCTTCCTTCGGCAGGATCCGACCAGTTGCGCCGCTATAATAAAGAGTATGGACGAGACGGGGGAGGGGAACCGGATGCCGGTGATCTATCTGGATGTATTAATTGTACTCAACTGGTTCATCGATTATCTCCTTTTATCTTCCACAGCCCGCATTCTCCGCCTTCCATTCAGGCGTTGGCGGATGGTGCTGGGCGCGCTGCTCGGCGGGGTTTCCTCCTGCCTGATTTTTCTGCCCACTATGCCTTTTCCGCTTTCCATGCTCATCAAGGCGGTGGCAGGCAGCCTGATCGTCTTGATGTCCTTTCCCTGGCTCGGCCTCCGTTCCTTCGGCAAACAGCTCCTTGTCTTTGTCGTCATTTCGGCCCTGTTTGCGGGCGTGGCGACAGCGGTATGGTATTTTGCCGCCCCTGCCGGTTTTGTGGTGGCAAACGGCGTGGTGTATTACGATGTACCCCCGCTGCTGCTGGTGGGGCTAACCGTGCTGAGCTACGGATGCATCCGCCTTTACGACCGGCTGATCCGGAAAAAGGCGCCTCTCAACCGGGAATACACCCTGACGCTCGCACTCGGAACGGAAGAGGTACGGCTCCGAGCCCTTTACGATACTGGACTGCATCTGACCGAGCCGTTTTCCGGCAGTCCTGTCGTGGTGGTCCGGCAGGCGGCAGTGTATTCGAAACTGCCGGATGCCCTGCAGGAAGCTCTGTCCATGCGGGACCAGCCCGGCTGCTCGCTGTACGCGAGCGAGTCCGGAGCGGCGCAGGCGGTGGCCTCCCGGCTGCGCATGGTGCCGTTTCAGAGCGTGGGGGGCGACGGACTCCTGCCGGCGTTCCAGGTGAAAAAAGTGCTGATATCGGGTCCCGGACGGGCGGAAAAAGATATTACAGGCGTATACATAGCCCTGACTCCGGAACTCGGACGCGGGGAGTACGAGGCGCTGTTCGGTGGGGACATCGGCGATTTTCTGGCATAAATCCTGTTCCGGCAAAGAAAGGTATGGTAATCATGATTGGGATGAACCTGCGTCATCTTCTGATGCGCGCCGTTTTGTGGTGGAAGAGAAAAACCGCGCGCCGCTTGGGAGAAGGCGTTTATTATATCAACGGCGCCGACACGCTGCCCCCGCCGCTGAATTCCGCCGAGGAAGCGGAGGCGATCCGCCGCGCGGCCGAAGGGGACGGCGAGGCCAGGGATCTGCTCATCACCCACAATCTGCGGCTGGTGGTATACATCGCCCGCAAATTCGAAAGCTCGGGCGTGGGCATCGAGGACCTGATCTCCATTGGCACCATCGGCCTGATCAAGGCCATCAACACCTTCTGTCCCGGCCGGAATATCAAGCTCGCAACCTATTCCTCCCGCTGCATTGAAAATGAAATTCTGATGTATCTGCGGAAAAATACCCAGCTGCGCAACGAGCTTTCCATCGACGAACCCCTCAACGTGGACTGGGACGGCAACGAACTTCTGCTGTCCGATATTCTGGGCAGCGATCCGGATCTGGTCAACCGCAATATCGAACAGGAGGCCGAGCGGGATCTGCTGCTCGAATGCGTCTCCCGGCTGTCGGAACGGGAGCAGCTGATCATGCAGCTGCGGTTCGGCATCAACGGCAATCAGGAGCATACGCAGAAGGAAGTGGCCGATCTGCTGGGCATCTCGCAGTCCTATATATCCCGTCTGGAAAAGAAAATCATCAAACGACTGAAGAAGGATATCGAACGAGCCGGATAAAAAGCGCCGCCCGGGTCCCGATTCCCGGACGGCGCTAAATCTGTTTTTTGATGCGCTCCAGCGCGCCTTTTTCCAGACGCGACACCTGGGCCTGAGAGATGCCGATTTCGGCGGAAACCTCGATCTGGGTCATCCCCTTGAAAAACCGCAGGTTAAGGATTTTCTTTTCCCGGTCGTTGAGTCCGCGGATCGCCTCTTTTAAGGCGATTTCGTCCAGCCAATTGTTGTCGTCGTTGTGGTCGCCCACCTGGTCCATGACATAGATGGTGTCCCCGCCGTCCGAATAAACCGGCTCATAAAGCGATACCGGTTCCACGATGGATTCGAGCGCCATCACCACGTCTTCCCGCGGGAGGTCGAGCTCCTTTGCGATCTCCTCCACGGTGGGTTCCCGCAGGTTTTGGGTGGTCAGACGTTCCTTGACCTGCATGGCCTTGTAGGCGGTATCCCGCATCGACCGGCTGATCCGGATGGAATTGTTGTCCCGGAGATAGCGGCGGATTTCGCCGATGATCATCGGAACAGCGTAGGTGGAAAACCGCACGTTCTGGGACATGTCGAAATTGTCGATGGACTTGATCAGGCCGATGCAGCCGACTTGAAACAGGTCGTCGAGATTCTCTCCCCGCTGGGTAAAACGCTGGATCACACTGAGCACCAAGCGCAGATTGCCGTTGACCAGCTCCTCCCGCGCCTTTTTGTCGCCCTCCCGGCTGAGCTTCAGTAACCGCATTTTCTCACTCTCGCTGAGAACCTTTAAATTTGCTGTGTTGACACCGCAAATTTCCACCTTGTTGTACATACGGTCACATCCTCTCTGGAGTATGGCATTGCATTTCCATTATTGCCATAACCAGGAAGATTCATACAGTAAAAAGCTGGAATTCCCCCGCAGAATCCCCTTGTTCTATCTGCCTGTGCCCCTGCATAGATTATGGTAGAAAAGAGTGTCGAAAAGGAGGCGTGCCGATGTTTTGCAGAATTACGGACATGCACGATAAAGAGGTCATCAATGTATGCGACGGAACCCGGATCGGCTGCGTGGACGATGTCGAAGTGGACACCTGCACCGCGCAGCTGGTGGCGATCGTGGTGCATGGACGGCCCAAGTGCATGGGTCTGCTGGGACACGACGAAGATATCGTGATATCCTGGAAAGAGATCGAGGTCATCGGGGAAGAGACCATCCTCGTCAATCACCCTATGCCGCCGTGCTGTTGTCCGGGGCCTAAGCCCAGAAAAGGCGGGATTTTAGGCGGGATTTTCGGGGGAAGATAGCGGATTCTCGTCGATTCTGCCCAAAACCGGTGTGGATTCATTTTTGTTGGGGGTGAAACTGCCAAAAATGCCGGCGAAGCTTGCCAAGCAGTGGAATCCGTGGTATACTATTGCGGCAAAACACATGCGGGAGCGTAGCTCCGCCGGGTGCCGCTGTCTGCGGTTGGCGGAGATGCCGTCAAAAATTTGATTTGGCGCGCAGCTCCCGCAGAGGGTAAAACCGAAGGAGGATTTTGCATTATGGCAGTCGTATCCATGAAACAGTTGCTCGAGGCGGGCGTCCATTTCGGACATCAGACCAGACGCTGGAACCCCAAAATGGCTCCCTACATCTTCACCGAGCGCAACGGCATCTACATCATCGATCTGCAGAAGACCGTCCGCAAGCTGGAAGAAGCCTACATGTTCGTGCGTGAGCTTTCCGTAAAGGGCGAGTCCGTGCTGTTTGTCGGCACGAAGAAGCAGGCGCAGGAATCCATCCGCGAGGAAGCGGAGCGGGCGGGTGCCTATTTCGTCAACGCCCGCTGGCTCGGCGGCATGCTGACGAACTTCCGGACCATCCGCGGCCGGATCACCCGTCTCAGCCAGCTCAAGACCATGTCCGAGGACGGGACCTTTGATCTGCTTCCGAAAAAGGAAGTCATCAAGCTCAACCATGAAATCGAAAAACTCGAGAAATTCCTCGGCGGCATCAAGGGCATGAACAAGATCCCCGGCGCCCTGTTCATCGTCGATCCCCGCAAAGAGAAGATTGCGGTCGCCGAAGCGAAAAAACTCGGTATTCCGATCGTCGCCATCGTGGACACCAACTGTGATCCGGACGATGTGGACTATATCATTCCCGGCAACGACGACGCGATCCGCGCCGTCAAACTGATCGCCGGCACCATGGCCAACGCCATTCTCGAAGGCCGTCAGGGCGAAGACAACGCGGCGGAGGACGAGGCTGCGGCTCAGAAAGCCGACGAACAGCCGGCGGCCGCGGCGGAATAAAGTATTCCGCGCATTTTCCCTGAAACGTTCAGAAATAGCGAAAGGAATGATCAAATCATGGCATTTACAGCTAAAGACGTGCAGATGCTGCGCGAGAAAACCGGCGTCGGCATGATGGATTGCAAGAAAGCGCTCACCGAAGCCGGCGGCGATATGGACAAGGCCGCGGACATCCTGCGTGAAAAAGGCCTGGCTGCCCAGGTGAAAAAGGCCGGCCGCGTGGCCGCTGAAGGCGCCGTTTACGCCACTGTCTGTGACGAGTGCAAGGTCGGCGTGGTGGTCGAGGTCAACTCTGAGACCGACTTTGCCGCCAAGAGCGACAAGTTCCAGGAATTCATCCAAGGCGTGGCGAATGTGATTCTCAAGAAGAATCCTGCCGACGTGGCTTCTCTCATGGAAATGGAATACGAGGATGGCCGTACCGTCACTCAGGCGCTGCAGGATCGGGTGCTGGTGATCGGTGAAAACCTGAGCATCCGCCGTTTCGTCCGCTATGAGGGCGACTGCGTGGCGTATGTTCACGGCGGCGGCCGGATCGGCGTGCTGGTCCGGTTTGAGGCTGAAGGCGCTGCGAGCGGTTCTGCGGTGCTCAAAGAATGCGGCAAGGATGTCGCGATGCAGATCGCGGCTCTGAACGCCACGTATCTGGATAAATCCTGCGTGCCGGCCGAGGCTATTGAAAAGGAAAAGGAAATCCTGTTCGCGCAGATCAAAAACGATCCGAAAACCGCCAATAAACCGGACGCGATCATCACCAAGATGGTCGATGGCCGCATCGGCAAGTTCTACGAGAACAACTGCCTGATGCAGCAGGCGTTCGTCAAAAACGGCGATGTCACGGTCGAGCAATATGTGGCGGACTGTGCCAAAACTGCCGGTGGTGCGATGAAGGTCGTCGAATTCGTCCGTTTTGAAAAGGGCGAGGGCTTGCAGAAGCGCGAAGACGATTTTGCCGCCGAAGTGGCCGGTATGATGAAATAAGCGCAATTTGTACAGGAAACGGGCTTGCTTCCAAAAGGGAGCAACCCCGTTTTTAAATATGCGGCGGCCTCTTCGGTCATTCCGCTCCGGCCTTGAAGTTGTAAACTGGACGGATAACCGAGACAACGGTTACGATGTTTTCATAGTAAAATTCCATCCAAATCGGAACTTGCCGGTGCGTTCATTTCCCGTTCAATCCGCAAACAGCGGTGTAGACAGATACCGGTCGCCGGTGTCCGGAAGGAGAGCCACGATGGTTTTTCCGGCGTTTTCAGGGCGCTTGGCCAGCTCTATGGCTGCATGGAGCGCCGCTCCGGAGGAGATACCCACCAGGATGCCCTCCTTACGGCCGATCAGCTGCCCGGCAGCAAAAGCATCCTCGTTGGACACGGGGAGGACCTTGTCGTAGACAGCGGTATCCAATATTTCCGGAACAAAACCTGCGCCGATCCCCTGGATTTTGTGCGCTCCGGAGCGTCCCTCACTAAGGACGGGGGAGTCCTTGGGCTCTACCGCCACGACCATCACTGCCGGATTTTGTTCTTTCAAATACTGTCCTACACCGGTGATGGTTCCGCCGGTACCCACGCCCGCCACGAAGATATCCACCTTGCCGTCGGTATCCGCCCAAATCTCCGGACCGGTGGCGGCTTTGTGTGCAGCGGGATTGGCCGGGTTAATAAACTGACCGGGAATGAAGCTGTTGGGGATTTCCGATGCCAGTTCCTCCGCCCTGGCAATGGCGCCCTTCATTCCCTTGCTCCCCTCGGTCAGCACCAGTTCCGCGCCGTAGGCCTTCATCAGCTGACGGCGCTCCACGCTCATGGTCTCCGGCATGGTGATGATGATGCGGTAGCCCCTGGCCGCCGCCACAGAGGCAAGGCCAATACCCGTGTTGCCCGAGGTAGGCTCGATGATCACGGAGCCGGGCTTTAGCCTTCCACTGGCCTCGGCCTCGTCGATCATGGCCTTGGCGATGCGATCTTTCACAGATCCTGCGGGATTGAAATACTCCAGCTTGGCCAAAATACGGGCTTTCAGCCCCTCTGCCGCCTCAATGCGAGTGAGCTCCAACAGGGGCGTTTTGCCGATCAGCTGGTCGGCAGACGTGTAGATGTTCGACATGATGAATTTCCTCTCGTTATTTTTCCGCCACGGCGGCAAAGCCATTTTCTAAATCGGCGATGATATCGTCAATGTGCTCCGTGCCGATGGAAAGCCGGATAGTGTTGGGTTTGATGCCCTGATCCAGCAGCTCCTCTGGCGAGAGCTGGGAGTGAGTGGTGGTGGCCGGATGGATGACCAGGGACTTCACGTCCGCCACGTTGGCCAGAAGGGAAAAAATCTTCAGGCTGTCGATGAATTTGTGCGCCTCCGTCTGTCCGCCCTTGATCTCGAAGGTGAAGATGGACGCACCGCCGTGGGGAAAATACTTCTCGTACAGGGCGTGGTCGGGATGACCAGGCAGGGAGGGGTGGTTAATCTTTTCCACCTGGGGGTGCTGGGAGAGGAACGCCACCACGTTCTTGGTATTCTCTGCATGGCGCTCCAGACGCAGGGACAGGGTTTCTACCCCCTGGAGAAGCAAAAAGGCGTTAAAGGGCGAAATAGCGGCTCCGGTGTCCCGCAGGAGGATGGCCCGAATGTAGGTAACGAAGGCGGCGGGGCCAGCGGCGTCAACAAAGCTGACCCCGTGGTAGCTGGGGTTGGGCTCCGCGATGGGAGCGTACTTTCCGGAGGCCTTCCAGTCAAATTTGCCGCTGTCCACGATAATGCCCCCCAGGGTGGTGCCGTGGCCCCCGATAAACTTGGTGGCAGAGTGGACCACAATATCCGCCCCGTGCTCAATGGGCCGGATGAGGTAGGGTGTGCCGAAGGTGTTGTCGATGACCAGGGGCAGGCCGTGGGCATGGGCGATCTCTGCAATAGCGTCGATGTCCGGGATATCGCTGTTTGGGTTGCCCAGAGTCTCCAAATAGATGGCCTTGGTGTTGGGCCGGATGGCGGCGGTGACCGCTTCCAGGTCATGAGCGTTCACAAAGGCGGTCTGAACCCCGAACTGGGGCAGGGTATGGGCCAGCAGGTTATAGCTACCTCCGTAGATGGTCTTTTGCGCCACAATATGATCTCCCGCCTGAGCCAAGGCCTGAAGGGTGTAGGTGATGGCCGCCGCGCCGGAGGCGGTAGCTAATGCCGCTACACCACCCTCTAGGGCAGCAATCCGTTTCTCCAGCACATCCTGGGTGGAGTTGGTCAGCCGTCCATATATATTGCCGGCATCGGCCAGTCCAAAGCGGGCGGCGGCATGGGCGGAGTCCCGGAACACGTAGGAGGTGGTCTGGTAAATGGGCACCGCCCTGGCATCGGTGGCGGGATCGGGCTGTTCCTGGCCCACGTGGAGCTGTAAGGTCTCAAATTTATATGTACTCATGGGAAAAATCCCCTTTCCATTAATGTAGCTCCATCATATACCAATAAACCTACTTTGTCAATAGGTATTTTGAATAACTTGAAATCCTATTTACCTTGAGGTATAATAGGAAAAACGGAGGCGATCATGATGATGATTTCCACAAAGGGCAGATATGCACTGCGGTTCCTGGTGGACATTGCGGAACATCAGGGTGATGGTTTTGTTCCTCTGAAGGATGTAGCTGCCCGCCAGGAGATCTCGGAGAAGTATCTGGAGATCGTTGTGAAAGAACTGGTAAAGGCCGGGCTGCTTATCGCTATACGGGGGAAAGGCGGCGGCTATCGGCTGAATCGGCCCCCGGAGGAGTACGGCGTGAAGTCCATTCTTGAACTAATGGAGGGGCCGCTTGTTCCCGTTGCCTGTCTGGAACCGGGACAAGAAGCTTGCCCTCGGAGAAAAGACTGCCGGACATTCCCTCTATGGCAGGGGTTGAGTAAGGTGATCTCCGATTATCTGGTACAATTCACCCTGGCCGATTTATGCACGAAGAACTAAAATGGTTTCTGTCATTTTAGAATCGGGGCAGCTGCCTTCTTCAAAAAATTTCTGAATATGGCAAAGGCGGCGCAGCAACCGCTGCGCCGCCCAAATTAAAAACAGCTGTTTTGCGGCCTCCGTCTTGCGGGGCCGCTTTTTTCAGTTCTGACCAGACTCCTCGATGTGCAGATTGTCGGTGATATCCCCGATGATATAGCGGGGACGCCCCTTGACCTCGTCGTAGATTTTCGCGATGTAATAGCCAATGATGCCGAGGCTCATCATCAGCACTCCGCCGATGATCAAAAGCAGCAGGATCACCGTCGTAAAGCCTTCCACCGCCTGATGGGAGAAATAGCGAATCAGCGTCTGCACCCCCAGCACGACGGAGAGGATGAGGAGCAGGACACCCAGCCCGGTCACCAGCTGCATAGGAGCGGAGGAAAACGACGTGATATTGGACACCGCGTATTTCCACAGCCCTTTGAGTGACCATTTCGACTCGCCGTACCGCCGTTCGGCCACCTCGTATTCCACGCGGGTGGAGCGGAAGCCTGTCCAGAAGGAGAGAGCACGAAAAAAGGTGTTGCGTTCCGGCAGAGCGCTCAGCACATCCATAACCTTCCGGTCCAGCAGCTTGAAATCGGAGGTGTCGGACATTTCCACCCCCGTCAGCCTGCCCAGCAGCTTGTAAAACACGCCGGTCGACAGTTTATATGTCCATCTTTCTTTTCCGCGGCTTTTTTTGATGCCTTCAACGACTTCGTATCCGTCTTCCCACAGTTTATACATGACCGGGATCGTCTCGGGGGGATGCTGCAAATCGCAGTCCATCACCACGCAGCAGTCGCCCTTGGCCAACCGGAGACCGGCAAAAATCGCAGCTTCTTTGCCGAAATTCCGGCTGAACTGCACACCTCGTACCCGGCCGTCTTCTTCCGCCAGGCGGCGGATCAGCGGAAAAGTCTGATCCTTGGATCCGTCGCTGACAAAAAGCAGCTCGTAGTCGATCTGTTCCCGCTGCAGCAGGGCGGACAGAACCTCGGCCGTATGCCGGATATTGGATTCTTCATTGTATGAGGGAATAACGACGCTCAGCAGAGCCATGGGCTGTTCCTCCCGCGGAATCTTCATTCCTCATTATGGTACCATGCGTGTTCGGTCCTGTCAATGAAACCGGCCGAGAAAACCGCAGGGAAGGGGAGATCGGCCGCCGTTTGCACATAAAAAACAGCGGCGGAGATATTTCCGCCGCTGCCGATCATTGCATGTTTATCCCAGGAGAGAGGCCGCCGGAGCGTCGAGCATAACCGTGACGTTCGGATGCAGCTGGAGCACGGACGCCGGGCACTGCGGATCCACCGGACCCAGCACCATGTCCTTGACCGCCTGAGCCTTATCCGCGCCGGTCGCGATGATGAGAATGGAACGGGCCTTCATGATCGAACCGATACCCATGGTGAGGGCCTGGCGGGGAACGTCTTTCACATCGGCAAAAAAGCGTTTATTGGCATCGATGGTGCTTTCCGTCAGATCCACCACATGGGTTTTGGGCGGGAAAACGGTAGTGGGTTCGTTGAAGGCGATGTGGCCGTTCCGGCCGATGCCGAGGATCTGCAGATCGATACCGCCGGCTTCATCGATCATCCGGTCGTAATCAGCGCATTCTTTTTCGAGGTCGGTCGCCGTGCCGGACAGGACATGGATGCTGTCTTCCGGGATATTGATATGCTGGAACAGGTTGTCGTGCATGAAATAGTAATAGCTCTGGTCATGGTCGTGACCAAGTCCGACGTACTCGTCCAGATTGAAGGTGGTGACGCGGGCATAATCCACCGCGCCGTCCCGGTACAGCTCCGCCATGTTCCGATAGGTCGGAATCGGGGTGGAACCCGTGGCAAGACCAAGCACGCAGTTCGGCTTGGCTATAACCGTAGCCGCAAACAGCGTGGCGCCGGCCTTGCCGATGGCCTCGGTATCTTTGTAAATGCGGATGTTCATATGGATCTTCCTTTCCTTATGTTAATCAAGGGAATCCTGTATGTCGAATAGCTGGCGATAGAGCTCTCGGGCGATTTTGCTGCCGCCTAAGTCATTGCAGTGCCAGCCGTCCAGCATCTGAATCGGGTCATAGGGCCCGAAAAAGCCGTGCATATCCCAGTAAACCGCCCCGGTCTGCGCAGCTGCGTCCGGGTAGGCGTCGGCCAAATATTGGCTCATCAAGTGCTTGGTCGGCTCGTAGTCAATATCGAAAGTCGAGGCGAGCAGAACATTGGTCTGGGGAACTGCCTCCTTGATGCGGGTCAGCTGCTCGATAAGGGCGGTTTTGAAAGTGGCGTTGTCCACAAAATCGTTGGTCCCGATGAGATACACCACATGAGTGGGTTCCAGCGCCGCCAGCCCCGTTTCAAAGATTGTCTTGTCCCCATAGAAATAATGCTGGGAATTGGCGCTGGCATTGCCCCAATTGTGAACGATTCCGCCTCCGGAACGGGCGGTCAGGGTTTCCATGCCGAAAAGGGTAGCCGTACCGCTCTCCAGCCGGATTTTCAGCCGCTTTTCCTTGCCGTCATCCTCGCTCATATAGGTGTACTTGGCCGTACGCTTCTCGTCTGAAGCGGTGTCCAGCGTGGCGATCGTCCCGTCGTTCAGGGACAACGTCAAAGTGCCGCTTTCCGGCCCGGTGAGATAGTAAAGCGTGAAACCGGGATCATAAAAGGTGGCCGTCAGGGTGGAACCCGACTGGGTCCCCACCACATTCAGACCGAACGGGGCGTCGATCTGTTTGGTCCCCGCCGCATTATCCGGGGTCGTCACATCATGGGACACCCAGTCTCCCTGGTCGATTTTCAGCGTATTGGTTTTCGGCTGTCCGGACAGGCTGCTGAAGGTGTAAAATCCGGTGCCGCCATAACCATAGGCATCTTCCAGAAGAGACGCGAGGGGGCGGATGATATGTCCCGCTTCGGTGTTGGAATCGCCGATCATCACCACTCTGGCGCTTTCCCGTTTCGGTGCCTCCGTCGTGGCCGTGGTGCTGGAGGTTTCTGTGCCGACCGGACTCTCCGCCGCGCCTTTCGATTGCTCCGACGGAGCGGAAACGCCGTTTCCGGAAGATACACAGCCGAACAGAGAGCCACAGAAGAGCAGAAACGCCAGGAAACCGGCTGTGCGTTTCACAGAATCCCCCCTTTTCTAGTCTGTTTATCATCCAGAACAGGCGGAGAAGAAACCTTTTCTTTCGTCCAGTATACACCATTTGTCCTCCCCGCGCCAGTCAAAGGGGACATTTTTTTTGTGGATTCGGACATTTTTCATGTCGGATGTTCTGTCATATAGGAAACGCCTCTCACCGATTCCGGCATCGGACATACACTGATAAAGGATCGCCCTACCGATACCGAATACGATTACAGAAAAGGAGTATGCGCTTTGGAAAACAAGTATTATGGCATGAGATCTTCCGGCATGCCTCATTCCATGAACCGCGTCGGAACCTGCCGCTGCGGCTGCCAGGCCGCCGCAGCGGCCGTCGTGCCTGTGGAATGCACGCCGGACGGAGAGCCCATGGTCGTGGGCATGGCCTATGTGCCCATGCAGGTACTGAACACCGTTTATGAGCCGGAAGAGGGATTTTGTCAAGGGACCATTTTCCCGGAACTCAACAAACCGTGGCTGGCAGGAGGGGTTAACTGTGGATGAGAAAGCGATGCGCTGCCGCATCTATGCCTACGATTTTTCGATTCTGGAACTGGGCCTGTATCTGGACACCCACTGCGGAGACACGCAAGCCCTGGAGAAGCGCCAGGAATATCTGGCCAAGCGGGAAGCCCTCATCGCGGAATACGAATGCAAATTCGGTCCGTATATCGTCAACAGCAACCAGGTAACCGGCGACCGGTGGTCATGGGTCGATAATCCGTGGCCCTGGGATTTAGCGTAAGGAGGTACGACTATGTGGCAATATGAGAAAAAACTGCAGTATCCTGTAAAAATCGCCCGGCCCAATCCGAAGTACGCCAAAATCATCATCAGCCAGTACGGCGGACCGGATGGGGAAATGAGCGCGTCGCTGCGCTATCTGAGTCAGCGGTATTCCATGCCGTATGCGCAGCTCAAAGGTCTCCTGACCGACATCGGCACCGAAGAATTGGCGCACTTTGAAATGATCGCCGCCATGGTGCACCAGCTCACCCGGAACTTGACCCCCGAAGAAATCGTCAAATCCGGCTTCGATACCTATTTTGTAGACCATACCGCCGGCATCTGGCCGCAGGCGGCCTCCGGCGCTCCCTGGACCTCTGCTTATATCCAGAGCAAAGGCGACGTCATCACCGACATGCATGAGGACATGGCTGCCGAGCAAAAGGCCCGCACCACCTACGACAACCTGCTCCGTCTGATCGACGATCCCGATGTTCGGGATCCGCTGAAATTCCTGCGGGAACGCGAGATCGTCCATTATCAGCGGTTCGGCGAGGGCCTGCGGATTGCGACCGATCACCTCAACAGCAAGAATTTCTATGCCTGCAACCCCAGCTTTGATAAAAACTGCGGCAAAAAGGACTGCCCGGGAAACTGCTGACCACACGCAGACACCCCACTGCCTTCCGTGGAAAGCAGTGGGGTGTTTTCTGCGAGAAGGAGTGAGAAAATGGACCTTATTGTCAAGATGATGACCGAAAACGACTGCTATAAGCAAAACCGGACACACAGCATGCAGGGGATCATGGTACACTCGACGGCCACACCGGGCGTGATGGCAGCGGATTGGTACAGCCGCTGGAACAAACCGGGGGTGGAGAAGTGCGTGCATGCTTTTGTGGATGACCGCGTCGTGATGCAGTATCTGCCCTGGACGATGCGAGGATGGCATGCGGGGCAGCATCCCGTAACCGGAAAGAGCGCCAATAACACCCACATCGGCTTTGAAATCTGTGAACCGAAGGACTGGGAAACGAATCAGGACTACTTCGACCGCATGTGGGAAAACGCGACCGACCTGTGCGTGATGCTGTGTCGGCGGTACGGATTCACGGCGGCGGACATCACGAGTCATGTAGAAGGCTACCGGGCGGGAATCGCCAGCAATCACGGCGATCCGCTGCATTGGTTTCCGAAATTCGGCCGAGACATGGACGATTTCCGGAAAGATGTGGACACTAAACTGAAGGGGGTTACAGAAATCATGGGCCAATACGTCAACCGTGACAAGCTGATCCAGTGGATCAACGAAAACAGCGTGGATATCGCCGAGGAGACCACATCTCAGTACCGCACCACGGCCAACCTGTATTATCACACGACCTATCCGGCCACGGCGGGGGACACCTCTACCCGGGCCGGGAAATGGCAGAAAGGCACCCTGGTCGACGTCGTGGATGGATGGGAGAGCGCCGGGAACGGCTACACCTGGGTCAAGGTTCTGTACGACGGCGGCACCTATTATGCGGCAAAGGAGTATCTGGAAAAGGTCTGACGCGCGGCCATCCAGATTTACCGCATTGCACGGAACCGGTCCGGCATGGTATACTAAGGTCATCAACCCAAAGGGGAGTGAAACGATGAACTTGCGACGCCAGCCGGTCTGTCTTTTGATGGCTGCGCTTCTTCTGTTTGCCGGATGCGGCCGGGAACCGTCCCCACCGTCCGTATCCGATGCAGGCCGTACAGAATCTCTGGATGCGGCCTCTTCGGAAACGACGACGGCCTACCGTCCGGCCGCCCCGGTTATCCTGGACGAGCCGCTGCCGGTGGAAGACTATTCGAGTGAGAGAGAAGACGCGATTTCGCACGTCGTGATCCATTTTATGAGTGCGCTGCTGACCAATCCCGCCGATCCCTATGACATGGAGAGCTGCCGCGGCACCCTATTGGACGGAGGCGTATCCACCCACTATATCATCGACCGGGAAGGCGGCATCCATCGCCTGATACCGGAGGAGCGGGCCGCCTGGCATGCCGGGAAGGGAACCTGGCAGAATGACGGGCGCTTTACCAACCGGATGAATCAGTATGCCATCGGAATCGAGCTGCTCGGGATCGGGACGGAGGACGAGATGCGCCAATACATCTCGTCCGACCGCTATGCGTCGCTGCCGCCGGAGTGGATCGGGTTTACCGATGCCCAGTATGCCTCTTTGAACACGCTTCTCGACGACATCCTATTCCGGTATCCCGCCATCGTCCGGGACCGCGCGCATATACTCGGCCACAGCGAATACAACCCCGCCAAGGCGGATCCCGGCGCTCTGTTTGCCTGGGACCGCATCGGGATGGTATGACAGCCAGGGGACGGAGTACCATCTCCATAAACAATCCGCGGCGCCCATACGGGTGCCGCGGATTGTGTTTATTGGAACTGCGACTGATATAGCCCGGCATAGATACCGCCCCGTTCCATCAAGGTCCGGTGACATCCCTGCTCGACGATATCCCCGTCCTGCACCACCAGAATCGTGTCGGCATTCTGAATGGTGGAGAGACGATGGGCAATGACAAAACAGGTTTTGCCCCGCATGAGGTTCCGCATGGCTTCCTGGATCTGCATTTCCGTCCGGGTGTCCACATTGGAGGTCGCTTCATCGAGGATGAGCATCTTGGCGTCGAGCAGCATGGCTCTGGCAATGGTGAGGAGCTGTTTCTGTCCCTGGGAGATGTTCAGGCCATCTTCGTTTAGGACGGTATCATACCCCTCGGGAAGGCGGGAAATGTAGGAGTGGATTTTGGCAGCCTTAGCCACCTCCGCCACCTCTTCCATTGTGGCGTCTTTTTTGCCGTAGGCGATGTTGTCGAAGATGGTGCCGCTGAAAAGCCAGGTATCCTGCAGGACCATCGCATAGGCAAGGCGCAGGCTCTTCCGGGTCATCTGCAGAATGGGCCGGCCATCCAGCCGGATGCAGCCCGCATCCGGATCATAGAACCGCATGAGCAGATTGATGATGGTGGTTTTGCCCGCCCCGGTCGGGCCTACGATCGCGACCAGGTTCCCGGGTTCCGCCCGCAGGCAGAGATCGTGGATGATCGTTTGGTCGGGCCGGTATCCGAACCGGACATGGTCCATCTCCACCTCGCCCCGCACGCACCCCAGTGAGACCGCGCCCGGCACATCCTCCGGCTCCGGTGCTTCATCGATGAGGCGGAAAACCCGCTCCGCGGCCGCGCAGGCTGACTGCAGCTCGCTGATGATGTTGGCGATTTCATTGATCGGCCCCGAAAACTTCCGGGAATAGAGGACGAACGAAGAGAGGGCTCCCAGGCCGAGTTTGCCGAACAGGAACAGAATCGCCCCGAACATGCTGATCAGCGCCAGGGACAAATTGTTGATAAAATTGACGGAGGGGCCTGTCATGCTGCCGAAATAATCGGCGTTGTAATAGGCGTCGACCGCTTCCTTGTTTTTGACGTCGAACCGGCCGATCATGGTCTGTTCCTGATGATAGGCTTTGGTCGTTTTCTGCCCGGTGATGATTTCTTCCACAAAGCCGTTCAGTTCGCCGAGCTTGAGCGATCGTTTCCGGAACAGGGGACGCACCTTGCGGGTCATATAGCGGGTGAACAAGACGGATATGGGGATGGTGACGGCAAACACCAGCACCAGCACCGGAGAGATCGTGAGCATCATGATCAGAGACCCCGCCACCGTGATGATGCTGGTGGCGACCTGCAGCAGATCGTTGGACAGGGACGCGTTGACCGTGTCGATATCGTAGGAGATCCGGCTGATGATATCGCCGGTCTGATGGCCGTCGAAATAGCGGACCGGCAGCTCGACAAGGCGGCGGAATACATCCTCACGCATCTGAAAGACCACTTTTTGGCTAAGCCGGATCATAAGCACGGACAGGATATAGGAAAGCAGGGAAGAGAGGACATAAAACGCGATCATCAGCCCGCAATACGTGAACACCACGGGAAAATCGACCCCGCCGGGCGTGACGCCGATGGCATCGATGGCCCGCCCGGACAGGGTGGGCCCCACCAGCGCGAGCAGATTGCTGGAGATCGTCAGGAGCAGCGCCGCAAACACCATCCATTTGTAACGGTATAGATAGCTCCAGAGGCGCAGAAGCACTTTTTTGCGATTCTGTGGTTTTTCGGGAATCCCCCGCGGGCCCTTAGGCAACTTCGCCGCCTCCCATCTGTGACCGGCTGATTTCCCTGTAGAGTTCACAGGAGG
>CABUNG010000007.1 GCA_902492895.1 uncultured Oscillospiraceae bacterium | reverse complement strand
ATTTTATCATCGACATCGGCGGCCAGGATATGAAGTGCTTCAAAATCCGGGGCGGGGCCATCGACAGCATCCTGCTCAACGAGGCCTGCTCTTCCGGCTGCGGCTCCTTTATTGAAACCTTTGCCAAGGCGCTCGGCTACGATATCGCCGCCTTCTCCAAGCTCGGCCTGCTGGCGGAACATCCGGTTGATCTCGGTTCCCGCTGCACAGTTTTCATGAATTCCTCGGTCAAGCAGGCTCAGAAGGAAGGCGCGTCGGTGGAGGATATCTCGGCGGGCCTGTCCATGAGCATCGTCAAAAACGCGATCTACAAGGTGATTCGCGCTTCCAGCCCGGAGGAACTCGGCCGGCATATCGTCGTGCAGGGCGGCACGTTCTTAAACGACGCCGTGCTCAGAAGCTTTGAGATGGAGCTCGGGGCCGAGGTCATCCGTCCCACCATCGCGGGGATCATGGGAGCTTACGGTGCCGCCCTCTATGCCCGCGACCAGGTGGCGAACGGCAAAATCCAGGGGGACCGCTCGGCGATCCTGACTTTGGAGGAACTCGCCTCCTTTGAACATACCGCCAAGACGTCCCAGTGCGGCCTGTGCGGCAACCACTGCCTGCTGACGGTCAACCGCTTCGGCGGCGGGCGGAGCTATATCTCGGGCAACCGCTGCGAGCGTCCTCTCGGCAAAGGGAAAAAACAGGATGTTCCGAATCTGATGAAGTGGAAATATGAGCGCCTGCGCCATCTGCCTGCGGTGGACGACCGGTTCCCGGCCCGTCTCGCTCCCGACGGCAAGCGGCTGCGCATCGGGCTGCCGATGGTGCTCAACATGTACGAAAACCTGCCCTTCTGGAACACCTTTTTCACCCGTCTGGGGTTTGAGGTGGTGCTGTCCCCCGAGTCCAGCCGGGATTTGTACCAGGCCGGGCAGTACACCATTCCGTCCGACACCGTCTGCTACCCCGCCAAGCTCGCGCACGGCCATATGGAACGCCTGCTGGACGAAGGCGTGGACGCGATCTTTTACCCCTGCCTGCCCTATAACTTCGACGAGGGGAAGGGCGACAACCATTACAACTGCCCGGTGGTCGCCTATTATCCCGAACTTCTCTCCGCCAACATGGACCGGCTGGGGAAAACCCGCTTCCTGAATCCCTATTTCGGCCTGCATCGGCCGAAGGATTTCGCCAAAAAGGCGGCGGCGTATTTCGGCCGGGAGTTCGGTATTCCGGCCGCGGAAATCCGAAAAGCCTCCGCGGCGGCTTATGAGGCGTATACCGATTACGTCGGCGCGGTAAGGGAAAAGGGCGGCGAGATGATTCAGCACGCCCGCGCGAACGGCCTGCCTATCATCGTGGTCGCGGGACGTCCCTATCATATGGATCCCGAGATCAACCACGGCATCGACGGCTTGATCGCGTCGTTCGGGCTGGTTGTCGTGACCGAGGATGCGGTCGCGTGGCATTCGCCCAGACAGCCCGTGAACGTTCTCAACCAGTGGACCTATCACAGCCGCCTGTACAGCGCGGCCTCCTATATCACCACCCAGCCGGATATGCAGCTCGTGCAGCTGGTCTCCTTCGGCTGCGGAATCGACGCCATTACCACCGACGAGGTCCGCTCCATTCTGGAGGACAAGGACAAACTGTATACCCAGCTGAAAATCGATGAAATCACCAATCTCGGCGCGGTGCGCATCCGCATTCGCAGCCTGATCGCGGCCATGGAGGCCAAACAGGACACATCCAAGGATGCGCGCCCCGCTTGACGGCGGCCCCGTCCGACGGCGGACAGCGCATCAGGCGACTGCGAAGGGAAGGATATCTATGGCAGAATTAGTCTATAACGAGCAGGGGCGCCTGCTCTTTACCGAAGAGATGAAGCAGGAGTATACCCTTTTGATGCCCCAAATGCTCCCGGTCCATTTCACCATGCTCAAGAAAGTCTTCGAGCTGCAGGGATACAAGGTGGATATGCTGACGACCAATCACCGCGGTATCGTGGACGAGGGGCTGAAATACGTCCACAACGACACCTGTTACCCCGCGCTGCTGGTCATCGGCCAGCTCATCGACGCGGTCAAGAGCGGGAAATACGATCCGCACAAGGTCGGCCTGTTCATCACCCAGACGGGCGGCGGCTGCCGCGCGTCCAACTACATCCATCTGCTGCGCAAGGCGCTCAAGCGGGCGGGCTATGGGTATGTACCGGTGGTGTCGGTCAATCTGTCGGGGCTGGAAAAGAATCCGGGCTTCTCCCTGAATTTCAAAATGGTCATCCAGATGGCCTATTCCATGATCTACGGCGATATCCTCGTCAATCTGGCGAACCAATGCCGTCCCTATGAAATCGTGGAGGGAGAGACCGACCGCCGCATCGAAAAATGGGTGGAGCGGCTGGTGGCGGGGTTCCCGAAGAAGGGGGCGTTCCGCCGTGCCCATGTCGTGGAGAATTTCAACGCGATTGTGGACGATTTCGCGTCCATTCCGCTGGCCCGCACCCCCAAACCCCGGGTGGGCGTCGTGGGGGAAATCTACATCAAGTATGCGCCTCTCGGGAACAACAACCTCGAGCAGTTCCTCTATGACGAGGGCTGTGAGCCGGTTGTGCCCGGCATCATGGATTTTATCATCTTCAAATGCGACAACCGGGTGGAGGATCACCTGATCTACGGCGGCAAAACCGCCACCTATATCGGCGCGGGCTTCCTGAAAAAGTATTGTGAGGGCCTGCAGCGGGACATGATCGCCTCGATTGCCAGGCGGCCCGAGTTCCGCACGCCCTGCACCTTCGCCCACCTCAAAAAGCTGGCCGGGGAATATCTCGGCTACGGCAACAAGATGGGGGAGGGCTGGCTCTTGACGGGCGAAATGCTCGAACTGATCGATTCCGGCACCTCCAACATCGTCTGCACCCAGCCCTTCGGCTGCCTGCCCAACCATGTGGTGGGCAAGGGGATGGTCCGCCGGATTAAAAACCGGCTGCCGCAGGCCAATATCGTCTGCGTGGATTACGATCCGGGCGCGACCCGTATCAATCAGGAAAACCGCATCAAGCTGATGCTCGCGAACGCCAAACTGGCCGCGGCCGGCAAGACGGCGGAGCCGGCTGCGGAACCCGCCGTCCAGGGAGTCTGACGGAATGGATAAACGATAAAAGACGGAGCGGGTTGCCGCTCCGTCTTTTTTTGCCGCCTGATCCGCAACCGGAAATGACAAATTTGTAGTGATGGGTTACAGACTTGTTCTTGCATTTTTACGGCCCTCTTGTTATATTGAGCCAAAAGAGGACGGGTTTCCTATCGGGAAATAGGATGAGCAGGGGGTTCGTCGATGAAACGAAAGAGAATTTGGCTGCTGCTGCCAGTGATACCGCTCATGATCGGCTGTGCTTCCACCACCATTACCGAGCGGGAGGGGAACTACAGGTACGGGAAAGACGAGGCGATCCGCATTCTGGATATCGACACCCGTGATCTGGTCGGGACGCTGACGGTGACCGGCGCCCGCGTACTGAAAGAGGATTTCACCATTGATGAAAAACAGGGAACCGACGTCAGCGGACGGGATGTCCTTGTTCCGGTTCCTTACGCGCAGCTGATTCAAGTGTATTACCGCTATGAGAAATCTCGCAGCGGCAAGGAGATATCCGGTCACCATTTTCGTGTATACGATGAAAAGGGTGCTATAGCCCAAAGGGATCCCGAAGTGGATGATGTGTCCGAAGCGGGCTCCGAATCCCAGAGCTTTGTCGTGGCCCTGAAGAATTCGAGCCGTACGCTGCATATCGACTTCCGTTACGATCCGCTGCAGTCCAATCCGACCGCCCGGATTGAACTCGAGCTGGCGGATGTCTCCCTGTCAGCCTCCGGCAGTACGCGAACCTCCGGCAGTACGCGAACCTCCGGCAGTACGCGAACCTCCGGCAGTACGCGGACCTCCAACAGTACGCGGACCTCCAACAGTACGCGGACCTCCCATGAAGCGGACACAGTCACGGAGGAACAGCAGTCGACCACAGCGGAATCGTTTCAATCGGCATCGAATCAACCGGCGATTTCAGCGCCGTCGTCTTTGACGGAGCCGCATAGACCTCGTCATGATGCGCCTTATCTGCTCATGATAGCGATATTGTCCGTGGCCGTTTTGTTTTTAATGGCCACCGTGGTGATTCTGGCTGTGAACAAGCGCTGAATAATCGACAGGGCGTTTTTGCCTGCGGCGGCAGGTCTTCCAGACGCATATTTGCCCTTTTGACGGCGAACACTAGCCTTCAGAGACGGTTGCGCGATGTATGTGCCAACCGATGAAGAAAGGCGTGGTTATGAACATGAACGAAACAAATCCGCATCCGGATACGGATGAAAAGGGAACCAATCCGTCCAAAGGTCCGGAAGAGGCGGCCGCCGTACAGGATCAGCTCAAAGATGTGGTGGAAAACGGCGCCGTCACCACCAATAACGGACGGCATGTCATCCATTGTCTGACGATTATCGGGCAGATCGAAGGGCATTACGCCTTGTCGAGTGAAAATAAAACCACCAAATACGAACACGTGATTCCGCAGCTTGTGGCGATCGAGGAAAGCCAGGAAATCGAAGGCCTGCTCATCCTGCTCAACACGGTCGGCGGGGATATCGAGGCGGGGCTCGCCCTCGCGGAATTGATCGCCGGGATGAAAAAGCCGACAGTCTCCCTGGTCCTGGGAGGCGGACATTCCATCGGGGTTCCGCTGGCCGTCGCGGCGAAAAAGTCCTTTATCGCGCCTTCCGCTACCATGACGATTCATCCGGTCCGGATCAACGGCCTGGTCCTCGGCGTTCCTCAGGCGTTCACGTATTTCCAGCGGATGCAGGAGCGGATCACCCGCTTTGTAACCGACAATTCCCGCATGAGTTTTGACCGCTTTACCGAGCTGTGCATGAATACCGATGAACTCGCCACCGATGTGGGCAGTGTGCTCGACGGTGAAGAGGCCGTGCAGGAGGGACTGATCGATTCGCTCGGCTCCCTGTCCGACGCCATCGAGGCGCTGTATGACATGATTGATCAAAAGTAAAATCCGAGCGATTGCTGCGGCGCCTGTTCAAAGAACAGGCGCCTTTGTTGTAGTTCCCCTACTCGATGGGTCTCAAAAACCCAAGACAATCCTCCTTTTGAGAGAACAGGGAAAGCGGCTGTGACCGGGTGCGGGCGATACGATCCGCTTCCAGGTGGTTCGCGGGCTGCTTCTGGAAACGGACCCGCCGCAGCTGATGGTTTATCTCCCGGACATTGTGGTTGTGAAGAAGTGAAGACAGCAGGGCCTATAGTGCTTATTCGGACTAAGTATACGCTGCTTTTTCCACGAATAACCCCGAACATATCGGCCCCAAATAGGGATATGGCGGGCCATTGCACTGTGATATTTTTTCACAACAGCGATTTTGTGAAAACTCCCGCGCATTTTTGATAGACCCTAACTTGCATGAAAACCGAACCCTCGCGTATACTGATAGCAGCCTCCGGATGGACGATCCGGGGGAAAGAGGGGTTGATCGAGGCGGTATCCTGTTTGGGATACCGCCTCGATCGGATTTAGAGCCGTAAATACCATGTGTATCCGGAAATGCCCGGACGTTGGACATCCTATACGGGACGGGCGATGATCCGTGGGACGAACCGATGTGCCATTTCGAAATATTTGCGGTAAAAAACCCGGCTGGCTGTTGCTGAACCGGGCTTTTTTTGCTATGATAAATAGGAATGAAATTGCAGCGGTCCGTCCCCGGCGGGCGTCCGCTGCCAGTCGCTGCCGGATCCGCTCCGGCAGACAGCGAAAACGGATAGGGAAAAGAGAGGATCGGTCATGGCACAACGAAAAAAAGCGCCCTCCCGCAAACCCGCCTCCCGCAAATCGGCGGCGCAGAAGGCGGCCAGAACGCGGGCGGACAACGAAGCGGTGGCGAGCGCCCGGCATCAAACGGCGGCGGTACTGCTTTTTGCAGGTGCCATTCTGCTGCTCTGTCTTGCGCTCATCAAGGGGGCAAACCTCTGGCTGTGGCTGCACAATCTGGTGATGGGCTTGTTCGGCGTCTGCGCCTATCTGTTGCCGGTTTTCGTCGGCTATCTGGCCGTCATCGCCGCGTTGGAACGTCCGGTCGGCAGCATGCGGGTCAAGCTGTGGCAATGCCTGCTCCTGCTCGTCATGATCGGCAGCGCCATCCACATCTTCACGGTGGATATTGCGGAGGGTCAGCATTACTTCAAGGCGATCGCCCAGGCGTGGAAAGACGGCACGGCTATCCGCGGAAGCGGTGTGGCCGGGGTGCTGCTGGGTTATCCGCTCGAGTACTTCTTTACCGATACCGGGGCGAAAATCATCATCTGTCTGTTGATTTTCGTTTTCCTGATGCTGGTGACCGGCACCACCATCCTGACCCTGTTCCGCACCATGTGGAAACCGGTCAAAAAGACCAAGGAGAGCATTGAAAGCGCCATGATCGCCGGAGCGGAACGGCGCCGTGCGCCCGCCATCGATGTGGAGCTGGGCGAAGGCTATCCCGAAGAGATCCAGCCCCCCGTCCGAAGCGATCGGGCCCCGGCTTTGGAAGCCGGACCGGAAGAGGATGAGGTTGCAGAGAAAATCGCCGCTTTGCAGAAAACGGCGGCGGAACTGGCCGATACTGAGAAAACGTCACCCCGTGTGGAAGATCTGCTGCCGAAAAAGGCCGCAAAACAGGAGGAGCCGGCCGGAGAATCCGGAGGAGAACCCGAATCCGAGAAAAAGGCGGAGAAGAAACGCCCTGCGTATATGGATGCCGAACCGGACAGCTACCGCTATCCGCCGATTTCTCTGCTCGACGAGTCCAAGGGCGTGGACACCTCGCTGGCGGCGTCGGAGGAGCACACGACGGCGGATCTGCTGGTCAATACTCTCAAGGAATTCGGCGTGAGTACGCGGGTCATCGACGTTTCGCACGGCCCGACGGTCACGCGGTATGAACTCCAGCCCAGCGCCGGGGTCAAAATCAGCCGGATCACCGGCCTTGCGGACGATATTGCGCTCCGCCTCGCCACTACCGGTGTGCGCATCGAAGCGCCGATTCCGAACAAAGCGGCGGTGGGCATCGAGGTGCCGAACCGCGTCGCCAATACGGTTTGCCTGCGCGAACTCATCGATTCCTCCGACTTCTCCACCGCGAAAAGCAAGCTGACTGTGGCGCTCGGGCGGGATATCGCGGGCAAAATCGTGCTCGCGGATCTGGCGAAGATGCCTCACCTGCTTATCGCGGGTACCACGGGCTCCGGCAAATCGGTTTGTACCAATTCCATGATCCAGAGCGTCCTTTACCGCGCGAGCCCCAGCGATGTGCGGATGGTGCTCATCGATCCGAAACAGGTCGAATTCGGCATCTATAACGGCATCCCCCATCTGCTTGTCCCCGTCGTGACCGATCCGCGCAAGGCGGCCGGAGCCCTCGGCTGGGCCGTAACCGAAATGTTGAACCGCTACAAGACCTTTGCGGAAAACAATGTGCGGGATCTCGCGTCCTATAACGATCTGGCCCGCCGCAGCGAAACACTCCAGACCATGCCGCTGATCCTCATCGTGATCGACGAGCTGGCCGATCTGATGATGGCCGCGGCCAGCGAGGTCGAGGATGCGATCATCCGCCTCGCTCAGATGGCCCGCGCGGCGGGGATGCATCTGGTCATTGCGACTCAGCGCCCCTCCGTGGACGTCATCACCGGCTTAATCAAGGCGAATATCCCGTCCCGTCTGGCCTTGACGGTGGCGTCGGCGGTCGATTCCCGCACCATTCTCGACACCGGCGGCGCGGAAAAACTGCTCGGCAAGGGCGACATGCTGTTCATGCCGGTCGGCTCACCCAAGCCCATGCGGGTGCAGGGCTGTTTCGTCACCAACCGTGAGGTGGAATCGGTCGTCGATTTCCTCAAATCCTCCCAAGAGAACGAATACGACGAAACGATTATGGAGGAGATCGAACGCCAGGCGGAAAACAGCGGGGCGGGCAAACCCAAGTCCAAGGCCGGGTCCCGCGACGACCTGCCGGACGGCGACAGCGGGGACGAACTGATTCCCCGCGCCATCGAGGTGGTGGTCGAAGCGGGCGAAGCGTCGGTTTCCCTGCTGCAAAGGCGGCTTCGCCTCGGCTATTCCCGGGCGGGGCGTCTGGTCGATGAGCTGGAGGAGCGGGGCATCGTCGGTCCCAGGGAGGGCAGCAAATCCCGCCGTGTCCTCATCACCCGCCAGCAGTGGCTGGAAATGAACATGAACCGTCCCGATGAAGAAACGGAATAAATCCTCCGGGAATGTGAGTCGAGGCTGCCGCGTATGCGGCGGCCTCGATTTTATATATTCGGATCGTCGATGCAACATATCCGCCCGGCTTTAGCACTATATGGGTGAAGGCGGTATCCGGCCGCCTATCCGGTCGAGTGCGGGAGGTTTTTAGGATGATGCGGAAAGTTCATCGCGTATTGGCCGCCGTCTGCGCGGCATCCCTTTTGATTCTGCCCGGGTGCGGCGTGCCCGGATCTCCGGACGGCCCGGAAGAGCGCATGTCCCCGGAAAACGAACGGCAGGGGGAACCATCCCATCCTGTCGCCGCGCTCATGGAGGAAGGTTCCGGCCGCCTGCAGGGTCTGGCGCCGGCGGATACCCTGAACGAAGCCTATCGGGCGGGCTATGAGCAGTTTACGGTCCGGGTTATGCAGAGCCTTTATCGCCAGGATGCACGGAAAGGGGAGGGGGTCTTCTTCTCCCCGGCCAGCGTGTATATGGCGCTCGGCATGGCGGCGGAGGGGATGAAAGGCGAAACGCTGGAGCAGACCCTGTCCCTGTTGGGAGCCGCTGATACGGAAACACTGCGGGAAGGGAACCGGGACCTGCAGTCCCTGCTGACCGGCAATCCCCGTGCCTATTTCAAGCTGGCCAATTCCATTTGGATAGACAGCGCGTTTTCGTCCCATGTCCAGCCTGCTTTTCTGGCAACCAATCGGGCGTATTATGGGGCCAGGGCGGTTCTTCGCTCCTTTGACGAGACGCTGGTGCCGGACGTCAACCGCTGGGTGAGCGACAACACCGACGGCATGATCCCTGAAATGCTGGAGGAATTGCCGGCCGATACGGTTATGCTGCTGCTCAATACGCTGCTGTTCGACGGGAAATGGGCTACGCCCTTTGACGATCCGCTTCCCGGGACCTTCTTCGGTTCCAACGGCGAACGGGCGATGCCGATGATGAAGCAGGAATCCAACCGGCTGTGGACGGAAGACGCGCTTGCCAAAGTGACGCTGCTCGATTATCAGGATGAGCGAACGGCCATGCTTGTCGCCCTGCCGCAGGGGGACATCGCGGACCTGATTCGGGGGATGACGGGCGACACCTTGTCGGACTGGCTCGCCTCCATGCGGGAGGAACCGGTCCGGGTCGTGCTCCCTCAATTTTCGCTGGAATACGGCACGGGACTCAAGGACGTGTTCACATCCCTCGGCATGACCGAGGCGTTTACGGCGCGGGCGGATCTGTCGGGGATGGCGGATAATACGTATATCGGGGAGATTTTTCACAAAACGGCCCTGAAAGTGGGAAAGGAAGGGACCAAAGCCGCTGCCGCCACGGCCATGGCGGTGTGCGGTACGGCGGCGCGGACCGACCCGTTCAAAACGCTCGTGGCGGACCGGCCGTTCCTGTGTGTCATCTTCGATAAACCGACCGGGGCGATCCTCTTCGCCGGGGCGGTCGAAAATCCGACGCCGATGGAGGGCTGATCCGGAGCGATGCCTTGTGGGATGAGGCGCTTATTTACGAAGAAAGGGTCTGCGGATATTCCGCAGACCCTTTCTCTGTAAACGGCAAAACTCAACCAGAGCTTGCCGCTATTCGTTTTGCAGAACAGACGCCGATCCGCTTATCCGTCCGCGCTATCGTTTCCGACGGCGCATACGGAACAGCAACACTCCCGCGACGACGCCGGAGAGCAGAAAGCCGACGGCGGAAGGGACCGGCAGGCCGAGGATCCGGACGTCAGCCGGCATCAAGGCCAGCACGCTCGAACCGAGGATCAACGCCGCGGCGAGCAGGGCGAGCGCCAGCTTGTCCGTACGTCGGTCCGCCGCCTTCAGCGGATCCTCCGATCCGGTCAGTTCCAGGTTGATCTTGGTTTGGCCCTTGATCGTCATTTTTAAGAAATCCGACATCTGAGCCGGGATATCCAGGGCTTTCCGCCCAGAGGAAAGGAGGGCCATCCCGCCGCTTTTGATCTCCTTTTCCAGATCAAATGCCTCAAACGCGTCCCCCGATATGTGGTTGGCCATGATGGTGACGATGCGGATATCGGGGCTGATGCGGGCCAGCAGTCCCTGGATGGTGACGATCCCTCGGCCGAGCATCGACAGACCCTTGGGCATCGAGATGCCGTGGGATTCCGCGAGGGCCAGCAGCTCCTCCATCATCCGCGCCAGATCGATGTCCGCCATGCTCATGCTGGCGTATTTGGAAAGGAATTCGTCGATGTCCGCGTACAGACGGACGTGGTCGATCCGGCCGGAATGGACGCCCAGGGAGAGCAGGACATCCTTGAGCGTGCCGGCGTCCCCCTGCGCCACCGCCCGGACGGCGGTTTTGAGGAGGTCCCGGTCCTTTTCGGTCAGGCGGCCCATCATCCCGAGATCCAGCCAGACGATTTTGCCGCCCCGGATACGCAGATTGCCCGGATGGGGGTCGGCATGGAAAAACGCTTCGTCGAGGATCTGCCGGACATAATTTTCCGCCAGTTTTTCCCCGATCTCATCGGGATCGTAGCCCGCCTCCCGCAGCCGGTCGGTGTCGTCGATGGGCAGGCCGTCGATATACTCCATCATCAGGGCGCGGGAAGTGGTGTAGCGGTGATCGACTTCCGGGCAGGTGACATAGGCGACGTCCGCGTTGCAGGCGCGGAACTCGTCCATATGGCGGGCCTCCAAAAGGAAATCCATCTCCTCCTGCGCGACGGCCCACATCTCGTCGAGCACCATGCGGAAGTCGATCACCCCGCCGATGCCGCCCGCCTTTTGCAGCATCCCGGCCGCGCGGCGGAGCAGGACGATGTCTCTGGCCATGGTGTCGTGCACGCCCAGGCGCTGTACCTTGACGGCGACCTGCCGGCCGTCCCGCAGCACGGCCGCGTGGACTTGGGCGATGGACGCCGAACCGAGCGGCGTTTCGTCGAAGGACTGAAAGAGCGACTTCATCGGCACGCCGTATTCGGTTTCCACGACCTGCCGCACCTCGTCAAAGGGCATGGGGGAGACATCGGCGCGCAGCCGGGTCAGCTCCCGGCAGTAATCCGCCGGGAGCATATCCTGCCGCATCGAAAGAATCTGCCCGAGTTTGACGAAGGTGGGGCCCAGATCCTGGATGATGAGGCGCAGTTTCACCGGGGTGATCCCCCGCAGAATATCGTGCTTCGCGAGTACCCCCAGAATTTCCCGCAGGCGGTGGCGGTTGTCCGCCTTGCCGTTCCCGTCAGTCTTTCGTTCGGCTTTCATCGGCTTCCTCCGCCGTTTCCATCGCCGCGAGTTTGGCTTTGAGCGCGGCGAGGTCTTCCTGGCTCATATGGTCGACGCTGCGGAGCACGTCCCCGGCGTCATAAGACGCTTTCGTTTCGGTTTTTTGATCTTCTGTCCGGACACGGTGGCGGAGCTCCTCGTTGAGGACCCGGCCCTGCTCCACGGTCAAACGGCCTTTTTGCACCAATTCTTCCACCAGGGCCTTGCCTTTTTCCGCGGTGATGGCTGCAGCTCCCACGCCGGCTAGAAAGATGGCTTTCAAATCCTCGCTAAAACAATCCCCCATGGTTCAGAACCCCTTTCATTTGGTGGTATATTCCTATTATATCCCGATTCCGGCAAAACGGATGAAGGATTTATGAATTTAGACATAAGCCTCTTCCCTCCCTCTTGCGGGCCGGGGAAGGCGATGCTATACTGAAGAGGCAAAGCGCCGGCCGGGCCGGCGGCAAGAGGGGGACGCTCATATGGATGCAGCCGGAGCGCGTATTCTGGTGGTGGAGGACGACGAGGACATCAACCGCCTGCTCACCACCCTGCTGAAAAAGGAAGGCTATACCGTCACCGCAGCGTATTCGGGGAGCGAGGCTGCGATGCGCCTCGAAACGGAACGATACGATCTGGTGATGCTCGATTTAATGCTTCCTGGCCTGACCGGTGAGGAGCTGCTGGCCCGCATCCGGCGGGATCAGGTGATGCCGGTGATCGTGCTGTCCGCCAAAGGACGGGAGGACAAGCTTCGGGTTCTGGCCGACGGCGCGGACGATTTCATCGGAAAGCCCTTCGACGTCGAGGAGGTCACCGCCCGGGTGGCCGCCCAGCTCCGACGCTACACCCGCTTTACGCCGGCCGCATCGGAAGAGGGACCGCTGCGTTTTAAGGAGCTGGTCCTCGATCCGGAGGGACGGCAGGCGACCGTCCGGGGCCGGGAAATTTCCCTGACGGCGCGGGAATACGGGATTTTACGCCTGCTGATGTCCCACCCGAAAAAGGTGTTCACCCGCGCGAACGTCTTTGAATCGGTTTGGGAAGATCCGTATATCGGGGATGACAACACGGTCAACGTGCACATCAGCAACCTGCGCTCCAAGCTCGCACAGGCCGATCCGGACAACGGGTACATCAAAACCGTCTGGGGCATCGGCTTCAAAATGCAGGAGGACTGACCGGAATACCGAAAGGGCGGGGCGGGGCCTCGTCCTTTTTGATTGCAGCGGAAGCCGCTCACAAGAAGGATGCTCGTCTCTCGCGGCGGGCGTCGGTAAAATAATGTTCTTAAAAAGAAATGCGGGCCATCCATGTGGCCCGCATCAAACTGACAGAAAAGGTTCGGAGGGGAGCGGAAATTCTCCACTCCGCGCCACTATCATTCGCGCGCATGTCGCGTCATGTTTTATAAGTGAATCCGAGTTTATTCGTTTTCCGGCTTCCGTACCATCCATCCGTTGGGCAGAAGCCGCCCATGATTCGCGATGGCCGGGTTGCAGATACTGTTGATGACCTTGCCCTCCACCACGACGGTGGAGGAGGTACCGCCGTCCAGATTGGCGGCGTTATAAGCGCCGTATTCGTATAGAATATTCATCATCAGTTTCAGATCGGCGCCGGGCATTCCGGCCTGCCGTCCATCGGCTACCAGCATCAGTACCAGACCATCGGTTCTTTGGCCGATGGCGGAGCGGGGATTTTGCCCTTCCGCCATACCGTACGTCTGTGCCTTTTTTCCGTTGACGATCAGAAAAGGACTCCAGCTCATCGCGTCTCGGATGTTGGCTTCCAGGATCTGTTCGTCGGTGAAATGGCCCAGAACCAGCACGTTGTTCTGATTAAAACCCACGACGTCGTGGGTTTTCGCCCCGTCGGTATACACAATCCGGGAATTCTGGACCACGATCCCGATGGGGGTACCTCCATGACCGACGCCGCCGGGATCGTCGAAGCCTCCAGCGTTGATGCCGCACAGAGCGTCATTGGATGCGCACATATCCGGCAGTCGCTGTCCCCGTTTTTCCAACTGATTGGTAACTCCCAAGAATACCCGAGAAGGATCCGCCACCTGAATGAGCCGCGCCGTCGTCTTTTTCAGTCGGATTTCCAGGATCTGGACTCCCTCGTTCTCATAGACCACGGTACCGGGATACACATCGGAGGTCCCGAAGGCTGGCAGCTGGATCGGTTCCGGCGGTGTGGGATCGGGCGAAGAATCCGACGGATTTGTCCCGGTCGGACCGGAAATCGAAGAGGGAGAGACGGGAGCGGGCCCCACCGGTTTTATCTGATTGGGATCCGTATTGCCGCCCGGCGCCACCACCTTGTGGGAATCGAGGATTTCCTCCACCGTGGAATGGGGAAGGAATGCGGTGGCCAGCCAAGGGTTCGAGGTGTGATAGGTCATCATGACGTACCAGTCTCGGGTATCCCGAAAAAGAGGAATATACAGCATTCCAAAGAAAGCGATAAGAAAACAGAGAATCAAACCGGCCGGAACGCCGAGACACCAGCGGAGCACCCGATGGCGGCGTTTGGCCGGGCGATGCTGGGCGGCCTCGCTGCATGTCCCGGCGGGTTCCGAGGATACTGGCGGATTGTTGTCTTCGGTTTCTTGGGCCGAGGATGGAGGGGCGGTGTCCGCCTCTTCTTGTTCTCCTATTTTGGGTAAATCCTTTTCCATATCGTTTGGCATGAAGATCATCTCTTATTGAAAAAATAGAGGTTGTCCATCCTCTGAGGACGCTCTGCGTACCGTTTCCGCGCCGCTATGGATGGCAGCCGTATTTTATTTAATAAACGGAATTTACAATATTTTTAGTATATAGTATAGATGCGAGGATATCAATGGATATTGTAAAAATGACAAAATTGAGATGTTTTGCCCCTCGGGTTTGACCGGTCGGATGGATGACGGGAGAGCCGCGAGAGACGATGTGAGCTTTAGAGTTTCTTTAGATTTCCTTTAAGGCTTTTTGAAACCGGGGGACTATACTGAGGACAATCTCAGACGGAAGGATGAAGGAAATGGCAGAGAATGTGCTGGTCACGCGGGGACTGTGCAAACGCTTCGGCACCGCAATGGCGGTGGATCACGTGGATATGCGGGTCGAGCGGGGCCAGATTTATGGATTGGTGGGAAAAAACGGAGCGGGGAAAACCACGTTGATGCGGATGATTACCTCCCAAAGCTTCCCGAATGGGGGAGAGATCGAGCTGTTCGGGGATTCGAATCCACGTACCCTCGGCCGGATGCGGCAGCGGATCGGCGCCGTCATCGAGACCCCGAGCTTCTATCCCTTTCTGACCGCGGAACAGAACCTCGAAACATACCGCCTGCAGCGGGGCATCACCGGCCGGGAATGCGTGAAGGAGTCCCTGCGTCTCGTTGGTCTGGACGATACGAAGAACAAAAAATTCAAGCATTTTTCCCTCGGTATGAAGCAGCGGCTGGGACTGGCCCTCGCGATCATGGGCAGCCCCGACCTGCTGCTCCTCGACGAGCCGATCAACGGCCTCGATCCGATGGGCATCGTGCAGTTCCGCGACCTGCTGCTGCGGCTCCACGCCGAGAGACAGATCACCATTCTGATTTCGAGCCATATTCTCAGCGAGCTTTCCAATCTTGCGACCCATTACGGTTTCATCGACGGCGGACATATGCTGCAGCAGATTTCCGCGAAGGATATCGAGGAATGCTGCCGCGAATGTTTGGAGCTCACCGTCGACGACGCGCCCAAAGCGGCCGTGAGCCTTGAAAGCCGCCTGCTGTGCTCCTCGTACGAGATCCTGCCCGAAAACCGGATCCGGATTTACGCCTTCCTGGAAGATCCGATGAAGGTGACGGAGGCCTTCGCAGCGGACGGTGTGCGGGTACAGACGATCAACACCCGCGGCACCAATCTCGAAGACTATTTCCTGCGGCTGATCGGCCGTACCCATCCGTCTGCCGGAGAAAGGAGAGATGCGTAATGCTGCGTATGATCAAAAGCGAGCTGTACAAAACCCGGCACCGTCTCTATCCGTATCTGCTCACCGGCATTGTCGTGGCGCTCGGTCTCGCCGCCGTAATTTTGTTCGCCGTCGCCAACCAGGGACACCCGATGGAGAAGCGGAGCGGTTTCGACGATGTTGCCCTTATGACGGTGACGATGCTGCCCATCGGCCTCTATCTGTGTCTGCCGTTCGTCGATATGGTGTTTTCCGAGGAATACAAATATCTCACGATGAAAAACACGATTGCGTTCGGCACGCCCCGGGCGAGTGTGTATCTGGGCAAACTCATCACACAGCTGCTGATCGCGTTTGCCAGTCTCTTCGTGATCCTGACCGTGATCCTCGGGGCCGGACTCGTGATTCTGGGGCCGGTCAAGGAGGTGCCGATAGGGGAGTATCTCCGTCTGGTGGGAGAACGGCTGCTCGCGTGTCTGCCGCTGTGGATCGGCGGCCTGTGCTTTGGCAACATGCTCGCCTTCCACGTCAAAAGCAGCACGATGTATGCCCTCGGCTATGTAGGCTTTTTTGGTCTGCTGCCCACGATTATGCAATTCGCCGCGCATTTTGAGCCGGCCTTCAACACCGTGCGGGAATGGCTGCTCTCCCCGCTGTTCGATCTGATCATGCAGGATGAACTGACGCAGGATACGATTTTCAAGTGCCTGATTGTCGGCGGCGCTTACGCCGTTGGAAGCACGCTCATCGGGATCTTTTTCTTCCGTAAAAAGGAAATCAATTAAAAGGGGGAATGCCGCCTGGGAAACATCCCGGCGGCACTTCCGTTTTAACCGAAATCTGGCCATCCTGTCCGATATATGCTATACTGAACACTGAAAGGGGGCTGCGGCCATGGGAATCGCCGGATGGATCATCACGGCGCTGGCGCTGCTGCTCGCGGCCTGCGGCACCGCGCTGTTCCTATACAAACAGAATCTGCACAAAGCGCGCCGTTCTTTGGAAAATCTGCGGCGCACGCAGACCAACGAGCGTCTGAAGCTCACGGTACCCGACTGGGATCTGGAACGGCTGCTCGAAGAGATCAACGCCCTGCTCGACGAACGGCAGGCGAGCGATATCTGGCATCAGCGGCAGGAACAGCAGCGGCGGCAGGAGATCGCGAATATCTCCCACGATCTGCGCACCCCTCTGACCTCGATTCTGGGGTATTTGCAGCTCATCGGCGCCGACGGAACCACGCCGGAGGAATGCCGCGAATATCTCGGCATCGTGGAAAACCGCGCCCGGGCCCTGCAGGCCCTTGTGACCGGGTTTTACGACCTTTCCTGCCTGGAGGCCGGGGGATACACGCTGGAAAAGGAACCGGTGGCGGTAGGAACGCTGGTTTGTGAACTGGCGGCGGCTTTTTACGCCGATTTTGCCGGAGCGGACCGGGATGCGGTGCTGAATGTCGCGGAGGGGCTGCCCCCCATCCTGGCCGATGCCCAGGCCGTACAGCGTATTTACACGAATCTGTTTCAAAACGCCATCAAGCACGGCGCGGGCGATCTGCACATCCGGGCGTTCCAGGAGGGCGGGATGGTGATCACCTGTTTTACCAATCTGGCGCCGGGGCTGCTCCCTCAAGACGTCGAGCACCTGTTCGACCGGTTTTTCACAGCCGATAAAATGCGCACCGGACAGGATACCGGCCTGGGACTTGCCATCGTGCACCGCTTGGCGGTGCAGATGGGCGGGGAAACCGAAGCTCTGCTGATACAGAATAAACTGACGATCACCGTCCGCTGGCCGGCCCTGCATCTGCCCGCGTGAGCGGGTTAGGGTTCTCGGGCGGACAGACGGAGCAGAAGATCGAAATCGTCGTCCTTTGCGGCCTTGTTCCGTCCCTCGCCCCCGCATTTGGTGCAGCGGAACCGGATGACGTATCCCTTTTTCGGGGAGATTTCGAGTCCGACCGGTTCCATCAAGCCCCGGCAGGGGTTCTGCCGGTCTCCGGGATGGACGTCCACATGCAGAGAATAGAGACAATGCGGACAGTGGTTGCGGGAGGTATAGCCGAGCGGTTCAACGGTTTTTCCGCAGTGTCCGCAGACAAATCCCTGATCGTTTTTGACAAAGCGCCGGTCTTCCATATGGTTCCGCCTCCACTCAAATGCCGTTTCCATCAGTATAGGGGATATGGCGCCCAAAAGCAAGAGCCGGGGCCAATCCTTCCATTCGCCATGAGTGCGGTCAGGCAGCACTCCGCTGTTTCAAACTGTGTTTCTGGCGCACTCTGAAAATGGCTTTTAGAGGTTACGAGAGGGCATTCCCCGCAAAACGGGGGAATGCCCTTGTTTTTGCCGATAAGCCGGTTCTCCTCTATGGGCGGCCGGATTTTTTTCGATCCCTCCGCCGTGGGTCTTGTTCCCCGGTCCGGAATCTGCTATACTGGGAGAAAAAGGAAATGGGGGATCCCATGAAGAGCTACCGCAAAGAACTGTGGTTCCGCCTGCCGGCCCGCCGAGGCCTCGTCAACATCACGCCGAATGTTGAACAGGCGGTGCGGGAGAGCGGCGTACGCGAAGGCTTTGTGCTGGTCAACGCCATGAATATCACGGCCAGCGTATTCATCAACGACGACGAAAGCGGGCTCCACCGCGATTTCGAGACCTGGCTTGAAGGCCTGGCCCCGGAAAAGCCCTATGACCGGTATGCCCACAACGGATATGAGGACAACGCCGATGCCCACCTCAAGCGGACGATCATGGGGCGGGAAGTGGTGGTGGCCATTACGGAGGGCCGGTTGGATTTCGGCACCTGGGAGCAGATTTTTTACTATGAATTCGACGGCGGGCGGGATAAGCACGCGCTCGTCAAAATCATCGGGGAATAGTCCCGCGAAAGGATGTTGCAAGATGGATCCGATCACGCTGATTCTGTACCCGCCCTGCTCCACCTGCCAGAAAGCGAAGGCGTTTCTGCAGGATCAGGGCCTGGTTTTTGCCGAGCGGCATATTAAGGAGAATCGCCCAACGGCGGAGGAGCTTCGTCTCTGGAGCCGGGAAACCGGCTTGCCGCTCCGGCGGTATTTCAATACGAGCGGCCTGCTCTACCGTTCGATGAATCTCGCGGAACGTCTGCCGGAACTCGGGGAAAAGGAGCAGCTCGAGCTGCTCGCGTCGGACGGCATGCTGGTCCGGCGTCCGCTGCTGGTCGTCGGAAACCGCGCCCTACCCGGCTTCCGCCCGGCCGAATGGACCGCCCTATTGCGGGAAACCGCCCATTTATCTTAAAGGAGGAAGGAACATGCCTTGCATCCAAACCAAAGTGAACGTCGCCGTTTCGCCCGAACAGGAAGCCCGGCTCAAAACCAGCTTCGGTGAACTCATGCCCATCCTGCGCAAGAGCGAGGACTGGCTGATGCTCACCTTCGAGGACCGCTGCCGCCTGTATTTCCGGGGCGACGACCACCCCGCCGCCTTTGTGGAGGTCAAGCTGTACGGCGCCGCCGATCCGGCCGCCTATGACAAAATGACCGCGGCCTTGACCGCCCTGCTCAACAAGGAACTGAACATCCCTTCCGATAGAATCTACGTTAAATACGAGGAAGTCAAACACTGGGGATACGACGGCAGCAATTTTTAGCCGGGAGTGCCCTTTTCATGTCGTTTCCAAGAAAGGACGGATACCGTCATGGAGGTCATTCCCTCCCGTGCGCTCAATCTGCTCTATATCCTGCTGGACATCGGGTTCCTGTTGTTTTTGTTCGGCGCGCTGATGGTCTGCCGCAAGTATTTAGCGGCGCTGTTCGGCCTGTTCGGCGGACTGCTGTATTTTCTGGTGGATTACGGCGGGTTTTATCTGCTGCTCGGCACCAGGGAGGTGCACGGCGCCGATCCGTTCTGGTTTCTGCTCTGGCTGAGTATGAGCTACGGGTTCACGAATTTTGTCTGGATCTGGCTCTGGCTCGACCGGGACGGCCATGCGCTCGAATGGTCGCTGCTCATCGTGTCCGGCTGGCTGGCCGTGGCCCTGCTCAGCCAAAATTTCGGCGGCAGCTTTGCCTCGATCACCATTTCCAGGGGAACGGGCAGCTATCACGGCATCATGGCCCTGCTTCTGTTTGTGGGATATGCGATTTTGTGCCTGCACAATATCCGGACGCCGAAGGAAGAGCGGTATCCGCTGCTTTGGATTCTGGCCATCGGCGTGCTGGTGCAGTTTGCGTGGGAGTTTATCCTGCTGATCACGGGAATCCGCGCCAATGGCTTCGGCCCGCTGCTCGTCAATTCCCTGCTTGAAACGAATCTCGGCCTGCCGTACATCTTTTTCATCCATCGGGCCGTCACCCGCCGCCGCGGCGAGGATCTGCGCCGTCTGTCTGCGGCGTAACGGCACAGTAGGGGATCCGCCGGGGCGGAAAGCAACCATAACGAAAGGACCGATGCGGATCCGCATCGGTCCTTTTTGGCTGCATGCCGCCGGACGATCTGCCTGGCGGCGTGGGAAAAACGTGAGGTGCGACGGGGGACGATCAAACGGCGCCCGGCTCCATCCGCCGATACACGCGCCGCGGCAGCTCATCGGGATACCCGTCGTGCAGGCAGGTTTCGGTATACACGCCGTTCGTGACAGAAAGACGGATCCGGCGATAGGCGCCCTGATCGAACTCCATCGATTCGCCGTCGTCGGCATACAGATCCAGGTATCCGTCCGCCGTTCCGTAACCCCGGACTTCCAGAACATCGCCTGTCCGATACGGAATCAGGCCGCCGTCTTTGACATACAGCGGAATCCGGTCCAGCGGCGCCTCGCAGAGGATGACCTCGCCGCTGCCGGCGTATTGTCCCGTGTAGAAATCATACCAGTTCCCTTCCGGAAGCACGACATGACGCTGTTTTGCATTCGGGAACATCGGCGCCACCATCAGATGATCGCCCAGCATGAACTGATCGTCTACGCCGCGTGTCGTGGTCGTGGGATAATAATCGTCCCGGCCGATCTGGCTGCGGTTTGCATCGCACAGATCGTGGAGGGCATATTCCAGATGGACGGAACGGAAGGGCGGCACCCCTTCCAGGTGGTACCGGACAAAGGCCGCATATAGATAGGGAAGCAGAGATTCCCGCAGGGCGACGGCGTCCCGCACCAGCTCTGTGACTTCGGGGAAAGACCAGGGCTTGAGGGAGGAATACCAGGCGTCGAGCATCGCCAAGGGGGAAAGACAGACCAGCTGGAACCGCCGTACCCATTCGTCGGCATTGGCCGCCTCGCGCACCTCCGGCACCCAAAGCTGGCCGATAAACGATGCGTTGACAAGTGCGGTGAGGAATTCCCGGAAGTCGTAGCAATCGCTGTATATCACATACGGATAGGCGGAGGAGCCGGAGTTGGACGCACGGACGAGGCCGTAGGTACGCCGGTTTTGCCGCTGATATATCTCATAGGTCATCTTCTGGAGCAACAGGGCATAGATCTGCCGCATCTGCAGCCCCGGAATGCCGGAGGGGAATGATGCGTGATCGGGCCAAAGATAGAAATCGAATCCGTCGCATTCGTCCAGCTTATACCCCGAAACACCCAGCGCCACGTGGTTTTTCTCGAAATAAGAGGCGTAGGCCTCACAGATTTCCTTTTGTGTCAGGTCCGGCACCCGGCCGCACCAGACCTCATGGGATCCGCACCCATCCTTGACGGTGGGATAGAGACCGGACTCGGGGGAGATATACGCATGGGTCCAGAGATTGAGCTTCACTCCCTGCCGATCCATCCGTTCCACGAAGGCTGCGGGGTCCGGGAAGCGCTCCGTATCCCAGTCGAACGTGCAGGGATAGGAGGCCGACTGCCAGCCGGGTTCCAAGCCGATGACCGACAGCGGTATACGGTTTTCGGCAAACTCGGCCGCTTCCTTTTCCACCTGTTCGGCCGTGAACAGCGAATGGGTGCGGTGCCAGAAGCCGAGTCCCCATAGAGGCGGCAGGCAGCCGCCGCCGCACAGCAGGTTGTACCGCTGGACGGCGGTCAAGGGGCGGTCCCCCGCCAATATGTAAAGATCCGCGCTGTCGCCGTCGAACGAAATCTCCACAAACTGGCTGTCGGGAACGGCTTCCCAGTTTTTATCCCGGTTCCGGTTGAGGATAGGCGCTTTATGTGGCACATCCGTGCCCTGGGCCGTCCCCATGTAAAAGGAGATTTCGTTCGCACAGTCCAGAAACACCCCGTAGCCGCTTTCCGCGACATAGAACGGGCAGGGCGCGTGTGCGCGGCCGTTGTCCTGGCCGGTGTAATGGTCGGCGCGCAGATGCATCACGTGGCGGCGCTGGTTGACGGTTTTAAACTGCAACCCCAGGCCGAACAGCATGTCGTTTCCTACGCAGGGGATGCGGATGACGGTCCGGTTTCCGGCCCTGCCGAGCTCGATCTCGTCGAGACGGAAGGGGAGAGCGTCGTCGGGCAGCTCGGCCAGCGCCTCCCATTTCGCGGGCCGGGCGTAATCGAGAAGACGGGGACCTTGGCCGGGAAAGCGGTGGCGGTACAGGCCGTTTGTCACTTTTTCAAATGCTTGTTCCATGATGTCCCTCCTAATGAACGGTCGGTTGATTGGCGGATCGGTCTAATTCCTGCCTAAACATACCAGAGCACAGCGGCTTTTTCCATAGCCGTATGTCGCCATTACATGGCGTTTTGTTAGGTTTTTTGCAAAAAAATAATGGAAAAACCAGCTTAATAAAAAGATTGACGCCGTTTGGCCGCTTCGTTATACTGATAGAGGACATCCAATGTGACGAGGAGGCGAGCGGATGAAGCTGCGGTCGGTCCATGAATTTCTTCCGCTTCAGGCGACGGAGGACACACCCGTTTGCCTGGACCATATCGGCTGGCACCAGTGTCCGCCCGGCTGGCGCTGCGGTCCCACAGCCAGGGATTATACCTTGATCCACTACATCGTGGACGGGCAGGGCACGCTCACGCTCAAGGGCACCACCAGACACCTGGAAGCGGGGCAAAGCTTCTGCATACGAGATGGTGCGGCAGCCGTTTATGAGGCGGACCCGCTCCATCCCTGGTCGTATATGTTTTTTGGACTCAGAGGCGGCGGAGTCCCCGCGCTGCTGGAGAAAACGGTGTTTTCACAGGGCCGTTTCGAGGCGGCGATCGGAGACGTGCCGCTGTGCGAGGCGATCTATGCGGCCTTCGACCGCCTGCTGCAGGCCTCCCGGCTGGGGTTTTTGAGCGTGGCGTACGCCTATTGGCTGCTCGATTTCTTTTACCGGCCGCAGCAGGGCGATACCGGTCTGACCCGGGTGCAGAGAGGCAACCCGCATGTATATATCGCCCGGGAATATATCGCCGATCACTTGTATTTGGATCTGTCCGTTGAGGATCTGGCGCGGCGGCTGGGACTCAACCGCAGTTATCTGTCGGCGCTCTTCAAGAAGGAAATGGGGCTTTCGCCCCGGGATTACGCGATGTCCCTGCGTTTGGAACAGGCACAGAAACTGATTCTGGATACCGATCTTCCGCTGGCGGAAGTGGCGGTCCGGTCTGGCTTTGAATCGTATTCTTCCTTTTTCAGGGCCTTTCGGAACAAGCTGCGTATTTCTCCGGCAGCGTACCGAAAGAAAGCGGGATTGCCGCCGGAATCCCGCTGATTAGGCTGGATTTTCATTCGATAGGGAGAGTGAAAATGGGAAAAAACGGTTAAAATATCTGATATCGCCGGGGCATCCCTTTCTTTTTTAATAAAAATACCCAAAAAAGCCAGTTCGGATGATCGTATAGCATAATCTGTCAAAGACAAAGGAAAATGCGGTATGTTATAGTAAAGTCAATCGGACCACGGCTGGTAAACAGGGTGAGTGGGGTAATAATCCACCTTGTCCGCCTGTGTGGGGACGGTCATAAAAATGGAAGGGAGTTCTGACGATGAAAAAGAGCTTGAGTATCGTTTTGAGCATGTTTCTTTTGGTCAGCAGTCTGCTGGTTTGTCTGATTTTCACGACATCGGCCGAGGCCAAAACCGTCGTGATTGCCGATTTTGATGGAGATGAATTGGGTGCTAAAGTCGCCTATCCGGATGACGACAGCGTAACGGTCGGGGCGGCCGCCTCGCCGTCCCTGGAGGGCAAAAGCCTGAAAATGCTGCTCCGCTACACCGATGCCTGGGGGCAGATCACTTACCAAATCGGCAGCGATACGACCTTCCCGGCCGATATGACAAAGAAGTACCTGTCGTTCTGGATGGACTCGGAAGTGGACTGCAAGATCAAGGTCCAGATTCCCGATATCAACTGGGACGGCGGGGACAAATTCTACGACGTGGAGATCCAGAGCGGCGCGCACATGTACAACGTGGACATCTCGGACTGCACATATGCAGGCGTCCGTGGCATTTTTATCCGGAATTGGGCCGAGTACTACGAAACCGCGCCGACTCCCTTCTCCGGCACGGCCTATCTCGACTCCGTTATCGTCACCGACACCCCCCGGACCTATACCGATCCCGATGCGAGCGATACATCGGACACCTCGGATTCTTCGGATGCGAGCCAGCCTGAAGCGAACACCGATGTTCTGGTGACGGACTTTGAGGACGGACAGATTTTCCCGAAAACGGGTCCTTACATGCGCGAGGGCATCGAATTCGATATCGTGACCTCTCCCGTTTACAGCGGATCCCAGAGTCTGAAGATGGGCCTCAACTATGAAGGCGACTGGACCAAGATCGAATGGGTCATGGAGCCGGACGGCTGGGAAAGCTGGCCCCACCTGAACAGCGACAGCCGGTATCTGTCCTTCTGGATGAACTCCGATGTGGACTGCGTGCTGCAGGTAGGTCTGATGGACAAAGACTACGGCCAGGATCTGATCACCCTCGTCGACATCCGCAAGGGAACGCATTTCTACAACGTGGACATCTCGGCGTATACCAAAGATGTCGCCCGCGGCGTGGTCTTCCGCCTGTCTGCGGACGACTATGAGGAGGCGACGGCCGCCTGGAAAGGAACGGCTTACCTCGATTCCGTGATTTTAACCGCCACCCCCCGGACCTATACCGATCCCGATGCGAGCGATACATCGGACACCTCGGATTCTTCGGATGCATCGGATACGTCGGATGCGAGCCAGCCTGCAGCCAGCACCGATGTTCTTGTGACGGACTTTGAAGACGGACAGCTGTTCCCGAAAACGGGTCCCTATATGCGCAAGGGCATCGAATTCGATATCGCGACCTCTCCCGTATACAGCGGATCCCAGAGCCTGAAGATGGGCCTCAACTATGAAGGCGACTGGACCAAGATCGAATGGGTCATGGAGCCGGACGGCTGGGAAAGCTGGCCCCACCTGAACAGCGACAGCCGGTATCTGTCCTTCTGGATGAACTCCGATGTGGACTGCGTGCTGCAGGTCGGTCTGATGGACAAAGACTACAGCCGAGATCTGATCACTCTTGTCAATATCCGCAAGGGCACGCATTTCTACAATGTGGACATCTCGGCGTATACCAAAGATGTCGCCCGCGGTGCGCTCTTCCGCCTGTCTGCGGACGACTATGAGGAGGACACGGCCGCCTGGAAGGGAACGGCTTACCTCGATTCCGTGATGATCACCGCCACTCCTCGTGAGCTTCCGGATGAGAACAACAGCACGGGCAGCACAGACTCAAACGCTTCGACGGGCAGCACGACCTCTCCGTCAACCGGCGTCGGCCTTCGGCTTCTTCCCTTGGCCCTGATCGGGTTCGCGGGTGCGGCCGTCGTGATGGTGAAGAAAAAGAAATAAGATCGTTTTCGATTTCTAATCGGACCGATTGACGCAAAACCTCACAATCGGCAGGCGGTACCAGGATGTTTCATGGTGCCGCCTGCTTTTTGTTTCCATATGCTGGATATCTTCACGAATACAGCAAGTTACGTGTGTCAAACAGCATGTATTGTGATATACCACGCCCTTTCGTTGTGTTATACTACAAAAAAGAGAACAATTCCATTTGGCTTAAAGGCAAAACATACAATATTTTCCTTTTGACTGAGATAGTATGCATTGCCGTGGCTTTTATTGGTCCGATAGGAAATCAGTCGAAGAAGAGAGGAACACCAGATGCAACACCGCCGTGAGATATCCCATGTTCATCCGTTATTCAATTTCAAATGCGGCCATGACCGGGTCATACCGGACGATCTGAGACCTTATGCATCGATGCATGTGGATGCCGACCACAGCGACAGCCTGCAAAAACTGGAGGATTTTGACGCGCGGGGCCTCAGCATCGTCCTGCAGACGGAGTTCTGGAACAGCCACACACGGGACTGGGTGGTGACACCGGAAACCCTCGATGAGCTGCTGCGTACATATCAGCATATTATAGCCGTTTCCGTTGTAGAGATGTCCTGTGCAGGACTCAACGAAACGCAGCTCGTCCGCATCCTGGAGCTGGCGGAAGTATGCAGCCGCTACGGCGTCTACCTGATCTGGGAGGACATGGGTTATCCGGACCGGCCGCATGTGTTCGCGAAAGCGGGAGCGGATCCGCGCTTTATCGCGTTTTTGCGGGAACATCCGGATGTGATCATCTTTCAGGATAAAGTGAACGGCTGGGGTCAGTACCATCTGACCCGCAGCCTGGCGATGGGATATTGGCTGACCGGCCAGTCTCCGGCCTGGGGCATCAACGTCGAAGATTTCTGGTGGTATGAGCAGGGGTATACCTTTTTGTATGGAGAAAGCGAAGGGCGCGCCTATCAGGATAACCTGCGGAAACGGTTCGGAGATTTTTACCTGAATCTGTGCGTCACCCTGATGGAATTCGGCTGCCCGGAGGCGCTGATGGGACAGATTCTCGCTCCCGCTCTCCTGCAAGGGGCCTGTATCGTCAGTTTTGAAGTGGAAGGGCGGATGATCGCGTACAAAAATACGCTTACGCCCCTGTTTAAGCGGGTGCTTCTCCCGCTGCACAAGATGGCCGTAGAAGAGGGGCTGATCTCCTCCAAAGAACAGGTACGGGACAAAATCCGGGCGGCGTACATATTGGATGACTGGCAGTCGCCGCTGTACCGCGAACCGTCCGAAGAGCCCTTTATCGATTTGTATGCGCCGCGTGAGGCTCTCGATAAGGTGAAAAAGGACAATTCGAGCGGCAGCATCCTGCAGCGCACGGGCCGGTATTTCGTTATCCCTGTCGTCCCGGCCTTCGCGCGGAGCGAAGCGGAGACGGTGTTCGGGGAAACCCTGGACAGCCGGACGGTTCCGAGCGATAAGAAGGCCTGGTTCGACGAACGATATCCCGAGAATTTCAATACCGATGCCTGTGTATTTTACGTCGGAGATCACTGGCTGATTTCCCACACGCTTGAGAACGCCTACAGCCAGCAGAGCTTCCGGGACGTGGCCGTCGGTTCCTGGCAGATCAGCGGGGAACTGGAACCCCATACCTACATCGTCGGACGGTTGTATCCGGACGAACTGCGGCTGCATCTGAACAATTTCCGGTCCGATTCGGCTAAAGGCGTGTTCAATAACCCGTCTTTCAGCGGTTCCCGATACCTGGATGAATACATTAAGGACGACCAATGCCGGTTCATCGGCGAGGAGCGCGTCACCCGGCTGCGCGCCGCCAAGGCGGAGACGATCGAGATCACGGGCGGACGGGCGGTTATGGAACGGCAGGATGATGGCTTCGTCCTGACCGTTTACCACAATGGACCGGTGGATATCCGGATACGCTGAGTTTGGCGGCTGATGGAAAGGAGCGCGACGATGAGGCGCTGTACGGAATGGATTAAGCGAATCCTGGGATGTATGCTGTCCCTGGCGCTGCTCATGGGAGGAATCCCGGGTCCGGCAGCGGCGGAGGAGTCCGCGCAGTCCGGCGGACAGGCGGAAGCGGGAAGCTATACGGCTTATCTGGAGGCCTGCGCCGGCAAAAACGGCGCGGGCACCATTGCCATCCCGGCGGCCGAACGCTATCAGACGGACGCTGAGGTGCATGTGGAAACCGATTATGAGGGACAGAAAGGCCAGAGCCTGTATACGCCCGAGGGATCCAGCGTCACCTGGTCGTTTGACGTGGAGACGGAAGGGCTGTATACCCTGCGCCTGCGCTATTTTCCAGTGAAGGGCAAGGGCGTGGATATCGAGCGCACGGTTCTCATCAACGGTGCGGTTCCTTACGCGGAGGCGGAAAATCTGCTCTTCCCCCGGATTTGGTCCAATGCTCTCGATCATGTGGAAACCGACGTATACGGCAACGATATCCGTCCCTCCCAGAAGGAGAATCCCATCTGGCAGGAGAAACGGGCCGCCGACAACAAAGGGTACTATGAAGAGGCGCTGTGCTTTTATCTCCGGGCGGGGAACAATACGGTGACCCTGCGTGCAGACAATGAGCCGATGCTGCTGCATGCACTTACGTTTGAAGCGCCGAAGTCCCTGAGACCCTACAGCGAAGCGGCAGACGAGTACCGGGATCAGGCGTATGCCGAGACAAGCGGGAAAAGGGTCGTCATTCAAGGGGAGGACGCGGATTACAAATCCTCGGCGGTTCTGTATCCGATCACCGACCGTACCTCTCCGGCCACCGAACCCTACGAGGCTTCCGTCGTCAAACTCAACAGCATCGGCGGGACACGGTGGGCGAGCAACGGGCAGTTTCTGATCTGGAAATTCAACGCGCCGCAGACGGGGCTATATCAAATCGCCATCAAAGCCCGGCAGAATACCGCAACGGGTGTGGCCTCGTATCGTCGGATTTATATCGACGACGAGGTGCCGTTCGCCGAGCTGGACGCGGTTTCCTTCCGCTACGATACGGCCTGGCAGAATACAGTTTTGGGCGGGGATGAGCCCTTCCTGTTTTACCTGGAGGAAGGCCCCCACGAAATCAAAATGGAAGTGGTGCTCAGCCGGATGGGCGAGGTGCTGCAGGAGGTCGACGACATCCTGGCCGAGCTCAACCGGATTTACCGCGATATTCTGGTTATAACGGGATCGAATCCCGATCTTCATCGGGATTACCGTTTGGAGACGCTCATCCCGGAGACGATTGAAAACATAGCGCGCCAATATGAGCGGCTGACCGACGTTGTCCGGACGATGCAGGACATCACGGGCCAAAAGGGCGGCGACAGCATCGGAATACTCAAAACGGCCGCTGACCTGTTGAAGACGATGGCGGAGAAGCCGACGAAAATCGCCAAGAAATTCAGCTACTTCAAAACCAATATCGGATCGTTGGGAACCTGGTTGTCGACTTACCGGCAGCAGCCGCTGGAGATCGATTCGATCACGGTGTATTCAGCCGACCAGGAGCTGAAAAAGCCGGACGCTGGATTTTTCGACATGCTGGTATTCCATATCCGCAATTTTATCGATTCGTTTGTCAAGGATTACGACGCCATCGGCAACCGGACGATGGATCATGAAAACGGCATCACCGTCTGGATTTCCTCCGGACGGGATCAAACGCAGACGCTCAAATCCATCATCAACGATTCCTTTGTGCCGGAGTATGGGATTCCCGTAGATCTGAAGCTGGTTACACAGGGCACGCTTCTCTCCGCGACGATCGCGGGCATCGGCCCCGATGTGGCGCTCGGCGTGCCTATGACCGACCCGGTCAACTTCGCCCTTCGCGGAGCAATTCTGGACGTCAGCCGCTATGACGATTTCGAGACGGTTCGGGGCTGGTTCAACCCGGAACTGTTCGTACCCTACAGCCTCGAGGGCCGCATCTACGCACTCCCCGAAACGCAGAGTTTCTCCATGCTGTTCTATCGGGAGGACATTCTGGCCGAATTGGGGCTGAAAGTGCCGGAAACCTGGACCGACATCATCGCCATGATCACGGTTCTGAATAAGAAGAACATGCAGTTCGGACTGTCGAACGCCATCGACGTCAACACCTTTTATATGCTGCTCCTGCAGAACGGCGGACAGGTCTTTACCGACGATGAAACGACGACGGTGCTGGATTCTTCCGCCTCGGTCGAGGCGTTTAAAAAGTGGGCGAACTTCTACATTAATTATAATGTCGCCAAGGAACTCGATATCCTCAACCGTTTCCGGGTCGGGGAAGTGCCGGTGGCTATTGCCGACTATTCGATGTACAACTCCTTACAAGTATCGGCACCGGAGATCAAGGGGCTGTGGAATTTCACTTCGGTTCCGGGCACGCTGCTTGAAAATGGAGAGGTGGACCACAGTACGGTGCTGTCCTCCACGGCCAGTGTGCTCATGTCGGACTCGAAGAATCCCGATGCGGCCTGGAGCTTTTTGAAATGGTGGGTTTCTGCCGACGCGCAGAGCCGGTTCGGCAGCGAAATGGAGAGTATCCTTGGTGAATCTGCCCGGTATCCCACGGCCAATCTCGAGGCGTTTTCCCGTCTTCCCTGGTCAAAAAGTGAACTGACGGCGCTCGAAACACAGCTGGAGAGCGCCAAGGGCATCCCGCAGATTCCCGGCAGCTATTTCCTGCAGCGCCATCTGACCAATGCGGTCCGGCAGGTGATTCTGCATGATAAGGACGCCAAAGATACCCTTCTCGATTACGTCAACGTCATCAATCAGGAAATTGCCAATAAGCGGGACGAATTCCACATGTCCTGACCGGACGGCGGAGGCCGGCCCCAGACAGCGAAGATATCCGAATTGGCCGGGGCGTGGATAGATCGCCGCGCAGGGCCATTCCGAGAGAATCGGAATGAGCGGAGGCCGGCCCCAGACAGCGTAGGTATCCGAATTGGCCGGGGGCCGGCTGGCAGAAAGGAACGTGGCTCATGAATAGTGTAGAACGGCGAAAACGAGCGCGGGCATATCTCGCGGGCAAGGGACGGGAAGCCACCAGAAACTGGGACTGTTATCTGTTCCTGCTGCCTTTCCTGCTGGTTTTTACCCTGTTTGTCATAGCGCCGGTATTGATGTCCATGTACTACAGCTTTACCTATTACAATGTGCTTCAGCCGCCGCAGTTCGTCGGCTGGCAGAACTATCAAAACCTGTTTGTCGGGGACGACGTCTTTCTGACCGCTCTGAAAAACACCTTTCTCATCGCCATCGTGACCGGTCCCGCCGGTTATCTGGCGTCCCTGCTGATGGCGTGGTGCATCAACGAACTTTCCGCGCCGCTGCGGGCTCTGATGGTGACCGTCATGTACGCCCCTTCCATCTGCGGCGGGGCCTTCATGATCTGGAAAGTACTCTTCAGCGGCGATGCTTATGGGTATCTCAACGGTATCCTGATGAATATGGGACTGATCAACGACCCGGTTCAGTGGCTGACCGACACAAACTATATGCTGGGTGTCAGCATGGTGGTCATGCTGTGGATGAGCCTGGGTTCCGGCTTCCTCTCCTTTGTGGCCGGTTTCCAGACCATCGATAAATCGATGTACGAAGCGGGCTACGTGGAAGGCATCCGGAACCGCTGGCAGGAGCTGTGGTTTATCACACTGCCCATGATGAAACCGCAGCTGATGTTCGGCGCCGTCATGAGCATCACGGGCACCTTTTCCTGCGGAACCGTGCAGGAAGCCCTTTTTGGAAACCCCAGCACCGACTACGCCGCTCATACTCTGCTCAATCACATGTCCGACTACGGGACCACCCGGTTCGAAATGGGTTATGCCTGCGCGGTTGCCACCTTCCTCTTTGTGCTCATGATGGGATGCAACGGGCTGGTGCAGAAGCTGCTTCGTAAAGTGGGAACTTGATTGGAAATCCTCGGTAAAGGGTGGAGAACATGAAACCGGATACACCAATGAAACATCGAAAGGGCCGTCTGCATATCGGGCGCAGCCGGGCAGGCCGGGTCGGTAATTTTCTGATGCTGTGCGCGGTGGGCGTTTTTATGGCGCTGCCCCTCGTCTACATATTCAGCAGCGCATTCAAACCGCTCGACGAGCTGTTTGTATACCCGCCGCGGTTTTTTGTGCGCAATCCGACCCTGAACAATTTTAAGAACCTGTCTGTGCTCATGGGGGATTCCTGGGTGCCCATATCCCGCTACTTCTTCAATACGGTTCTCATCACGGCCCTGGCGGTCCTCGGCCAGCTGGTGGTGTCCTCCCTGGCGGCGTACGTGCTGGAAAAACGCCGTTTTCCGGGACGGGAGCTGATATTCAAGCTGGTGGTGCTGTCCCTGATGTTCTCCACCACCGTTACCGCGATACCCTCCTACATCATCATGAGCCGCATCGGCTGGGTAGATACGCTCGCTTCTCTGATCGTGCCGGCCATCGCTTCCTCGCTCGGCCTGTTTCTTATGAAGCAGTTTATGTGCAACATACCCGACAGCCTGCTGGAAGCGGCCCGGATCGACGGCGCTTCGGAACTGCGCATCTTTTTCCGGATCGCTATGCCGATGGTCAAGCCGGCCTGGCTGACCCTGATCATATTCGGGTTTCAGAGCATGTGGGGCATGACCGGCGGAAACACCATCTTTTCCGAGGAGCTCAAGCCTCTCAATTACGCCCTCAACCAGATTCTCGCCGGCGGCGTGGCCCGCGCGGGCGCCGGTTCGGCGGTGTCCCTCATTCTCATCATACCGCCGATCGTCGTGTTCATCGTGTCGCAGGGCAATATCCTGCAGACCATGGCGTCGTCGGGCATCAAAGAATAATGGGAGGAGAGATTGAATTGAAATGCAAAGCGCGCCTTGCCTGCATGCTGGTTCCTCTTCTCCTGTTGTTGTCCTGCCTGCCGGCAGCAGCGGAAAACCCGTTTTACAGCTACACGTACGACGCCGAATCCAACACCGTGGCCGCGCCCGACGCGGTCGTGACCGAGCGCGTTGTCACTGGGGCCTCTCTCGGAACGGTGAATTTCGCCAATCCGTCCGACGTGTATGTGGATGAAAACGGCGACCTGTATATCGTCGATACCGACAACAACCGAATCGTCGTATTAAACAGCGAGCTGGCCTTGGTCCGGGAAATCACGTCGGTGACGGACGGCGAGGACGTCTTAACCTTTCAGAAGCCGCAGGGAATTTACATATGGCAGTCCACCCTGTATGTGGCGGACACAGGCAACGCCCGTATCGTGGCGTTCGACAAGGACGGACGTGTGACACGGATCATCGGGGCGCCGGAATCCGGCAGCCTGCCCGAAGATTTCCAGTTCAAGCCGACAAAGCTGCTGTTGGATACGGCCGGCCGCATCTTCGTCACCTCGTCCGGATTCAATATGGGTCTCATTGAACTGGACCCGCAGGGAGACTTTACGGGATGCCTCGGCGCCAACCGGGTAAAATACACGCCGCTCGATTTGTTCTGGCGGATGATCTCCACAGAGGAGCAAATCGAACGGATGGCGGCCTTTGTCCCGACGGAATACAACAATCTCAGCATCGACGACGAGGATTTCCTCTATGTCACGACCAACAGTTTTTCCCTGAGCGAATACGCATCCAAAACGGCCACGCCCGTGCGCAAGCTCAACGCGGCCGGAAACGATATCCTGCGGATTACGCGGACTCCCTCTCCTTATGGGGATCCCCTCGTCATCTCGACGGGCAGCTACCGGGGAGCCTCGACTCTTGTGGACATCTGCACGCTGGGCTATGGGATGTATGCGATTCTCGATTCCAACCGCTGCCGGGTGTTCGTTTATAACGCGGACGGGGAACTGCTCTTCGAATTCGGGGCGCCGGGTGCCGTCAAAGGCAGCCTGCAGATCCCTACGTCGCTGGAATATCGGAACGGCACGTTTTATCTGCTCGACGCGGGCAAGATGAGCCTGACGACGTATTCGCTCAGCGAATACGGGCGGATGCTCTATACCACGGCGCAGTATCATTACAACAGCCAGTATGAAGAGGAAACCGCGCTCTGGGCCGAAATTGCGCAGCTCAACCAAAACAATGTAGGTGCCCTGAACGGACTCGGAAAGGCCGCTTACCGCAGCCAGGATTATGAGAAGGCTATGGAATATTTCCGGCTGGCAGAAGACCGCAGCAACTATTCCGCCGCCTTCAAGATGCACCGCAGCCAGGTCATCGGGTCGATTTTCCCATATATGATGACCGGAATTTTGGGACTCTGCGTTCTGCTCTTCGTGTACAGCCTGTGGAGAAAGAGGCATCCCGCCAAGGCGGTGGAACCCTACGGTTATAGGGGCACCCTCCGGTATTCCCGCTATGTGGTGTTTCATCCTTTCGACGGGTTCTGGGACCTCAAATGCGAAAAGCGGGGCAGCATGAAGGCGGCTTTGACCCTCCTGGGTCTGGCCTGCGCGGCTATGGCCATATACAGCCGCTTCATCGGCTTCATCTTCAGCCCGGGTCGGACGGAGGAGGTCAATCTCCTCCTCGAAGCGCTCAAGGTGGCGGCGCCGCTGCTTCTGTTCTGTGTCTGCAACTGGTGCGTTACCTCGCTGATGAACGGGGAAGGCAAATTCCGGGATATCGTCATGGCGTCCTGTTACGCCCTGACCCCTCTGGTCTGGCTGCTTCCGGTCGCCACGATCCTGAGCCGGGTTCTGATCCTGGAGGATGCGGCGTTCCTGAACGTCATCGTGACGGTGGCGCTGGCCTGGACGGTGATTCTGCTGATTTGTGCGAATCAGGAGATCCACAACTATTCCATGGGCAAAACCATCGCCGTTCTGCTGATCACGCTTCTGGTCATGGTGATTGTGCTGTTCCTGGCCGTGCTGGCCTTCGCCTTGATTCAGCAGTTTATTTCATTTATCCAGGACCTCGCAACGGAAATATCCATGAGACTGTAAGCGCCGCGAGACACCTCGGCGGATAAGGACCCCGTACCCCCAGTCGAGTCCACGGAGTTTCTTATGTTCGCTGAAGGTAAGAAAGGATGAAGGTATGAAACGCATCGCAAGCCTGGCCCTTTGCCTGTTCCTGTGCCTGACGGTTCTGGCCGGCTGTGCTCCGTCGGCGCAGCAGGCGGCGCGGGAGGCCGCGCTGATCCCCGAGGGCACACGGGAAAACGATCCGAATGGAACCGGCTACCAGCCGATGGCGGAAACCGCCGATCTCCGCCTGGACATCAATCCCGATACGACCGCTTTCCGGATTACGGTCAAACAGACGGGCTATGTATGGGAATCGTCTGCGGGAAGCGGAGCCGACGGCGGCGACCAGGCGATGCTGTCCGTGTCGTATATGGATGCGAGCGGTGTGGCGCATTACATGGATACCTTTAACGATTCGGTGAAAAAGGGTCAGTTCGATATCACGAAGACGGATAAAGGCGTGAAAATCGCGTATTCCCTCGGCGAGATCGCCGCCGCGTATTATGCCCCGGTCATCCTCCAGGAAGAGCGCTATCTCCGGTATACCGAGGGCATGAGCACGGCGGACCAGCGCCTGATGAAACAGCTGTATTCCCTGATCGATCTGAACAGCTACAGCGGGAGCGACCGCCAGGCTATGGAGTCGAAATACCCGCAGGCAAAAGAGGGCCGCATCTATGTCCTGACGCCGAACATGCAGAAAAGCATCCGGCTGAGGCTGCACGAGGCGCTCAAGTCCGTCGGGTATACCGAGGAAGACCGCATTGCCGACGCGGCATACGGCGGCGAATTGGTAAAAAACGCTACGCCTCAGTTCCACCTGGTGATCTATCTGGAACTGGATGGGGATTCACTTGTCGTGCGGGTACCGACCGAAGAGCTGTATTATGCCTCTGCATTTCCTATGGAAACGCTCCGGGTTCTGCCGAATTTCGGCCGGGCGGACCAAGTCGGCGGTTATTATCTGCTTCCCGACGGGTCGGGATCCATCATGGAATTCCGCAACGGGAAAAGCAGCCTGCAGGAGTATGCCGTGCGGATATACGGAGAGGACCGTGCCGTATCGGCCAGTGAAACGACCGTTAAAAACAAGGTGGCGGTGTTCCCGGTATTCGGTTGCGCGTTGGAAAACGGCAACGGGTTTCTGACCGTGGTGGAAGAGGGCGATGCCCTGGCCACAGTCACGGCCTCGCCGGGCGGAGACACGGCGCGGCCGTATGCCTACGCCTCTTTTGCCGTACTGCAGCAGGCGAAGATCGAAACCCTGTCCACCAATGAGAACGGAAATTCCTATTTCATCACCCATCAGTCCGCGCCATACGAAGGCGAATACCGCCTGCGCTGCCATTTCCTGACGGGGGACGATGCCTCCTACAGCGGCATGGCCGCCTGGTATCGGCAGCAGCTGCTCTCCGGGAAACAGCCGCTCGGGACGGAGGGGTTCCCTCTGTATCTCAGCTTCCTTGGGGAAGCCGATGTCGAGAAAAATATCCTGGGTGTAACGGTAAAAGAGCAGTTGCTCCTGACCTCCTTCGACGAGGCGGGGAGCATAGCGAAAGAGCTGAGGGAGCAGGGTGTCGGGGATATGCAGGTGATCCTGTCCGGATACCTGAACGGCGGATACCGCCAGGGTTTTCTCGATAAAGCCTCGCTGTCCAAGCGGGCCGGCGGGAGCCGGGGCCTGCGGGCGCTCGCGGAGCAGCTGCAGGGTCTGGGCATCTCCTGTTCCCTGGACGCCGATGTGCAGTATGCCTATGCCAAAGGTCTGTTCGGCGGGGTGCCCGGACAGAGCGTCTCCCGCCTTCTCAGCCGCAAGCAGGGACTGCTTTATCCCGCGGATCTCGCGTATTTTATCGCGGATACCAACAAGGTGCCGGCATATATCCTCAACAGCACAGGCATCGGGAAGAGTATGGCGGGTTTCTCCGCCCTCCTGAAAAAGGAGGGACTCACTGGTGCGGCGCTGCGCAGCGTCGGCCGGGATCTCAACAGCGATTACCATGAGAAACGGGAGGTGGAACGGCAGAGCTCCCTCGGTCTTCTGATCGAACAGGTCGCCGCTCTGCGGGAACAGGTGGATTCCCTGACCCTTTCTACAGGGATCGCCCCCTTCGTGCCGTATGCGGACACCATCCTCGACCTGCCTCTGTCTTCCTGCAGTTACGATATCACCGATTACAGCGTTCCCTTTGCGTCCATGGTGCTCAGCGGCTATGTCCGATACAGCGGCGGCCGCGCCAACCTGGATTTCGCTGATAAACGGGATCTGCTCCGCCTGCTTGAAACCGGGGCCTCCCCGTACTTCGTGCTCTGCGGACAGAACGGCAGCCAGTTGCGCTCGACCGAATTCAACGGCTTCTACGCAGTCGAATATGCCTACGTGCGGGAACGGCTTTTGGAGGATTACCGCTATGTCGCCGAGGCGCTGCAGGCGTGCGGCGGTCAGCCGATTGTCTCCCATGCCCGGCTGGCCGACAACGTATTCGAGACGGTCTATGCAAACGGCGTCCATATACTGGTCAATTACAACCGTTCAGACATCACGCTGGCGGACGGCCGGACCATCCCGGCCAAGGATTACCTCATGGAAAGGAGCGATGCTTCATGAAGCGCGGGATATCCCTGGAAAGGCGGCAGAAGCGGCTGGGATACGCCTTCATCGCGCCGTTCCTCATCGGTCTGGTGGTTTTCATCCTGTGGCCTTTTATTCAGTCCGTGGTTTTCAGCTTCTGCAATCTGACCATCACCGACACGGGGTACCGGCTGGATTTTATCGGGATAGAGAACTACCGGCAGATCTTTATGGTCGACCCCAAATACCGGCAGTATCTGCTGACGTCCCTTGGAAAGATGGCGATTGACGTGCCGGTCTGCGTATTGTTCGCCTTTTTTGTCGCCAGCCTGCTCAATCAGAAATTTGTCGGCCGGTCGGCGGCCCGCGTAATCCTCTTCATGCCCGTCATCGTCTCCTCCGGCCTGGTGACGAAGCTGATCAAGGGATACACGATGGAAACCCTGTCCAATTCGACCGAAACCGCAGCGGGATCCGGTTTGTCCGGGGCGATCGTCAACCTGATGGACAGCATGAACCTGAATCCGACGCTGGTTTCCTTTATTTCGAGTTCCGTAGACCGCATCGCCGACATCACCACCCTGGCGGCGGTTCCCATCATCATCTTTCTGGCCGGCCTGCAGTCGATATCGCCGTCGATTTTTGAGGCCTCCTATATCGAAGGGGCCACCAAGTGGGAAGTATTCTGGAAAATCTGCCTGCCCATGGTCAGCCCCCTGATCCTGGTGACGGTCGTCTACAGCGTGATCGACTCGTTTACCAACGTCAGCAACGCCGTGATCTCCGACATTCACAGCACCATGTTTGAGAACATCAAGTTCGGGATCGGCACGGCGAAAGCGCTCAGTTACATGATCGTCATGGGACTCATTCTGGCGGTGGTGTACAAGATCATTTCCCGGTTCGTGTTTTATCAGGACCGCTAGAGGGGAGGAGACAGCCTCATGACGACTCGGCTGACAACACGGCAAAAAAACCGATTGAAAAAGAGGACGGTAAAGTGGGGGCTCGCCGTCCTGCGCGCCGTCTTCATCGGCGGGCTCTGCTTCGTCGTACTCTATCCGCTGCTGACGCTGGTGACCTCCAGCGTGATGAGCGTCAGCGATATCTACGACAGCAGCGTCCGCTTCATTCCCAAGGCCTTTACGCTCGAGCATTACGGCAACGCGGCCAAGCTACTCGGCTATCCGTCGGCCCTGTGGAACACGTTGCTGATGGTCACAGTGATTTCCGTGGTGCAGACCTGTTCCTGCACACTGGTGGCGTATGGGTTCGCCCGGTTCCGGTTCCGGTTGAACGGGGTGCTGTTCGGCGCGGTGCTGCTGGTGATGCTCATTCCGCCCGATGTGCTGATGGCGCCGTATTTTCTGATGTTCCGGAGCTTTGATTTCTTTGGAATCGTGCAGGCCTTGACTGGGAAATCCCTGATGCTGCTGGATACATACTGGCCGTTTCTGCTTCTCGGCGTGACCTGCACGGGCCTGAAAAACGGCCTCTACATCTTCATCATGCGCCAGTATTTCCGCGGTGTCCCGAAGGAATTGGAGGAAGCCGCATATGTCGACGGCGCGGGGCCGCTGAAAACCCTCATCCGCATCATTCTGCCAGGCGCCACGTCCATGATGGTTACGGTGTTCCTGTTTTCCTTTGTCTGGCAGTGGCTGGACGAAATCTATACGCCGGTCCTCTGCAGCATGATGAACGTGATCCCGTCGACGTTCGGGAATCTGCTGAATCCCTTTTCCAATATGACGGGAGCGGGGGATACCATGGTGCTCAGCGGCGCCCTGCTGCAGGATGCGGGGATCGTGCTGGTGATTTTCCCTCTCATCCTGTTATATATCGTGGCACAGCGGTTTTTTGTGCAAAGCATGGAACGCAGTGGATTAGTCGGATAAAAAGAATGGAGGTAATCACATGCTCAAGCAATTGGCAACCACGGTTCTGGCGGCAACTCTTCTTCTCGGCTGCACGGCCTGCAGCCAGAAACCCGATCCCGCGTCGAGCGGCGATACGGCCAGCAAATCCCCCATCGCGGAAAAACTGGAGGTATCCGAAGAATTCCTCGAAAGCCTGCGGGGACTGGAAGTGACGCGGGTTTTCGCGTGGGCGATCGAGGAGCCGGATGTGGAAAGCGAGTCTTACAAACTCATCAAACAGCTCGAACAGGAATACGGATTCACGTACACGGAGAAGGGCATCGGCGGCAACTACTGCGATGCTATGGTGACCTCTCTGCTGGCGGGAAAGCCGTACGGTGATATCCTGATGTGTCCGGAACAGTACTTCTCCGATTGGTTCCAGGCGGGGGTCATGACCGATCTGAGCAGCGCGGCCTCCACCCTCGGCATCGATTTCAAAAGCGAGCTGTACGAGCAGAACATCCGCAAGTATACCAATATCAACGGCGGCCAATACGGATTTGGTTTTGGCGAGGATTACAACGTATACTGCAGCCTGTATTACAACAAGCGGATTCTCAAGGAAAACGGACTGGAAGATCCCTACGAACTGCAGAAAAAAGGGGAATGGACCTTTGACAAACTGGCCGAATATGCCAAGGCGTGCAAAAAGACCAACGCCGACGGCACCGTGACACAGTGGGGTCTCGGCTCCTGGACCGACAGCGAGATGATGATCGCGCTCATCAACGGCAACGACGGGTCGGTGGTGTCGCTCGACGACAAAAACCAGATGCAGCTCAGTTTGAAAGACGCCAAAACCACCGAGGCGCTCGATTATTTCTACCGCTGGTGCAACGTCGATAAGCTGTTGAATGTCAGCGAAGGCGGCTGGCAGAAATCGATGTCGGATTTTGTGGCCGGCAAATATGCCTTCATGCTCGGGACCAATGAAGTGCTTACCATCGCGAACGCCAACGGCATGGCGGATGAGTTCGGCATCATCACCTTCCCGGTTGGCCCCTCCAACACGAGCGGCCTGACAGATTACACGATGAATTACCGGTACTGGTTCATTCCCACCTGCTACAAGGACAAAGCCGCCCAGTACCTCTTTGTCACCGATCTGCTCCACCGCAGCGATACCCGCACCTTTGAGGAAAAATTCGAAGAGACCTATCTGCTGAAAATCCCGGATGAAACCTCTTACAACGCCTATTTGGAGCGTGCCCGGAAGGCGCCGAAATACGAGCTGTTCGGGTATTCCGGCATCGTGTGGACCGATCCCGGCATCTACGCGATCGCCAGTTCGATTTTTACCGGGGAAAGCACACCCGGCAGCATTGTCGATAAACTGTACGGTTCTCTGAATTCGGCCCTGACCGACCAGTGGAACGGCGCGAGCATTACCGGCTGACGCCGGATCAAACAAGGAGTGAAGGAGTTATGATGATGAAACGGTTTCTGTCCGTCCTCGCGGCTTTTGCCATGACCGCGGCGCTCACCTTTACGGCCTCGGCCGAGTCCACCCAGTTCAAAATGCAGGATGATTTCGAAAGCTATAAAGAGAGCAGCGATTTTCTGCTCTACTGGGCCGCACAGAGAAAATGCAATTCCGTTTCCCTGGAGCTGGACACGAACAGCGTCCTGAACGGCAAAAACAGCCTGCGCACCGATTACAACCTGGATGTCAAGCCCGGGTGGGCCACTATCATCCACTATCCGAATCAAGAGAACGAGGCTTACAGCGACGCGCTGCCGAGCAACTGCGACGGGATCAAATTTACCGTCAAGGCCACCTGCCCGATGAAAATTCGGGTCGGCATCGCCTTTGATTACCACAGCAGCCAGCATGTGATCTATGCGTCGCCTGAAAAGCGCACCTACACCATTCGGTTTTCGGATATGACGCCCATCGATGATCCGAGCTTCAAGTTTGCGGACGCCACTTACTTAAGCAACATCGACACCGTGATCTTCGGCGAGGAACAGATTCAGGGCTTCAGCCGCACGGGGTCGGTGTGGTACGACGATTTCTATTTCTTCAAAGGCGACGATCCCACCGATCTGAGCACCGAGGCGGAAGCGCTCAGCCACGCGCCGGCCACCACGCCCGCCCCCACCGACACGACCGCTCCGAATAACGACAGCACCACGGCCCCGCAGAGTGAGGATCCGAGCTCCGATACGACGGATCCGGCTGAGACGACGGACCCGGCCGGATCGTCCGATCCGGAATCCACGGCCGATACCTCCACAACGACCATGGCCGGATCGTCCAGCCAGCCGGAGGAGGAAAAACCGTCGGGTGTTTCCGCCCTGCCCTTTATCATTGCCGGGATTGTCGTTGTCGTCCTGGCCGGCGGCGGTGTCGGCGGATACTTCCTGTACAAAAAGAAGATGGCTGCAAAGACGGATGAATCCGGAACCGACGACTGACGGTCTTCTGAAAACTGATCGACTGCCCGGGCGGCTTTTACAGCCGCCCGGGCAACGTGGAAAGGCGTGAAAATATTGAAAAAACTCAGCGTCTTGGGTATACTGCTCTTAAGCGTCGTTTTGATGCTGAACATGTTTGCCGGATGCCGCAAGGAAGATACGCCGTCTTCGGAGGATTCGTCTGCCGGGAGTACCGTATCCGGAGACGGAAGCAGCGCGGGGGATCCGACGGACGCGTCTTCCGATGCCTCCGGTGAACCCGGAGGTCCGGGCACCACGTCGTCCGGCACGAAGCCTACGTCCCCCTCCTCCGTGCCGGATATCATTGGGAATAATGACGGCGAGACCGTCAAAGAACTGGACATGAAAGGGGTAAAACCTGTTTCCGTCGGCACCCGTCAAACCGCGTCCAACACCCGCCTGCTGGTCAATACGGACAACCCCCTGTTTCTGTTCCGGGGCGGCGCCCGCGATTCGGCGGATGATGTGGTGAAGCTCTGGAACCGGATCCCCAGCGATATCCGAGCCTATTCTGCGGTTTTTCTGACCTACGACGAATCCAAGTCCAACGCCGATGTCATCGCCGGTTTCGATGAGCTTCTGGCGGTCACCGACAAGAAGAACATCCCTGTCGTTCTGCAGATCGAGCACTGGAACAGCTTTGAAGCGCGGCAGGCCTTCACCCAGGCGGAGTTGTCCGGCCTGCTGAAGCGTCATGCCTCCCTGAAGGGTCTGGCCCACACCGAGCTGAGCTGCATGTATTCCGAGCAGGAGGAGATCGACCGGATGAAGACCACCATCCGGGCCTGCAAGGAGAACAACGCCCTCTTCATCTGGCTCGATATGGAATATGTGCAGAATACCAATGTATTCGCCCGCTTCCTGGAAGATCAGGAGCTGTACAATCTGATGTCCTCCTACTCCCACAATGTGGTGCTGATCGACAAGCACAACGGACAGGGCCGGCATTTCGCCGTGCAGAGCGCGGCGATGGGCGCCTGGCTGTCCGGGGTATGCGCCAACTGGGGCTCTAACGTCGAAAGCTGGCTGTGGTGGGAGGAAGGCCTCGGCCTGTATGACGATATGGGCGGTACCTTCCGTTCCTTCCACGATGATTACACCAAGGAGTATCCGGCATCCATGGCCGGTATGGATACCCTGAACGACGCCATCGGCGGCGCGACAGTGTATTCCTATGAGCAGCTGACCATGTCGGCATCCAACGCCGACGGCGAGACGGTGCTGACCCCCGCATTCTACAACGTTCTCTATCCGATCTATCAAAAGATCGTCTCCAAAAAGCTGATCCCCACCAAAGCGCAGGTCGCTGAACAGGTCAAGGTGGCCTATCAGTACAGCAACATCGATTCCGAGGATACGGCGGGCTTCGAAGCGCCGCTGCTCGTGGACCTGTACGGCCCCACCACCGAGCATATGAACACCTATAGACGGATGCGGGTCAGTAAAAAATGGCTGCCCACCACCGGGCGATATTATCTCATTCCCTCCCTGCTGAAGCAGGTGGACGCCTCCAAGGTCCTTCCCGGAGCCGCCGTTGTCAACAGTGGGAACTACTCCTCGCTGCTCGGTGATACGGCGGCGTCCAAGCAGGCGTATTTCAATTCGAAATATGCCGAGACGTATAAGGGATCGGCCACCATGTATACGATAAACGGCTACTCCTACATCCTGAACAGCCACGAAAACAAGACGATCAACGCCCACCAGGATGCGTCGTTTGCCCTGAAGAAAAAGGCGAATATGACCGTCGATCTGCCGGAACACAGCTATGTGATGCTGTATGACAACACGGATTCCCTGAAGCTGGAGCTGTACAACTATCGGTATGACGCCCGCAAGTTCTTTGATAAAAAGGAACGCTGGGATATGTTCATCGACGAGTATCTCGAGGGCGGAAAGGATGGCAACCCGGCGGATTTCCGCACCACGACGTTCATGATCAGGGGCTTGTCTAAGAAACCATCCTGCACCATTTCCGGCAGCAACAACGCCAAGGCGGCAGTCCAGTGGGATGCGGACTCCAAAACCCTGACGGTTCAGGTGACATCCAACGGCGTGGTGTATGTGGAGCTGAGCGGGCTGTAATCCCATTCTGAAAAAGGAGGAAACGCTATGCCGCCCAAATCCGAGCCGCTGACATTTTCCGTTTCCTATACGCCGCCGCTCGCGGTCGGCAAAAGCTACCTCCTTTTCGGTTTTTGGGATATGCATCTGCTTAAACCGTATCGGAGCAGCCGGTCCAAGGAGAAGGGATACGCCGTATTCCATTTTGCGTCGGGTTCCGGTCAGATCGTCACGGAGGAAGGGCGGCAGGCTGTCCGGGGCGGAACCGTTTTCCTTCTGTCGGCAGACAAAACGATGGAGATCGTCCCGGATTCGGGCGCCGGCCTCCATGTGTCGGAACTGCGTCTGGATCTGGTGGGCGGGCCGCCGGCGGTGGCGGAGCACGCGATGATCCGCGACTGTCTGCCGACGCTCCTGCGGCGCCCGTTTCCCATGTCGACCGACATGTACGGCGCGTGGAACGCCCTGCGCCGTGAGCTCGGGGAAAAGGCCGTGTTTCATGAGCCGCTGCTGGAATTGCTGCTCCGGCAATTTTTCATCTACTTGTACCGTACCGGCCTTGCCGCCGATCGGGACGGCGGCGAGGTCTGCGGCAAAGCGGCACAGGGCCGTGTCAGCGAGGTGACACAGTACATCGAAGACAACATTCTTTATCTGAAAAACGTCTTTGAGGTCAGCGAGGCCCTGGGGTACAACTATTCGTATCTGTCCCATACCTTTTCGGCTGAAACCGGCCGCTCCCTGCGGGACTATTTTCTGCAGAAGCGCTTTGAAAAAGCGGTTGAGCTGCTGCGGGACAATATGAGCATCAGTGAAGTATCCGATATGCTGGGGTATGCCGCGGTGCATTCCTTTTCCCGGGCATTTCACCGGCAGGTGGGGCGGTCGCCCGGCAGTTTTCAGCAGAAGAGCGGTTTGTCGGCCCACCGGCAGATACAGAAATTGGTGTTTGACGATTTTGACGGTGACGTGCTGGATTGGAGAGCGGATCAGGTTTACGGCTCCATGAAAAGCATGGAGTTTGTCCCCTATCCAAAACACAGCGGCCGGCATTCTCTGGCCATGGATTTCAATGTCACCTCCGAATGGCGGGTGGACTGGTACGCGCGGTATCGCCGGGATCTGTCCGTCAAGGGTATGAAATACCTGTCGTTTTGGATCAAGGCCACCAGTCCCGTCCGGGTGGAGGTTGTTATTTCGGACAGCCATATGCAGGGATTTATCAAAATGGTGGACGTCGGCACGGTGGGGGCGGTCGTCTGCATCCCGCTCGAAGAATTCCGTCCCCGCGGTGGGACCGGTAAGATGGATCTGCTCTCCGGTGTGGGAGTGGAATTCTTCTTCCGCGGCATTCACAATGTCAGCAAGCGGACGGCCGGACGATTGTTTGTGGAAGATCTGGTTTTCGTCGATACGGATATTTCCACCCTCACCGAAATATCGTCCCGGAGCGATCAGGTGGATATCGTCCGCGGCGAGTCGGCGATCCTTCTGCCGCCTCCCGTGATCGCCCGTCCGCGCAACCAGACGGAACTCAACGAACTGTGCCAGGGCACGGACCATCCTGTCGGGATCCAGCTCCTGCTGCATGAGGACTTGACGGTTTACAGCGTGTTTGGATCTCCTATGGGGAGCCTGTCCAGCGTGTTCGTCAAGATTTACCAGAAGGTGATGCCGGTCTTCACCGTATCGGATCAAAAAACCGCCGATGCTCTGATGGCGTATCTGAATGAAAAAAGTTTTCAGGATGTCTTCATTCTGTCAAAGAAAGAAGAACTCATCCGATATGTGCACGAGCAGTACTGCATCCTGCGCGGCATTTTGGATATGACGGACGAAACGGCAGATCCGGACACCCTTTGTGCGCTGTGCAACGCCAACAACGTGCGGATTCTTCTCCTTGGCGAACAGACGCCTGCGACGCTGATCTCCGCCCTTCAGGAACGGCAGATAACCGTCTGGATTCAGCAGTCCTTTGAGGAAGAGGAACTCCCGCTTCGATATCATCGGATGCTGACCGGCGGGGCGATGGGGCTGGTTGTCGACCGTCCGAAAGAACTCGCGGAGGTCATGAAGCTGTATGGGGACCATACCATGCTGCACACGCCCTTGATTCAAGCGTATGGTTACGGACATCAATATCCGTGGGATACGCTCGAAGCGGCAAAGGCGGGGCATGCAGCCGCGGTCTCCGGGATCGTTCTCGATATTTTCCTGACGAAAGACGCGGAACTGGTGGCAATCCCGGAGCGGGAGATCGAAAAGCATTCCCGGGATTTCAGCGGCAATGTCGAGGATTATACCTGGAAAGAACTCGACGGCGTCCGCCTTAACCGGGATCGGCATATCGCGACAGCCGACTGCCGGATACGGCGTTTATCCGATTTTTATGAAGCGTTCGCCGATACGGAGCAGCGGTTCCATCTGGTCGTCTACGAGGATGAAGAGCGGGTGATCGACCTGCTGATGGATCTGAACCGCCGGATGGGTATGACCAACCGGGTGTCCTATGTGGTGGGCGGAACGGCGCAGATTCAGCGGATCCGGCATAAAATACCGGAGGCCATCATCCTCAACCGGGGCCTGTACGATCCGATGCAGAAAGTATGGCTGTCTCTGCCGGAGATCCTGGCGAATATGCAGCTGTACAACTCCGCTTTTTCGCCCCGCTACCAATGTTCGGAGGAATTCCTGGACATGGTGTATAATCTGTGGTGCCGGGGGATCACCACGTGGCCGTATTATTTCGACAGCCGGGAAGACTTGGACATGTTCTTCCTGTCTGGGGTCAGCGGATTGACCACCAATCTCATCCAGTATATCGAGAACTGGACGAAAAGCCTTCTGCCGGCAGAAGAGCATGTCGTTATGAAAGCGGGTCAAAGCCGGACCATTACGGCGAGAATGGTCACCTATTCCGGCAAGGAGGTCCGGGTCTCGCCGCAGATACAGGTGCTCGACGGTCCGTTTGAGGTCCGGGACGATGCGCTGCTGGCCCGGGAGGCGGGGGAAGGGCATCTGCTGCTGTCCTATACCTTTACCATACGGGACGATCTGTATTATCGGAAATACGCTCCGCCCGTCTCGGTAACCGCTTTATAAGATCCGTATAACCGCAGCATAAGCGGCGCTGTTCCCTCTGAGTGGGAACGGCGCCGCTTTTCTGCAACTGAAGAGCGTATGACGGAGACAGAACGAGCCGGATCCCCGTCTTTCGTATTCCATGGACCGCGTTGTCAGCTCTGCATCCGATCGCACAGGTCCTTTTTGTGAAGGCGATAATATCCATACCCCATCAAATCCGCCAGAAGCCAGCCGATGGGCACCGACCACCAGATTCCGACGACGCCGACGGCTGGAATCGCCGAGAGGGTGTAGGCGAGGGCCACGCGGGTGCCCAGTGAGACGATGGTCAGGATCACCGACATACCGGGCTTTTTCACCGCACGATAATAGCCGTAGAGCAGGAACAGGCAGCCGATGCCCCAGTAGAACGCCCCCACGATACGCAAATATTTCACGCCGACGGCGAGGACCTCCGTCTCCTGCGGCTGAACGAACAGGAGCATCAGCGGCTTGGCAAACAGCATCACCACAGAGGATATGCCAAGACAAAACATCAGAACCATCCGCACCGCCAGTTTGATGCCGCTCTGGATGCGTTCCGGCTTTTTGGCGCCGACATTCTGCGCGGCAAAGGTGGAAAAAGCATTGCCGAAATCCTGGACCGGCATGTAGGCGAAGGAGTCGATTTTCACCGCCGCGGCGAAGGCCGCCATGACGGTGGGGCCAAAGCTGTTGATCAGCCCCTGCACCATGAGAATGCCGAAGTTCATAATGGACTGCTGCATGCAGGTCAGCAGCGAATACCGGGATATCTCTGCCAGGACCCCGCGGCGCATCCGCATGCAGCGGCGGGGAATCCGCCACTCCGGAAAGCGGATTCGGAAATACGCCGCCAGGCCGAAGCCCGATGCAAACTGCGCGGCGACGGTTGCGGCCGCGGCGCCTTCGACGCCCCAGCGGAAGCCGATGACAAACAGCAGATCCAGACCGATATTCAGAAGCGCCGCCGCTCCGAGAAAAATCAGCGGAACGAGCGTATTGCCCACAGCCCGCAAAAGCGACGCAAAATAGTTATAAAGAAATGTGGCGGCAATGCCGATGAAAATGATCAAAAGATAGCGCCGCATCAGGGAATAAACCTCGTCCGGCACCTGAAGCAGATGCAGGATGGGGTCGATCCATACAAAGACGGCGATGTTCAAAATCAGCGTACAGGCGCCGATGAACACAAAAGAGGCGAACAGGCTGGATTTCAGGCGTTCGTCGTCTTTTTCACCATATTGTATGGAAAAAATCACGCCGCTTCCCATGCACAGTCCCAGCAGAATGGAGGTTAAAAACGTCATCAGGGTATAGGCGGAACCGACCGCCGCCAACGCATCGGCGCCCAAAATTTGTCCGACAATCAGCGTGTCGGCCACATTATACAGCTGCTGAAGCAGGTTCCCCAGCATCATAGGCAGGGAAAACCGCAGCAGCACGCCGCCGATGCGGCCTGTAGTCAAATCCTGTTTCACACAATCGCTCTCTTCCGATACGAAGACAATATATATCGATTCGTAAGTAACCATACTATATAAATGACGATTTGTCAATTTATAGAGAACGAATCGTTGCGTTTCCGGAATGGCTGTAGTATACTGAGTATCGAATTGACGACGTCAAAAGGGGGAGCGGTATGTTTTTAAGCGGATTGGATGACCTGGATCAAAAGATCCTGACACTGCTGATAGACCATGCGCGCATGTCCTATTCGGATATCGGGGAGAAGGTGGGGCTGTCGCGGGTGGCCGTCAAAGCGCGGATCCGGGCGCTGGAGGAACGCGGGGTGATCGAGTCGTATACCGCGGTGATCAATCCGCAGAAAATCAGCGGCGCGATTTCCAGCTATTTTGAAATCGAAACCGATCCGGGCACGCTGCAGGCGGTCATAGAGCTCCTGAACCGGGAAGAGTCTGTTACACAGATATACCGTGTGACAGGAAAGAGCCGGCTCCATGTGCACGCGGTTACGGCCAGCCAGGAGGAAATGGAGCGGCTCATGAGCGAGACGATCGACGCGCTGCCCGGACTTCGGAGTGTCAGCACCAACATCATTTTATCGCGGATCAAGGATATCAAAGGGCTACGGCTCTGATAAGATATCCGCACGGACATCAAACGGAGGGAAATCCAACTGGATTTCCCTCCGTTTGATATTGTGCTACCAGAAGCACTGATAGAGAGTGATGATGTCGAAGGACTGCCGGGCAGTCCGGTCCGTTCAGACAGGCAGACCCGGTAGGTGATGTTGAAAAAATCTGCAGACAGGGCGATCGACTCGCGAATCTGACTATCCGAAATATCGCTTCCGACAATCCCGGCGCCGCACCCCGCCAAGGTTCCGAGCAGCACGCCCGGGCCGGTGCCGAGATCGAGCCGGCGGTTGTCCGCGCGGCCTACCCCCAGCCCCCGCAGCCGGTCATAGGGAGCGGCGGGATAGATGTCCCGGAAGCGGGCGTGATTTATCGAGATTTTTTCCAAAGGCCCTGCCCTAGCCGATATCCCCGGTTTTGCATGGGCAGTTCTTTTCAGTCCATCCGCCTTTTGCGCATGGTGCAGCGATACATCAGAGGGGTCATCCCCGTATGCTGTTTAAATATACGGGCAAAATACGAGCTTTCCTTGAATCCGCAGGTCCGGGCGATTTCCGCCAGGGACAAGGAGGTGAAAGCCAAGCTGCTTTTGGCGGTTTCCAGACGCTTCTGCAGCACATACTCCGATACGGGGAGCCCGGTGTGGGCCTTGAACTGCCGATACAGGGAGGTGTGATTGGTGGCGAACATCCGGCAGAGGGTGCCGACGGTCAGATCGCCGTCCAGATGGGTCAGGATGTACTGGCACATCCGGGCGGCCGGCGTATCCCCGGCTGGATTCCGGCTGGAGGCTTTCTCGTCGTCGCAGAGAAAGGCGATCAGCTTGAGCAGGAGGTAGCGGGCCCGGCAGGACCATTTGGAATCCGGCTGTTCGCGGAGCTGCACGGCAATTTTATCAAAACAGTCGGCGATATATTCATAGGACGCGTCGTCCAGTCCCACGATCCCGGGACGGGCGGGATCGGCCTGCAGAAACAGATGGAAATCCGGATATCCGCATTCCCGCCGCATGGGTTCATAAACGGGGGAAAGCAGGGTATCCGCATGCAGATGAACGTTAATGAAGGTGGGGGCGAAGGACAGATGAAGCCCCGACAGGCGGCGGGCCTCCTTCAGAACGAACCGCGTGTGGGGAGACAGGCAGAGCAGAGTGCGGCCCCCAATGAAGCAGGAGAGATCCGGCAGCTGCCCGTGGACGCTTCCGCTTTGGATAAATAACAGATGAAACTGGCCCTGCTGCAGCGGCACGGCAGCACGGAGCGGTTCGAGCGTGATGGGCACCTGGCGCCCGGGATGATAACGGCAAGACGTCATCGGATGGTTCCTCCCTTCGGCAGTGATTGCTCAGAATCCTAAAAATTTTGTCGAAAAGGCAATGACGGGGCCGGGACTGTGACTGTATACTTTTATATTGGGTAATTCTGTGAATATAGAGTACCATGCTCGTTTTTACTTTGCAAGCGCTTTGGGGAAAGAGGTTGAAACAGATGAAAGCGATGAGCCGAAAATCCAAAATCATAGGACTGTGCACGGCGGCTGGCATTCTGCTTCTCGCGGGGATCGGCTTATGCCTATGGCTGGGCGGGTATTTTGGAGCCCGGGCAATCCGTCTGGCGCCGGCCTACCAGGAGCTGTTCACCGAGGAAGAGGCCGCGCGGCACAGAATGATCCTGCCGGAGTACGATACGGACAACACGATTGCCTATCTCAATTGGGATGGGACGAAATCGCTTTATGTGTATGCCGCTCCCATCCGGTATCAGAACGCCTCCGAGGTCTGGACGCTGATCGATTCCCGTCTGGCCAGTGTGGAAGAGGAAAGCGAACGGAAAAAGGGCTATGCCTATACGATCGCCTCCAGCGACATCGTGCCCTATTTTCCGCAGAAAATGAGCGCCGAAGCCGGCATACGCCTCGTCAAATCCATCGAGATCGCGTTCGGCGTGGATTCCGACGTATCGATACGGGGGCAGGTAAAGGAAGAAGCCAATTTTATCGGGGAGAAGAAAACGATGGTGTCCTATGCAGGCGCTTTCGGAAAAGGAAGCCGCGCCCGTTTTTACCCGACGAGCCTAGGCGTCAACGGGGAAGTGACGGTGGGGAATACGGCGGCGGACGGAAGCTTCGGCATGTGGCTGGAGATTCCGGAATCCGAAGCGCACCTCCAACTGACGAACGGCGGATATCTGGTCCTGCAGACCCTGGAGAAGGACCCCAAAATTCTGGCGGTCATCCAAAAGCCGTTGCTCCGGACGGGGACGGGGGAGATCCGGACTGACGGCACCGTCAGCTTTGAAAAGCAGGGGGGCGGCCGTTACCGGCTGCAGTTTTCCTTCGGCGCAGAAGTCCCGGAGGGATCCACCCTTTTCCTGTCGTTTGAGATGCGGCGGGAAAAGCAGCCGGACAATGCGCTCTATTCCGGGTTTCCGGATCTCAAATATGCCTATCTGCGCAATTACGCAGTGGTGGGCAACAGTCCCGATTATGGTATCGGACAGCTCATGATCCGCTATCAGTTTACCCAGCGGCTGCATCTGAAAGCCGAGGATATCCTGAAAGCGTCCTATTACACCTATTCGCTGACCGATAGGCAGGATCGTCTCGAAATGCGGACGATTTTGGAAGACTGGTGCAGCATGACGGGCAACTGGAACCGTCACTATGCCGTCGGAGAACGCACGGCCTTTTTGGAAAGCCTGCAGCCGGAGCTGTGTTTTGACATCACGGACGAAGTCAAAATGTGGTGCGGCGATCCAGACGGACAGCTTGAACACAACGGCCTGCTGCTCAAATCGGCCGATGAACAGGACGGCCTGTACAACGTTCTGCTGAGCAACGACAACACCCTGTATCGCAATCGGACAGAAATACAATTGAAATGACATTCCGTGAATGTTTTTGTTAATTTTTTATTAAATTTGAAAATGGGGTAGATTTTTTGGAAAAGCTAAGATATACTGTCCTAGCAACAGATTTCCTGCAAACAGGCGGTTTTGTAAGAGAATTCCAGAAAATGTGATTGTAATTTCACAAATTCGAAGAAAATCGTCTGAGAGGGGAAATCCGCTGCATCAAAGACGGCTCGAAAATGTATCATGTTTATATCAAAAAGGAGCTCGGCTTTGAAAAAAAGGAAACAGAAGGGAACGGAGCAGAATGAAGAAATTCAAAAAAGTACTGACGTTCGTCGCCGGTGCGGCCATGTTGGCGTCGCTGTGCAGCGTGTCGGCCTTCGCGGAGGAGACGACAACGTATCTGGAGCCCAGTGAGCCGAAAGCGGCGACCATCGGCAGCACCGAGGTGCTCTTCGCCAACGGCACGCCCGTCACCATCGTCGCCCGTACGGACGATCAAGAAGGGGCCCTGGTCAAATGGGGCACCGACGGAGAACTGGCAGTCGGCAAGAACGTGACGGTGTTCGGAGGCAGCCATAATCACGACGGAATTTATGAATCCACCTCCATCGTCATGGAAGGCGGCACGGTCCGCAATCTGGTCGGCGGCGGCCTGCACAAGAGCCATGTCAAAACCGCCAATGTGGAGTTCAAGGGCGGTACGGCTGTTTCCGTTCAGGGCGGCGGCGCCTCCTCTTTTGTAAAAGGCTGCGGCGACGACTGCGATTATACCGCCACTTGGTATGCGGGAGATCCCAAGGAATCCCCCTGTGTCGTGGATGAGACCAACGTGATCATCAGCGGCGGCAAAATCACCTCCCTGGTGTTCGGCGGCGGCGAAGGCATCAGCTGCACCAAAGTGGCCAGCCTGGCCATTGCCGGCGGCGATATGTCCACGGCGTGGGTGACGGCCGGCGGTTCGAACGGGTATACCGGTACAGCTGCGGTGGCGGTGGCCGACGGCAAGATCAACGTTCTGCAGGGCGTCAACCGCGGTTCCATGGACGCTTCCGTCATTGTCGTCATGGGCGGCATCGTTGACAAAATGTATCTCGGCGGCGAAACCGGCGATGCGGGCGTGACGGGTACCGTTGCAGCGGTTGGCGGCGTCGTCATGGGCGGCGAGGTCAAGGAACTGCATCCCGGCACCACCGGCGGCACGGAAATTACGCCGGATACCGAGGGCATTGAAGTGGCTGTCGCCGTTGCTCCGGAAGCCACGGTCGGCAACAGCGCGGATCTGGAAGATGCTTTCGGCGCCGATGCGGTCAGAACCGTTTACACCGTGACCTATAAGGCCAACAACGGTGAAGAGGACGTCGTTCTCCCGACCATCAGCGGCGAATTGGTCGAGAAGCCCGAAGATCCCGCCAAGGAAGGCTTCACCTTCAAGGGCTGGTTCTCCGACGAGGCTCTGACCAAGGCGTACACCTTTGAGGAGGCCGTGACCGGCGACCTGGTGCTGTATGCGAAGTGGGAAGCGGTTGCCTCTGAAAGCAATCCCAGCACCCCCAGCACCCCCGATAACAGCAAGCCCGAAAACCCGACCACCGGCAGCACCTCTATGGTCTGGGTTGTCCTGGCGGCCGCTCTGGCCGGCGCGGCGTCTGTCGTGATGATCAAGTCCCGCCGTGTGCGTTCCAAATAATTTTCAGCAGATGGAAAAGCCCTGTCCGTGAGGACAGGGCTTTTCTTTTTTCATTCGAGCGGCCGGATACAGACGTCGTCTATTGTCCGGGGGCGGCCTGCAGTATAGAGGGGAGCGGCCGTGATGCGTGATGGAGGCGGGCGGCCGCGGTCTCATCGGTCCGCCGCAGCCCGAGGACGGATTTAGCCGGAGTGCCGTCAGCCGTGGCCTCTTTCTTCATGGTGGAGAGGGATCGACGCATGAAATCCGGGAGGCCGAACTCCGTTTTCGATCACCGTTTGACGGGTTTTCGCTTGAATTTACGGTCCCGCATGGAACAGGACCAGAACCGTTCGACCTGGGACGGGGTCAGGGAGCGGGTGAAATCCCGTTTGAGTTCCAGCAGATGCTGCAGGGCGTCTGCGGCCTCGTACAGCACGGCCCGGACTTCAAATTCGAGCCGAGTGGCGGGCAGCTCGCTCGCCTTGAAGCGGTGCCGGAGCTCTTCGAGGCGGACGAGCAGCTCTTCGGCGTTGCTGCACTCGTGCAGGGAATCCGCCGTCTGTTCGAAGAACGCCCCGATTTCCCAGGCCTGCCAGGGAAAAGGGCGGCTGTCCGGCGTCAGGCGGGACAGGCTGCCGGCCAGGCGGGACAGGGAGCGGCACTGCTGACGCCGCATTTCCATATATTGCAGAAAATACCGCATATCGGGATGAAAGGTATTGTCCGCAAGGGCGAGAGCCCGCTTGCACGCCTCGTCGAGATGGGCTCGCAGGGCGTCGATCCCGTCCGGGATCCGGGCGGGAAATGCGGAGCCCTCGCCGCTCGGAGAGGAAGTTCCCCGACGAGAGGGGACCCGTTCCGGGATTGGATCCGGTGGGGCGAGGGGAGGCCGGTGAGGAATGGCTGCTTCCGGCGACACGGAATCCTCTCGTAGGAAGGTTCCCATATCCCGCAGAATCGCCCGCATCCGCTCCTCGGTGATCCGCTGATCTTCCCGGATGGCACGGGTGCGGCGAGGCATATAGAGGTTCATGACGATGCCCATGAGGATGCCGATGGCCATCAGGATGGTTTCGTTGAGCACGAGGGCGGCGGTTATGGTTTGGGCGTTCCAGATGTGGAGCATGAGCACGGTGCTCATGGCGAGGCCCTCCTCGATGTTCAGCCACTGGCAGACCGGGACAAACAGAAGCAGGAACAGGCCCAGCGACAAAACCGAAAACCGGAGCAGGTAAAACAGCGGCAGCGCCAGGGCGAGCGCGGACAGATAGGCGAGGCTGCGGCGGAGCGCGGCCCGCAGCGTATCTTTTTTAGTGCGCTGGACGCTTAGCAGGGTGATGGTGACCACAGCGGTCGCGGTCGAAAGATCCATCGCCCGCGCGAGCAGGACGGCCAGGGAACAGCCGAGCGCCACCTTGACCGCTTTGCCGATCGAGGGACGTCCAAATCCCGCGCCGAGTACGCCGTTCATGCCATGCCTCCCTTTGGAAGATGAAAGTAGTATATCCCGTTTGCCGGAGGGATTTACATGGCGGCGGCATTCTGTTAGAATATAGATAAGTGGATAGCCGGACCGGCGAATGGACTTGTGCTTAGAAAGGGCGTGGGAGGTCATGATTAAAAGACGGGCTGCGGCGATCACGGCGATCCTGCTGCTGTGCGGTTTGCTGGGGAGCCTGGGATGGTATGCGGCGGACAAAAAGAGCACCCACATCACCGTGCAGGGCACGGACGGGCAAATTCAGCTGACCACCCTGGTGCCTTTTCCTTCCGGAGATACCGTCGAATGGACCGTCAGCCGAACGGATGCTCTGCGGCTGGAACACCGCTGCGGGCAGCATCTGAACCATGCTTTCGGATTGGATCAGAGCCAGATGGACGTTACGTTTGCCGTTCAGGAAGCGTTTTCACCGGGACCGGTGACGGTGTATGCGGCCTGTTTCCGCAAAGGAAATGCCCGCCCCTGGAGGGTGGAGGCCCATGAATTCCAAATAGACGCCGAAGGAAATCTCTCCCATTTGCGGACTGCTGCCTCCGAGGATTTGGCGACGGCCTACGAGAGCTATGCGGAAAACCGGGCGGTGCTGGAAGCCTTGTAATAGGAGGGCATACCTCCCGGCAGTCAAAAACGCCCCTGCGGACAGATGTCCGCAGGGGCTGTTTTAGCGGCTGTTCAGCGTCCCGCGATGGGAACGTAATCCCGCCGGACCGAAACGCTTTTATACGACGGGCGGATGATTTTGCCCGCGTTAATGAGCTCTTCGAGACGATGGGCGCTCCAGCCCGCGATGCGGGAGATGGCGAAGATGGGGGTGTACAGCTCGAGCGGCAGATTGAGCATGCTGTACACAAAACCGCTGTAAAAGTCGATGTTGGCGCTGACGCCCTTGTAGATCTGCCGTTCCTCGGCAATAACCTGGGGGGCGAGCTTTTCGACGAGCGAATACAGCTTATATTCGTCTTCCCGGCCTTTTTCGACCGACAGGCTCTTGACAAAGGCTTTAAAGATATTGGCGCGCGGATCGGAGAGGGAATACACCGCGTGGCCCATACCGTAGATCAGCCCCGCCCGGTCGAACGCCTCTTTGTGCAGCAGACTCTTCAGATACGCGACGATCGCGTCCTCATCGTCCCAATCGGCGAGGGTCTGCTTCATATCCTCGAACATCTGCACGACCTTGATGTTGGCGCCGCCGTGCTTGGGACCTTTGAGGGAGCCGAGGGAGGCGGCGATGACCGAATAGGTATCGGTGCCGGACGAGGAGACGACATGGGTGGTGAAGGTGGAATTGTTGCCGCCGCCGTGTTCGGCGTGGAGGACGAGCGCCAGATCCAGAATTTTCGCTTCCAGCTCGGTGTACTGGCTGTCGGGACGCAGGACGAACAGGATGTTCTCCGCCGTGGACAGGTGAGGCTGCGGGTTGTGGATATACAGGCTGTTGCCGTCGTGATAATGGCTGTAGGCCTGGTATCCGTAGACAGACAGGAGCGGGAACAGGGCGATGAGCTGCAGGCACTGCCGCAGCACGTTTTCGACCGTGATGTCGTTGGCGTTTTCGTCGTAGGAATAGAGAGTGAGCACGCTGCGGGCCAGGGTGTTCATCATATCCGAGCTGGGCGCTTTCAGGATGATATCCCGCACAAAACTGGTGGGCAGGGTGCGGTAATCGGAGAGTATCTGCTGAAATTCCGTGAGCTGCTCCTTGGTTGGCAGTTCACCGAATAGGAGCAGATAGGTGGTCTCCTCGAATCCGAAGCGTTTTTCACCGATGAAGCCGCCGACAATATCCTCCACATTGATGCCGCGGTAGAAGAGCTTGCCGTCGCAGGGTTTCGGGCCGTCGTCCGTCGCGATGCTCGACTGTATTTCGGAAATTTCCGTAAGGCCGGTGAGAACACCGTTTCCTTTGAGATCCCGCAGGCCACGGTTGACCTGGTATTTGGTGAACAGGGTGGAATCGATGGTGCTGCTCTGACGGCACTTTTCCGCCAAATCCCGGACCTGGGGCGTGATTTCGGAATACTTGTTGGCCATATGCCTCCTCCTTTTTACTCGATTTTTTCATATATCACCATACAACTATAGCATAAAATGTTGAACGAAATATGTCCAAAATGAAATTTTGTCCGATTTCAATCCTCAAAACCGATTTTCGGACGGAAAAATCCGCAAGCCCCGATGAAGATTTCCTAAGAATTTGCGAAGATTGTCAAACAGGTCTTGCGATTCCGGACCGGCTGCTTTATAATGAAATCATAAGAAAACCACGGCTTTCCGAGGATTCTTAGACCGGGATACATCCCGTCATCCGCGGCGGCTCCGCCGTCCGGAATCCTACCCGCAACGAAAGGAAGGTTGTTTTATGGAAGAACGCACATGTCCTCAGTGCGGCGCTCAGGCTGATCCGAACGCCAAGGTTTGCATATATTGCGGAACCCCTTTGGAAGGCGCGGCACCGGCCGGAGCTCCCGTACCCCCGCAGCAGGCATATACGCCTCCTGTCGGGCAGCCCCAACCTCAGCCCCAACCCCAACCGCAGACGCCGCCTCAGGCACCTCCGCCACCGGCTTACAGCGCGCCGCCCTATCAAGCGCCCGCATCCGCCTACCCCCAGTACTGCAAGCAGTGCGGGCGTCCGCTCGCTCCGGGGGCGGCCGTATGTGTGGGCTGCGGCGTGCCGGTCGGTTCCGGCGCGGGTTTCTGCCCGAACTGCGGCCAGCCGGCCAACCCTATGGCGGTCATCTGCGTCCACTGCGGCACCAACCTGAATAACCCCGTTTATCAGCCGGTTGCCGGTGGCAAATCCAAAATGGCGGCGGGACTGCTCGGTATTTTCCTGGGTTCTCTGGGCGTGCACAATTTCTATTTGGGGTATACGGGCAAGGCGGTCGGTCAGCTCCTGCTGACCCTGATCGGCGGCTGGGCCTGCGGCATCGGCGCCCTTGCGGCCTGGATCTGGGGACTGGTGGAAGGCATCCAGATCCTCACCGGCTCCATCAATAAGGACGCGGCCGGGCGTCCGCTCGGCGACTGAATTTATTATCACGGTTGACCTAAAGGCGGTACGCTGAAAAGCGTATCGCCTTTTTGCTGCACATCTTCGGCAGAGAGGTACCTTGCGGGCGCATCGATATGAGGGCCGCAGATGGCATATGGGGCTTACGGCCCGGCCGGGCGCTTCCGCCGATTCTATGAGATCCGTGCGGGCCGCGCATAAGGATATTCTTTGGAGAATCTGTTAAACAAACAGCTTGTTTCCGCCTGCGATCTATGATATTCTTAAGGAAATTGGGAGGGTTGTGTTATGTTTTGTGATCAATGCGGTACGCAGGTGAATTCCCGCTTCTGTCCTCAGTGCGGCCATGAGGTCGGCCGCCCGGTGGTGGTGCCTCCGTCCGATCAGACGATGCCGGGCTCCGCCAGGCCGGCGCCGCCCCCGCCTCCGGCCGTGGTATCCGCGCCGCCTCCTCAAGCGGGAGCGGTGTATCCGCAGACACCTTATCCGCAGCAGGTGCCCTATCCGCCGCAGCAGGTGGTCTACCAGCAGCCTCCGGTCGTTATTTACAACACGCCGGTGGTGGCGACCGGGCGGCCGAAAGACAAGTGGGTAGCCTTTATCCTCTGCTTTTTTCTCGGTGTGTTCGGCGGCCATAAATTTTACGAGGGCAAAGCCGGCATGGGCGTGCTGTATATCTTCACGGCCGGGCTTTGCGGCATCGGCTGGCTGGTGGACCTGATCGTGCTGCTGACCAAGCCCAATCCTTACTACGTATAGATCTCAGTTTCAAGCGGCGGTTTAGGCAACCGCCGCTTTTTACGCGCGAAAATTTAAACGCGGCTTAACCGATTGGGAATTGACAAAAAGTTTGGAGAATGCGATACTGATTTTGGAAAAAACTATCGGCAGGAGGGATGCGCATGACCAAGCAGACACACGGGCCGAAATCCGTGAAAGATCCGTCACGCAAATTTACCAAGCCGGAAAAAAGCTGGATTCTCTATGACTGGGCGAATTCCGTCTACGCCACCAATATGATGGCGGCCATTTTCCCGATTTACTACGCGGGCATCGCCGGGGACGCCGGCGATAAGTGGTGGGGCATCGGCGTCTCGGCCGCGTCCCTGATCATCGCCGTGCTCTCCCCGATTTTCGGTTCGATCGGCGATTTCCGGGGCATGAAAAAGAAGCTGCTTTGCGCCTGCCTGATCCTCGGTATCGTCTTTACGGCGGTGACGGCCTTCACCGGAGACTGGAAGCTGATGCTCATCGGGTACGTGATCTCCCATATCGGGTTTTCCGGAGCGAATGTGTTTTACGACTCCTTCCTGACCGACGTGACCACGAGAGACCGCATGGACCGCGTCTCCTCCTGGGGCTACGCGATGGGGTATCTGGGAGGGAGCACCATTCCGTTCGTGATCTCGATCGTATTTCTGCTGATGACCGGATTCAGCGTTACGGCGGTGAAATTCTCCATCCTGCTGACCTGTGTATGGTGGGCGGTCTTCTCCATTCCGCTGCTCAAAAATGTCAAACAGACCTATTACGTCGATACGCCGCCCTCCAAGCTGGCCTCGGCCGCGATGCACAATCTCGGGCGCACCATGAAGGATATCGTGCGCGACAAGGGGCTGCTGCTCTATCTGGTGGCGTATTTCTTCTATATCGACGGGGTCGGGACCGTCATCAATCTGGCGACCAACTACGGCGCGACGCTGGGGCTGGGATCGACCGGCATGATCCTGGCGCTGCTCGTGACCCAATTGGTCGCAGTGCCGTTTTCCATCCTGTTCAGCAGACTCGCTTCCAGGGTGGGGGCGCTGCGGATGATCGGCGCGGCGATCGGGGTGTATGTCGTCATCTGCGGCGTGGGCTTCTTCATGGGACTCAACGTGGAACCCTACCAGATGGAATATACGGAAGCCGTGAACCATGCCGCTGATTCGGTCGCACGGCAGCCGAACGCGCTGCAGCTCTCGGCGTCTGACCGCAAGATATGGGAGACGATGGTCGGAGATCTCCGGGAAAACGGCAAAAACGCCCTCTCCGCAGACGACCGGGAGGCCGCTTTCTGGACGGAAGACGAGAAGGGAAATTCCGGAGTGCTCGGGGATGTGTACACGAGTCTGATGAGCAACGACGGGAAATACGCCTTTTCCTCTGCCAAAGTCCGGGAGTGGGCGGCTGAATCGATCCCGCACATCCATATGCAGCTCGATTCGTTCATCACCGATGCCGGAAAGCAGGAGGCTTACGCAGGGGCGCTGCGGCTGTCGTCGCTGTTGTTCTGGGTCCTCGCGTTCCTGGTGGGGACGGTGCAGGGCGGCATCCAGGCGTTGTCCCGCTCGTATTTCGGCAAGCTGGTGCCGCCGGAGCGCTCCAATGAATATTTCGGATTCTACGATATTTTCGGCAAATTCGCCTCAGTGATCGGGCCGATGCTGTATTCCCTGTTCTATATGGCGACCGGCCGGGCGTCGATCGGGATTATCAGCCTGCTGGTGCTGTTCGGAGTGGGCGGCGTTCTGCTGTTTGTCGGGCGAAAGCATCTGCCGCATGGAATCGAATCCTCCGACGCGGCCTGAACGGACGAAATCTCCGGACCCGGGACGGCCCGGGGACGCGCCAAGCTGGGGAAAGCCGTTCTTTCATACGCGGAAAAACCCCGGGCCCTTTTCGGCCCGGGGTTTCCTGTACCCAAAATTGAAGTGAACGCGGTGCGCTTCCGGGATTACTTGTGGCCGCAGCCGCAGCCCTTGTCGTCGCTCTTGGGAGGGAAGAATTCGTCCACGGGGAAGCACATTTTCTTGAACAGATCGCAGGGGTTGTCGCTTGTCGGGCAACATTCCTTGGAGGGCATGCAGAAATCGTAGACCGGCATGAGCATCTGGACGTTGCGGACCAGCTGCACGATGGTGAAGATGCCGATGGTGACGAGAACCACCTTGCCGTCGTGTCCGTCGCAGAAGCTGCCGCCGTACCGCTGGCAGATGCAGTCGGGGATGCTGCAGCATCCACAGCATCCGCAGTCGCACTTGCAGCATCCGCATTCGCACGCCTCGACCAGGCGGGCGGAGAGGACGATGGGTTCGGCGACCTGGACACAGCAGCGCGGCATGTTGCGGGGAGGCATCTCTTGCACGTCGTGCTGGTTCGGAATGTACTCGCTGCAGAAGACCTTAACGTTGCCTTCGCTGCCGTACAGAATGACCTTTTTCTGGAACACGGCGACGCCGCACACGGTCGTGCAGGGAACGCCGTGACCGGAATAGACTTCGAGCTGGACCTCGAAGAAGAAGGTCAGGTCGCAGGAATAGTATCCGCGGTTGAAGGGCAGGGCCTCGACATCGATGTAGGTGGTGATGATTTCCGCTTTTTTGGCGCGGACGCTGACCGCGTGGTCGATGACCATCTGGTCCCGCTCGGTAAAGTATACCTGCAGATCTTCCAGACAGTCTTTGTCAGAAGACAGGGCGCCTTGTCAGGAAGGCATCATGGGCCGCCATTCGATAATGAGCTGGAACCGGCGGGGCCCCCAGTCCTTTTCCTTCCGGTAACAGGCGCGGACGATGCTCGCCTTGAGCAGGCGGTTGCGTTCCTTCGGCCCGGACTGGGCATAGAGGGCGGAGACCGTCCCCGGTACCCCCGGGGCAGGGGATTCGCCGGACTGGACGGATGCCTGCCGTTCCCGGAGATGCCGCAGGGCGGCCTCCAGCTCCCGTTCCCTCTCCAGCAGCACGTCCATCCGCTGCCGATAGGTGGAGGGATCGTATATGCCCTGCTCGAGAAGGTCGTGCAGGCGGGCTTCCTGCCCGGCTGCCGTTGCAAGGTCCCGTTCGGCCGCGGCGACGGCGGGAGCGAGATCGGGTCCCGGTGATGTATCGAACGCCGCCTCGAGCGGTTCAAACGGGGCCCACAGATCCCGCACGGCATCCAGAACCGCCTGTTCGACGAGGTCGAGGCGGGCGGCGGAGCAGCAGCCGCGGGTGGGGCAGATCAGCAGGTCGGCCGTCTCCCGGCCGGAGACGGGACGCCGCTGCATCAGCCGGCCGCATTTGGCGCAGAAGAGGAGGCCGGCGAGCGGGTTTTGGAGCGTGCCGTCGAAGTGGGAGGACTGGGAGCGGCTCTGCAGGATCGCCTGGACGCGGTCAAAGTCTGCTTCACCGATCAGGGGCGGATGCAGGCCGGGGACAAGTGTCCAGGCGCTTTTCGGATTGGATACGACTTTGGTTCCGGATCCGCCGGTTTTGACGTGGGTGTGCTGATCCCAGGCCACCTTGCCGCAGTAGACCGGGTTTTTCAGGATGCGCAGCACCGCGTTGCGGCCGAATGCCGCGGCTCGGCGGGGCTTGGCTCCCAGCCGGTTCAGCTCGTCGGCGATCGCCTGGCAGCCGCACCGTTCCGACAGGTACAGATCGAATACCAGGCGGACGAACGCTGCCTCGTCTTCCTTGATTTTCAGGGTCGGGTGTCGGTCGAGCGTGGTTTTTTCATAGCCGTAAGGGGCGTTGGCGATGTATCCGCCGTCCTCGATTGTCTTGCGGATACCCCGCTGCAGCCGCCGCTTGATCAGCTTGAGCTCCCGTCGGGCGAGAAAGGTTTCAAATTCGGTGTACTCCTCATCCAATTCATCGTTCAGATCGTACGTCTTCCGCGGAGTGATGATCCGGGTGCCCGAATTTTTGAACGTCTCCAGGATGATGCCCTGGTCGCTCATGCCGCCGCGGCCCAGCCGGTCCAGGTCCATGCACAGCACCGCGTCATAGGCGCCTTTTTCCACATTTTCGAGCAGGCGAAGCATCTGGGGGCGGGCATACAGGCTGTCGCCGCTGACGACCTCTTCATAGATCTCCGCTATGGTGAGCCCGCGTTCGGCGGCAAACGCGAGGAGGGTTTCCTTATGCCGCCGAAGCGTGTCCCCGACCCGTTCGTCCGTTTCGTCCGCCCGGGATTTCCGAAGATAGAGGGCTGTGATCACAGGATCCACCGCCTTTCCGTTCTATCCGATTTTATGCGGATGGGCATCCGGAAAGACCGAAAGAGGCATCCTGTACAGGCCGGCGCGCATATGCTTGGGGTGGAGGGGATGGCGATGGACGGCCGAAAGACGGCGCCGGAGGATGGGCAGAGCGGCCTGCCCGATACCGCCCGGATTCTCTATGAGCGGGAGGAAGCGGAGCAGGGGGGGCCGGCGGTGATTTGCTTTGAGCAGGCAGAGGTTCGGGACGGGCAAAGGGAAGAAAACGGGCGGCGGTTTATCCGGGAACTGCAGGATATCCTATCCGTCTGGCCGCGGCATACGCCGCTGTAAAAACATCCCCCATCGTTTTGACGATGGGGGATGTTTTAATGTGTCAGACAAAATTTTCCACAGCAAGGTCCCGCGCGATATAGCGGTATTGATCATAGGGGACGCGGCTCTCGGTCATTTTGGCGGCGATGCTTTCCGCCAGGGCGCGGTCGGACGTGACATCCCGCAGCATGCTCAGACGGGTTTTCGACCCCTTAGCCTTGTGGACGGCGGCTATACCGTAGCCGCAGTGGGCGCCGTCCTCGGTCCGGACGGTTTCCGGAACGGCCTCATAGAGAACTTCCGACAGATACTGCGCGGCGATGGTGTCGATTTCTTCGACCGTGATGCGCTCCATCAGAAAGCTGCCCAGGAATTCGCCGAGAAACAGAGGATCGTACACGCTGAGAAAATCGTAGTAAGGAATGGTCGAGCTGGCAAAGCCGATCAGCCAGGCGTAATCCGGTTCGTCCAGCGTGCCGCAGTTGAAAAGGGAATGGGGCGTGGTGCCGAGCGCTGCGGCGATGCGGGTGAGGGTCTGGAGATTCGGATTCCAGCAGCCGCGTTCGATTTTTCCGATATGGGACGTATCCAGACTGGCCCGGTAGGCAAGCTCTTCCAAAGAAAGTCCGGCCCGTCTGCGTCGCCACCGGATGTTGCGGCCAATTTGTCTGGATAACATGCAGCTTCCCCCCATGAATTAACCTTATGGGCTGTTAGCAATTGTCTCAAAGTATCCGGATACCAAATGGAGCCGCCGTTTTCCCGAGAAGAGCCGCGCAGGGGGATTTTCCAAGGCGCCTCCTCCTATTCGGAGCAAGAGTCGTAAACGCGTCCGGCATCGACGCATACGGCTTCTTTGCAGCCGGCATCGTGGATGTACTTGTTATCAGGCATATAAAATCCTCCTGTTCATTGATAGGGGAACCGGGCCGTCCAGCGGTTCCCCTTCATTGTCATCATATGAATGGCAGAAAAAAGGGTGACGCTGATTCGCATTCTAACACGAAAAATGGCAAATATAGAAGAGAAAACAGGAGTTTGTCCATGAATTTTGGGACAACTCCTGTTTTCATCGAATCCTTATATGGCAAATGACTGCCGGCCGGGGGTTACATTCCCGGCTTCGGCTCCGAGAATTTTCCCGGAGTTCATCGATACAACGTCCGTACGAGGGGGCGGATGAATGAGCGGCTGTATTCCCGACGGATTTTCGCTTTCTTCCGTTTTTTGGACAATCGAAAACGGCCGCGCCTGATCGGCGCGGCCGCTGCTTTTATTCGACGTTTACCGTATCCGGAAGAGCGGAGGGCGGAAGGGCCCGGTCTTCTTTGCGGTAAAGCAGTTTGAGAATGACGGGAGTCACAATGGAAGAAACCATGATCAGGAGGATGACGGCGGTGAAATACACCGGGGGAATCAGGCCGACCGCGAGGCCTTTCTGCGCAACGATCAGCGCGACCTCGCCGCGAGTCATCATGCCGACGCCCACCCGAAGGGAATCTTTCCAATCAAAACGGCAGGCCTTGGCCGCCAGCCCGCAGCCGATGATTTTGGTTCCCAGCGCCACCACGACGAACAATGCACTGAACAGCAACATGGAGGCGTCGATGCCATGGATTTCAGTCTTGAGGCCGATGCTGGCGAAGAAGATGGGACTGAACAGCATATAGGAACTGACATCGACTTTTCGTGCGATGTAGGCGGAATCCTGAATGTTGCAGAAAATAATGCCCGCCACGTAGGCGCCCGTGATATCCGCAATGCCAAAAAAGTGTTCTGCTGCAAAGGCAAAGAGCAGGCAGACAGCAAATCCGAAAATCGGAATACGGCGGCGATGGGGGTATTTTTTATCCAGCCATTTAAACAGCCAATAGAGCAGGATGCCCGCCCCCGCTGCCGCCAGGATGAAGAGGCCGGTGTTGAGAACGACGGAGGCCGGCCGGACGGAGGGGCTCTTGAATCCGATGACGAAGGTTAGAAGGATAATCCCCAGCACATCGTCGATGATGGCCGCGGAAAGAATGGTAGTGCCCACCCGGCCCTTGAGTTTGCCCATTTCCCGCAGGGTTTCCACCGTGATGCTCACCGAGGTGGCGGTGATGATGGTGCCGATGAAGACCGCCTCAAAGAAGGCGTCCGACCCGACGGCCGCGAAGCCATATAAACAGGAATAAAGGAGAAAACCACCCGCAAGCGGGACTAAAACCCCCATGGCGGCGACGAACAGCGCGGCGGGGCCGGTCCGTTTCATCTCTTTTAGGTCGGTTTCGAGTCCCGCGACGAACATCAGCATGATCACGCCGAGCTCGGCCATCTGGGAGAGAAACTCGCTCTGATCGACCAGGTGCAGGACGTTTGGACCGATCAGAAGACCGGCGACGATTTCACCGACGACTTGGGGAATATGAATTTTGCGCACCAGCAGGCCAAAGGATTTGGCGGCGAGGATGATGACAGCCAGGTCCAGGAAAAATTCGATATTCAACGCGGTTGTGCCCTCTTTCTCTCATATGGGTTGCTCATTCATAATTTCTTCATATTTTATGGTAAGCCCCGCATGGGAGAAAATCAAGGGGAAAATCCGACTAATTTCGGGCACCGGCCCGCTCCATTTTTGGCAGTCCCATCGTTTAGGCTGTGCTGCCCTGACGGATGGATTGCAGTTCGATGTCGTTTTTCCGTTCCCGCACCGACTGCCTGCGGAACTCCGACATGGAGCAGCGTTTCTCCTTCTGAAAAAATTTGGCGAGGTTCTGCGCGCTGGAAAACCCTACCCGGACCGCAATTTCCTTCATCTGCAGCTCGGTGAACCGCAAGTAGAAGCACACTTTTTTCAGCCGCAGGTCCTTGACGTATTGATAATATGTGGTCCCCTTGTAGGAGCGGAACCACCGTTCCACCTGTTTTTTGTAGGTGCGGAACTGCAGGCAGACGGTTTCCAGCGTGAGATCCTCCTCGATATGGGCTTCGACGTATTCCAAGATGGCCTGCAGCTCTCCGCGCTCCAGGCGCTGCTGCCGCTGGTCCTGTTGTTCGGGGGTCTGCAGGCCGTACTGGTAATGGATGTTCTCGATCATGCGGATGATATCCATGAAATAGGATCTGGTGCGGCAGGACCAGTACCAGTCACCGCGGTTTTGGATTTCATAGGAGCAAAAACGGGCGCACCGCATCAGCTGGTGGAGGATTTCCTCGCTGACGGCCATCCGGTTCTCGTCCGGGTTTTCTTTGAGAAAAGGCTGGAGCTGAAAAAACGAATGCTTTTCCGCCAAGGTGGAGAAATCGGGATGCCGCAGGGTTTCATTTGTAAAGCTGCGGTTGAGAAAGGAAGGATCGAAAAACAGCACGCATCCGTCGCAGTGGACCAGGCGGCGGCAGACAAACCGGCGCCGGTCATGCAAGCATAGTACACTGGGGGCTGTGAGTTCCATCGCTTCTCCGTCCAGTTCCGCCAAAAGTTTTCCTTGGGACAGGATGATCAGGCGGAAGAACGGATGGGAGTCCACCGACTGATCGGCTTTTTCGATCGGCAGAACCATGATGTGCTCCGACGTGGACCAAATGGGAACGGGTGTGGACATAAACGATTCCTCCTGGCTGCAGCGTTTCCTTTTTTCGACATGTTGTCGTTTTTGGAAACGTTTTTGACACGAATAGAAACCATACGAACGGCCGAATTCTGTAAAATAGGAACGGATCTTACAGAATAACCAAAAATTTTCAAATCTGTGCTGGGAATGGAAGTGATGTTGGTTGAAAGACCGGAAACCGCGCCGCCTGAAACGGGTTTGGGAGTTTGCCAAAAAATATACGGGTCTGTTCATCGTCGCGGAGCTGTGTATCCTCGTCACCTACGCGGTGTCGCTGTTTCTGCCGCAGAACCTGGCGGTGCTGACCGACCAGGTCCTCGTCGGCGGGCTGCATGAGATGCTTCCCCTGGTCATCCGCAACTACGCGGTGCTGTTTGCCATGGCGATGGTTTTCAACCTGATCTATGCCTACACCTGGCAGACCCTGCAGAACCGGTATGTCGTCGACGTCAAGAACGCCGTGTTTGAAAAGGCCATACATGCGCGGGCGCCCTTTTTGTCCCATATGAACAGCGGCGACGTGATGAGCCGCATCGACGGGGACAGCGAGCAGTTCCTGCATGTCATTCAGCGCAATCTGTTCCATTTTGTCAATTCCCTCCTGCTGTGCGCAGGGATACTGTATATGGTCGGCCGGATCAACGTGGGAATCGCGGTTATGCTGGTTTTGGCCGCGGCCCTGCCGATCGTCATGACGCGGCTGTGCGGCAAACTGACCGAAACCTATTCGAGAAAAAAGCGGGAGATCACCGGGGCCTATACCGGCCGGCTTTTCGAAATCCTCAAAGGGTTCCGCGAAATCCGGCTGCTCGGCGCGCAGCGGTGGGCATCCGGCCAGGTCATCGCGCCGCTGCGCAGGCTCATCACCTTGGGAAACCGCGTCCGATGGACGGATTTTCTGGTTGGCAAGGGCGTGTATCTGATCAATCTGGCGGCGTCCCTGCTCATCTACGGATATGGCGCGAGGCTGATTTATACGGGCAGCATGTCGATCGGGCAGTTCCTCGCCGTGATCGAATATGTGGCGCTGATGCACAAGAAATTCAACTGGATGCTGCGCATCTATCTCGACTGGTTCGCCCGCCGGGTCAGCATCGACCGGGTCAACGAGGTGCTGAACACCGAAGAGGAAAACCCGGATGGCCAGGCGCTGCCGGTAGTGGAACAGGTGGCGTTCGAGCATGTGACGTTCGGCTATGAGGACAAGCCGGTTCTGCGGGATGTCTCGTTCGAGATCCGCAAAGGCGAAAAAGTGGCGGTCGTCGGGGCGAGCGGGGCCGGCAAGACGACGATGATGGATCTGTTTCTCCGGCTGTATGATCCCTGGTCGGGAACGGTGCGGATCAACGGAGAGACGGCGCAGGCGTTTTCCCTTTCGGATCTGCGCAGCCGGATCGGAGTCGTATCCCAGGACATCCGCCTGTTTGAAGGCACCGTCCGGGAGAACCTCCTGCTCGGCCGCGAGGGAACGGACGAGGAGCTGCGGGTGGGGCTGGACGAGCTGGTCCGCTGCATGCCCGAGGGACTCGACGAACGGATCGGCGGCCACATGCGCGGACTGTCGGGAGGACAGCAGCAGCGGCTGATGATCGCGCGGCTGCTGCTCAGGCAGGTGTCGCTGATCCTGCTCGACGAAGCGACGTCGGCGCTGGACGTCGATATGGAGGAGCAGGTCGCGGACGAGCTGCTCCGTCTGGATGAGGACATTACGGTGGTGATCGTCTCCCACCGGTTTTCCGCCATACGCGGCTGCAGCAAGGTCATCGTGATAAACGGCGGGGAAATCGAGGCGATGGGGTCCCATGCGCAGGTGCGGACGGAATCCGATACCTACCGCCGCCTGTTCGGAAAGGGGGGCGCGGCATGAAGCTCGGACGATGGGAGGTCTTCCGCCGGATCAAGCCCTATATGAAGGAGTGCCGGTGGCTGATCGTCGTCATGCTCATCTGCAGTGCGGCGGCGATCCCCGTATCCCTGGTCAATCCGGTGTTTTTTCAAATTCTGGTCGACGATGTGCTGCGGGAGCGGCAGTCGGCGCGGTTCGCCGTCGTGGTCGCGGGGCTGCTGCTCGTCTATGTGTGCCGCCTGCTGCTGGACGCGACGCAGATGGCGGTGAGCAACCGGCTGCTCAACCGGTTTACGCTGTCGCTGCGGACGGATATCTGGAACATATACAAGCGCCTGCCGCTAGCGGCGTTTGAAAAGGAAAACCCGGGCAACTGGAAAATGCGGCTGATGGACGATGTGGAGAGCCTCGGCGGTTTTATGGGCGATCAGGTGGTCGGCTATCTTTTCAGCGCGGCGACAGCCGTCCTCACCATTCTGCTCACCCTGCGGATGAGCTGGCTGATGACCTTGTGCTGTTCCCTGACCATCCCGTTCGTGTTTTTCCTCAACGCATGGATCGGGCGGGGGACAGGCCGGATCAATGAGGAGATCCGGCAGGTCAATCAAAATTACCATTCCTTTACCCACGACGCCCTGCAGTATTGGAAGGAAATCAAGCTCCAGAACGCCGAAGCGACGTTTATCGGCCGCTATCACGCATACAGAAAACGGCTGGCAGAGCTGGGGTACCGCTGGATCCGCTACTGGCTGTATGCGGAGATTTTCAACGATTTCAAGGCCAATTACCTGACCAAGGTGCTTGTGTACATCATCGGGGCCTTTTTCGTCATCCGGGGACAGATCACCGTGGGGCAGCTGATCCTGTTCGGAGAATATTTTTCCATGCTGTTCACGTCCCTCGACGCGGTCAGCAGCAAGAACGCGAAGCTGCGTACCAACGCCCCCTATTACAACCGGGTATTCGAGACGCTTTCGCTGGCCGCAGAAGACGGCGGAGAGATCGAACGGCCGCTGCTGGGGGAAGTCGACGCCGAGGATATCCGTTACGGCTACCGGGAGGATGAGCCGGTCCTGCGGGATGTGTCCCTGCATCTCGCTCCGGGCGGCTACACCGCTCTGGTGGGACACAGCGGCTGCGGTAAGACGACTCTGGCCAAGCTCCTTCTGCTCCTTTATCGGCCGGAGGCTGGCTGCATCCGGTATGACGGGGAGAACGCGGCCCAGCTGAACCGGCAGATGCTGTATCAGCGGATCGGCATGGTGATGCAGGACAGTTATCTGTTCAATATGAGCATCCGGGAGAATCTGCTGCTCGCCAAAGAGGACGCGAGCGAGGCGGAACTGCTGGATGCGTGTGAAAAGGCAAGCATCCGGAGCTTTGTCGCCGGCCTTCCCCAGGGGCTGGATACCGAGATCGGGGAGCGGGGCGTCCGCCTTTCGGGCGGACAGCGGCAGCGGCTGGCCATTGCCCGCGCCCTGCTTCGGAATCCCCGGCTGCTCCTGTTTGACGAAGCGACCAGCTCCCTGGACAAGATGGCGGAGGACCGGGTCAACGAGGCGGTCCGGGAAGCCGCGGGGCAGGCCACGCTGCTGGTCATTTCCCACAAGCCGTCGGCGGTGCTGCGCGCGGAGCACATCGTGGTCATGGACGACGGCCGGGTGGTGGATGCGGGCACGCACGAAGAACTGCGGGCGCGCAACGAATTTTACCGCAAGCTGGCGCGGGAGGAAGAGGTGGTCTCATGATGAAGAGGGAAAAGCGCACGATATTGGAGCTTTGCCGCTTTGCGGACGCCGATCCGGACGTCCTGTCCGGCCTGATGGACGGCGCTCTGGATTATCCGTACATCCTGGGGCAGCTGCTCTACAACCGTATGGGAGGCGCCGCCTACCATACCCTGAAGCATACGGGACTGATGCCGCGGGTCAACCGGGAATTCCGGAATACGCTGGAGGCGGTCTTTGAGCAGAACGTCCTGCGTACGAACAGCTACCGGATCCTGCTTGACCGGATGGGCACGATGCTGAAGGACGCGGCCTTTCCGTACGCGCTCCTCAAGGGGGCGCTGCTGGCGGGCCGCTATCCGGTGGGGCTGCGCACATCGAACGACCTGGACATCCTGGTGGAGGCGGGGGATATTCCCGCCCTGTCCAGCCTTCTGCGGGAACACGGATTCGTCCAGGGTTATCTGCGCGCGGGCGAGTTCCGTCCCGCGACGAGGCGGGACATCATCCTGTCCCGCATGAACCGCGGCGAAACCGTCCCGTTTGTGATGAAGGCGGATCTGCCGGGGCTGCCGTACTGGGAAATCGACGTCAACTTTTCCCTGGACTATCAGGCCAGGGAGACCGGGGCCGTCGCCCGGCTGCTGGAAAGGCGGCAGGCGCGGATCCCGGCCGGGGAAACGCCGCTTTACACCTTGGATCCGGCGGATTTTCTGCTGCATCTCTGCGCGCATTTGTATAAAGAGGCCAGCATTTACAGCTGGGTGGACATGGGACGGGATCTCTCCCTGTATAAATTCAGCGACCTCTACCTGCTCCTGCGGGAGGACCTGGATGAGGAGCTGGAACTGGACATCCTGGAGCGGGCCAAGGCGTGCGGACTGGAGGGGGCCTGCGCGTTTTCCTTCTATCACACGCGGGAGCTCTTTTCTCTCAATAATCCGGTTTTGGACGATCTTCTGGACCGCCTGAAGCCCTGGGACATGGACCGGCTGGGAGAGATTGTCCGTCCGGAGGACGGACGGGTCTTCCGCCACGATATGGCGTTTGAGGACTGGCTGTTCTGCAGCTTCCGAAAGGAGAGACTCTATGAAACTGCAACTGCAACCGCATGACACCTCCGGGGTGCTCATCACGTTCTGCGGACTGGACGGATGCGGGAAAACGACCTTGATCCGCCGCTTGACGGCGCATCTCGAAACGCTCGATGTGCCGGTCTTCCTGACCAAACAGCCGACCGACCTCGTGCGTCAGTCGGACATGTTCCGGACCTATATGGACTGTCCGTCCCACGACGCCTACGATTACCGGGCGCTTTCCCTTTTCTGCGCCAGTGACCGGGTGCAGCATTCCAATCGGGTGATCCGGCCCTCTCTGGAGGAGGGGCGGACCGTGATCAGCGACCGCTATTTTTATTCCTGCCTGGCCAATTTGCGGGCCAGGGGTTACGAGCAGGACCACTGGATTTACGAGGTGTCCGCCAGTATCCCGCGGCCGGATCTCGCCTTTTTTCTCGATGTCGACGTCGACACGGCGATTCGCCGCGTGCGCGCCCGCGAAAGCGAACGGGACCGGTTTATCGACGTGCCGCTTCAGCACAGGCTGCGCCGGGAATACCGGATCATCGCCGAAGAGAATGGCGGCATCCTGATTCCAACCGACCGGACGCCGGAGGAGAGCTTTGACCTTGTGAAGAAGGCGGTGGCCGGGGTGTTGCATTATGTTTGAGGGATTGTACGGCCTGTCCTGCGTGGAAAATCAGGTGCTGGCGTTTCTGCGGCAGCAGCGGGTGGAGGTGGCGCCGCTCTATTACAACAGCGCAGTGCCGCTCAAGGAGCTCTTTTTCTTCCTGGTCATCCAAGGGGTCCGTCCGGTCTATTTCGACCGGATCAGACGCATACAGGACGATCTGCGGGAGCGGGGGATACTGGCTTTTGAAAAACGGGACGAGACGCTGTCCTTCTGGCTTGACCGGGCGGATGACGGTTCCGGTCCGGAGGCGTCGCTGATCCTGGTCACACCCGCATTCACTTCGGAAACGCTGATGGCGAGAGGATTCCGCGGCGACCATTATGTGCGCCTGCTTCGGCGGAATCAGGAGTGGGTGATCCAAAACGACATTCCGGACAGGGAAGTGGTGCTGCCGCTCGAAGAGCTGGAAAAGGCCTATGCCGGGTCCGGATTCTGCATGCGGCTTTGCCGGGAACCCGACCGCGACGATGCCCGTTTTTTTTGGAGCAGCCGGACCTTCAAGCCGGAAAATCACACGGCGTTTTGGTTTTATGAGCAGGATCTCGACGGTGTTCCGGACGTTGGCAGCCGCCTTCGGGATATGATGGGCATTTACAAGCAGCTGCGCTACCGCACAGCGGCGTACTATGAAACCCACGGAATCAACACAACCTTTATCTGGAAAAAAGGGGCCGAAATGGAGCGCATCTATGCGCTTGCGGAATATTACAATCTCAAACGCAGCATTCCGCCGTCCCAGTTTTTCAGCCTGCTTTACGAGATAGCCCGGATGGACAACGCGCTTATGAGCGAACTGCGCATGAAGCTGGGGGGATAACCATGACGAAAATCGAAACAAGGGTCGGCGAGGTGCTGCAAAAGCACACCTGGTGTAACGAGCCGAAGGCGGAGCAGCGGCTCAAGGAGGATCTCGGCATCGACAGCCTGCGGCTCGTCGAGGTGCTGGTGGGGCTGGAAGAGGAGTTCGGCGTCATCCTGGAGGAGGGGGATCTGGATCCCGAAGCCATCACCAAGGTGGGGGACCTGTATGCCCTGATGGCGAAATACCGGGAGGCGTCGGCATGACGGAGCTGTACGCCTATCTGCGCGGCCGGATGCGTGAGCATCCGAACCGGACAGTGCGGGACGAATTCCGTTCCATGACGTTCGCCGACCTGTTCGAGGAGGCCGAACGGCTGGGGTCTTCTTTGACCGGGCGCCTGTACGGCGTGCTCTGCCGGTCGGATCTGGACACGGCCCGCTGGATCCTGGCCTGTTTATCGGCGGGAAAAACCGCCGTGCCGCTGTCCCGGCGGTACGGCGCCGCGCACGCGGACGCCATCCGGCAAGCCGCCGGCCTATCCTGCATCCTGACGGAGGACGGTCCTATTTCGGTCGGAGATCCTCTGCCCGACGAGCAGGAGCTGGAGGATGTCCGCCTCATTCTCTACACCTCCGGGACAACCGGTGTGCCCAAAGGGGCCATGCTGTCGGATACGGGGCTGCTGACGAATCTGCAGGCGATCGAGGGATATTTCCGCATAAACGGACGGATCCGGATCGCCCGGCCGCTTTACCACTGCGCGGTGCTGGTGGGCGAGTTCCTGCTGGCGCTGGCCAGAGGAGTGGACATCGTGTTCGACAACGGCGATTTTCAGCCGCTTCGCCTGCTCGAAACCGTCCGGCGCGACGAGGTGACCGTTTTGTGCGGGACGCCGACGCTGTTTTATCAGCTGTGCAGGGCGGCGATCCGACGCGGGCGGATCCTGCCGCTGCAGGCGGCCGCCGTCAGCGGAGAATGCATGACCCCGAGCGTGGCCGCACAGATGCGCGAAGCCATGCCGGAAACGGCGATTTATCATGCGTACGGCCTGACCGAAGCGGGACCCCGCGTCAGCTTCCTGCCCCCGGAGCTCTTCGACGCCAAACCGCATGCGATCGGACGCCCGCTCTCTTGTTTTACATACAGAATCGAAGACGGCGAGCTCCTTCTCCGGGGCGGCAGCCTGATGAAGGGCTACTACCGTCATCCGAAGGAAACGACGCACGCCCTGGCCGGCGGATGGCTGCACACCGGGGACGCGGCCGAAATGGATGCCGACGGGGATTTGGTGATCCGTTCCCGCCTCGACGACCTGATCATACGGGCCGGGGTCAATATCTATCCGCAGGAGATCGAAAACCGGCTGCGGCAGGAAGAGGCGGTGGAGGATGTGATGGCCTGCGGTGTGCCCGATCCCGTTGCTGGGCAGCGCATCCGCATACGGGCGGTGGCCCCGCGGCTGACAAGAGAAGAATTTTGGAAACTCTGTCAAAAGAGACTGTCGCCCTATCAGTTCCCCGATGAATTTGAATTGACCGAATCCTTGCCGAGAAGCGCGTCGGGTAAGGTGCTGCGAAACAGGAGTGAGTGAAGAGATGGAGCTCGAAACGACCGTCCGCCGGCTGCTCGGCGAAACCGTCGGGCCGCATGACTGGACGAGCGTCCCCGCAAAAGAGGATCTGCGCCGCTATGGGATGAACAGCCTGAACTGTATCCGCTTGGTAGTGGCGCTGGAAGAGGCGTTCGATATCGAGGTGCCTCCCCAAAGGCTGGGCATTCGGTTTGTCAGCACCATTGACGACATCTGCGATCTGATTCAGAACATTCAAAGCGGTACCTTGATGATTTGACGTACGGCTGTTTAATCTTGTGAGATTATATCACAGAATATTCTGGAAAACAAGTGAATTCGCTTCCTGGATTATCCATATTCTGGAGATTTTATGCAAAAATAGAGCTATATCGGGGATGTAAACCGATAAAATACCGCAAGTTTATCATAAATTTATGGATATTTTGTTGCTGATAATGAGAAAATATATCACTTAAAATGCGGCGGTCAAGCGGGCACGGATACGGGATAATGGCATGCCTCAATTTGAAATTTTTCCATGAAATCCGTATTTTTAGTGGCTCCGGCTGTCTTCTGGATACGGCGCATACCGCAAAATTTTGTGAATATTTTTTACGAACAGAAAGGCGGAAGACAGTGCAGGGCGGACGGCGGTTATCGTCTGCATGCACGGCCGCCATATAGAAAAGAAAAGACCGGCCTCGACGGAGGCCGGTCTTTTTGGTCCGTGTCTCTATTCCGCGCATGGCAGCGGATTTACGATTTTGTTCATGCTTTTTAACCGGAATGTGCTATACTAGACACAATATGCCGATGAGAAAGGAAGCGAGGAATCGTGGATTTCAACCAGGAGGCGCTGTTTCATATTGGGCTGACCCCTGCGCAGGGGGCGGCCTATGCCATGATCACCGGAGACCCCGGACGGGTGGAATCCATGGCCCGGAGGATGGAAGACGCCCGCTTTGAAGCGCAGAACCGGGAATACACCACCTGGTCGGGCCGGATTGCGGGTACGCGGGTGCTGGTGACTTCCCACGGCATCGGCGGGCCGTCCACGGCCATCTGTGTGGAGGAGCTGGCGCGCTGCGGGGTGAACACCCTGATCCGGGTGGGGACCTGCGGCGGGATGGATCTGTCCGTGCAGGGCGGAGATGTCGTGGTGGCAACGGGAGCCATCCGGATGGAGGGCACCTCCCGGGAATACCTGCCGGTAGAATTCCCGGCCGTGGCCGATTTCGAGGTGACGAGCGCTCTGGCGGCAGCGGTCAGGGAGAGCGGGATTCCCTTCCACATCGGGGTGGTGCAGAGCAAGGATTCGTTTTACGGCCAGCACAGCCCGGAGGATTCCCCGGTGGCCTATCAGCTCCAAAACGCCTGGCAGGCGTGGCTGAAAGGCGGATGTCTCGCCTCCGAGATGGAGACGGCCGCGCTCTATACCGTCGCGGCGGCCAGAGGGCTCCGGGCGGGCTGCGTGCTGCAGGCCATCTGGAACCAGGAGCGGGAAAAGGCGGGACTGCCGAATCCGCGCGTGATCGAAACCGAGGCGGCGGTGAGCACGGCGCTCGGAGCGCTGGCCCGGCTGATCGGATAGGGCGGAACGATGCCATGGCGGGCCGGGTTTCCGTCTTGCTGGACGAGAACCGGGAGATTTCCCGGACCCCCGCTTTGTGCGCTTTGAAAGGCACTGGGCCGGCCGAGCACCATGGCGGCGGATTTTGCCCTTTTCTGGGACAAAACCGGGGTTTTTGGGAGTTGCGGGACGGGCACGGCTTGTGCTATAATAAATCGTTATATATGAGGGGAGGGGACGCGCTTGATCGTACTGGGGATCGACCCGGGCTATGCCATCGTGGGCTGGGGCGTGGTGCGGTATGAGCGGGGACGGTTCGCGCCGCTGGATTTCGGCGCCGTGCTCACCCCGGCCGGCATGGATTTTTCCCGCCGGCTCGAGATTATTTACGACGAGATGGCAGCCCTCATCGCCAAGGCCTCTCCCGATGCGATGGCGGTGGAAAAGCTGTATTTCAAGAATAACCAGAAAACCGCCATCGATGTGGCCCAGGCCCGGGGGGTCATCCTTCTGGCCGCCAAAAAGCAGAACATTCCGCTGTACGAATATACCCCCCTGCAGGTCAAGAGCGCGGTGACAGGATACGGCCAGGCGGAGAAGCCCCAAGTCATGGAAATGACGAGGCGTCTGCTCGGGCTGCGGGACGTGCCGAAGCCGGACGACACGGCCGACGCGCTCGCCATCGCCATCTGCCACGGGCAGATGGGGGGTACAGCGCTCAAGCGGAGCATCGTGGGCGGACGCCGGGCCTGACGCGGCGGGCAGTCGATTTGGAAGGAGTGGCACCATGTATTACAGCCTGCGGGGAGACCTGATCCACATAGGTCCCCGGATCGCCGTCATCGAATGCGGCGGCGTCGGATATAAATGCAACATCACCATGAACACCGCCCGACAGCTTCCCCAAGTGGGACGGGAGGCCATGCTGTATACCGTTTTGAACGTGCGGGAGGATGCGCTCGAACTGTTCGGCTTTGCCGACCAGGCGGAGCTTACCTGTTTCAAGCAGCTCACCGCCGTGTCCGGCGTGGGGCCGAAGGCGGGGCTCGCCATCCTGTCCGAGCTTTCTCCCGAGCGGGTCGCCCTGGCCGTGGCGGCGGGGGATTTCAAGTCCCTGACCAAGGCCCAGGGCGTGGGCGCCAAGCTGGCCCAGCGGATCGTGCTCGAGATGAAGGACAAGGTGGGGGCGCTTATGCCCTCCGATGCTCTGGATATGCCGGATACCGGGACGCCGGGCGGTGTCAGCGCCGCGGGGAACGCCGCCGAGGCGGTCAGCGCCCTTTCGGTGCTGGGCTTCACGCCGGGAGAGGCGTCCGCGGCCGTCGGAAAACTGGACAGCACCCTGCCGGTGGAAACGCTGGTGCGGGAAGCGCTGAAAGCCCTGGGGAAACGGTGAGATGGATATGTTGCACTGTCCGGTATGCGGAAATCCCATGCGGCGGGGCTGCTTGGACGCGGCCGGTCAGCGTCTGCTCTGGTATGAGCAGACAGACGAGAGAACGCCCACACGGTGGGAACGCCTGAAAACGAAGCCGGCGCTATCTATTGGAAACTGGGAGCCGCCGTTCGGCGGGGTGCTGCAGCCGGATGTCTGGTACTGCGGGAGCTGTAATCTCATGCTGTTTCATCCCTGTAACAGCCGAAGACCCCGGTGAGGAGGATCGTTTCAAAATGGAAATGGATTACGAAAACCGCATGGTCGCGGCGGAGTATCTGCCCGAGGACGAGGGCGACAACCCGCTGCGGCCCCGTACCCTGACCGAGTATATCGGACAGGAGAAGGTCAAGGGGAACCTATCGGTCTTCATCGACGCGGCCAAGCTGCGGGGAGAGGCGCTCGACCATGTGCTCCTGTACGGCCCGCCCGGACTCGGGAAAACCACCCTCGCTGCCATCATCGCGAACGAGCTCGGGGTCAATTTCCGGATCACATCGGGGCCGGCGCTCGAACGGGCCGGGGATCTCGCGGCGCTGCTGACCAACCTCGATCAAGGGGATGTGCTCTTCATCGACGAGGTGCACCGCCTGCCCCGGACGGTGGAGGAAATCCTCTATCCCGCGATGGAGGACTTTTCCATCGATATCATCAACGGCAAGGGGCAGGGCGCGGCGTCCATCCATCTGCCGCTTCCCCGCTTTACCCTGATCGGGGCGACGACGAGGGCCGGACAGCTCACGGCGCCGCTCCGGGACCGTTTCGGCGTGATTTTGCGGCTGGAGCTGTATACGCCGGAGGAGCTCGGGCGCATCGTCGAGCGCAGCGCCAAAATTCTCGACATCCCCTGCGACCGGGACGGCGCGCTCGAAGTCGCGTCGCGGTCCCGCGGAACCCCCCGGATCGCGAACCGCCTGCTCAAACGGGTGCGGGATTTCGCGCAGGTGATGAACGATGGCGTCATTAATGAAACCACCGCGAGGCAGGCCCTCGACCGTTTGGAGGTCGACGAGCTGGGGCTCGATATGGTGGACCGCCGGATGCTGATGGCGATGATTCAGCATTACGGCGGAGGGCCGGTGGGACTGGATACCCTCGCCGCCGTGATCGGGGAGGAATCGGTTACCATCGAGGACGTGTACGAACCGTATCTGATGCAGATCGGCTTCATCAACCGGACCCCCCGCGGCCGGGTGGTGCTCCCCGCCGCTTACGCGCATCTGGGGCTGCCGGTTCCGGGGCAGGCGGCGCCGGAACAGTTGAACCTGCTGGAATAAGCTGACCTGACATATATTCTTCTATGCGGGAGAATCGATATGGAAAAGGTGAACTGGAAAACATGGTGCTGGATCGGTGCGGCGGCGGTGGCAGGTGCTCTGATGCTGGGCGGAGCGCTGGGGGGATGCGCTTATGTGGGACAGCAGATGCTTCTGCAGCCTCCAAACCTGCCGGCCGTCGCGCCGTTTAAAGAAGAGGAGAAAATCGAGTGGAGGTACCGGTACAATGCCTCCGATAAGGATCCCTACACCGTGGAGCTCGATTCCGGAATCCGCTTTGACGGCAGACTGTATTACGCGCTTCCTTTGTATCGGAACGCCATTGCCGGAACAACGGGGAAGGCGGTAGCCTACTCGGATGGCGGCATGACGGGCTGGGAGGCCGCTTTGTTCCGGGAAAGCCTGTACCGGGTGAAATACGATCCGAACGGCGATTTCCTGTATCAGCCGTCTTTCCGTGACGGCACCATGTACGCCACCCGCGAGGCTGTTGAACGGGTTTCCGCGTCCAGGCAGACGCTGACCGGCCTGTATATCGACTACGAGGCGGACGTGCAGATCGAGGACCCGGCGGCGATAGAGGTGCTCCGGCAGCTCGAAGCCGTACAGGGCGAGACCGTGCGGTACAAACGAGAGGGCAGCGCTGCGTATTCATATTCCATTTCCTATATGTATAACGATCTGCCGCTGCTCCACCGGGAAGCGACCATCGCCCGGATCGACGGGCGTCTGGTTTACGTGAAGCATCACGGGAGTAAAGGCCCGGCAGCGGCTGTGTCCTCTCCGGACAGCTCCGCGTTAGACGTTTTGCCGCCGGATGTTTATGAGGGCGTGGTGATCGAGGATCCGCAGGCAATTTTGGATATCCGGGTGGATGGAAAACCGGTTTTTTCCTTAAAAGGCAGGCAAGGAACGGCATTTTGAGGGTATTTCGTCTGTTGTGGGACAGATTGGAATATAGATAGACTATCTCGATCTTGTGGGAAAGAAGGAGTCAAGCTTATGGGAAGACTGTTTGGAACGGACGGCGCGCGCGGCGTGGCCAATACGGAACTGACCTGTGAAACCGCCATGGCCATCGGCCGGGCGGCGGCGATGGTGCTCGCCGAGGCGGAGCATCACAAGCCGAAAATCGTGATCGGCAAAGACACCCGCATCTCCTCCGATATGCTGGAGGCGGCGCTGGTGGCGGGGCTCTGCTCGGTGGGGGCGGACGTCATGCTGCTCGGCGTGCTGCCCACCCCGGCGGTGGCATATCTGGTGAAGGCGTACGGCGCGGACGCGGGCGTGATGATCTCCGCTTCCCATAATCCGTGTGAATACAATGGGATCAAAATTTTCAACGGCGAGGGATACAAGCTCTCCGACGCACTCGAGGAGGAGATCGAGGCGATCGTTCTCGACGGGGCGAAAACTCCGCCCTGCCCGACCGGCGGCGACATCGGCCGGGTATCCACCTGCAAGAACGCGGTGGACGATTACGTCCGGCACCTGCTGTCCGTCACCGACGTCGATCTGCGGGGGATGCGCCTGGCGGTGGACTGCGCGAACGGATCCGCGAGCGCAACCGCCCGCAAGCTCTTCTCCGCTCTCGGCGCTGACTGCGTGTTTTTGAACGATCAGCCCGATGGAATCAACATCAATGAAAAATGTGGGTCCACCCATATCGAGCAGCTGGCGGATTTCGTCAAGAAACTCAAATATTTCGCGGGGGTGGCGTTCGACGGAGACGCCGACCGCTGCCTGGCGGTGGATGAAAAGGGGAACCTCATCGACGGGGACAAGATCATCGCCGCCCTGTCCGTCCATATGAAAGAGAAAAACGAACTGCCCGGAAACGCCGCGGTGGTCACCGTCATGTCGAATCTCGGGTTCTTCCGCTTCTGCGAACAGAACGGCATCTCGCCGGTGTCGACCAAGGTCGGGGACCGCTATGTGCTCGAAGAAATGGTGAAAAGCGGCTACGCCATCGGCGGCGAACAGTCGGGACATATCATTTTCCTGCAGCACGCTACGACCGGAGACGGCCAGCTCTCCGCCGTCAAGCTGCTGTCGATGTGCCGGGAGCGGGGAGAGAAACTCTCCCGGATCGGGGCCATGATGGAACGGTATCCGCAGGTGCTCATCAATGTCCGGGCCGACGCGGAGCAGAAGGCCCGATACGCCGCCGACACCGCGCTGGCGGAGGAGATCCGCCGGGCCGGGGAATCCCTCGGCCGGGACGGCCGGGTGCTCGTCCGGGTGTCCGGCACCGAGCCCCTCATCCGGGTAATGGTGGAAGGCAAGGATTTCGAAGAGATCAACCGCCTGGCGGTGGAGCTCGGGGAAACCATCAAGGCGGGCATCGGCGCCTGAATCGGCGCGCCGGATGCCCATGACGGGAAGGATACGACAACATGAGGGCCGCTGAACACTGGAAGGACTATGAGCTGCTGGACGCCTCGTCCGGGGAACGCCTGGAGCGGTGGGGGGATATCCTCCTCATCCGCCCCGATCCGCAGATTCTGTGGGAGACGCCCCGGACCGATCCGCGCTGGCGGAAGGCGCACGCCTGGTATCACCGCTCGGGAACGGGCGGAGGACACTGGGAGCGCCTACGCGCCCTTCCGGATGTGTGGGAGATCGGGTATGAGGTGCCGGAAGCCGGCCTTACGGGGCTGCGCTTCCGCCTCAAGCCCATGGGCTTCAAGCACACGGGCCTATTTCCTGAACAGGCGGTCAACTGGGAGGCGATGGCTTCCCTTATCCGGGAGGCTGGCCGGCCGGTCAAGGTGCTGAACCTGTTCGGCTACACCGGCGGCGCGACCCTCGCCTGTGCTGCGGCCGGGGCACAGGTGACCCACGTCGATGCCTCCAAGGGCATGGTCGCCTGGGGGCGGGAGAACGCCGCGCTATCGGGACTGGCGGACCGGCCCATCCGCTGGCTGGTCGACGACTGCGGCAAGTTTGTGGCCCGCGAACAGCGGCGGGGAAACACCTACGACGCGATTGTGATGGATCCGCCCTCCTATGGCCGGGGGCCGGGCGGCGAGATTTGGAAGCTCGAGGAGCAGATCGACGGCCTGATCGGGCAGTGCGCCGCGCTGTTGTCGGACAACCCCCTCTTTTTCGCCGTCAATTCCTATACGGCCGGGCTGTCCCCGTCGGTGATGCAGTACATGCTTGAGACCCGGTTGTTTCCCCGGTTCGGCGGGGCGGCTTTTTCGGATGAGATCGGCCTGCCGGTGACGGACGGGGGCTTTTCGCCCCGGCGGGTGCTGCCCTGCGGGGCCACGGCCCTGTGGCGGGCCGCAGACGAAACGGACAAGGGGGTGAGGGCATGGACATGATCGAAGCGAAGGGCGTAGAATTTCAGTACGAATACCCCGACGAACCCCCGCAGAAGGTGCTGCTTGGCATCGATCTTGCCATTGAGCCGGGCTCTTTCGTCGCCCTGCTCGGGCACAACGGCTGCGGGAAATCCACCCTCGCCAAGCATTTCAACGCCATGCTGCTCCCGACGGGCGGCGCGGTGCTCGTTCGGGGGATCGATACGACGGATGAGGACCGGAAATACGACATCCGCAGCACCGTCGGCATGGTGCTGCAAAACCCGGACAACCAGCTCGTCTCCACCATCGTGGAGGAGGACGTGGCCTTTGGCCCCGAAAACCTCGGGATTCCGCCGGACGAGATCCGCCGGCGGGTGGACGATGCGCTGAAGGCCGTGGGCATGTACGACTACCGGGAGCACGCGCCCCACAAGCTCTCGGCAGAAGCAGCGAGTCGCCATCGCCGGCGTCATCGCCATGCAGCCCGACTGCATCGTCCTCGACGAGCCGACGGCCATGCTCGATCCGAAGGGCCGCCGCGAGGTCATGGAAACCATCCGCACCCTCAACCGGGAGCGGGGGATCACGGTGGTGCTCATCACCCATTACATGGACGAGGCCGTGCAGGCCGACCGCGTGGTGGTGATGGACGAGGGAACCGTTCTCATGGACGGAACCCCGAGAGAGGTGTTTTCCCGCGTCGACGAGCTCAGGCGGGTGGAGCTGGACGTTCCCCAGCCGACCGAGCTGTGCGACGCGCTCAAAAAAGACGGTCTGCCCCTGCCGGACGGCGTGCTCAGCGTGGACGAGTGCGTGGAAGCGCTCTCCCTGCTGCTCGAACCGTTCCGCGGAACGCAGACCGTATCCGATCGACAAGATTTGGACCCGGACGGCACGACGGATGTGCCGCCGGGATCCGTTGGAGGCTGACCCATGCCGGTTCTCGAAACACAAAACCTGACGTTTGTTTATTCTCCGGGCACGCCGTTCGAAAAAACGGCGATGGCCGATGTCTCCCTATCCGTTGAGGAGGGGGATTTCATCGGCGTGATCGGGCACACCGGTTCGGGCAAGTCCACTCTGGTGCAGCATCTCAACGGACTGCTGAAACCCACCTCGGGCAAGGTGCTGCTGGAAGGGCGGGATATCTGGGCTGAGCCGGGCAAGATCCGGGACGTCCGGTTTCGGGTGGGGATGGTGTTCCAATACCCGGAGCACCAGCTCTTTGAAGACACCACCTACAAAGACATCGCTTTCGGCCCGAAGAATATGGGCCTCTCCCGTGACGAGATCGATATGCGGGTCAGGCGGGCCGCGGCATTCGTGGGGCTCAAGGAAGAGCTCCTCGAAAAATCCCCTTTTGAGCTGTCGGGCGGCGAAAAACGCCGGGCCGCCATCGCGGGGGTGATGGCGATGGAGCCCCGGGTCCTGATTCTCGACGAGCCGACGGCCGGCCTCGATCCGAAGGGCCGGGACATGATCCTCGAGCAGATCCGGGCTTATAAGGAGGAAAACGACACCACGGTCCTCCTCGTCTCCCACAGCATGGAGGACGTGGCCCGGGTGGCGAAACGGGTGCTCGTGATGAACGGCGGCCAAATCGCCATGTTCGCCCCGACAGCGGAGGTGTTTTCCCGGGCGGAGGAGCTCGAATCCATCGGCCTCTCCATCCCGGCCGTCACCAAGGTGTTCATGCGCCTGCGGGAGAAGGGCTATCCGGTCGGGGACAACGTCTATACCGTCGGACAGGCCCAGCAGAGGCTCCTATCCCTTCTGAAGGGAGGGGATGCGTCATGCTGAGCGGCATCACCATCGGGCAGTATTTTCCCGGGAATTCCCTGGTGCATCGGATGGATCCCCGGGTCAAGCTGGTGCTCACCTTCGCGTATATCGTTGCGGTGTTCATCCCCCGCAACTGGGTCGGATTGGCGGTTGCGGTGGCGTTCCTGATTCTGTCGGTAGCGCTGTCCCGTCTGCCGATCAAGCTGATCTGGAAAAGCATCAAGCCTATCCTCCCCTTGATTCTCTTCACGTCCGTCATCAATATTTTCTTCGTGGACGGCGATCCGCTGGTGGATTGGTGGATCATCCATATTTCGGTTCAGGGCGTAGTCACGGCCGTGTTTATCGCGCTGCGCATCGTCTGCCTGATTGCGGGCAGCAGCCTGCTGACCTACACGACCTCCCCGACCACTTTGACGGATGCGCTCGAGCGGCTGATGAAGCCCCTCAAGGTGCTGCACGTCCATGTGCACGAAATCGCGATGATGATGACGATCGCCCTGCGCTTCATCCCGACCCTGGTGGAGGAGACCGACAAAATCATGTCGGCTCAGAAGGCCAGGGGCGCGGACATCGAAAGCGGCGGTCTGATGCAGCGGGTCCGGGCACTGGTGCCCATTCTGATCCCGCTGTTCGTCTCCTCCTTCCGGCGGGCGTATGAGCTTGCGATGGCGATGGAATGCCGCTGCTACCACGGCGGAGAGGGGCGCACCCGGATGAAGCAGCTTCACATGGTGACGAGAGACATTGTCTGCCTGCTCGTGATGGCGGCGCTGATCGGCGGGATGATCGCGCTGAATATTCTGATTCCCGCGGTGCTGTAAGGCGGCGAAGATGGAGATACATCTGTAGGTTATCTGCCTGGGGGCAATCCTGGGGCCGCAGCCCCCCATTGTATCGTTGATGCCGGGTGTCAGCGCCGGGGAGGTTCTCCTTAAAAGAGAACCAGGCCGGCCTCTGACCGATTCATAAACCCCACGATTATAGGCCG
>CABUNG010000006.1 GCA_902492895.1 uncultured Oscillospiraceae bacterium | reverse complement strand
ATGTCCCCTTGGAACCCCAAATTACCGGCCGGTTTCCTTTTGAGGGAAACCGGCAGGAGCGCGGACACCCGAACGAACGGCCATACAGGAAGGGGCCCGAGGCCCCAAGGGATGGCTAGTCATAAATCTATACCCATACCAAATCCACCCCGACGAACAAGGAGGCTTGCAAATGAAAAAACGTCTGTCTGTTGCCGCCGTCGCCGCGGCCTTGGCGCTGTGCACCGCCTGCGCGGACAAACCGGCGCCGGCATCCTCGTCCGCCCCGCCCGATCCGAATACCGAGCCCGCCCTTTTGATCCCTTACACGGAGAAGGAGCTCGTGCTTCCCGCCCTGCAGTGGTCGGGCGGCCCGCAGCGGGAGGACGGCACCAACAGCCTCTGGGATGCGAAAACCCTGGCCGAGGCCAAGGTGAACCTGGTATCGGTCTATTACCGTCCGATGGACGCCGACGGCAAAACGCTCGCGGGATTCTGGCTGCCGACGGAGGAGATGTACCAGCGCACCATGGACCACGCCGCCGACGACATCGCCCTGAGCGACGAGTTGGGCATTCAGGTCATGGGTTATACCGACACCGTCCAATTCGACGACGCGCTCATGAAAGAGGCCTACGGGTATACCCTGGAGGATCTTGCGGTCAAGAAGGCCGACGGCAGTTACGCTTTCACCACGGCGTGGGATCCGAAGGGCTGTTACGTCGCCTGCATCAACAAGCCGAAATGGCGCGCCCTGCTGGCCGATATCAACGCCTTGACGGCGAAGGCCGGCTTTTCCTGCCTGATGTACGATTACTATCCCTATATGGCGGGCGGCTATTTCTGCCATTGCAGCGAATGTGAATCGCTTTGGAAGGCGTACAGCCAGGAAAAGCTGGGCGAGAGCAAGCCCATGCCCGCCATGTTCGAGTTCCCGGACCCGGTTTCCATCGCCTATTACAAATTCCGGATGGAGTCCTTCGCGAGCTTTATGAAAGAGACCTCCGCCAAGGCGCAGGCCTTGAACCCGGCGTTCACCGTGCTGCAGAATCACAATCTGAACAGCTTCGACGCCCCTTATCAGCTTCTGCTCGGGGCTCTGACACCGCCCACCACCGAGTTCTGGGGCCTGGATACCGGCAACGAGTCGGCTCTCTATATGCCGCAGCTCGCGGAGGCGCTCGGGGCGGAGCAGCTCTACGCGTATTACAACGCGGAGAGTCAGTATAATCCGACGTATCGGTATAAAGTCAATCTTGCGGAATTCTACGCCGTGACCGGGGGACTGATGCACCAGCCCAATGCGGACAACACCGCCGCCGGATTCTTTGATTTCGTCAGCGCACGCCGGCTGGTCTATGCAGGCTCCCATTCCATCGCCAAAACCGGCGTGCTGTATTCCTGGGAAAGCAGCCTGTTCAGTATGGCCTATCCGAACGTCGACAAAGGGTATTACGAGTTTGGCGACAACCTCTCCCGACAGGCGGCTGCGGCCTTGGTGAAGGCCGGCGTGCCGTCGGATTTCGTGGCGCTCGAGCGGGAGGGCGCGATGGCGCGGCTGGATCAGTACGACGTGCTGGTGGTGCCGGAGTACGCCTATTTCGTCGAGGAGACCTGGAAAGAGCCGATCCGCGCGTTTGCCGGCCGGGGCGGGCGGCTGATCGTCTCGGGCGGCAAGGCGGGTGCGTTTATCAAGGAGCTGGTCAGCGATATACCCGATGCGAAGGTCTCCTATATCGAGAGTTTCACCGGAGCGGTCAGTGAAGAGTATCTGACCCTGCCCGAGCCCTATACCAAGGCGCTCTCCGACGCGGGTGCTTACACCCAGTTCCGGTTTACGTCGCCGATGGAGGATCTGTCTGCGACCGTGCGGCAGAACGGTTCCGACCTGTATCTGCATATCATCCGCCGGGGAGATCCGGCCGGTAAGGAGAATACCGGCGTGTCCTTCACCTTTACCCCACCAGAGGGGTATGAGATCGGGTATGTCCGGGCGGAGTGCCCTTATGGAGCGGATAAGGACGTGAAGATCGAGTGGAGCCGGGATGAGAAGGGGATGGTGACGGCTGCGAGCGAGGCGTTCGATACCTATCTGCTCGTCACCCTCAAGCCAACGAAAATCGCGGGCCTGTCCTAAACCGGAACGGGATAGGACAGCCGGCTTAAAAACAAAGGACCGGGACACAAACGGTGTCCCGGTCCTTTGTCTTATTCCTCGGCGGAGGAAGCGGATTCGGAGGAGGCGGAGCCGCCGCCAAACCATTCGCCGAGCTGATGGGTCAGCCCTTCCCACAACTCCACAATTTTAAATTTGACTTCGTATTTCTGCGGCTGGGTGACGATATCCACCTGTTCCTCATCCAGCACGTCCGACAATTCCTTGTGTTCGGCGGCAGCCGGTACGCAGATGGGCGGGAACACCACGCACCACCAGTTTTTCCCGGCGCCCTCGCCGATGGTGATCCGCACGGCATCGTACATCCCGGCCGGGAGGGTGCCCGCGTCATAGGTGCGGGTGGTGAAATACATCCGGGTCAGTTCGGCGCCGACGGGATAGTCGTAACCCTCGTCGAAGACACGCTGCTGCGCCGCCGCAAGAATGGCCGGAAGCTGTTCGCGGGCCACCTCGAGCGCCTCGCCCGCGTCCCCGGCCGTGTCGAAAAGTCCGGCAGCCGTCTCGGTGACGGTATCCCGCACCTTGAGCTTGAGCGCCTGGTCCTCCTCGGAGTCGGAGTTGGCGAGCACGTGCAGCCGCACCACCTTTTGGCGGATTTCATCGCAGTTCTTCGCAAAGCCCCATGTAAAGCCGCACAGCGACAGAATCAGCGTCAGCACCAGCCCAAGCGCCACCGCTTTGCTCCATTTCTGCATGTAAAATCCCGCCTTTCTCAAGTTCGCATCGGTTCGATATCCTGAGTATGGACGGGCGGGACCGGCTTATACAAACCGGAGTAAAATTTTTCCATTTACGATTCGCGTACAATATTGAGCAAACGGGATGACAGAAACCGGTGATCGTGATAGAATACAGTCTGCAACGGCCGAACCCGATAAAGGAGGAAAAGCGGATGAACGGTCCTTACTATCTGGCCTATGAATCCCGTTATCGCAAGGTGTTCGCTGCAGGCGCGGACCGCTGGGGGCATTCACCAGACGACGAGACGCTCAGGACGACGCTGGAAGCGTGGGTGGCGGACAACCGTCTGTCCGGTAAAAACATCCTCGAATTCGCCTGCGGAGAAGGCGCGTGCGGCGTCCTCCTGTCAAAACTGGGTTGCCGGTATGACGGGGTGGATATCGCGCCCTCGGCCGTCGAAAAAGCCTCCGCCGCCTGTGCAGCCTTTCCGAACGCCCGCGTTCGCCGGCTGGACATGGTGAGGGAGTTGCCCGGCGAAGCGTACGACGCGGCGCTGGACTGCATGGGATTCCACATGCTGGTGACCGACCGGGACCGTCAGTCGTACCTGAAAAATGCCTTCCAGGCACTCAAACCCGGCGCCCCCATGCTGTTTTTTCGTCAATTATATCGAAAAGACGCCTTCGACGGCGCCGTCGAGACATTCGAACAATGGAAAGAGATCAGCGGGGCGGACTATGAAACGCCCGGCCTGCGCAGCGCCAAAAGCGGAGACCGGGACATCGAGGTTCGGCTTCCGCTCGTGCCGGCCAGGGCTAGGACCCAAGCGGGATACTGCCGGGAATTGCAGGCTGCTGGCTTTGTCGTCGAGGGTTTTATCGAGATGGATTTCAATATGGGAAATCCCTATTCGGCCAGCCTGTATGTCCGAAAACCTTAAAATCCAGGCCTAAATGGTTGAGAAAGGGCCGCGAAACATTCGTTTCGCGGCCCTTTTTATGCCCCCGGAATGGCGAGAATAATCTCCCGGTCGAACCGGGGATGGATAAATTCTGTTTATTTGACCATCGGTCCATGGGGATAGGGACGGCATTCGTACACCTCGTCGTAATCTTTTCGCAGGGCGAGCGCACAGCGGAAGGCGTCCTCCCGGTCGTCAAACAGACCGTAAACGGCCGAGCCGCTGCCGGTCATCCGGCAGCCGAGGGTGCGGTGCTCCCGCATCACCCGCTCGATCGCCGCCGTGTCCGGCAGGGCGAGCGCCTCCTCGAATACGTTGCAGAGTTCGTGCGCTGCGGCCGCGAGACGGCCGTCGCAGAGTGCGTCGGTTACGGTACCGGTGCGGGGACGGCGGGTGATCTCAGCCGTATCCACCAGCCGGTATGCCTCCGCCGTAGAGACTCCGCCGGCCGGTTTGACCACCACGATGGCGCAGTCGGGGAGACTTGGCAGCGGGGAGAGGATGGTGCCGGTTCCTTCCGCGAAGGCGGCCCCGCCCAGGACGCAGAAGGGGACGTCCGCCCCCACCGTTTCGGCCATCGCGCACAGTTCCTCCGCGGTCAGCCGGGTATCGAACAGCCGGTCGAGCGCGACGAGCGTTCCGGCCGCATCGGCGCTCCCCCCGGCCAGGCCAGCCTGCATGGGAATCCGCTTGTGCAGCGCGATCTCCACCCCCGGATTGGGCTGCCCGCATCCGGTAAAAAACGCCCCAGCCGCCCGTAGCACCGTATTGTCCGGCCCGGCCGGGACCCGCTCGTCGCGGCAGGTCAAAACGGCCGATCCGGGCGCATCGATCGGGCGGACCGTGATCCGGTCGCACAGATCGATCGCCTGCATCACGCTTTCGATCAGGTGATAGCCGTCTTCCCGCCGGCCGACGACATCGAGGGTCAGGTTGATTTTGGCCGGGGCCTCGACCGTTACGCTCATGGATCGTCCCTCCAGACGGCCGTCAGCGGCCGGTATGCTCTTCGACGAAGGCCCGCATCCGATGCATGGCCTCGGTGATGTGCTTGAGGGAATAGCAGTAGGATATCCGCACATAGCCCTCTCCGCACTCCCCGAAGGCCGTGCCGGGCACTACAGCGACCCGTTTTTCCCGCAGCAGGGCTTCGCAGAAGGTGTCCGAATCCATGCCGGTCACCTGGACCGACGGGAAGACGTAGAACGCCCCTTCGGGTTCAAAGCAGGTCAGCCCCATCTTGTTGAGCTCATCCACGATAAAGCGGCGGCGCACGTCGTAGTCCGCCCGCATCCGCTCCACATCTTCGTCCCCGTTGTCCATCGCCTCGACGGCGGCGTACTGAGCCGTAGTCGGCGCGCACATCAGCGCGAACTGGTGGAGCTTCACCATCAGCTTCATCACCGGGGCGGGCGCGCAGGCGTATCCAAGACGCCATCCGGTCATGGCAAAAGACTTGGAAAAGCCGTCCACCAGCACCGTGCGCTCCCGCATCCCCGGCAGGGACGCGAGGCTCACATGACGGCTGGCGCCGTAGGTCAGCCCGCCGTAAATCTCGTCCGACAGCACCATGACGTCGGTTTCCCGCAGAACCGCGGCGATCTCCTCAAGATGCTCCAGCCGCATCACGCCGCCGGTGGGGTTGTTGGGGTAGGGCAGCACGAGCAGCTTGGTTTTCGGGGTCAGTGCCGCCCGCAGGGCCTCGGCCGTCAGGCGGAACCCATCCTCCGCCCTGGTAACGATCGGGACGGGCACTCCGCCCGCCATGGCGGTCAGAGGCTCGTAGCAGACGAAGCTGGGCTGGGGGATGAGCACCTCGTCCCCCGGGCAGATCAGGGAGCGGAAGCACAGGTCGATGGCCTCGCTGCCGCCGACGGTGACGAGCACCTCGGATTTCGGGTCGTAGGTGACTCCGATATGCCGCTCCACATAGCCCGCGATGGACTCCCGCAGGCGGAGCAGGCCCGCGTTGGCCGTGTACCAGGTTTTTCCCTTTTCAAGAGACCGGATGCCCTCCTGCCGGATATGCCAGGGGGTGGAAAAATCCGGTTCTCCGATCGAGAGGGTGATCACGTCCTCCATCTCGTTGGCAATATCAAAAAACTTCCGGATCCCCGACGGCTTCAGCTGCCGCAGGACCGGGTTGGTCAGCGCCTCGTAGTTCATGGGTTCACAGGGCTCCTCTCTCGTCCTTTTCGTCCCCCAGGAACATGACGCCGCTGTCTTTGTAGCGGCGAAGGACGAAATGAGTGGCGGTGGACAGCACGGAATCCAGAGTGGACAGCCGCTTGGCGACGAACATGGCGACGTCTTTGAACGTCCGTCCGTTGACAAAGACGGACAAGTCGTACCCGCCCGACATCAGGTAGACGCTCTCCACCTCTTCAAAGCGCATGATGGTCTCGGCCACGGCCTCGAATCCGAGATCCCTTTTGGGAGTGACCTTCAGTTCGATAATGGCGGTGACGTACTCCCGTTCCGTCCGGTCCCAATCGATGAGGGCCTTGTATGCTCGGATAACGCCGCTCCTTTCAAGGGCCGCGATCTGGGCCGCCACCTCGTCCTCCGGCCGGTCCAGCATGACGGCGAGCTGGGCGTTGGTCAGCCGGGCGTTGGTGTCGAGCAATTTGAGCAGCTTATCCATGATGATTTCCTCCTTATAAATTGGGAATATTGTTGTATTATACACGATGCACGGGCAAAACACAAGGGCGCTGCGGCCGTCGGCCGTCTACTCCTTCTTTTCCATCCACTTGATCAGCGACCCCTGCAGGTCCTCCGTCGCCGCGCTCTGCAGATGGAGGTAGCACAGGCCGTTCGGGGCCTGCTGCTGCAGGGGCAGGGTGCGCAGCGTCTGGCCGTCGGCAGTGAGAACCGCGTTCCCCGCTTCCAGATCCCATCGCAGAGACACCGTGGACCAAACACCGCCGGGCGCCTCGTCCCGGGTGAGAGGCGTCGAAAACGCCGCCAAGGCCTCCACCGTCATATCGCTGGGATTGAACCACCGGTCGCACAAAGACAGCCGCAGGCCCTTTCCCGCGATCTGCAGGCGGAGCGTCACCTCCCCCCGCGCAGAGGCGGGAAAGTTCCAGACCATCCCCTGCACGCCGCTTAGCAGGCGGCTGTCCGGAATGTGCGCGATCAATAGGGCTTCCTCGAAGTTTCCGTCCGGGTCGGGAACCAGAACCGCGCCGTTCGTCCGGTTCCAGGCGCAGTGGCCGGAAACGCCGCGGAAGTTGCCCGATACGCTCTTCAGATACACCTGGGTGCTCACGGAGCCCAGCCCCCGGCGGAAATCCTCCCGCCGGCCGGTCTCATACAGCCACGCGGGGTCGAAAATCAGCAGACGGCGGCAGGCCGGATGCTGGCCGTAGCACAGAAGCACCTTGCCATAGGGCAGCTCCACCGCCTGGAATTGATGGATGCTCTTGTCCAGGCTCTCCTCATTGCCGCCCCGCACCCGGAAGTCCGCCGCATTGCGCAGCGGATTCAGCGCGAGTTCACGGAACCCGATCCAGGTGCGGCCGCCGTCCTCCGATATGGCGGCGTGGTTCGCGTCCCGATTGGTGAACACGTCCTCGCCCCGTTCGCCGCTGATTTCCCCTTCATTCAGGGCCGGCCACTGGGTGTGGTGATCGAGTTCGGGCAGCGGCTGGGTGTTGCACCAGAACAGGAGAATCCGTCCGTCGGACAGGCGGAACAGCGTCGGCATGGTCAGGGTGGCGTGGATATTGGACGGCACCAGAGCAGACCACGTCTCGCCCCCGTCGAACGATTCGGATTGATAATGCACGTCCTGGGAGGTCCGGGCGAGAAGGAGCAGGCTGCCGTCCGGCCGCTCGGCAACGGTGGGCTCGCACGCCCCGTTCTGCCAGCGAAGCCCCTTATGGGGCCATTGGACGGTATGCCGCGGGGCAGAGGAAAGATGGGCCGCCTGCCAGGTCAAGCCGTCATCGTCCGAGTGCAGAACCACCGGATGATAGACGCCGCCGTCCAAGACCTGGCAGGTGCACAGCAGGCGGCGCCGGGAGACGAGCGCCTGCGGCAGCCGTTCGATGATACAGCGTTCGCTTCCCGGGATCTCCCGCCGCGTCTGCCGCCCGTCCGGGCTTTCGATCACGGCATACAGTACGGACCCCGGTTTTTCCGAGCCTCCGGCACCTTCGGGCCGGCAGACCCGCACATAATCTCCCGTGTACGGGTTTAGAAAACATGGCCCGATGTCATCCGGCTGCGGTTCCCGCCATTTCCAGGACAGGCCGCAATCCCGGGAGGACAGGTATACCGGAGTTCCCGGATCGTCGAACAGATGGACATCCCGGCGGCCATAGCAGCGGATCTCCCCGTCTCGCCTCACCGACAGGCTTCTCATCGCGTCCTCGGGCGGAACGCCGACCGTGACCGGTTCCCGGATATCGCGCAGGCGGCGGCTGTCGGTCTCGTCCAGTCCCGCGCGCAGGATGTCCAGCAGCTCTGGATACATAATACGATCCCTCTCTCCATCATCAGGCTGTGTATGCGTTATCCGATCCGGACATGGCGGGGTTTTCCCGCCCGATACTGGCAGATATCCCGGAACCCCGCCTCGAGCGCGAGCGACGCCGCGATTTCGAGCCCGGCGCCCACATCCTCCGGCCGGTGGGCGTCCGAACCGAGGGTGATGTTCTCCCCGCCGAGTTCCCGGAACCGCCGGAGAAGGGGCAGATCGGGCGAGGTCTGTCCGATCGCCTGGCGCAGGCCTGAGGTGTTGATCTCCAGCGCCATCCCCTGCTCGGCCATCCGGCGGAACAAGGCGTCGATCACGTCCTGCCAGCGGCGGGTATCCGCCGGGCGCTTTTCCGCGGGCATATACCGCAGGGGATAAGTCAGATGGGCCAGGGAATGAAATCCGCCCATCTCCACGAGTTCGAGTTCGGCCGCGAAATAGATATCCAGCACGGCGCCGATATCCGCCGAGGCGTAATCGTAATGAAAATAGTCCACGCCGTCCTCCAGATTGTGAATGGATCCAAGCACGAAGTCGTAATCGTGTTCCGCGAGCAGCCGGGCAGAACGGTCCCGGTCAAAGATCGGCTCGCCCAGTTCCACGCCGGCCAGAACCTCCAGCCGGCCGGCATACCGCTCCCGCATGGCGAGCGCCTGATGATAGGACCGCTCACAGCTTTGATCGAATCCGTCCGCCGTGAAGCTGGTCATCTCCACGTGATCGGTGAAGGCCAGAGCGGGCAGCCCCAGCCGCAGCGCGGCCTCGCACATCGAGGCGATGGGCGCGGAGGAATCGGGGGAGGAATCGGTGTGGGTGTGCATATCCGCGAGCGGAGCGAACGACATGAAAGGTTCCTTCTTTCCTGTATATGGTCTCGCTGGGGCTTTTCGGCCCTGATTTACCTGCCCCAGTATAGCACACATTTCCGCCGTCGTAAATTTATCTCCCGTATTTTCTTTTCCCCTTTTATATGGTATGATAAATGAAAAGTGGTTCACCCATATTCCGTCACAGGGGGCATCTGTATGAGATCCTCGAACATATATCGCCATATGCGGCGGCTGGCGGCTGCGCTGACGCTCATGGCTCTGCTTCTGTCGCTTTTTGGCTGCGCCGCGCCCCAGATAGCCGAGCCGGATATCACCGGACTGGGGACAACCGGCTCGGGCGTTTCCGAACCGTCCGCGGAAGCGGCGGGCTCTCGGCCGGAGGACGGTTCGGATCCGGAGGCATCCGGCACCGCCTCTTCCGGGGCGGGATGGATCGACGCGACGCTGCCCGAACCCGTGACGACGGCCAGCCGCGCCACGGCGGCGCCGACGGTGCCCGTGCAGGTGGATCCTTCCGACGTGTCCGAGGCGCCTCCCGCCGCCCCTCCCGCCGAGGATAAACCGGTCAATACCGCCTTGGATCCGATCCGGAAGAACGACTATTACGGATTGCAGCAGCTCAAAGCCATGCCCCGGGCGGATAATCTCGTGGCGGCGTATCAGCGCATCGCCGCGGGGGTGGAGGCTTGTGAAAGCACCATTTCGCTCAAGGATTCCCGCTATCCGATCACGCCGTCCGAACTGACCACGGTATTCGACTGCTACCGGTTCGACTATCCGCAGCATTTCTGGCTGGATTTGAGCACCGGTTCCTATTCCTATTCGTATTCCGGCAACACCGTGCTGTCCGTGGTGTTGCGCTACAGCCTGACCGGGAGCGCGCTTGACGAAGCGCGGCGCGCCTTTGAATCTGCCGCGGCCGACATGCTGAAGGGTCTCGACGCCGGCATGAGCGAAGCGGAGCGGGAGCTGGTGCTCCATGACCGGCTGGTTGGGGCGGTTTCCTATGATACCACCTTCTCTAAGCCGCATATTTACGACGCATACGGTGCCCTTGTGGGGCATACCGCGGTTTGCGAAGGGTATGCCAGGGCGATGCAGTATTTGCTCTATCAGGCGGGAATCCAGTGCCTGATCGCCAGGGGCGTGAGCAAAGGGGAAGCCCATGCCTGGAATGTGGTGAAAATCGACGGGGCCTATTATCACCTCGATCCCACCTGGAACGATCCGATCAGCAGCGCGGGCTTTTCTTTTGTCTCCTACGCCTATTTCAACGTCACCGACCAGGAAATTCAGCGGGATCACACCATCGAGGACGGCGGCTATGCCCTGCCTGCCTGCACGGCCTCGGCCGCGCAGTATTACCGCTCGCGCGGCCTGGTTTACACCTCGTATTCCGCCAACGATGTCGCGGCTCTGGTCAAGGCTGCCCGGGAAAACCGGGAAACCATCGTGCGGCTGTGGGTGGACGGCGATGCCAAGGCATACGCCCAGTCGATCCTAAACGACTGGAGCGCGATTTGCCAGAAAGCGGACAGCTACGGCCGCATCCAGATGATCACGCCGAGTTCGTCGGAGGTTTTGTTTTCCCTGTCCTGATAACAAGGTTTTCACCGCTATGCGGGAAGAGCACGTCCTTAAAACGGCCTCATGGCGGGGCCTCCGCGCTTTTGCCTGAATGCCCTGCATTTCCGGACTTTTCAAACCGGACGGGGTGTGCTATAATACCATGACAGTGCCCCAAACGCCCGGGAAGACCGGGCGGTATCGGAATCCTTCCGCAACGAAACAGAAAGGCGGCTGACCTCAATATGCGTGCTGTTATTACCGTCATCGGAAAAGACATGGTGGGCATTCTCGCCCGGGTGTCCTCCGACTGTGCCCGTCACCACATCAATGTGCTGGAAGTCACCCAGTCCATCCTGCAGGATATGTTCGCCATGATCATGATGGTGGACATCTCGAACAGCGATATTCCCTTTACCCAGTTTGCCGACGAGATGGCCGCCGCCGGGCGGGAGATGCATCTCTCCATCCATGCGATGCACGAGGACATCTTCAATTCCATGCATCAGATCTGAATCTTCCGAAAGGCGGCCTGCATGTATGCTCAACGCTCACGATATACTCGAAACCATTACCATGATCCAGGAGGAAAATCTCGACGTGCGCACCGTCACGATGGGGATTTCCCTCCTCGACTGCTGCGATTCCGATATGGCCCGCGCCTGCGACCGGGTGTACGATAAAATCACCCGCCGGGCGGAACATCTCGTCGCCGTAGCCGAACAGATCGAAAAGGAATACGGCATTCCCATCATCAACAAGCGCATTTCCGTCACCCCCATCGCCATGATCCTGGCGGCCTGCGAACATAAGGATCCCGTCCGCATGGCCCTCACCCTCGAACGGGCGGCCAAGGACTGCGGGGTCAACTTTCTCGGCGGGTATTCCGCGCTGGTGCAGAAGGGCTTTTCCTCCGGGGATCGGGAACTGATCGAGAGCATACCGGAGGCGTTGTCCGTCACCGATCACATCTGTTCCTCCGTCAACATCGGCTCCACCAAGGCCGGCATCAATATGGACGCCGTGGCCATGATGGGTCCGGTCGTGCGCGCGGCCGCGGAAAAGACCGCCGACCGGGACTGCATCGGCTGCGCCAAACTGGTGGTGTTCTGCAACGCGCCCGAGGACAATCCCTTTATGGCGGGCGCTTTCCACGGAGCGGGGGAACCCGACTGCGTCATCAACGTGGGCGTCTCGGGCCCGGGTGTGGTTCGGGCCGCGCTCGCCAAGGCGGGGGACTGCGACCTGACCGCCGTGTCCGACCTCATCAAGCGCACGGCATTTAAAATCACCCGGATGGGCCAGCTCGTGGCGAAGGAGGCATCTTCCCGCCTGGGCGTACCCTTCGGCATCGTCGACCTCTCCCTGGCTCCCACTCCCGCGGTCGGCGATTCGGTTGCGCATATTCTGGAAGAAATGGGTCTCGAATGCTGCGGCGCCCATGGCACCACGGCCGCCCTGGCCCTGCTCAATGACGCTGTGAAAAAGGGCGGTGTCATGGCCTCCTCCCACGTCGGCGGCCTCTCCGGCGCCTTCATTCCGGTTACGGAAGACGCGGGCATGATCGACGCCGCCCGCTGCGGCTGCCTGCGGATTGAAAAGCTGGAAGCAATGACGGCGGTCTGCTCGGTGGGCCTCGATATGATCAACGTTCCAGGCGATACCCCGGCCGAGGTGATTTCCGCCATCATCGCGGATCAGGCCGCGATCGGTATGATCAATTCCAAAACCACCGCCGTCCGGCTGATTCCGGCCATCGGCAAGCAGGTGGGCGATGAGCTCTCCTTCGGCGGTCTGCTTGGCGGCGGGCCGGTGATGCCGCTGAACGGCTGGTCCCCCGCCCGCTTCATCGCCCGGGGCGGCCGGATCCCTGCCCCGATCCAGAGCCTGAAAAACTGACGCAGCACAACACCCCGCCGCAGCTGCGGCGGGGTGTTTTTGGTGTCGCGGTCAGCGCCTATGCGCCCGCCCTGGACAGTAGCCGGATGCCGTCGAGAACCCCCTGCCTGTACAGCTCGCGCCTCAAAATGGCGTCCGATTGCCGCATAAGCTTCCAATACTCCCGGAAATTCAGACAGTCTCCCGCGCTGATGAAGAGATCCTGTTCGCTTTGCAGGATATCGTCGATCTGCTCATAGAGAAGCGCGGTTCGTTCGGCCGCCAAGGCGTAGGCGGCGTCGCTTTTGCGGAGGGAACGGGCAATGTCCTTGGTCCGGCTTTCCAGAAAATTTGTTACAGCTTGATCCAATTCGGTTCTTCCTTTCCTGTTTGACTGCCAGTCGGCTTGAAAAGGGACGCGGCGCATGGTATAATGATTTACGCCGCAGCTGCGTTTTCGCGTCTGCTGGTGGGGAAGCGGCTGGTCTCTGACGGGAGGGAAGCCGCTTCCTTCATTTTTTGAGCTTGTCCTTGAGACAGACGATGCCCCGGCGGACAGCCTCTGCTCTGCCGACATCTTCCTGAGTACAATACCTCTTCAATATGTCCACACATTCACTGTCCAGCCGCACATGCATCGAGGTATCTTTGGGATTGTCGGTCGGACGGCCCATTTTCTTTTTATTGGGCAACCGCTTCACCTCACTTTCGCAGCCCAAAATAAGCTTAGCGTTATGCAGCCCAAAAGTCAAGTGAACATCTGTCACAAAAGCCCCCGCCGCACAGCGGCGGGGGCTTTTGTATGGGCGGAGTCCCTCGTTTATGGTATAATAACCTCACGGCGTAGACCGAAGCCTTGCGTACCAAGCCTTCGGACGCCTGTGAGAACATGGTTTCCGCCATTTGGGGATGTCGCCCCCGCGGCTTCGCCGTTCCTGCGCTCCACACAGGGAAATTGTGGTATAATAAGTCAAATCGGAAAAGGACGGAGGAACCGACCATGACCTATACCGAAGCATTGGCCTATATCGATTCTCTAAAGCCGGGCGGGATGAAGATGGGACTCGCCCGGATGGACCGAGTGCTCGCCCTGCTTGGCCGGCCGCAGGACAAGCTCCGGGTGGTCCATATCGCGGGGACGAACGGAAAAGGCTCCACCGCCCGGATGATCCAGGCCATGGCAGAGGCCGGGGGCAGCAAAACCGGGCTGTTCACCTCTCCGGCGGTCACAGGGTTGCGGGATACCATCCGGATCGGGGACGAGGCGATTCCGGAGGAGGCCTTTGCCGCTTTGACGGCCGAACTCGCGGCGCTGGCTCCCCAAATGGGGGAGGCCGGGGGGCTGTCGGAGTTCGAGCTTCTCACCGCTCTTGCGATCACCTGGTTTGCCAGGGAGGAAACCGCGCTCGCCGTGATCGAGTGCGGACTGGGCGGCCGGGACGACGCGACGAATGTGTTCGACCATCCCCTCGCCGCCGTACTGACCCCGGTCAGTCTCGACCACACGGCCATTTTGGGACACACCGTCGAGGACATCGCCCGGGTAAAGTGCGGCATCCTGCGTCCCGGCTGCTCCGTGGTGTCCTCGCCCAGACAAGTGGAGGACGCGCTGGGAGTCCTGCTCGAGGAGGCGGCCGCTCTCGGACTGACCGTCCACACGCCCGGGATCGCCGCGGCGCCCATTCTGGAAGAGGCACCGGGACGCCTCGTATTCGAGTGGGAGGGGGACCCGGTGACGCTGTCTCTGACCGGCACCTTCCAGCGGGATAACGCCCTGACGGCGCTCTGTGTCATGCGGCTGCTCGAAACGAAGGGGATCCCGTTCCGGCGGGACGAGGCCCTTGCGGCTCTCCGGGAGGTCCGGATGCCCTGCCGGCAGGAGGTGCTGCGCCGCCGTCCCCTGCTGATGCTGGACGGGGCCCACAATCCCCACGGTGTCCGGGCGCTGGCGCAGACGATTCAGGAGATCCCGGAGGGGGAGCGCACGCCGCTTACCCTGCTTTGCGGCCTGCTGCGGGACAAGGACGTGAGAACCTGTGTCTCCCTCCTCGCTCCGCTGTGCGCGCGGGTGATCTGTTGCGCCCCGGACAATCCCCGCGCTCTGTCGGGGGAGGAGCTGGCCGCCGTTTTCCGGGAGGAGGGGGTGCCGGCTGAAGCTGCCGCATCTCCGGCCGACGCGCTCGCCATGGCCCGGGAACGGGCAGGGGAGGGACCTCTCCTGATAGGTGGATCCTTCTTCCTATCCGCGGCGATTCGTCCGCTGCTGCTAAAAGACGAATAAATCCGCGCCGATTCCGGTTTATATTCCGGAATTCGACGGCAGGATTCTCATGCATCGAACGGGACAAGCCCTTATCATGGAAACATGACGGGGGCTTGTTTTTTTTGCGGGCATTTCCGCCGGCAGGCGAGATGTTCGCGGTCCCCCAAACTAGGAAGAGGCAGGAGGAATCGACATGGTGATTCGCATGGATGCGTCGCCTTCCGGCGTTACCATATGGCTTTCGGGCGAACTGGACCATCACGCGGCCCGGTCGCTGCGGGAGCAGATCGACGGCGCCGTGGACCGCACAGGCGCGAAACAGCTGCGTCTGGACTTCGAGGGTGTCACCTTCATGGACAGCTCGGGCATCGGGCTCGTCATGGGCCGGTACCGGCTCATGCAGCTCGCGGGCGGGCGGCTCAGCGTCACGGGCGCATCGGAGCGCATTCAGAAAATCATGCGGCTGGCGGGACTCGACCGGCTGCACATTTTAGAGCAGGCCGCGGCGGATGACGGCGGACAGAAGGAGGATTCCCATGAAGCCCATCAATGAGATGAAAGTGACCTTTCCCAGCCGCTCCGCGAACGAGGGATTTGCCCGCGCCGTGGTGGCGTCCTTTTTGTCCCAGCTCGATCCCGCGGTGGATGAGCTGAGCGATCTGCGCACCGCGGTGAGCGAGGCGGTGACCAACTGCATCGTGCACGCCTATCCCGATTCGATCGGGGATATCACGGTGCAGATGCGGCTGTATGAGAACGGGCGGACCGTCGTCAAGGTCCGGGACCGCGGCTGCGGCATCGAGAATGTGGAGCAGGCGATGGAGCCGCTGTTCACGACAGGAGGTGACGACCGTTCCGGACTCGGATTCTCGGTGATGGAAAGCTTTACCGACCGCCTGAAAGTGAGCTCCCGCAAGGGGAAGGGAACCGTGGTGACCATGGAAAAATACATAGTGCTGCGGGAACGGCAGGCGAAGCTGCCTTGAGTGGACGGGAAGAGCGTATATGCGACAATATCGGGCTGGTGCACGCCTGTGCCCGCCGCTTTATCGGCCGCGGAATCGAATACGACGACCTGTTCCAATCGGGCTGTATGGGGCTGGTGAAGGCCGCGGACGGCTTTGAGGAGGAACGGGGACTCAAATTTTCGACCTACGCCGTCCCGGTTATCCTCGGGGAAATCCGCCGCCTGTTCCGGGACGGCGGAACCGTCAAGGTCAGCCGCTCTCTCAAGGAGCTCTCCCTGCGCGCCTCCAGGGAACGGGAGGCCTTCGCGGCGAGGGAGGGGCGGGAGCCGACCATCGGGGAGCTGGCCGATCTGCTCGGCGTGGAGCGGGAGCAGGCGGTCGAGGCGCTGGGCGCCTCTCTTCCCGCCCTGTCCCTGACAAGGGCGGGGGAGGACGACGACGGCGAGGAAATCGACGTGCCGGTCTCCCCTCCGGAGGAGGACATCACCGACCGCCTGGCTCTCCAGCAGGTGCTCGGGGAACTCGAGCCGCGGGACCGGGCCCTGATCGTGCTGCGGTATCTCAACCGGCACACCCAGCAGGTCACCGCCGAAAAGCTCGGGATGACCCAGGTACAGGTCTCCCGCCGGGAACGGGTCATTCTGCAGGAGATGCGCAAACGGCTGACCGGGTAGCCGGACGCACTTATATAAACAAAGAGGGCCCCCGTGAAAACGGGGGCCCTTTGTTCAGGTGATGAAGTCAGGCCGCTTTCCTGCGGCGGAGAAGGCAGACGCCGGTCAAGGCGGCGGCGACCAAGACGGCCGGAATCCACAGAAGGGCGGCGCGTCCCGTAGCGGGCGCCGAGTTCTCCGACGACGCGGGAGCCTCGGAGGAAACGGGCGGGGGTACCGGCAGGAAGATGCCGTTCGTGAAGATATCCCGGTCCACGTTTCCGTCAATGCCGGGCACATCGGCGGACGCGTCATACTGCCAGCCGGCCCAGGCGGTCCAGGTGTCGATGTCGGAAGGCTTTTCCACATCGTATTCCGCGATCCACAGGGGATAGGCGGTGATAGCACCGCTGTATACTTGGCCGGCGTTGTACGCGTTCGTGTACACGCACATGGCAAAGCCCGAGAGTTCCTCCGCCTTCTGCAAAAAGGCGAGCGCCAGCTCATTGACGGCCGCGCTGTCCAGCCCATCCATGACGTATTCCATGGCGGGACGGCAGTCGGGCTCTTTATCCTTTACCAGAGAGGCAAAATGAGCCGCCTGTTCGTCGGCTTCGCTGACGGTTGCGGCGTCCACATAGTAGTAAAAGCCGATTTTCATACCGGCTGCCTTAGCTTCGGTATAATTCCGTTCAAAGTCGGGGTCGGTGTAGTCGCCGCCGCCCCCGGCGCGGATATACACGATGCCGTAGCCGGCTTCCTTGACCGCGGCAAAATCGATGCTGCCGCCTTGCCAGCGGCTGATGTCGATGCCGTCGTACTGCGGTCCTTCGACCGGGGGAAGCGCGAAGGCGGGCAGGGCGATGGCCGTCATGAGGACGGCGCAGAGCAGGATGCCGCCGAGCAGCTTCCTGAATTTTGACAATTTCAAGTGAATGGCCTCCTTTTGTGTTGGATCTTGCAGATGATATCGCGGGACCGTACATGCTTATTTTATGCGGCGGCGTGCATATGGTGAGAGATATTCTCAAATTAGAACAAATGTTTGTAAATTTGCGGAATCCCCTTGCTTTTCCGTACCGCATCGTCTATAATCAGGGATATGAGACGAGTGAACCGGCCGGGAACGGCCGGCAGACGTGGAAAGAGAGGCACCGGATTATGGCCGAAGATAGGAAAAAGGCGTCCGATAAAGCGAAGGACGTTCAGCTGGACAACAAACATAAAGCGCTCGAAGCGGCGCTCGCCCAGATTGAAAAGAACTACGGAAAAGGCGCCGTCATGCGGCTTGGCGAAAATCTGGGCATGAATGTGGACTATATCCCCACCGGCTCCATGACGCTCGACGCCGCGCTCGGCATCGGCGGCCTGCCCCGCGGCCGGATCGTGGAAATCTACGGACCGGAAGCGTCGGGTAAAACCACCCTCGCGCTCCACGCGGTCGCCGAAGCGCAGAAGCTGGGCGGCGAGGCCGCGTTTATCGACGTCGAGCACGCGCTCGATCCGGTTTATGCCCAGGCGCTCGGCGTGGACGTGGATTCCCTGCTGGTGTCCCAGCCCGATACCGGCGAGCAGGCGCTCGAAATCGCCGAGGCGCTCATCCGTTCGGGGGCCATCGACATTCTGGTGGTCGACTCGGTCGCGGCCCTGGTGCCGCGGGCCGAAATCGAGGGCGAAATGGGGGACAGCCATGTCGGTTTGCAGGCCCGTCTGATGTCCCAGGCGATGCGCAAGCTCGCGGGCGCGGTGGGCAAATCCAACTGCATCGCCGTCTTCATCAACCAGCTCCGCCTGAAAGTGGGGGTGGTGTACGGCAACCCCGAGGTGACCGCGGGCGGCAACGCCCTGAAATATTACGCGTCGGTCCGCCTGGATGTCCGCCGGACCGAAACCCTGAAAAACGGCGGAGAGGCCGTCGGATCCCACACCCGGGTCCGGGTGGTCAAGAACAAGGTGGCGCCGCCTTTCAAAGAGGCGGAGTTCGACGTGATTTACGGGCAGGGCATTTCCCGGGAGGGCGAACTGATCGACCTGGCCGTCCGGTTTGAGATCATCCAGAAGTCGGGTTCGTGGTTCTCTTATAAGGACAACCGCCTGTGTCAGGGTCGGGACAAGCTCAAGGAGTATCTGCGGGAGAACAAGGCCCTGGCGGCGGAAATCGAAGCGCTGGTGCGCGAGGAATTCCAGAAGCAGACCGCCGCCGCCCGCGCGCCGAAGGAAGACCGCGCGCCGGTGGAGATTCCGCTTGAGGCCGCCGCTCAGTACACATCGTCGAGCGCCAAAAGCAAGCTCGACATTGTCGTGGACGAATGATGATCATTACCGATATACGGCGGATACGAGGGCATCAGGTGCAGTTGTCGTTTGACGGTGCTCCGGATGTTCAGATCGATCTGCGAGTGTGGGAGGAGTCGTCCTTAAAGGCCGGCTCCTCTCTTTCGGAAGAGGAGCTCGAGGCGCTGCTGGAGCTGTCAAGGCAGACCCGTGCCAGGGAAAAGGCGCTCTATCTCCTCTCCAAGCGGGATTATTCCAAAAAGGAGCTCACCGACCGCCTCTGCCGGGAAAAAGGACGTTTTCAATCCGACCGGACGGAGGCGGCTGCGGCCGTGGCCGGCCGGATGGAGGAGCTGGGACTGGTGAACGATGAGGCCTATGCCGCCCGCCTGGCCCGGGACTATCAGCTGCACCGTCTCTATCCCCGCCGCCGGGCCATCCAGGAACTGTGCGGAAAGGGAATCGGGCGGGAGCTGGCGGAAGAGGCGGTGGAAGGGACAGGAATCGCGGATGCGGACCTGGCCCTTGCAATGCTGCGCAAAAAATACTATAATAGGCTGCAAGACGCCGACGACCGGCGCCGAACCGCCGCGGCTCTCGCGCGGCAGGGCTTTTCATACGACGATATCCGCCGTGCGTTCCGGCAGGCGGAGGCGGACCTTCCGGAGGAGACCTGACCGGAACCCGGGAAAGGCGGAAAATGTATGGCAGCACGAAAAGGCAAGGTGGGTATGGTTTCCCTCGGATGCCCCAAAAACCAGATGGACGCGGAACTGATGCTCGCCCGTCTGCGGGACGCGGGGTATGAGATCACCGCCGAAAGCGGTCTCGCGGACGTGGTGGTGGTCAACACCTGCGGCTTCATTGAGGACGCGAAACGGGAGTCCATCGACAACATATTGGAATTTGCCCAGTTAAAGAAGGAAAACCAGATCCGCGGCATCGTCGTGACCGGCTGTCTGGCGCAGCGGTATCAGGACGAATTGGTCAAGGAGCTGCCGGAATGCGACGGCGTGCTCGGTCTCGGCGCCAACGGCGACATCGCAGAAGCGGTGGAGACCGTGCTTTCGGGTGGCCGGATGACCCGTTTCCCCGACCGCTGCCAATGGGTTTTAGACGGACCCCGGCTGCTGACGACCCCCTCCTTTTTCGCGTATCTGCGGATCGCGGACGGCTGCAATAACCGCTGCGCCTACTGCGCCATCCCTCTGATCCGCGGCAATCTGCGCAGCCGGGATATGGAGGTTCTCATCCGGGAGGCGGAGGAGCTCGCCGCCGGCGGGGTCAAGGAATTGATTCTCGTCGCGCAGGATACCACCATGTACGGGTTTGACCGGGAGGGCCGTTCTCTGCTGCCCGACCTGCTCGAGCGGCTCTGTACCATCGACGGCCTTTGCTGGATACGGCTGCTCTATTGCTATCCGGAACACATCGATGACGAGCTGCTCGCGGTTATGGCGCGGCAGCCGAAAATCCTGCGGTATCTCGACGTGCCGCTGCAGCATTGCAGCGGCCGGGTGCTGCGGGCCATGAACCGTCCGGGTGACCGGGAGAGCCTGACGGCTCTATTCGGTCGGATACGGGACGCGCTGCCCGGGGTGGTGCTGCGTACCACGGTCATGACCGGCTTCCCCGGAGAGACCGAGGCGGATTTTGAGGAGCTGTGTGCCTTTATCAAGGAGGTTCGGTTTGAGCGGCTGGGCTGCTTTGCCTTCTCGAGCGAGGAGGGAACGCCTGCGGCGTCCCTGCCGGGACAAATCCCGGACGAGGTGAAGAACCATCGGCGGGACATCGTCATGCAGACGCAGGAGCGGATTGCGGACGATTACAACCGTGCCCAGGTGGGCAAGACCCTTGAAGTGCTGGTGGAGAGCTTTGACAAATACGCGGAATGCTGGTTCGGGCGGAGCGCGGCGGACGCCCCCGATATCGACGGCAAAGTCTTTTTCACGACCAAAACGCGGGTGGCACCCGGGGATCTGATCCGGGTGCAGATCACCGACTGCCTCGACTGGGACCTGCTTGGAGAACGGGTGTAAGCGGGCCGGGCTTGTGCAGTCCCGCCGCGGTTTATACGGCCGCCTCTCGATTATGATAAGGAAAGGCTTGGTACTTTCATGAACCTGCCGAATCGCCTGACCGTGGCGCGCATTGTTTTGGCGCCTGTATTTCTGATACTGATGATGGTGGATTTTCCGTTTCACTACATCGTGGCGGGGTTGGTCTTCGGCGCTGCCGCGCTGACCGATCTGTTCGATGGCAAGATCGCCCGGGGCCGGGGGCTCGTGACCAATCTCGGCAAATTCCTGGATCCCATCGCGGATAAAATGCTCACCACCGCGGCGTTCCTCGCCTTTCTGGCGATCGGAAAGCTGGACGTGTTCGCGGTCATGCTGATCCTCAGCCGGGAATTCATGGTCACGTCGGTGCGGCTGATGGCGGCCAAGGGGGACGTGGTGATCGCGGCGAGCATCTGGGGCAAGGCGAAGACGGTCGCCCAGTTCGTTTCCATTCTCGTCATGATCGTGGCGCTGGAGTTTTCCACCTGGCAGACCGGCCTTCTGGCCGGAGCGGGACTGCCGTATCTGGCGTTTACCCTGCCGGTCCTGATCGCACAGATCCTCATTTGGGTGTCGGTCGTCCTCACCCTGATCTCGGGGTTCCAGTATGTCTGGGCAGGACGGCGTTATTTCGCCGGCGGCAAGACAGACGAAAAATAAGTGTGGATTTTTTCCAGAAGTGGATTATAATAGAAATAAGCCCGCTCTGCGGGCAATAGGGGACATGCAACCGGGAGAAGTAGCCGGAACATCCCGCGCCAGAGAAAAAACGCCGTTGGCTGTGAGCGTTTTGCGTGGGGGACCGGCGAAATGCACCCGCGGCGGATCCGTCCGCCGGCAGCCGGGGGGAACCGGCGGAACGACTCCGCCGCAGTATCTCCGGACGGTTGGCCGCCGTTAGCGGGCCGGGCGCTTTGCGCCCGTTTGAGTGAAACCAGGGAGTGGAACCGTGCTTTTGGCACCTCCGATATGGCCATTGCGCCATGTCGGAGGTTTTGTTGTTTTAGGGGCTTGGAGCGATAGGCGTATGACCCCTAAAAAATTTCGGGACCGTCGCTCCTTATGGATTGAGCCGGAAACGGCCGGCGGCGTTTTGGCATAGTGCGGGTTTCAGAGGAAAATCGGATCTCTGAGGAAAAATGAAGCGCCCGCGCGCGGCGGCCGGCGGATCGGATGTACGGCCATACCGGAACGCCGCGGCGCTCACACCGTGCGGCTCCCGATCCCCGGGTACGTTTTCCGTATGAAAACCGGCCCGGACCAGGCCGCTCGGATGATCCCCTATGAAAGAAAGGTCCGGGACTCGGGATTCGATCACGGCAAAATAACGGATTTGTACATCCCAAACAAGGGATTCCGGGCGGCGATGCCGCCTATGGAGAGGAGGGATTGATCATGTTTGAACGCATGAAAGAGGATATTGCCTGCATCCGGGACCGGGATCCGGCCGCCCGCTCGGTGGTTGAAGTGATGCTGCTGTATAACGGATACAAGGCGGTGCGGTCCCATCGGCGGGCCAACTGGTGCTACCGGCATAATCTGAAATTTCTTGCCCGTTGGATCTCCCAGCGGTGCGTGCGCCGCACCAACATCGAGATTCATCCCGGCGCCACGATCGGACGACGTCTGTTTATCGACCACGGCACCGGCGTGGTTATCGGCGAAACCACCGTCATTGGGGACGACTGCACGATCTATCAGGGAGTAACCCTCGGCGGTACGGGGAAGGATAGAGGCAAGCGCCATCCGACTCTCGGCAACCATGTGATGGTGGGCTCCGGCGCCAAGGTGCTGGGGCCGATCGAGATCGGCAGCGATGTGCGCATCGCGGCCGGAGCGGTGGTGCTGTCGGATATTCCGGACCATTCCACGGCGGTGGGCGTGCCCGCCCGGGTGGTGAAGCGCAACGGGGCGAAAATCGTGGATCTCGACCAGATCCACATTCCCGACCCGGTATCACAGGAAATCTGCCGTCTGGAACATCAGCTCGAGGTGCTGCGGCAGCAGGTGAACCGGCTGGAAGCCGCAGCCGGGGACCATCCAATCAAAGAGCATACGGAGGAAGTGCCATGAAAATCTACAACACGATGACCCGTCAGAAGGAAGAGCTTGTGACCCTGGAACCCGGTGTCGTCAAAATTTACGCCTGCGGCCCCACGGTCTACAATTTCATCCACATCGGCAACGCCCGCCCGCTGTGCGTGTTCGATGTGCTGCGCCGCTATCTGGAATGGCGGGGATACCAGGTGCGCTTCGTCCAGAATTTCACCGATATCGACGACAAAATCATCCGCCGCGCAAACGAAGAAGGGGTGGCCTACGATGTGATCGCGGAGCGGTACATCGAGGAATTTTGGAAGGATGCCAAAGGCCTCGGCGTGCGGGAGGCCACCGTCCATCCCCGGGCAACGGAAAACATGGAGGAGATCCTGTCCCTGATCGGCGGGCTGGTCGAGAAGGGATACGCGTATCCGGCCGCGAACGGGGACGTCTATTTCCGCACCCGAAAAGATGAACATTACGGCAAGCTCTCCCATCAGCCCATCGACGATCTGGAATCGGGCGCCCGGATCGGGATCGGGGAGGAAAAGGAGGACGCGCTGGATTTTGCGCTCTGGAAAGCGGCGAAGCCGGGTGAACCCGCCTGGCCCTCTCCCTGGGGCGAAGGCCGGCCGGGTTGGCACATCGAATGCTCCGCCATGGCGAGGCGCTACCTCGGCGAAACCATCGACATCCACTGCGGCGGACAGGACCTGATCTTCCCCCATCACGAAAACGAAGTGGCGCAGAGCGAATGCTGCAACGGCGTACCCTTCGCCCGGTATTGGATGCACAACGGGTATATTAACGTCGACAATAAAAAGATGTCCAAATCCCTCGGCAATTTCTTCACTGTCCGGGATGTGGCGGAGCAGATGGGGTATGAGCCGATCCGGTTTTTCCTCATCTCCTCGTCCTATCGCAGCCCGATCAACTACAACGCCGAGATCATCGGACAGGGCAAGGCGGCGCTCGACCGCCTCTACAATTGCCGGGGCGCCCTCGCCGACGCGGAAGCGGCCGCGCCCGAGGGAGAAGCCGATGCAGCATTTGCCGCGAAATGCGGGGAGCGGCGGGAGCAGTTCATCGCCGCGATGGACGACGATCTCAACACCGCCGATGCCATTGCCGCTTTGTTTGAGCTGACGAAGGACATCAATATCCTTCTTGGTTCTGGTCAGCCGTCAAAGGCGACCTGTGAGGCGGCGAGAGTCCTTTTCGACGAACTCTGCGGCGTGTTGGGGCTGCTGTACGATCGGAAGGAAGAAAATCTCGACGCCGAGATCGAGGCGCTGATCGCAGCCAGGACTGCGGCGCGCCAAAACAAAAACTGGGCCGAGGCCGACCGGATCCGGGATGAGCTGAAGAATCGGCAGATCGTGTTGGAGGACACCCCGCAGGGGGTCAAATGGCATAGGGCATAGCACACAGAAAATGCGGGCGGTTCGGGGATGTTCCCCGAACCGCCGCGCCGATACGGAGGGAATAGGAGATGCCGGATATCCTGTTTCAAACGGAGGAATTCGTGTTTTCCTACCGGGTGGCCGGACTCTGTGTTCACGACGGCCGGGTTCTCCTGCAAAAGCCCGCAAACGAGGATAATTTTGCATTTCCGGGGGGACATGTCGCCTTTGGCGAGACGAACGAGGAAACCCTGAAACGTGAATTTCTGGAAGAAATCGGTGCGGAGGTCGTGGTCGGCGAGCTTTCATGGGTGGGCGAGATTTTCTTTCAGTGGGGAGACAGGCCCTGCCATCAAATTTGTCTCTTTTATCAGGTGTTCATTGCCGGCGGGGTGACGCCGCGAAACGGCGTATGGACGGGCCGGGAATCGCATGACGGTGGACGGACCAGCATGGAATTTCATTGGATACCGCTGGATCGGGTGCACGATATCCCCGTATATCCGAAAAGCGCGGTTCCGTTTCTGGGGGATCTCCAGGGCCCTATTCGGCATTTTATCGATCGGGAATGACGGCAGGGGTTGCGAAGCGGTCCGCTTTTCTTTATACTGTAAATAGATGGTTTCGGCCGATTTCATAGGACGGCGCGTCTATCGTCCGGGCGCGCCTTGAAAGGACGGACATATATGAACATAACGCGTTTTGCCAAGTCCATCGCATACTTAGCGGCCGCCGCGCTGCTGATCGCCGTATCGGTGTTTTTTCAGGCGGGGATGCATAGCGAAGGCGGAATGGAGACAAGCTATTTCCGATCCAATCTTTTTTTGTTTATCGCCGCGATCGGCTGTCTGGGCACGGGTGTGTATTCCTATATCGGTTATGTCCGCCGCCACCGCGAGCATGCGTTTGATTCGCTGTTCCTTGTGTTGGTGGGAGCGGCCGTCATGGCGGCCTTCCTCTTCGTCTTTCTCAATTTCGGAGGGCTAGGGGATACGTTTAAAAAGGACGGGTACACCGCGGCTAACGTCAACATCGTCATGCTCACGCTCCTGCCGGTCCCCTTTTTGATCCGGGGCATCGTTCTGGCGCTGTCGACGCGGGACGACAGCAAGGCCCGCCGCCGCGGCGTCCAGATCGCGGCGCTGCTGGTGACGGCCGGCCTGATCGCCTCCCTCGCTTTTGGCGGGATGATGCGGATGGTCCGCTTTGACGAATCGTCGTCCCTCTCGGACGGCTATACGGACGGCAGCGACGAGGAACAATGGATTTGATTTGACCGGAATTTCCTCTTCCGGAAAAGTTTTCCTTGAAATCTATACGAAATTGGTATATTATAAATTCGAGCCAGAAGGAAAGGAAGCGTGACGGAATGTTTGACAAACAGGAACAGCTCACCCTGAAAATCGAAGGAATGACCTGCGGGCACTGCCAAAAACGGGTGGAGGAAGCGCTCAAAGCCGTCAAAGGCGTCAAGACCGTGCAGGTCAGTTTGGTGGGCAAATCGGCGGAAGTCAAATACGCGGTGGGCAAAGCCGATCGGCAGGCGCTGGTGAAAGCCGTGTCCGATGCCGGCTATACGGTGACGGACTGACGCGAAACGGGAAGGATCACAGCATGGATAACAAGCGGGAAACAGGGGAACTGGAGCTGCAGATCGGCGGGATGACCTGCGTGCGGTGCGCGGCGGCGGTGGAGCACGCCCTCAAAGGGGTGCCCGGTGTGGCGGCGGCCGAGGTCAGCTATGCCAACCAGCGGGCCAAGCTGACGCTGGCGGGAGAAGGGGCCGAACGCGCTGCTTTGGAAAAGGCGGTCAAGGCGGCCGGATACCATGTGGTGGAGGACAAAGCGGCCTTCCGCCGGCGGGAGCTGCGGGAACTGACGATCATGGTCATCGTTTCCGGGATCCTCTCTCTTCCGTTTCTGCTGATGATGGTGCTGATGTTCGCCGCTCCCCATGCTCATATCACCCATCTGCTGCATATGGGCTGGTGGCAGCTGATCGTTTCCACGCCGGTGCAGTTTCTCATCGGCTGGCGCTTTTATAAAGGCGCGTTTCTGTCCCTGATGAACCGCAGCCCAAACATGGACGTGCTCGTCTCTCTGGGCACTACGGCCGCGTGGGGATACAGTGCCTACAACGTTTTTACGGGCGGCACGCATCTGTATTTTGAGAGCGCCGTCATCATCATCACCCTGGTGCTGCTCGGCAAGCTGCTCGAAACCAGGGCTAGGGGCAAGACCTCTGCGGCAATCGAAATGCTGATGAACCTGCAGCCGAAAACCGCTACCGTGCTGCGGGACGGCCGGGAGGAGACTATTTCCGCCGCCGATATCCGGAAGGACGATCTCGTGCTCGTCCATCCGGGGGAAAGCATCTCGGTGGACGGCCTGGTGGAAGAAGGCCGCTCGGCTGTGGACGAGTCCATGCTGACCGGCGAGAGTATGCCGGTCGAGAAAGAACCGGGCGCCCAGGTGTTCGGCGGAACCGTCAACGGGACGGGTTCCCTGACCGTGCGGGCGACCGGGGTGGGGCGGGACACCGTCCTGTCCGGGATCATCCGGCTGGTGGAGGAAGCGCAGTCCTCCAAGGCCCCCATACAAAAGCTCGCCGACCGGGTCTCGGCGATTTTTGTCCCCGCGGTCATCGGGGTGGCGCTCCTGACCTTTGGGCTGACGCTGTGGCTGATGGGATCGGTGGAAGAGGCGATCACCAGGGCTGTGGCGGTGCTCGTCATCGCCTGTCCCTGCTCCCTAGGTCTCGCCACCCCGACCGCCCTGATGGTCGGGACCGGCCGGGCTGCGAGCATGGGGGTGCTCATCAAGAGCGCGGACGCGCTGGAGACCGCCTGCAAAATCGGGGTGGTGATTTTGGATAAGACCGGTACCGTCACCGAAGGCAAACCGGCGGTAACCGACGTCGAAACGTGCGGAGCCATCGGGAAGGACGAGCTGCTCCGCCTTGCGGCGGCAGCCGAATCCCGGTCGGAGCATCCAGTCGCCCGGGCGGTGACGGACAGCGTCCGGCTGGGAGTCGGGGAATCCCTGCCCGCGCCCGCCTCCTTTGAGTCTCTGACCGGGCGGGGCATTGCCGCCACTGTCGAGGGGCATGAGCTGCTCATTGGGTCGAGGCGGCTGATGGAGGAGCGGGGGATCCCCTTCGCGTTCTCACCGGAAACCCTGGAACAGGAGGGCAAGACCGTTCTCCTGATTGCCGTGGACGGCCAGCCGGCCGGAGCCGCCGCCGTGGCCGATCCTGTGCGGGCCAGTTCAGCGCCGGCCCTAAAAGAGTTGCATCAGCTCGGCATTCGCGCTATGATGGTTACAGGAGACAATCACCGCACCGCCGAGGCCATTGCCAGACAGGTCGGGGTGGACGAGGTGATCGCCGAAGTGCTGCCGGAAGGCAAGGTGGAAGCGGTCGAGCAGGAGAAACGGAAGGGCCTCGTCGTGGCGATGGCGGGGGACGGCATCAACGACGCCCCGGCTCTGGCGGCGGCGGACGTGGGTTTTGCCATGGGAAGCGGCACCGATATTGCGATGGAATCGGGCGATGTGGTGCTGGTGGGCGCGGGAATCGTGCCGCTGGTCTCCGCGATCAAGCTTTCCCGGGCCACGATGCGCAAAATCCGGCAAAATCTGTTCTGGGCATTTTTCTACAACTGCATCGGCATCCCGGTGGCGGCGCTCGGGTTCCTGAATCCCATCGTTGCGGGAGCGGCGATGGCGTTCAGCTCGGTATCGGTCGTGACCAATTCCATGCTGCTTAAAAAATCCAGGCTGTGAGCTCCGCTCCGGCCTACATAGGAAGTGAACAGGCGTGTATGACATATTGATTGTCGGCGGGGGGCCGGCGGGACTTTCGGCGGCGGTCAATGCCGCGGCGAGAGGCAAAACCTGTGCGGTGCTGTCGAACGATTTCCGCCTGAATCCCCTGTATCGATCCGAGAAGATCGACAATTATCTTGGTATGAGAGGCCTGTCGGGCGAGAAGATGCTCCGCAAGATGCGCGGTGAGGCGGAGGAAGCGGGTGCGGTATTTATCATGGGCCGGGTGACCTCGATTCTGCCGATGGGGGATACCTTTGCCGCGGCGATGGGGACCGAGGTGGTGGAAGGACGGCGCTTGATCCTCGCCACCGGCGCCAAGAGCGGCGCATCTCTGCCGGGAGAGGAAGCCTTCATGGGCCGGGGGGTCAGCACCTGCGCCACCTGCGACGGCATGCTCTATCGGGGCAAGCGCGCCGTCGTGACCGGGGACGCCCTCGATCTTGCGGAGGAAACGCGGTTTCTGAAAGGCATCGGCGTCGATGTGCAGGTTGTGGCGGCGCCCTCCGTGCGGGGGCTGCTCGGCAGTCTGCCGCCGGACATCCCGTACCATCTGGGCAAACAGCCGAAAATCGAAGGCGCGGACCGGATGGAGGGGTTTTCCTTCCTGCCTGCGGACGGACAGGTCGAGGAACGGCGGACGCTGCCCTGCGATGTGGTGTTTGTTCTTCGGGAGGTGTCGGCCCCCGACGCCCTGGTCCCGGGTCTCGTGCTCGATGGGCACTACGTGGCCGTGGACCGGTCCATGCACACGAACATCCCCGGCTTGTACGCCGCCGGGGACTGCACGGGACTGCCGCTGCAGATTGCGAAAGCCGTGGGCGAAGGCCTGATCGCTGCGCAGGATGCGGCCCGCTCCCTGCGGTAAATCGGCGGTACGGCGGATAAATGGAACCGCCTTTGCATATACCATCCATAAACGGCTTTCCGAAGAGAAAACCGGCTGTATACAAAGAGAAAGAAGGAATAAAACATGGCAGCCAAACATTTCAGCGCCGCGCAATTCGACGCCGCTCTGGCGCAGCCGGGCGTTCTGCTGGTCGATTTCTGGGCCAGCTGGTGTATGCCCTGCAAGATGCTGGCACCCGTTATCGACCGCCTCGCGGAGGAATACGAGGGCCGGGTGGTGGTCGGCAAGGTGGACGTGGACGAAGAGCCGGATCTCGCGGCCCGTTATCATGTCCAGAGTATCCCGAACGTCGCGATATTCCGGGATGGCGAGCTGGTCGGCAATCTGATCGGCGCCCGTCCGTATGAGGCGTTTGCCGAGGAACTCGACAAAGTGCTGGTTCCCGCCTGAATGGCAAGGAACGTAAAAAATGGGTTGCCGCTGTCAAACGGCAACCCGTTTTTTTATGTTCCTATAGACGATTCCGTCCTCAGCGATTATAATGAGACCGTCATGTCCGCCAGTCGGAAAAGGAAGTGGATTTTGTGGTTTCACTATTGCTTGCCATCATTTATATCGCATTCATCAGCCTCGGACTGCCCGATTCCCTGATCGGGTCCGCATGGCCGGTCATGCATGCCGATCTGGGCGTCCCGGTTTCTTTTGCGGGGATCGTGACGATGATCATCGCCGGCGGGACGATCGTGTCCAGCCTGCTGTCCGACCGGCTCACCCGCCGATTTGGCGCGGGACTGGTGACGGCCGTCAGCGTTTTCATGACGGCGGCCGCTTTGTTTGGATTTTCGCTGTCCCATTCGTTTTTTCTGCTGTGCCTATGGGCTGTTCCGTACGGATTGGGCGCCGGGGCGGTCGATGCCGCGCTGAACAACTATGTGGCCCTGCATTTCGCGTCCCGCCACATGAGCTGGCTGCATTGTTTCTGGGGTGTCGGCGCCGCGGCCAGCCCCTATATCATGGGGGCCTGCCTGACGGGCGGATATGGCTGGAACAGCGGATACCGCGTCGTCGGTTTCATACAAATTGCCCTGACGGCCGTTCTCTTTATCAGTCTGCCGCTTTGGAAGCGGAGAGGGCCGGCAGGCGGACAGGAAGAGGGTACCGCTGGGCCTCTTGGCCTGCGGCAGGCGCTGCGCATCCGGGGGGTGCCGCTGATACTCGTGACCTTTTTCGCCTACTGTGCGCTGGAACAAACGGCCGGTCTCTGGGCCAGCAGCTATCTGGTGCAGCACCGCGGTGTGGGGGCCGATACCGCCGCCAGGTTCGCCTCGCTGTTCTATCTCGGCATTACGGGCGGCCGGTTTCTCTGCGGATTCGCGGCCGACAAGCTCGGAGATAAGCGCCTGATCCGGATCGGTATCGCGGCGTCTTTGGCCGGAACGGGATGTATCGCCGTTCCGCTGCCGACCAATCTGGCGGCGCTGTTCGGGCTGATCCTTCTGGGAATCGGCTGCGCGCCGATCTATCCGGCGGTCATCCATTCCACCCCCTTCAATTTCGGGAAGGAGAATTCGCAGGCGATTATTGGCATCCAGATGGCGTGCGCCTATGCCGGGACCACCTTTATGCCGCCTCTGTTCGGACTCATGGCTTCGCATGGCGCCATCGGCCTGTATCCGCTGTATCTGCTGGTTTTTGCATTTCTCATGCTGGTCACGTCGGAATGCCTCAACCGACGGACGGCTTCAAAAATTCCGTCCGGGGTATAGACAGCCGCCGCAAAAGGTGCTATACTATATCCACATTTGAATGTTTAGGTGCCAGAGTTGAGAGCCGCACCAGAACAGCGTCCGCCTTGGCGGATCTGTTTTGGTGCGTTTTTTTGCGCCTTCTTCTCGGCACGGAAAGGCGGAACAGATGCGCAGATACGATGTGGCGATTGTCGGCGGCGGAATCACCGGGTGTGCCCTGGCTTTTGAGCTGAGCCAGTATCGGGTGAAAACGGCGCTCCTGGAGAGGAGCAACGACGTGGCAGCCGGAGCGACGCGGGCCAACAGCGGCATTGTCCATGCGGGATACGATCCGGAACCCGGTACCCTGATGGCCCGCTGCAATGTAGAGGGAAACGCACGGATCCGGGAATTGGCCCCGGCTCTGGGCATTCCTTTTCGGAACAACGGCTCCTTGGTGGTGGCGTTGTCGGAAGCGGAGCTTCCCTTGCTGAACGATTTGTACGACAAGGGCGTACAGAACGGCGTGCCGGGTCTCGAGCTTCTGACGGGTGAGGAGGCCCGGAAGCGGGAGCCTCAGCTCGCCGCGGAGGTGGCCGGGGCGCTGTACGCCCCGACAGGCAGCATCATCAGCCCGTGGGAATTTGCCTTGGCTCTGGCCGAGACGGCGGTGGTGAACGGCTGTGAATTTCTGCCCGAACACGAGGTGGTGTCCATCCGGCGGGAAGAGGGCGGTTTTCGCCTGACGACCGCGGCGGGACAGGAGCTGTGGAGCCGGTTTGTGGTCAACGCCGCGGGCACGCACGGGGACCGGGTGAACGATTTGATCGCCCCCCACACGTTCGACATCCGCCCCTCCAAGGGGCAGTATTATCTGCTCGATAAATCACAGGGAGAGCTGACGAAGGCGACGATTTTCCAGTGTCCGTCCCGTCTTGGGAAGGGCGTCCTCGTCTCGCCTACGGTTCACGGCAACCTGATCGTGGGACCCGACGCCGAGGCGCAGCCGGATCCCGACGATACGTCCGTGACGGCGGAAGGGCTCGCCTATGTGGCGTCACAGGCCCGCCGATCGGTCCCCGGATTCAATCTGCGGGAATCCATCCGGAATTTTGCGGGAGTACGGGCCGTAAGCGCGCGCGCCGGAGGTGCGGACGATTTCATTGCGGAGGAGGCGCCCGGCGTGCCCGGGTTCTTCAATCTCTGCGGGATCAAATCCCCCGGTCTGACGAGCGCTCCGGCTTTGGCGAAGGTCGGGGTGGAGCTGCTCGAAAAGGCAGGGCTGACGCTCGAACCCCGCACGGATTTCAAACTCTGTCCCCGTCCCCGGCCGTTTCGCTCCGCCTCCGACGAGGAGCGGGCCGCCATGGCGGCGGAAAACCCGCTTTTCGGCCGGGTGGTGTGCCGCTGCGAGACCGTCACCGAGGGCGAAGTGGTTGCAGCGATCCATGAACCGATCCCCGCGGGTTCCGTCGACGGGGTCAAGCGGCGCTGCAACGCGGGAATGGGACGCTGCCAGGGGGGCTTCTGCGGCCCGCGCGTGACGGCGATCCTGTCGAGGGAGCTCGGCGTGCCGATGACCGCCGTTCCGCAGGACGGCCCGGGCACCCAAATGCTCACGGGCGAACTGTAAGGGAAAGGGGAACATTCCATGAAGGAACAATCGATTCCGCTGCTTGTGATCGGGGGCGGGCCAGCCGGATTGGCAGCGGCTGTGGCCGCGAAGGAGGCCGGATGCCCGCGGGTGGTCGTGCTCGAGAGGGACACCGAGCCGGGTGGCATACTCAATCAGTGCATCCACAACGGTTTCGGGCTGCATTATTTCAAAGAAGAGCTCACCGGGCCGGAATACGCCGCCCGGTTTGTCCGGATGGCCGAGGAAGCGGGGGTGGAGATCCGCACCGATACAATGGTTCTCGACATCACCCCCGACCGGGTGGTCCGGGCCGTCAGCCCGGCGGAGGGCTATCAGGAATACCGGGCGGATGCGCTGGTGCTGGCCATGGGCTGCCGGGAGCGGACGAGGGGAGCCATCGGCATCCCCGGCAGCCGTCCGGCGGGGGTATTCACTGCCGGATGTGCCCAGCGGTACCTCAACATCGAAGGACAGATGGTCGGCCGGCGGGTGGTGATCCTCGGCTCGGGCGACATCGGGCTTATTATGGCGAGGCGGATGGTCCTCTCGGGCGCTGAGGTGCTCGCCTGTGTCGAGCTGCAGCCCCATTCGGGCGGGCTGCAGCGCAACATCACCCAGTGTCTGGACGATTTCGGCATTCCGCTTTATTTGTCCCATACCGTCACCGAAATCCGGGGACGGAACCGGGTGGAGCAGGTGGTGGTGTCGGCGGTGGACGACAAGCGCCGGCCGGTCCCGGGAACGGAGAGGATTTTCGACTGCGATACCCTTCTGCTGTCGGTGGGGCTGATCCCGGAAAACGAACTCTCCAGGAGCGCGGGAGTGCCCATCGATCCCCGCACCAACGGGCCGCTGGTCGATGAATCGATGCAGACGGGGCTGCCGGGTGTTTTTGCCTGCGGCAACAGCGTGCATGTGCACGATTTGGTGGATTTCGTGACCCTTGAGAGCCAGAAGGCCGGCCGCGCCGCTGCGGCCTATGCCATGGGTACGGTTCAGTCGGATGCCCCGTCCGCCCCCCTCGAGGTACAGGCCGGAAGCGGCGTCACCTATACCGTCCCTCAGCGGATTCAGCCGGAGAAGCTCCAGAAGACGGCAGAGATTTTTTTCCGTGTTAACGGGATTTATGAGAACGCCTGCATCGTCGTTTCCGCCGGCGGGCAGGAAATGCTGCGCCGGCGCCGGGATCATCTGGCACCGGGTGAGATGGAGCGGCTGGCCGTGCCCGCGGCTTTATTAAAGGCGGCGGCAGGACCGCTGATCGTCTCGTTGGATACAGGGGAGGTATCGGCATGAAACAGCTTGTATGCATCGTCTGCCCCAAGGGGTGCCGCCTGACAGTAGAGGAAGGGGACGAACTCCGGGTGACCGGCAACGCCTGTCCCCGGGGCGAGGCGTACGCGAAGCAGGAGCTTCTGGACCCGGTGCGGGTACTCACCGCGACCGTGGCGCTGGACGGAGGCGTGCATCCCCGCCTGCCTGTCAAGACGCGGGAGCCTATTCCCCGGGACCGGGTGAGAGAAGCGGCCGCCCTGCTGCGGCAGGTGCGGGCAGCGGCCCCTGTGAAGGCCGGGCAGGTAATCGTTTCCAACATCCTGGACACCGGCGTGGATGTCGTCGCCGCCAGGGATGCGTAAAAAAGCCGGACGGAAAACCTTCCGTCCGGCTTTTGCCTGTTCTGCGTGGTGTTTCGGTGCCAAAATGTACGGCCCGGATCAAACGGGAGTCAGCGCGGCCGGAGATTCCAATTCCGGAGCAAAACCGCTTTTCCCCGCCAGCCGTACGCCTTGCCGGCGAGATCGTCAAAATCGGCCGGGCCGGCCATAGGCCGATACTCCTCAAAACAGGGGTGGGGATCGCATAGGACGCCGGCGTTTTCCGGACAGACGTCCTGACATGTGTCGCATCCCCAGAGCAGGCCGTTCTGGCGGATCAGCCCCTCCTCTTCGGCGGTGAGCGCACCTTTTTTCTGTGTGAGGGCGGAGAGGCAGCGGCTGCGGTCCGGCCGTCCGGCGGTCAGACAATTTCCGGGGCAGGCCTTCGTGCAGGCGCCGCAGTGCGGACAGAAGGCGAGCTCTCCCCGCGGCACGGGCCAGGGGGCGTCGCAGACGATGGTGCCGATAAACACGTACGAACCGAACTGCGGATGGATCAGCAAGCCGTGGTCGCCGATCCGTCCAAGCCCCGCGAGAGAGGCCGCACGCACTTCGGGGATGGGAGAGTTGTCGATAAACGGTTCGAAACGGAAGGCGGGATACCGCCGTGCAAGCCGTTCGGCTGCAGAATGCAGGACCTCGCCGGCTGTCCGGTGATAATCCGGGACGCAGGCGTAGCGGGACAAATTGCGGGGAAGGCCGTCGTCCGGAAAACGGTAGGGAAACAGAGCCACGATGACGACAGAAGCCTCCTCCGGCAGCCGCGCGGCCGCCCGGCAGGGAAGCTGATGGCCGCCGAGGTCGTCAAAGCGGCAAAAACCGTGCAGGGGCAGTCCGGCTGCATCGAGCAGCGGCGAAACATCGGGCAGGCGCGCGGCCATGCGGATCCTCCTTTCCGGGGATGATTTCCGTATCCATTATACGATGGATATCCTTCGAAAAGCAAGAGTCCCGGGGCCATGCAGAAAACAGCACCGCCGGGCCACCGGCGGTGCTGTTTCATATAGATTACAGATCGTCCGCGTCCTGCTCCGGCTGTTCCCCGCTCTCGGCGGTGCCGGTGTAGCTGCCGAGCACGTCGGAGAGAATGTCCCCGCGGCCCTGTTCCTGCAGCGTCACGGCATCCTGCATGGCGGCCTGCTGGGCCGGACCGGCGCTTTTCCGTTTTTTCTTATCCATTTCCACGCCTCAATAGTCTTCAATGTGGAGCTGGAAATAGGACTGCGGGTGCTTGCAGACCGGGCAAAGGGTGGGGGGCGTTTCGCCGGTGTAGAGATGGCCGCAGTTGAGGCAGACCCAGATGGTACCGGCGCCGCGTTTGAAGACCTTGCCGGTATCCAGGTTGTCGCGCAGTTTGAGATACCGCTGCTCGTGGAAGCTCTCGATCTTGGCGACGAGCTCGAATGTCGTGGCGATGGCGGTGAACCCCTCTTCCCGGGCAACCTTGGCGAAATCGGCGTACATCTGGGTCCATTCGTAATGCTCGCCCGCCGCGGCATCGGCCAGGTTGTCGGCCGTTCCCGGCATGCTGCCGCCGTGCAGCTGCTTGAACCACAACTCGGCGTGTTCTTTTTCGTTCGCGGCCGTTTCCTCGAAAATCCGCGCGATCTGCATATAGCCGTCTTTTCTCGCCTGAGAGGCATAGAACGTGTACTTGTTGCGCGCCTGGCTTTCTCCCGCGAAGGCCGCCATGAGGTTCGCCTCGGTACGGCTTCCTTTAAACTCCATGTGCATACATCCTTTCTTTGACGTTTGACATTAGTATGGACAGGAGACGAGGGATTAGTCATAGATTGGAAAGCAATCTATGGTTTTCTTCAAACTTATGGTATACTAACGTCATATACAGCACACAGCATCCTCACAGTCAGGAGGTTTTTTTATGGAAGAGCGCGAAACGACCGTCCCGGAGCTCGAAACCGCCATTCTGGTGGCGGTGGATACCGGGGAATACGATATCGACAGTTCCCTCGACGAACTCGAAGAGCTGGCCCGCACCGCTGGGGCGGAGGTGAAGGGCCGTCTGGTTCAAAAGCGCGAAAGCCCGAACGCCGCCACCTGCATCGGGGCGGGGCGATTGGAAGAACTCGCGGAGCTATGCGGCAACACGGCATGCGATCTCGTCATTTTTGACCGGGAGCTGACCGCTACCCAGCAGCGGAATCTCGAAGACGCCCTCCCCTGCCGGGTGATCGACCGCACCCTGCTGATCCTCGACATCTTCGCAGGGCGGGCACGGTCGGCCGAAGGCCGCCTGCAGGTGGAGCTGGCCCAGCTGCAATATGTGCTTCCCCGCCTGTCCGGGCAGGGCACCGCCCTGTCGCGGCTGGGCGGCGGCATCGGCACCCGCGGCCCCGGTGAAACCAAGCTGGAAAGCGACCGGCGCCACATCCGCCGCCGGATCCGGAATCTGCGGCTCCAGCTGACGGAGGTGGAACGGCAGCGGGAAACCCGGCGGGTCCGCCGGAAGAAGGACGGCATGCCCACCGTCGCCCTCGTCGGCTACACCAACGCCGGCAAATCGACCCTCATGAACGCCCTCACCGATGCGGGGGTTTTGGCGGAAGACAAACTGTTCGCCACCCTCGATCCGACGGCCCGGGCTCTCCGTCTGCCCGACGGCCGCCAGGTGCTGCTGATCGACACGGTCGGCCTGGTCCGGCGGCTGCCCCACCATCTGGTGGACGCGTTCCGCTCCACGTTGGAAGAGGCCGCCCGGGCCGATGTGCTGCTCAACCTCTGCGACGCGTCCAGCCCCGAGGCGGCCGAACATCTCACCGTCACCCGGGATTTGCTCGTGTCCCTCGGCTGCACCGACCGTCCCATTCTGACCGTTTTCAACAAGTGCGACCGCCTGGAAAACGGAGATGATATCCTGCCCGGGGAGGACCGTGCCGCTCTGCGTATCAGTGCCAAAACCGGCGAGGGACTCTCCGCCCTGCTCGAAGCCGTGGCTGCCGCATTGCCGCCCGACCGCCGCCGGGTTCGTCTCCTCCTGCCCTTCCGGGAAGGCGCCCTGGCGGAACTCTGCCGTCGGGAAGGGGCCGTGGAAGCCGAGGAATACCGGCCGGAGGGGCTTTTCATGGTCGTGACCCTCGGTGTCCGGCTGCTTGACGCAGTCAAAAGCTATGAACTTCCCCAAGAGGCCGGTTCGCCCGAAGAATAGAGAAGGGGGCTGCGCCATGTCCCGTATATTGATCGCCTACGCCACCAAAACCGGCAGCACCGCCCGCTGTGCGGAGTTGTTCGCGGCTGCGCTGGAAAAGGCGGGCCTGCCGGAACCGGTCATAGCCGATCTGTCTGCCGGACAGCCGGATCCGGCCGCTTTCGACGGCATTGTCGTCGGAGGCAGCATCCGGGCGGGCCGTCTGCATCGCCGGGCGAGGGCCTATTTGATCCGATATGCGAAAACGCTCGCCGGAAAGCCCTTTGCCTTCTTTCTCTGCAACGCCGCCGACGAGCAGACAGAGACGCTGATCCGAGAGAATCTGCCGGAGCCGCTTCTGCGAAACGCGTGCTGTACCGCCTCCTTCGGCGGAAACCTGGAGTTGGGCAGACAGACCGGATTTGACCGGCTGATCGTGCGGGCCATCCTCGACAGCCTGACCAAGGAAGGAAGACAGCCGCCTCAAATTCATGAGGAACGCATCCGGCCCTTTGCCGACACCTTCGCCGCGGCCGTCCGCAACGCGGATACAGGCGGGGCGGACGGTGCAAACTAACGCCAGAAATCCGAAAGAAGGGTTGAAAATTGGACACCGCACCCTATCGCTTCACCAAGAAAGGCAGCTTTTCCATCGCCGCGTTCGACACCGACCAGAACGGCGGGCTGCGCAAGGAAAAAGGGCTCGCCCTGCTCCGGAAGAACGTGGAAAAGATGGCCGAGCTCCAGGACCGCTTCTACGCGCAGGACCGGGACGCTTTGCTGCTGATTTTCCAGGCCATGGATTCGGCCGGCAAGGACGGCGCGATCAAACACGTGATGAGCGGCCTCAATCCCCAGGGGGTACAGGTCTGCAGCTTCAAACAGCCCTCGGCGGAGGAGCTCGACCACGATTACCTCTGGCGAATCCACCGCCGCCTGCCCGAACGGGGGAATATCGGCATTTTCAACCGCTCATATTACGAGGAGGTGCTGGTCGCAAAGGTCCACAACCTCCCATATTCCCAGAAACTGCCCGCCCGCTGTCTCGACGACCGCCTGTGGGACCGGCGGTACCGCCAGATCCGGGATTTTGAAACGTATCTGTCCGAAAACGGGATCACGGTGATCAAGTTTTTTCTCAACATCTCCAAGGAGGAACAGCGCCGCCGCTTCCTCTCCCGCATCGACACACCGGCGAAAAACTGGAAGTTTTCCGCTTCCGATATCGCGGAGCGGGCCTATTGGGATGCATATATGGACGCCTACGAACAGGCGGTCAACCAAACCGCGTCCAGGGCGGCGCCCTGGTATGTCATTCCGGCGGATAAAAAGTGGTATGCCCGTCTGCTCGTATCCGATGTGATCGTGGAAACCCTGGAAAAGCTGAATCCCGCCTATCCGGAGGTTGGCGACGCGCAGAAACAGGCGCTCGAAGCCTGCCGCGCCAAGCTCCTCGAAGACAAGGAGAGCTGAATCCCCGGGGAAACCGGCAGCCCTTGAAATAAACATCATCACCCCCCTGCAGCCCTCCGACGGCCGCAGGCCGGCGGGATAACCGCCTGGAAGAAAGGAGTCCGTATTATGCCGGAAGATATGATCCGTCAGCTGCGTCAAATGGGAATCGAAGAAGGAGACACCGTCCTGGTCCATTCCTCCATGAAGGCGATCGGGACAAAGCAGACGCCGGAGGAGGTACTGGACCTTCTGCAGCGGGCGCTGGGTCCCTCCGGAACCCTGCTGCTGCCCGGGTTGACGTATTTGAACGTCACGCCCGCCCAGCCTGTTTTCGACAGCCGTACAACGGTTCCGTGCATCGGGCTCCTGCCCCGCACCTTTATGGGGATGGAGGGCGTCGTGCGGAGCGTGCATCCCACCCATTCCGTCTTTGCCAGGGGCCGTCTGGCCGTCCCGCTGACGGCGGATCATGAAGAGGACTGCACCCCGCTCGGCCCGCATTCCCCCTTTATGAAGCTGCCCGCCTGCGGAGGCAAGCTGCTGTTTATCGGGGAAGTCCTGAACTCCTGCACCTTTATGCACGGGGTGGAGGAAATCGCGGGCTGCGATTACACCCTGACGAAAGACCGGATCCGCTACGTCGTCAACGGACGGGAGCGCTTTCTCTACGGCCACGATTTCGACGGCTGGATCTCCGAATACCGGAAGCTGACGCAGTTCATGGATGAGGGCGGACTGATCCGCGGATCGTTCGGACAGGCGCCCTGCTATGTTCTCGACGCCGCTGCTCTGCAGCAGAAGGCCGCCTTGGTACTGCGGGACCATCCGCATTTCTTTGTCACGCGGGTATCCGTGTGATCGAGGTCAGCGGGTCAGGTCATAAAAATACAGATAGGTGTCGACGAAGCGGCCGTCCGCGTGGCGATATCCGCCCGGCACCGTTCCGAGCCGCACGAAGCCGAGCTTTTCATACAGCGCGACCGCTGCGGCGTTTTCCGCCACCACCGCGTTGAACTGCAGGCCGCGGAAACCGCGTTTGCGGGCGCTTTCCAGTGAATCGGTCACCAGTGCCCGGCCAAGGCCGCGTCCGCGCAGCCCGGCCGCCACTCCGTAGGAGGCGTTGGCGATATGGGCACACCGGCCGATGTTGTTTGGATGAAGAACATAAAGGCCCACGATCTTCCCGTCCTCCTCCGCTACGGCTGTGCGCGACTGGGAACAAAAAAACCGGTCCGCTTCCGCGGCCGTCAGGGGGGTGTCTCCCGGGAAACTGTCTCCCCGCGCCACGATATCGTTCCAAATTGCCGCCGCGCCGCTCAAATCGTCCGATTGATAATCCCGTATGGTCATCCGGATCCCTGCTTTACTGTTTTTTTATCAGTATACCACAGCGAAGCCGGAGCAGCCAGCCTTTCATAAAACGACAGAACCCCGCAGAGAAAACGGCACGCCGTTTTCTCTGCGGGGTTTTACAATTCCGACGGAATTGTATTTGTCATGTTTAGTGGATGGGGTATTGGACTGCGAAATCAAGGGGATCGGACTCATCGTTGAGGTCGTCGTTTGTATAGGCGTCTTGGCGCGACGGCTGGATCACAACTGCCTGACGGCCGAGCGTTTCATATCGTTTTTCCACTGTGGCCTTGCTGTAGCTCACCAGACCGTTGGAGTTATAAGGATCGTTGAAATAATACCGCTGGTCGTCGTATCCCACGAGCACCAGGCAATGTTCTCTGGCGGGATAGCGGTAAGTCAGCCCGTCGTCGGGAGATACCCATTCGTAATAGAAGGGGACCTCCTGCATCCCGATGGTGGCCCAAATGGCGGCGGGAATTCCCTTGTCGATATAGGTTTCCAATTCCTTGAGTGAAATGCCGCCGAGGTTCAACACCTCGTATTGCCCGGGGGCAAACGCTTCGACGGCCTGGATGAGCGCCCGCTCGATCACGGGGGAGAAGCAGCCGAATCCGCCCTGGATTTTGCGGGGATTTCCCGCGTAAGCTTTGGATGGATCAGGTCCGTATCGGGTTTTGCCTTCGGTCCAAGTCGGTTCACAGTCCAGATACCGGTCGACAAAGTCTATCGGCGCGACGTTGATCCCCACATGATGCAGCAGCATGGTGGCGCTGACCGCCTCGCATCCGTTCGGCAGAATGCCTTTTTGACTCAAATACAGCACCTGCAGCACCGTCTTGTTTTTGACAGGGGAATCCGAACTTGTAAGCGGCGGCTTCTCACTCGTGGGCGGAGGGTTCACCGCCGAAGACGATATAACCGTCTCTGACGATTCCGCCTGGGACACCTCCGATGACGTTTCCGGGGATGCGCTCGATTCCTGGACCATCGTGGCGGGCTTTTCATGTCCCTGTACCTCAGCCGCGTCGGGCTCGGGCTTCTTCAGACAGGCCGTGGCGCCGCACAAAAGGCAAACTGCTGTCATCGCTGCAGAAAATCTCAGTTTAGCCCTTTTCATATTCAGGCCTCCCTAATTCTGAATCAGTTTCAATTCCTCACTGTAAACGGTCCATTCGTCCGTCCCCATAGTGAGTATGGTCTCCAATGAGGCCAGCTTATACCGGTTAGCTTGTTCATCAACGGCATAGATGATCTGCTGTAGCGACAGCCCCGTCTGCCCGTTCGGAAGCGGCACGATGGCCGGATACCGTTCATACGCACCGCTTTCACAGGTGATCTGCATGGCCAGTTCTCCATTCTCATAAAACCAATCGTCATGTCCGGTGATATCGATGGTGTGCTCCTGACCGTCCGTCAGCCGAGCGGAGGCCAGCCGGCGACCGGGTATGATCCAGCTGTTTAGGTCCGGACTGCTGAACAGAGAGGTCGTAATTTCAAACCACTCGCCGTCTGTGCGCTTGAGTGTATAGGGACGCATGCCCTTCGGCAGCGTCCAGCTCGTTTCGAGCAGAATTTCCTTGGCTCCGTCACCATCGAGATCGGCCGGCCGCAGATAGACGCCGCCGTACATCATGGGCTCGGTTCCAAAATTCATGAATGCCGCGCCGTTGATATTCAGTAGCGTCCGTTCCTCGCCCTGCACCAGCTCCAGGGCGGTCATGTCGTCCTCGTCGAGATCCGCCAGAATGGTCACCGAACCCTGGAACGCGTTGTACAGGTACAGGACCGTATCGGAGGAAACGATGCCCTTAGGCAGTTCCAGACAGTAAATCCGGCCGTTTGTACCGCTCGCGTCCGTGTCCTTTTTGGTGAGCACGATATCGAGCGCCCGATCGGTGCTGTTTTTCAGCGATGTGACGCCCACCACGTCCAGAATGCTGCCCGTATACGGCTGTGCAAGATACAGCGTGATCAGGTCGTGTTCCTGGAAATACGCTTCGTCATACTGCTCGAGCATTTCTCTGGCCGCAGCGTCGGGCAGACGGCTCCGCAGATCGGCGACGCCCTGCACGTCGGTCAGGATCCGGTTGGCCGCGGTATTTTTGGTGTTCACGCCGACCGATTCCACCCGATACCGGGCAGTCTCCAGAGTTTCTGCCGGGTATTCGCCGGAGGCTTCCACCTCAAAGACAAACCGGTCGCAGCCCTCCACGTCGTCTTTGCCGACTTCCACAAACAGCGCCTGCCGCAGTCCGGCATACCCCTGCGGATTCGGTTCACTCTGGGAGAGCGTGACAGTCAGCGTGGAAGCGGTTTTCACAACGCTTTTGACATCCTTCTCATCGTATCCGGTTTCCCAGGGATAGAGCAGCATCAGCAGCGCGTGCTTTTTGAAATACTCTTCTGTATAGGGCAGGCTGGCCTCCACCTTTTGGGGATAGGGCGGCACTTCGACGGCGGCCGAGGGTTTGGTCTCTCCATTCATCAGCAGACCGATCCGCATCAGCGACGTTTCGAGCTCCGCACGGGATTCGATCAGCCGCAGGCTTTCCGAGCGGTTGCCCTCCAGGCCGTAATCCACGTTTCCAAGCACGTTGCTTCGGGCTTTGAAGGAGAGTTCCACCGTTCCGGGCTGCGCCGATGTGGCCGGAGACAATGTGGGATAGAGCAGCGTGAGGCTGACCGCCACAACCAGGAACAAGGACGCGGCGAGCGCCACGATCGGCCGGCGCCACCAGGCTTTCCGGGTGGCCGGGTTCGCCTCGATTTCATAGGCGTAGCGGTTTTCATGCAGGCCGGATTCGATCCGGTCCCACAGCGGCGGAGTGCTCTGCTCGGCCGCCTGTTTGAGGATGTTTTGAATTTCTCGGTTCGAGGGTGATTTCATGATGCATTCTCCCTTTCCATTAACAGCCGGCGCAGTTTTCCCATCGCCTGACGCTTCCGCCAGGCGATCGTGCCCAGCGGCACTTCCAGAATACGGGCCACTTCCCGCAGCGGAAGATCCGCGATCACATGCAGGGAAACCACCTGCCGTTCCGGCTCGCTGAGCGTCTGAAGCGCCCCATCCAACAGAAGCCGGGTACACGTCTCGTCCTCAGGACCGGCGGCAACAGGAATCGTTTCCAATACCGCGTCCTCTACCGGACTGATCCGGCTCTGCCGCCGCATCATTTCGGCAGCTGTATGGTGGGCAATGGTCATCAGCCATGCCCGGTGCCCGTTTCCCCGGCGGTAGGTGTCGGCCTTTTTCCAAACGCGCAGGAAGGTCTCTGCCGCCGCATCTTCCGCATCGGCCCGCTGCCCGGTTACCGAGAGACACACCGCGTAAATGCTGGACGCATATGCGCGGTAAATGTCTTCCAGACCGGTTACGTCTCCGGATGCTACACGGGCAATCGCTTGATCAAAACATTCGTTGTTCAAGACGACGCCTCCTCTGTGAAAAGCTTTTCGCTTATTATACGACGGAGCAGAGATCCTTTTATGGAAAAGGGAAAAGAAAAATTTGCATGGAATAGTTTGGTTCGGTTACCTCCTTTAGATTGGTATATGGCAGCGGGTTGGGGGAATGCATCTTTTCTATATTCGTTTCACATGGGGAAAACACTGAGGAATGTCGAAAAATCTGTAAGAGAGGGGGAGGAGAGAGAACTTAAAATAAGTATCACTGTGGGCGGGGCGGCAGCGCGGGAACGCAGGGAAAACGCCAAAGGCGTTTTCGAAGGGGCCGCAGACAGCGAAACCCAAGCGAGGACTGTGGGCGGGGCGGCAGCGCGGGAACGCAGGGAAAACGCCAAAGGCGTTTTCGAAGGGGCCGCAGACAGCGAAACCCAAGCGAGGACTGTGGGCGGGGCGGCAGCGCGGGAACGCAGGGAAAACGCCAAAGGCGTTTTCGAAGGGGCCGCAGACAGCGAAACCCAAGCGAGGACTGTGGGCGGGGCGGCAGCGCGGGAACGCAGGGAAAACGCCAAAGGCGTTTTCGAAGGGGCCGCAGACAGCGAAACCCAAGCGAGGACTGTGGGCGGCCCCTGCTTGTGCATCCTCCCCAATAACCGCCGACACGTTTCGGGAAAATTCGGTAGCCAAATCGCGGGGGGCCTCTTCCCACAAACACGCGGGATGTGCTACAATAGAAACAGCCTGTAATATTTCACAATTCAAAGGCAGCTGTGCCGTATGAAAGCACAGTCCTGCCAAAAATCGGGGACGGAAAAAAGGAGACGTTGAATTTGGCGGACAAGTTTACCAGTGAGACGATTTTCAATCTGCAGGACCGCGTGGCGCCCCTGGACATCATCGCTCTTCCGGGAACGGAAGAACTCGGAGAGAAGATCAATGCGCATCTGCAGGAATGGGCCTGCAACAGCGGCCGGGAACAGGATTCATTCCTCATTCCGGCGGAGTGCCCCCGTTTTTCCTCCGGGGACGGCAAGGGCATCATCAAGGCCAGCATCCGCGGCGACGATCTCTTTATCTTGGTGGATGTGGGCAACTACAGCTGTACATACAACATGTTCGGCCAGAAAAACAGCATGTCCCCGGACGACCATTTCCAGGATCTCAAGCGGATTATCCAGGCCGCGGGCGGTAAAGCCCACCGCATCAACGTCATCATGCCCATTCTCTACGGCGGGCGTCAGCACCGCCGCAGCTATCGGGAATCTCTGGACTGTGCGGTCGCGCTGCAGGAGCTCGAGCGGATGGGTGTCTCCAACATCATCACCTTCGACGCTCACGACGCCCGGGTGCAGAACGCTGTGCCGCTGATGGGCTTCGACAACGTAATTCCGTCCTATCAAACGCTCAAAGCCCTGTTCCGTCATTTCCCCGATCTGATCCCTGACCGGGAACACCTGATGATCGTCAGCCCCGACGAGGGCGCGATGAACCGCAACATGTATTACGCCTCTATCCTCGGCGTCAGTCTCGGCATGTTTTATAAACGCCGCGATTACGCCCGCGTGGTCAACGGCCGGAACCCCATCATCGCCCATGAATATCTCGGCGAATCGGTCGAGGGCCTGGACGTTTTCATCGCAGACGACATCATTTCGTCCGGCGAATCCATGCTGGACATCGCCTATGAGCTGAAAAAGCGCAAGGCGGCCCGGATTTTTGCCTACGCCACCTATCCCATTTTCACAAATGGCCTCGAAAGCTTCGACAAAGCCTATGAAGAGGGCGTTATCGCGGGGGTGCTGGGCACCAACCTGACCTATCGGACCGAAGAACTCAAGCATCGGGAATGGTATGTCGATGTAGACGTCTCCAAATACATCGCCTATTTCATCGCGGCCCTCAATCACGATGTGTCGGTCAGCCTCATCATCGATCCCCATGAGAAAATCAAGAGCCTGCTCGCCGAACGGCAGGGCGGACGCTGAAACCCGATCATTCGAAGAAAGAATGGCGCAACATGAACGACTATGATGTACTGATCGCGGGCAGCGGCGTGGCCGGTCTGTACGCGGCCCTCAACTTCGCGCCCGAGGTGCGGGTGCTGGTGCTGTCCAAGAAAGAGCGGATGCTTTGCAACAGCGCCCTGGCCCAGGGAGGCGTGGCCGCGGTGGTGGACAAGGAAAACGACGATTTCCGGCTCCATATTGCGGATACCCTGATCGCGGGCGGCTATAAAAACGATCTGCGCAGTCTGGAAATTCTGGTCAACGAAGGACCCGAGGACGTCCTGCGCCTTCTCAAGGAAATGCATGTCGATTTCGACCGGGATGCCAAGCACCACATTTCCATGACGCTGGAGGGCGGGCATTCCCGCCGCCGGATTCTGCATCACAAGGACTCGACCGGCCGGGAAATCACCGAGAAGCTGCTGGCCGCCGCCATGGAAAAGCCCAACATCGATTTTCTCGATTATGCCCAGCTCGTGAATCTGGTGCCGGGGGAGGGGGGCTTCTGGGCGCAGCTCCTCGTCGGGGACGAACCGCGGGTTCTGTCCTGTTCCTACTGCATCCTTTGTACGGGCGGGATCGGCCGGGTGTATCCTTACACCACCAACTCCGCCATCGCCACCGGCGACGGCATCACCCTGGCCTATGAACGCGGCGCCCGAATCAAGAATCTGCATCTGGTGCAGTTCCATCCCACGGCCTTTGCCGCAGCCCAGGGCCGGGAACGCTTCCTCATTTCGGAGGCGGTCCGGGGCGAAGGGGCGACCCTGCTCAACAAAGACGGCGAGCGGTTCATGTACCGCTATGACGAACGGGGCGAGCTCGCGCCCCGCGACGTGGTATCCCGCGCGATCATGCAGGAGGCTGCCCGTACCGGCAGCGAGGATATCTATCTCGATATCCGCTTCCGGGGCGAGGAGTTCATCAAAAACCGCTTCCCCATGATTTACGAGCGATGTCTCGAAGAGGGCGTGGATATCACGAAGGATTTGATCCCCGTCTTCCCCTGCCAGCATTATCTGATGGGGGGGATCGATGTGGGGGTCTACGGCGACACCACGGTGGACCGGCTGTATGCGGCCGGGGAATGCTCACACACCGGGGTACACGGCCTCAACCGCCTTGCGAGCAATTCCCTGCTCGAGGCGCTCGTCTTTGCCAGGCGGACCACCTACGACATCAGCCGCCGGATGCGGCACGAAGACAGCGGCCTGTCCGGCGAGCGCCCTGTCCTGCGGACGGAAGGGCGCGCTCTTCTGGCGGGGCACCGCACCGCTGTCCGCGACATCATGCAGAAGGCGTGGTTCGTCCTGCCCGATTATGACGCCGCGGAAAAGGGGCTTGTCAAGGCCGAGGAAATCCTCGAAGACCTGAAAACCGGCGGATATGCGCTGACCACCGATTTCGTTGAGGCCAAAAGCCTCGCGACGGTCTGCGTGATCATCCTGCGGGAGGTCCTGGACATGAAGAACCGCGGTGAATTGGACTGAATCGGCGGCCAGGACATTCGATCCGATGTTCCTTTGAAAATTTGTATAAGGAGGCAGCTCTGATGCAACTCCCTCTGTTTTATGTCGATGACGTGATCCGGACGGCCCTCAAGGAGGATATCCATTATCTCGACACCACCACCGACCTGATGATCCCGGCCGAGTGCCGGACCTCCGCGCGGTTTCTCTCGAAGGCGGAGGGCGTGGTCTGCGGGCTGGATGCGGCCCTGCGGGTGTTTGAACTCCTGGACGATGGGTTTACGGCTGAGGTGTATCGGCCCGAAGGGTCAGCCGTGAAGCCCGGCGACCTCATCGCCCGGGTGGAGGGGCATACCCGCGCCCTCCTCAAGGGGGAGCGGACGGCGCTGAATCTCGTGCAGCACATGTCGGGCATCGCCACCGCCACCGCCAAAGCGGTGGAGAAGGTCAAAGGGACAAAGGCCGTGATAACGGACACCCGCAAGACTCTTCCGGGGCTGCGGGCGCTGCAGAAATACGCCGTCACCGTCGGCGGGGGCAAAAACCATCGCTTTAATCTGTCTGACGGCGCCATGCTCAAGGACAACCACATCGACGCCGCGGGCGGGATTCCCCAGGCGGTCGCGGCTATCCGGGAGAAGCTCGGGCATATGGTGAAGCTCGAGGTGGAGACCCGGAACCTCGACGAAGTCCGTCAGGCGCTCGAGGCCGGCGCGGACATCATCATGCTCGACAATATGGACTGCGCCGCCATGGCTGAGGCCGTGAAGCTCGTCGCCGGACGGGCGCTGCTCGAGGCGAGCGGCGGGATCCGGGAAGAGACCCTCCGGCCTGTGGCCGAAACCGGGGTGGATATCATTTCGATCGGAGCACTGACCCATTCGGTCACGGCCCTCGACATCTCGATGAAAATCCAGACGTCCTGAGCCGGCCTTATCTTGGATCATAAAAAAAGGGGAAACGCCATGCGTTTCCCCTTTTGCCGTTTATATGCCGCCGGGCTTTTGGGACAGCGGAGCCGGATCATACCGGATATTTTCGTGCGTTTTTTTCTGTTTTATCTTCCACAGCCCCGGCGAGGTCGATGTCAAAATGCTCGCATAGGCGGCAGAGATACCAAAACACGTCCGCAATCTCTTCCTGCAGATGCTCGAACTCTTTTGGATCCTCTTTGACGTCGTCCGCGCGGTCGGAGTGCAGCCACATGAAAATTTCAGCCAGCTCAGCCGCTTCCACTGTGAGAGCCATCGCCAGATCTTTGGCGTTTTGTCCTTTGCGCCAGCCCCGGGCATCCGAAAAATCCTGTATGTGCTGTTTGATCTGAGCCAGCGTCGTGGTTTGATCGGTCATAGCGATTCTCCTTTCAGATGCCGTCCTTTATTTTGATGCCGAGCAGCCGGGCGAGTTCCACGGCCTGCAGCGGGGAGACGATCGCATCCCGCAGTTCGTCACCGGAAACGAGGATGCCCTCGAGTTCATTGGACGAAAGATCGAGACCTGCCAGTTTGGTGCGGCAGAAATTGATCTTCACCAGCCGGCAGGCGTCGAAGGAAAGTCCCTCCGCCGTGCACTGCAGGAAGGTGCTTTCGGACAGGTCGCAGCCCGCGAATGCCACCTGCTTGAACGGCGTTTCCGAAAAGTTTGCCAGCCGGAAGGGTCCGCCCTCGAAGGATACGTGGCGCATGGGGCTGTGGACGAAGCCGGTTCCCACGCCCTTGCAGTTTTCAAACCGGCAGCGCAGAAACCCGCAGCCGGACATCTCGGCCCCGGACAGGTCGCAGTCCGCGAACACCACGTCCACAAAATCGGTGCGGCCAAACCGGCAGCCGGACAGGCGGACGCCGTCGAACCGGCAGCGGCGGAATTCCATCCGGGACGTGAAGGATCCGGACAGGGCGCCCGAGAGGAAATGGCGGTCGGTGACATCGTCGCCCGCGTTCAGGCAGGCTTCGACGGCTCCGGCCAAATCGGAACAGATCGGCAGATCCTTCGGCAGGGCGGGGGGCAGCCGTTTCATGACGTTCATCCTTTCGTTGCATTCGCGATACGGCAGATCGACAGCGGCGGCGGGGTGTCCGGACGGGCGGAAAACGTCGCTATCCGCCGGCGGCCCGGCCCCGGATGTCACAGAAGGGGCGAAGCGGCGGCAAATCCCGGCCAAGCGGAAAGGCCCCGTCATTCGACGGGGCCTTTGACAGCGGCTCTTTATGCTTGGGCACGTTTAGCGAGGGCGGACTTTCTCCTGGCGGCGGTATTCTTATGCAGGAGTCCCTTCGCCACGGCCTGGTCAATCTTCTTGACAGCGGCCCGTACGGCCTCGTCCTTATCGGCGGCCCCGGCTTCGATCGCCACGTTCGCCTTCTTGATCTGAGTCCGGAGGGCAGAGCGGTTGGCCTTGTTCTGCGCAGTTTTGGTTGCAATCACCTTCACGCGCTTTTTAGCGGATTTAATATTGGGCATGGTCACACCTCCTCTGCCAATTCATTCCTTGAAAATCACGCACGAATTATCTTAGCATGTTCCGCTGAGAAAATCAACTGTTTTTTTGGGAATATTCCGGATTTTTCTGCAAATACTCGAAAAGAATCGCCGCTGACGGCGAAGTTTGACCGGACGGCTACACAATCCCGTGCGAAAGGATGGGTCACACAACATGGAAAGGCGTACCGACTTGGCCTTGGAGGCCGCCGAACAGCCGGTCCTGCAGGAGGCGCTGAGCGACAGGGACGTGGAGAGGGAACGATTTGAGCGGGGGAACGCCGCCCTCACCCGCATCCATATCCGGAGCGAACGGGGGGAGCGGGCGCTCGGAAAACCCCGCGGCACCTATATTACGGCCGAGCTCCCAGCCCTGACGGACAACGAAACCGAGCTGGAAGAGACGGCCCGCCTGATCGGGGAACAGCTCGCGGCCCTGCTGCCTAAGGAGGGCACCGTTCTGGTCGTGGGACTCGGGAATGAGGCGATCACACCCGATGCGCTGGGGCCTCAGGCGGTCAAGATGGTGTTGGCGACCCGGCATATCCAAGGCGAATTCGCCCGCGCCGCGGGGCTCGACGATCTTCGCCCCACCGCCGTGATGGCGCCGGGCGTCCTTGGAAACACCGGGGTGGAGAGCGGGGAGATGGCGGAGGGCGTCATCACGGTGGTCCAGCCGTCCGCCGTCGTGGCCATCGACGCGCTGGCGGCGCGCAGCCTGTCCCGGCTGGGCTGTACGGTCCAGATCAGCGACACCGGCATCGCCCCTGGTTCAGGGGTGGGGAACAACCGCCGGGAGCTCAACCGGGATACGCTGGGCATTCCGGTTATCGCCGTCGGGGTGCCCACCGTCGTGGATGCCGTGACCCTGGCCGAAGAACTGACCGGCCGGGAGGATATGGCCGACGAGGTCTCTCCCCGCGGCGCCGGTATGATGGTGACCCCGCGGGAAATCGACCTGATGATCCGCCGGGCCTCCCGTCTGGTCGCCATGACGATCAACGCGGCGTTACAGCCCGATTACTCCCCGCTCGAACTGGCCGCGGCCGCGCAGTAAAAAAGAAAACGGACAAACCGCCTGCCGGCGGTCTAGCCGCCGCTTTCGCCGCATAGATATATAGCGGTGATGCTGTATGCAGAAAAAGACGAAACGGGCGATTCAGACGGCCCTTGGCATATTGGCGGCCTCGGCGTGTGTCGCGGCCGTATGCGGCAACCTCAGCCGGGAGACCCTGCTGGAATGGGGCGGGCGGCTGGCGATGCTGTCGGTGGGAATCCAGCAGCCCGAGGGCGGCGCCGAGGCCCTCAGCGGCCGTCTGGAGCGTCAGCCGTCGGGCGGCAGCACGACCACCGCGCCGTCCGGCACCACGACCACTCCATCCGGAACGACCACGCCGCCGACCACCCTGCCCACGGAATGGGAAAACGGCATCACGTGGCCGGCGCTGCCCTCTTTTCCGACTCCCGTCGTCCCGGACAAAGGCAAGGGCGGAACGGTCCTGACCGAAAAGCTGTCCCCGGGCAGCGACTTTGTTGGCGGGGTGGCGGTGCGCAACGGCAGCGGGGTGACACTCGATCTGAACGATCTGCTCACCCGCAAACCGGATATCCACATCACCGATACGGCCGAGCCGCAGGTGCTCATCATGCACACCCACACGACCGAGTGTTACCTCGATTACGACGCGGGATTTTACAACGACACCGACCCCACCCGCACCTTGGACGAGAATAAAAACGTGGTAGCCGTCGGGGAAATCGTCGCCGCGCAGCTCCGGGCGGCGGGGATCGGCGTGATCCACGACAAGACGGTCCACGATTCACCTCAGTATACGGGGGCGTACGACCGGTCCAAGGCGACCATTCAGAAAAATCTGGAGGCCAATCCCACCATTCAGGTGGTGCTGGATATTCATCGCGATTCCATCCAGAGGGACTCCGGCACTAAAGTAAAACCGACCGCCGAAATCGGCGGAAAAAAAGCCGCGCAGATGATGATCGTCCTGGGCATGATGAACACCGCCTCGGTGCCACATCCGGACTGGCAGGAGAACCTGTCCCTGGCCGTGCGGCTGCAGCAGGAGCTGCATACCCGGTATGAGGGCGTCATGCGGCCGATATCCCTGGTGGGAAATGCGCGGTACAACCAGCAGCTCACCCATGGATCCATCCTTGTCGAAATGGGGAGCGAGACCAACACGCTGGAGGAGGCCATGTATTCCGGGCAGATGCTCGGACGGGGTCTCGTCAAGGTGCTGGGGGATTTGAAAGCGCTGGAATAAGCCTGAAAAGAGGAAAGGACGTCGACATGGCGGATACGGGAGAAAAGAAAAGCCGGACGCGCGCGTTCGGCAGCGCATTCATGCTGACCCTCTGCCTGCTGCTGCTCGGCTGCGGCTTCTTCATCGCAGACGTGAATACCCGGCAGGTGACATTCGGCAACACCGAACCGCGGCTGGAATACGCGGTGGAAAACGGAGTGCTCCGTCTCAAAGCCATCGACGGACAGACGCTGGAACTGCCGCCGGCCGTTCAGGAATGGGCGGGTCTAGCCTGGAATCTGCTGCCGGCCCGCTGGCGGGCGGCGACCTGTGTGACACAGCTTGAACAGGAATTGATACCCGGACTGCTCGACACCTTGGAATCTCCGGAAAACGAGGATGCGGCTCCGACGGAATAAAAACAAGGCCGGCGACGGATATCCGTCGCCGGCCTCTGTGTGTCCGTTACCGGAAGGCAGTGTGGGAATGAAGGCGGCCGGTCCGGCGGCGGGGCGGAAACGCCGCAGTTCCGATGTCAGCCGTTTCGGTGTGTGGTCCGCTGCCTTACGTTTGCCGGATGAGCTATGGTGTTTATCCGCCGTACCGCCGGCCCGAAAGGAACCGCTCGGCCCAGTAGCCGGTATCCAGAGACTGGACGCCGGTGGGCTGATTCGGATTGTTGCAGGAGACGAACTTGCCGCTGCCGACGTAGATGCCCACAAAGTCGGCTGCTCCGCCGATTTCGTTCGAGAACACGACGATATCTCCGGCCTGCAGGGACGCGCGGTCGACCGCCGTTCCGTCCTGGGCCATGGCGGAGGCTTTGCGGGGGACCGTGATGCCGTTCTGCTTGTAACAGTAATAAACGAAGCCGGGGTTGTCGAATTCCGTCGGACCGACCCCTCCGATCTTGAAGGTGGTGCCTATCAGGGAATTGGCCAGGGAGGCGATCGCCGTCCCGGCGGCGCTGGCGCCCGGATCCGGCGCCACGGTTTGTGCGGTGGTTTTGGGCGTCGTGGGATCCGCAGGGGATCCGGTTCCGGCCGGAGCCGTGGTTTCGGGGGTTTCGGGGGTATTCGGCTCCGTGCTGCCGTCAGAGCCGGCCGTGGTGGTGGTCCGGACGGTTCCGGGGGCTTTGGTGATCATCGTGGGTTTGTCCTGGTCCCGGCCGCCGCACCCGGCGAAAAGGCACACGGACAGTATGACGGCCGCCAGGGCGGCCCATGTTCGACGGTTCATATACGCATCCATCCTTTCGGAATCCGCCGGACCGGAAGATCCGGCTCTGCTTTTCAGTTTACCGGATGACCGCGGAAAAAGCAAGGGGGAAACGGCTCTTCCGCCGGACTTGGGTTCTTTTTTCGATGCTCCGTCCGTGCGAACGGGAGATGGTTTTGGCCTTTTGTGATGCCGGACGGGACGGCCGGCAATTTCATCGGCAGACATGGAAAGAATTAACGGTATATGGTATAATCCGATCGATAAATGGACAAGGAGAACGAATATGAAGAATATCGTATTAAGCGCGGACGGAGACAGCGTCGTATATGCGGTCCCGGATACTGTCGCGGATCATCTTGAAGAATACTGTTTGGAATTCTGCAGTGAATGGCTTTGGCATAGTCCCGACGCAGAAAAATACAGAACCGATCAAGGGGTGAGCTATACTGAAAAAGATTTTGTGGAGTATCTGAACACCTATGTCTTTCCGGAAGAACCATCCGTGCTGGTTCAAAACCTGGGGTGGACCGGACTCGGCGCGGATATGCCTGCGGAATACGCCGCGCTTCCCTATTTTAATTTTTAGTTTCCGGACGATGTGCCGCGGTCGATGGGACAGCGGCACATCTGTGATTTGAGAAAGCGCTTGTGCGGGAATCGGAAAAATGGTATACTAGGCCCAGTTCGGTGCCCGGCGGCGCGCCGTGTCTGTCAAACGCCCTCTGCGTGAAAGGATGGCCCTGCTTATGCTGACCGTATCGCATCTCACCAAACGCTACAAAAAGCTTTTGGCCAACGACGATTTGAGCTTTACCGTCGATCCGGGTGAAATCACCGTGCTGGCCGGGCCGAACGGCGCGGGCAAATCCACCGCGATCAAATGCATCGCGGGCCTCCTGCGGTATGAGGGCAGCATTCAGATCGGCCCTTATCCGAACAAACAGGTGGAGGCCAAACGTATATTCGGCTATATTCCCGAAATCCCGGCTCCCTATGACACCCTGACGGTGGACGAACATCTGGAGTTTATCGGCCGGGCCTACCGGGTGGAAAACTGGCGGGAACGGGCCGACCGTCTCATGGAACGGATGGAGCTCACGGACAAGGGGAAAAAGCTCGGTAAGGAGCTCTCCAAGGGCATGCAGCAGAAGCTGAGCATCTGCTGCGCGCTGCTTCCCTCTCCCCGGGTGGTGCTGTTTGACGAGCCGCTCGTGGGGCTCGATCCCCATGCCATCAAGGAACTCAAGGACATGATCCGGGAGCTGAAAGAGGCCGGCAGCGCGGTGCTCATCAGCACCCACATGCTCGACAGCGTCGAGGAGTTCTGGGACAAGGTGCTCATTATGATGAACGGCCGGATCGCGGCCGTGCGCACCCGGGCCGAGATCGAGCGGAATGGGGAAAACCTCGAGCAGCTCTTCTTCTCGATTACGGAAGGCCCTGCGGGGGCGGACGGCGGGGAGGGATGAGGACGTGAACGCCTTGTTCTTCATGATGCGCAAACGGCTGAAAAATTCCCTACTCGAGCTGCTGCACCATCCGGCGAGACTCATCGCCTATGTGTTCGTGCTCGGCATGCTCCTGTTTTCGGGTCTCGTGAACATGGGAAAACCATCCGAACCGGGAGATTTGCAGGATGTCCGCCTGCTCGAGGGGATTTATCTCGGCCTGCTGCTGCTGATCACGATTCCCTCCCTGCTGGTCGGACTCAAGTCGGGGTCGAATCTGTTCACCATGTCGGATGTGAACAATCTGTTCCTCTCCCCGGTATCCCCCCGCCGGATCCTGCTCTACGGCCTGCTGCGGCAGATGGGAACCTCCCTGCTGCTGATGGTGTTTTTCTTTTCCTATGCCGGTATGGCCGTGAATACGTTTGGGGTCACGCCGCTCATGGCGGTGATGCTTATAGCGGGCTTTGCTGTCACGGTTTTTCTCGTGCAGCTGCTGACCATGCTCGTGTACAGTTTTTCGAACGGCAATCCCGCCCGCATCCGGGGGGTCAAGATCGTCCTGATCGCGTTGGTGGGCGCGGCGCTCCTTGCCGTCGGGCTGCCGCTGCTGCGGGCGGGATTTACTCCGGACGCCCTGTATGCGGCGATTTCTCAGCCGGTCCTGGAATGGATCCCCTTTGTGGGCTGGATGAAAGGTCTGCTTTTCGCCGTATGGGAAGGGCGGATGCTGTGGGCGCTGGTGTTCAGCGGCCTGCTGGTTGGAGGTACGGCGGGAGTCGTCGCGCTTTTCCTCCATATCGAACCCGATTATTACGAGGATGTGCTCCAGAACGCGGAAACCATGTACGAGCTGCGGACCGCGGCGAAGGAAGGCCGCGTGACGAACGCGGGCCGCGGCAATCGGGAGATCAAGGTGCGGGAAACCGGTATCGGCCGGGGATGGGGCGCCTCCGCTTTCTTTTATAAGCATCTGCGGGAGATGAAACGCCGCAGCCGCCTGCTTTTTGTCAGCGGCTCCACCTTCCTGCAGCTGGCCGGCGGCGTGTTTCTGGCCCTGGTTATCCGCCTGGCGGGGAAAGGGGAAATGTCCCCCGGTGTCGTCATGGTGATGATCACCACCATGTACCTGTATATCCTGCTCTTCACCAACTCGGTTGGGGAATGGGGCCGGGAACTGGAAAAGCCGTATCTCTATCTCGTGCCGGCCGGGCCCTTTCAGAAGATGCTGTGGGCCAGCCTGACCAGTCTGATCAAGCCGGCCGTGGACGGGGTAATCATTTTCCTCGGCGTCGGCCTCGCGGCGGGGGCCCGTCCCTTTACCACCGTCATGTGCATACTGCTGTATGCAAGCTTCGGCGCGCTGTTCACCGCTGCAAATGTCCTGTCCCAGCGTCTGTTTGGGAAAATGGGCAATCAGGGCCTCCTGCTGTTCCTATATGCCCTGATGCTGCTGATTCTGGTCCTGCCGGGGCTGGCCGGCGGCATCGTGATCGGGGTGCTGATCGATCTGGCTGTCCTGCCTGCCGCTCTGCCCACCGCGATTATGGCCCTGCCCCTGATCATCTGGAATCTGCTCGTCTCTTTCGGCATTTACGCCCTCTGCCGGGGCGCACTGCACGATATGGAAGCCCAGTGAGGCTGTCCCAATATGATCTTGGAGGAATGCAATTATGGCTGAAATCCGTCCGTTCCGCGCTCTGCGCTTCACGCCCGAGGCGGGCGACATGCGGGAGCTCATCTGCCCGCCCTACGACATCATTTCCGAGTCTCAGCGGCTCTCCTACCTCAAACGCAATCCCTACAACATCATCCGGCTGGAGCTGCCCCGGGACGGTGCGGATCCGTATGCCGAGGCGGGGAAAACCCTGCGGGAATGGATGGAGCAGGGGATTCTCCGGCAGGATGACCAGCCTGCGTTTTATTGTTATGAGATCGCTTTCGATTTGCCCGGCCTGAGCGATTTGAGCGGCATGGAGGGCGGACGGCGGAGCGTGGCCGGCCTGATTGCGCAGGTCAAACTCGAGGAGGTTTCAAAGGGCATCGTGCTGCCCCATGAAGAGACCCTGTCCAAGGCCAAGGCCGACCGGTTTGAGCTGATGAAGGCGACCGGCTGCAATTTCAGCGATGTATACGCCCTGTACATGGACGACGGCGGGGAGATGGAGACTCTCGACACCCTGGAGCTCATTATGCGGGAGCCGCCGCTTGTCGAGGTGACCGACGAGGCGGGGCTGACTCATCGGCTGTGGGCCGTCGCCGATTCGTCCCTGACAGAGGCGATTGCACAGCGCTTTACCGATACCAAGCTCTACATTGCCGACGGGCATCACCGCTATGAAACCGCGCTGCGGTACCGGGATACCCTGCGGGCGGAAGGAGTGCCGGAGGGAACCGACGCCGACTATATCATGATGATGCTCGTCGAAATGGATCATCCCGGTTTGGTCGTGCTCCCCACCCATCGCATGATCCGCGGCATCGCCGGATTTGATCCGCAGGCCCTTGTCGAGCGCTGCCGGGCGGATTTCGATGTGCAGGAAGGCATCGCGGTCGAGTCGCTGGACGAAATGCTGGAGCACGCCTATCAGGCGGGGAAAAAGGCATTCGGTTTCTATACGGGCGGGGAGACCTTCACCCTGCTCACCCTGCGGGACGAGTCCGTGATGGACGCGGTTCTGCCCGATCTGTCCGAGGCCTCCCGCCGTTTGGACGTGAACGTGCTTCATTCCCTGATCCTGGAGCGGATGCTGGGCATCGATAAGCAGAATATGGCGAACGGCGTCAATCTGACTTATACCCGCTCTCTGCGGGAGGCGCTCGACGATGTCGGCGCGGGCGCCTATCAGGCGGCGTTTCTCCTCAATCCCACCCGGGTGGAGGAGATCCGCGACGTGGCCGCGGCCGGAGAAAAGATGCCGCAGAAGTCCACCTATTTTTATCCGAAACTCATTACCGGGCTGACGATGAATTCGCTGCGGTAATTGGAAAATTATCGGCATATAACAGCCCCGGCCGGCACGCGAACGTGCCGGCCGGGGCTGTTTTCCAGCTTGATCCTTTATGGTTTGTCGGATTTCATGTGTTGAATGGCAAAATCAATGCAACGATTGATGAATTCACTGCGATTCATGCCGTTCTTTTGTGCCAGTTTTTCGATCTGCTCTAACTTTTCAACGTCAATACGCAGGGTGATGGGCTCTTTTTTATACGGTTTCGGAATAAAATCGGCCATAAAAAGCCCCCCTCTCTTGTAAAATTGTATTTCATGTGGTAAAACAAATATAGAGTACAATTTGAAATACAATTTGCAATACGAAGAGGAGGCCTCCGGATGTCTCTCCATGAATTAGTGGCAACATTATATAAGCGTGTCGGACAGCTAAAGCTGGAGTTAAGTATCTGTGAATACAATTCTGAGCGTGTGCGGGAACAATGGATGACGATTCTCTCGATTATGGACCATGTGGATCGCTGGTTCGAAGAGCAGGATCGGGATACAGACAAACGTTCATAGAGGGAGGCGTTCGACGATATCGACGCTTCGCGGATTCCGATAAATAAGCCTCTCCGATTCGAAAGGGCCGCGACATCGTCGCGGCCCTTTGTGCTGTGTGGTAAATATGGAAGTGGCGCAGGAGCGGGAACGGGGCTGCCTTTTTTGACCCCGGCCGCGAAAGGCCGGCCGGAAACCCCAAACAGGTCCTCTCCTTCGCATAAAAAACGGCCGGCATTATGCCGGCCGTTTTAGAGGGGGATGCGCGGCCGGGCAGCCGCGCAGAGAGAGGAGGGAGGTGTGAAAAAAGCATCTATTCTAAACCTCTTTCGAGGGATTAGCCTGACAGCCTTCTGTGGCCCGTTCCGTTTGGGATGCTTTTAGTATACGGGATAATTATGACCAAGATTTGAACCCTTCTAAAAGATTCCATGAAATCCTTGTAAAGGAATCGTAAAGAAATCAAGGCCGCTTTTCGTCATCTGTTTCCTTTTTCACGCTCTGGAGGGCGTGAACGGCGTCGGCGGGGGTCTTGGCGAGGGGAACGTCGTAAATGTCGCTGTAAGAGTCGGCCGCGGCGCCGCTGACCGGGGCGGCCGGGATCAGTCCTGTGCATTCCGTTGTGGAGGCCACACTGAAGGTTTCGTCAAATAGAGCGTCGCCGGTTTCATCGACGGGCAGCACGTTTTTCTTGTTTTTCATGAGCGGGGTCCTTTCTTTTATAAAAGGCGTGTAAAAGCGGTACAGTTTATTTTTTCCGGAGATACGCTTTGTATACAAGAAAAATGTGCATAAAAAAGGCTCTGCGGAGAAAAACCGCAGAGCCTTTTCGGCTTTTTTTATTCCACGACGACCGTGCGGATATAGCGCCGCAGGGGAAATTCCCCGTCGTGGGATTCGCCGCAGAAAACGGCCGACATATCCCCGGCCCGCGTGATCCGCGTCAGGCCGCCGCGCGAAAGGAGATCGGTCAGTTCCTCCCGCCGGTCGGGGGAGCAGATCAGCCCCGCCGTCTGCAATACCCCTTTGTGCCGCCGCAGCTGTCCGAACAGCTGCTCCCGGGGCAGGGCTTTGACGAGGACGTTGCCGAACATGTCGGAGAGCTCGAGATCCCGGTCGGCACAGGCGGTGAGGCTGCAGAAACGGCCCTGAAACACCCGGCTGGACGCGCGGTCATCCCCCGACAGGATGCGTTCCAATCGGCCGTTCAGACGGCGCAGCGTCCGTTCGGCCGTTTCACCGATCGAGGCCGGCACCCGCTCGGAGGCTGCGTCCAGATAGGGCAAAAACGTTTGACAGAACCGGACGAGTTCTTCCGGGCTGTCGGTATCGAGAAAAATGGTCTGACAGGAGCTGCAGAGAAGCTGCTTCGTGGACACGATATGACGGGCGAGCGCGGCGAGCTCCGGCTTTTCGTCTTCATAGCCGGAGATATAGGCGAAGCTCAGGCGGTGCCCCCATTCGATCAGCTTGACGCCGTTAGGAGCAAACCGGCGGACGGCTGCCACCGCGGTTTCGCCGCCCCAGACCACGATCCCGTCCGCGATATCCGCCAGCCGCTTGAGCGTACCGAGATCGCTCGACGGGGTATCGAACACATACAGAAATTCCCGGATATCCGGCTCCAGCTCCATCAGTTTCTGCAGAATTTCCAGCGACAGGCCGCTGTCGGCCTGGGGCAGTTTCAGCAGATTGACGTTGCCGGTGAGCAGCCCCTCCACAACGCTGAAGGCGGGAAGGCCGTCTACATTTCCGGCGGCGATGTGCAGGAGGGTGCCGAGCGGCATGGGCCGCAGGGAGATGGGTGTCTGGCCGGACGGCGGGGCGACGGGCCGTTCGTCAAACGGACGGATCCCTAATTCGGTGCGGACCCGCAGCTCCAGAGACTCCCGGCTCAGCATGGGCAGAAGAGTCTCGACATAGGTATCGAGGCCCTCGATGCCGAAGCGGTCCAGCAGGGCGTCGAAGTCCCCGGCGGCCAGACGCTGCCCAAGACGCTCGACGGCCGCCATGACCGTTTCAGCGGACAGCGCTTTGGTTTGCCGCGTCCGGTTGATATCCGTTTCCAGACGGGAGAGGATCCGATCCTGCTCCGCGGTGTCGTACAGCCGGCCTCCCGCCAGAATCATAGCGGCACCTCCGTCAGCAGCTCGGCGGCACCCGCCGCGCAGGTTTTGATGTCCTTGAGACCGACCCGCCCGAGAATCTCCAGATAGGGGGAGGAAATCCCGCATCCGCAGCTCTCGCCGTCGTGCAGGATGCCCAGGTCATCGGTCATGACGCTCAGAATCGGGGTGCCCCGGACCATGGGGCTGATCAAATTGACGAGTCCGGGTGTCCCGTTCGGTACGGGTTCCAGGGTGTGAACGTCCCGAATGACGACCCGGCTGTATGCGGGAACGTGAAAATGATGCCGCTTACAGTCGCAGTACAGAATCGGATGTTCCACCGCGCCGAAAAACTCGATGATATCGTCTTCCCCGATACCGAGCACCCGCCTGGCTAGGTCGTAGAGCACGGATTTATCCACCTGCTCGGCATAAAACTGTTTCCAGCCGCCGCCGAGCAGAATTTTGGAGCCCTTTTTCAGCTGTACGGACAGGCCGCGCTCCTCCATCATCCGCAGAACAAAATAGGTGTAGGAGGGGAACCCCATCAGACGGACGGGGAAGCGGGAGCGGCTGCGGCGCAGGATGGCGTCGACGATCCGTTCGAGATCGGGTTTGTAGCCGTCCGGGCCGACCGTCAGCGCATAGGTGCGGCTCAGCGCCGGGGTGAACAGAGTGGCGCCGAAGGCGGTTTTGGTCACCGCCGTGGCGTTGCCGCGGTGGGGTTTGTAGCCGAGCAGGATATAGTGGACCGGGACGGGGGAGAACAACCCGCGCCGCCGCCCGATTTTCAGCACCATCCGAAGACCGCAGAGCAGCCCGCCGGCATCGAATCCGATCCGGCTGAACCGGCCTTTGGTGCCGGAGGAGGTCGCCTGAATCGGCAGGCGCCACGCCGGCATGGAATAGAGGCGGTGGTTCTTGAACAGCAGCGTCGGCAGAAACGGGACGGCGTTGGCCCCGCCGTCCCGGAGTTCCTCGGGTGAAGCGTGCAGAGCCTCCGCTATGGCGCGGTATTCCCGGCAGTGTGCATAGTGAAAGGCGTGCGACTCCCGCACGGCTTCCCGGAAAAGCGCATCCGAGGCCGGATCGTAAGGATCCTTGACACGAAAGAGCTTGGTTCGGGCGGACATATTCAACCCTCCCTCTCTTCATGGGACGGTGCGTATCGCAGAAACGATCGGGCTATTTCCGGCGGCGCCGCCGCTGCTCGACGACGATGCCGGCGATGACCAGCGGCAGGGATTCGATCTGCGCGTTGGTGAAGCTGCGGGTTTCATAGGCCGGATTGAGGGGACGGAGCTGCACGCCGGTCGTGGTGACCACAATCCGTTTAAGGGTCGCGTCCGCGCCGCCGATGTACGCGACGACGTCGTCGCCCGTATCGGCCGTCGGCTGAGCCCGGATGATGACGATATCCCCGTCGAGATACTCGGGGGCCATGCTGTCCCCGGTCACCAGAAGGCCGAAATAGTCCTCGCCCGAGCGAGCGAAGGAGGCAGGCAGCGGGATCCGCTCAATCACGTCCTCCACCGCCTCGATAGGAATGCCGGCCGGCACCTTTCCCAAAACCGGGATAGTGCCGCCGTATTCGATCGGCGGAACAAAGGGGAGAACGTTGCTCTTTTCATTCCGGATACCGGGATTTTTCGGCTCGGCGTCCGTTTGCGTCTGGGGCTCCAGCAAACGGACGGGCACCGAAAAATAGGAGGCGAGGAGGGACACCTCTTCCGGGGTCGGCTGCTCCTTTGAACGGCGCAGAGCGAGCATCCGCTCGTGGGAGAGGCCGGTATCCCGTTCCACCTGCTCGGGGGTTTTGTTCCACGCCATGCACAGACGGTCGAAAGCCGCGGCAAAAAACGGGTCCCGGCCCGCCGCTTCATTCTCCCATCCCATCAGATCCGCGGGGGTGGTGAGGAGAACGTCTGCAAGAGGTTCCAAAACCGATGAAGGCAGCTTTTCGGTTTCGGCCGATTCATACCGGTAGACCGTGGCACGCGACACGCCGAGGGCCCGGGCCAGGTCTTCCGCCGACAAGCCGAGTTCCTTGCGCCGCTGCCGGATGCGCTCATATACCGTCATGATTTCACTCCTATCTGTGAAGTTTATGCTACATTTGATGACTTTACTATAGCAAATTATTCTCAATATTGCAATAGTTTAAAGGAAATGTAGTCACAATATCTTGACAAAATCTCAAAAATGAGCTATAATAAAGCCGGAAAAAGAAGGAAGTTATTTTTTTGGCCCCGAAGTCTCAATTGTGAGACTTTGAGAGTCTCGTAAATAAGAGGAGGAGAAGGATGAAACAAAAAGTGCTGCGTTTTACGGTCAACGGGCAGGAGCTGAAAAGCCATCCGGTAACGGTGGTGGCGGACAGCCGGAATTATCTGTCGGCGGAATTTGTCTTTGGGCCCGATTGGGAAGGGATCGAGAAAACGGCGGTGTTCCAGGCGGCTTCGGGGGCGGTGTATCACATGCTGGTGCAGGACGGCGTGTGCAGCGTTCCGGAAGAGGTGATCCGGGTGCCGTGGTTCCGGGTCTCGGTGTTTGGCGGGGACCGGCTGACGACAAACCGGGCGGAAATTTCGGTCTGCCAGTCGGGATTCCTGCCGGGCGTGACGCCCCCGGAGCCCACGCCGGACATCTATGACCAGCTGCTCAGCTCGGTGGCGGCGGAACGGGAGCAGGCGGCGGCCTCGGCCAACGCCGCCGAGGCCGCCCGTCAGGAGGTCTCCGCCGACCGGATCGAGACGGAAACGCTGGCCGGGCAAGCGGCCGCGGCGGCCGGGACGGCCTCGTCCGCCGCCTCAGCCTCGTCCGGACACGCCGCGGCAGCCGGGTCGTCTGCCCTTCGCGCGGAGGAAGCCGCCGCCCTGGCGGTAAAGGCGGCGGAGAGAACGGATACCTATACGAAGCCGGAGGCGGACAGCCGGTTTGCCGCGATCCTCACGGGGCATTCGACCGGCTCCCCTGCTGCGTATCAGGACGCGCTGGAGGGAAGCGCTTTCCGCCGGGCGGCGGTGCTGGGGGCGACAGTCGAGACCGGCGTCGACGATAAGATGTCGAGCAATCCCTATACGTTTGCCGGCATCTGTCCGTCTGTGCTGATGCACAGCGGGACAAAGGACTGCCTGGTTCCTTTTTCCGAACCGCAGACGGCGGCGGGGGTGAATCTGGTCCCCGGGGAATCCGGACGGGTAACCCTCAGCGGGACGGCCGCCGGTCCGGCGCTGTTCAGCGCACCTGCCGGAAATCTGGAAGCGGGGAGGGTGACATTGTCGGCGGGAGGACGTCTGCCGGCCGGCCTGACGCTCTCCCTGGTCTCGGAGGCCGGGGAGACACTGGCGCAGGCGGGTCCCGGAGACGGACAGGCCACAGCCGAACTGGCCGCCGCGGTGCAGGCGCACGTGACCCTGAGCGCGGCAGCCGGAACCAGCGTGGCAGTCACGCTCTGCCTCTCGCTGGATTGGCAGGGACAGATCCCCGACGAGAGCATCCTCGTACCGGTGAGCACCGCGTTCTACGGTCTGCCGAAGGGCCCGCGGGATGAATGGGACGCGGTGACGGGCATCGAGACGCGGCGCTGCCGGCTGGTGGAACCGGGAGCATCGAGCGAGGTGGCGGTATCGGAGGATCCGGCCATCGCGTCGGGGCTGCTGGGGCTCAACCTGACGGTCCCGCATACGCATACGGGGGATCCGGAGGCCGACGTGCTCTGCACCCATTTCGTGTCCAAAGCGACGGGGAGCACCATCGAGGATATCGTGTTTTCCCTGAACGAGACCCAAATTCAGCTGCGGATGCGCACCAGGATCCTGTCGTTGTATGGATATGACGCGGGGGATCCGTCCACGGCGCTGCCGGCTTTTCAGTCCTGGATCGCCGCACAGAATGAGGAGAACACGCCGCTTCAGCTGGTGGTGGGCAGTCCGGAAGAGACGGCGGTGGCCCATATCCCTTCGAGCCTCTATCCCATCGGCCGCGGCGGGGTTCTCCGCATCGACGACGGAGATGTGGACCTCTTGTACAACCGGGATCTGGACGCCGTGATGGACCGCTATGCCAGAGCCATCGAAACCGCAGGCGGGATTCTGTCCGCCTGACAGAAAAAATGGGAATAGCGGAAGATCTGGAAAATTTTTAATAAGCAAAAGAGGCATGAATGCTGGCATTCATGCCTCTTTTGTAAGATCGGGCCGGTTCTGACAGGATTAATCGGGGCGGCTCCTTAGCCGACGCGCTCGTGAGACGCCGTCAGAAGAGCAGCGATCCGCCGGCGATATTGGCAATATCCAGATACCATTTTCCTTTTTCTTTTTGGGCCATGATCGATGTCAAATAGGACACGTTATGGTTTGGTTTGGACGACTGAAACGTGGGGGTGTAGGTCATACGGACGATGACGGTGGCGATTTTTCCCTTATCTCCCACGATTACATCCTCGAACTCGAATTCATTGTTCATGGTAGTCAGGCTTTGAAGAATCGTGTCTTCGTCCAGTGCGTAGCGTTCCACCTGTTCCGGTAGAATCAAGTCGAGCAGGCCTTCGCCGTCGTCGTTGTACAACGCTTTTTGGTACGCGGCGAACAGCCGCTCCGGCGATCCGTGCGGACCGAGCGTGGCCTGCCGCACAAGGGCGATGATCCCGACAAGGACCAGCAGCCCGACGACGGCGAGCGCGATCCATTTGATCAGGCGGTTGGGGTCTTTTTTCGCCACGGCCTCTCCGGATTCCGCAGGGATGGGGGCGTCCTGCATCATCATGACGGGGCTGCCGCCCGAAAGGGGCTCGGGAGGGAGCGTGGAGGCGAATGGAGAGGCCGGCATCGGGGGCATTCCCGCCGTGACCGGCTGTGCCGCCGCAGGCGAAGCCGGTCCGGCTGGGTTCTTCAGCAGCTGTTCGATCTGCCGGATGCGTTGGGCCGGATCGTTCGGGGCTCCGCATTTCCCGCAGAACTGCAAGCCGGCGTCGTACTCGTGACCGCATGTTGGGCAACGGTAAGTGGACATAGTCTCTCCTCCTCAATGGCTTTGTCCCCAGTATACCGTATCCTGCGGCGAAAGAAAAGGGTTAAAATCTACAGATTTCCCTTTCGATGATTGAATCGCAGAAAGAGTTTGCGCAGACCGTCGGCGGGAACGACCAGGAAGGCGATCATCAAAACCAGAAGCAGCTCCTTTGGGGTGAGTCCGGCCGTGCGGAAAAGGCTGCCTCCGTAATAGATCAGCACGAGTTGGATGACCGCCACCATCGCCATGATGCCGACAAAGGCCGGGTTGCGGTGGATGTGGGCGAAGAGGTTGACCCGATGGGTCCGCGCGTTGAAGCTGTTGAAAATTCCCGTAAAGATGAAGAGCGCGAAGAAGGCGGTCATCAGGTAGATGGGATCGGAGCCGTACCGGAACATCGGCTTGAACCAGTCGGCCTTGAGGAAGATCACGCACAGCACGATGGTGAACAGGCCCATGCAGAGGATCTGGTTGAGCATGTATTTGTTGAGCACCGGTTCGTCCCGCCGTTTGGGCGGTTCTTTCATGTATTCCTGAAGAGGCGGCTCCCCGGCAAAGGCTAAGCCCGCGAGGGTGTCCATGATGATGTTGATCCAAAGCATCTGGATGACCGTGACGGGGGTATCGATCCCGATAAACGGCCCGATGATGGAAATGCCCACGGCGCAGAGGTTCATGGTCAGCTGGAAGATGATGAATTTCCGGATGCTTTTGAAAATGGTGCGGCCATAAAGGATCGCCTTGGCGATGGAGGCAAAATTGTCGTCGAGGATGACGATGTCGCCCGCTTCCTTGGCGACTTCAGTGCCGCTGCCCATGGCAAAGCCCACGTCCGCTTTTTTGAGGGCGGGGGCGTCGTTGATGTCGTCTCCCGTCATGCCCGCAACCAGTCCCATTTCCTGCGCCAGCCGCACGAGGCGGCTTTTGTCGGACGGCATGGCCCGGGCGACCACCCGCAGGGCGGGCAGGCGGGATTTGATCTCGCCGTCGGTCAGGTCCGCAAGCTCGGTGCTGGTCATAATCGCCTCGGGCGGGCTGCCCGCCTCGAGAAGCCCGGCCGAGCGGGCGATGGCCGCGGCGGTTTCCCGGTTGTCCCCCGTCATCATGACGACCTGGACCCCGGCCTGCCGCACCTGGGAGATGGCACTGCGCGCCTCGGGACGTACCTCGTCCCGGATTCCCACCAAACCGACGAGAATGAGATGAGAGAAGCCTCCCTTTTCGGACACGGGCGTTTCCGACATCACAAGGGCGAGCACCCGCATGGCGTGCCCGGTCATCTCCGACCAGGCGGCCCGCAGCAGCATGCCGCTGTCGAGCGGGCGGAGGGAGCCTTTGTTGTCGATATACCGGTCGCAGGCGTTCAGGAGCTTTTCGGGCGCGCCCTTGATCAGGGTCACCCGCCGGGTTCCGGATCCGAAGGTGCCCCGCAGCAGTCCGGCGTCCCCATCGCCGTTTGCGGAAAGGTCGACAGCGGCCCATTTGCGGGCGCTGTCGAAGGGGATGCGAGAGGAAACGGTATAGCCGTTCGGCAGGGTCTGACGCCCGAGTATAAAGCTCATGAGCGCCCGGTCGGTGGCGTTGCCGCCGAGCACCTCGCCTGCCGAGGGCATGCTTTCATTGTTGTAATAGCAGGACAGGCGGGTCATGTCCCACAGCGTCTTTTTCCGTTTCAGATCGGCGGCATCCCGGTATTCGCAGCCGCTGCCGTCGACAAAGCGGGAGACCTCGAGCCGGCCTTTGGTCAGGGTGCCGGTCTTGTCGGTGAAGAGGATGTTGAGGCTGCCGGAAGTCTCGATGCCGACCAGCTTGCGCACCAGAACATGATCCTTGAGCATCCGCCGCATGTTGGAGGAGAGCACCACGGTGATCATCATGGGCAGGCCCTCCGGGACGGCGACCACCACGACGGTGATGGCGAGGGTCAGGGCGTGCAGGATGTGGGCGAACACCATGGACGGCTGCTGGAACTGGGCGAGGATCCGGGCCGCTTCGAAGCCCTGGTCCATGACGAATGAGTGGAAGAGGTCGGCGCCGGCCACCAGGGCGGCCGCGATGTAGCCGAGGCGGCTGATGGTGCGGGCCAGTCCTGCCAGGCGGACCTTCAGGGGGCTTTCCCGGGTTTCCTCCTGCACCTCCCGGGCGAGACCGCCGTAGAAGGTGGCGTCCCCGACCTTCTGGACCAGCATCACACCGTCGCCTGAACAGACGATGGCCCCCCGGAACAGACCGGAGCGGCTGAGCAAGTCGCCGCCCGAACCGCTTTCGCCCGGTTCTTTGAGCGCTTCCCGGCTTTCGCCGTTCAGGGCGGACTGGTCGAGCGCCAGGCGCCCGGAAATCAGGATGCCGTCGGCGGGGATCCGTTCCCCTGCCTGCAGATAGATCAAATCCCCTACCACGATCTCCCCGACGGGCAGGGCGACCACCCGGCCGCTGCGGCGGACACGGCACTGAGTTTTGGCCGCTTCCTCCTGCAGCTTGGCAAAGGCGGATTCGCTGCCGTATTCCGACAGGGTGGAGACGAAGGTGGCGAGGAATACCGCGATGGCGATGCCGGCCGATTCGTACCAGTCGAAATGGCGGAACAGGAAGATGACGTTGATGGCCAGAGCCACGAGCAGGATTTTAATAATGGGATCCCCGAAGCTGCTCAGATATTGATGAAAAAAGCTCTGGCGTTTTTTCTGCGTCAGCTCGTTGGAGCCGTGCAGCTCGCGGGAGCGCTCCACCTCTTCGGGTGTCAGCCCCTGCAGGCGGTCGGACGGAGAAGACAGATCCGCCGCATCGCCGTCTGCGCGGGGGAGGAGCCGGTCCGGCTGGAGAGAGAGAACTCCCCGGACCGCTCCGGCACTGGTGTCCGCCGCGGTCTGTTTGCCCGGATTCGCCTGATTCAACAAATGACCCACACTCCTTTGGACATAAGAAATAAAGGCTGGATACCGCAATAGGGGAGGAAAACTCCGGAAGAATTCCGGGAGGGACGACCCCTGTGTCGTATGGTCCAGTATATGTCTGTCCGCCGGACAATAGACCAAGCCCTGCGCCTTGTCCCACCATTTTGCCGTTTTCCCATCCTGCGGCCGGATTGTGGGCAGAGTCCCTATTTCCGCCCATTTTCCGCGCGGATTCCCCTGCCTTTTCCCACCGATTCCGACAAACGATCCAGGGGACAAGCCCTATAATGGAAAAGAACGGAAACGGCCACCGGATGCATCGTACATAAGCGGCAGCTCCATGAAACGCGGAGGCATCCGGCGGCGATTACCAGAGAATGTGGTGGTGAGGACGTTGAAAGAAAAAAGCAACAGCAGCGCCGTGGCGGTATCGCGGAGCGCGTCCGGAGAGGAGAGCCTGCTCCGGCAGGTGCTGCTCATGGCGCTGTGGGGGATCGTGGCCCTGATCGTTCCGCGGGCGACGGTGTACGGCAGTCTGGCGCCGTTCGGCGTGGGCGCTGCGGCGGCGGTATCGGGTCCCGGCAGCGTGGTGGTGTATCTGGCGACCGGTATGGGGTATCTGCTGCCGGAGGGAGCGGCGTCGCCCTTGCGGTATCTGGCGGCGGTGGCGGCGGTGGCCGGCATCCGCTGGTCCCTGAACGGTCTGAAAAAGGTGACGAAATCCACCCTGTTCGCCCCGGTCGCGGCGTTTCTCGCCACCGGGATGACCGGCATCGCCATGACCCTGATGGGCAAACCGACCTTCCTCGACTTTCTGACGGTCGCGGGGGAAAGCCTGCTCGCGGGCGGCTTCGCGTATTTCGTATCGACCACCTTCCGCATCACTCATCAGCCGCAGAGCGAGCCGCTGACCGCGCAGGAGCAGGCGAGCATGGTGGCGGTGGCGGCGGTGGTGCTCATGGCGCTGTCCACCGTCCAGTTCAGCGGCATTTCCCCCGGCCGGATCTTTTCCATCCTGGTTATTCTGGTCTTTGCCCGCTGCGGTAAGGAACAGGGGGGCAGCATCGCGGGCATCGTGCTGGGCACCGCCATGGCGCTTGCAGCCCCGGATCAGATGTTTTTGGCCCCGGCCTTTGCGCTCGGCGGCCTGCTGGCGGGGCTTTTCTCCCGTTTCGGCAAGTTGGCGGCCGCGGCCTCCTTTGTCGCGGTGAACATGGTGGTCAATCTGAGCGCCAATCCCGGGCTCGAGGTGGTCGTGGGTTTTTACGAGGTCGCGGCGGCGAGCATTCTCTATGTCGTCCTGCCCCCGGTCCTGGATAAAAAGCTCGGCGGCCTCATCAGCCACGTGCGGGACGTCCCAGCCGTGGATGGTCTGCGGCATTCGGTTGTGATGCGGATGGAATTCGCCGCCAAGGCCATGCAGGAGGTGGCCGGGACGGTGGACGGCGTGTCCAAAAAGCTCGCCGGCCTTTCGGCACCCGATCTCGGCAGCGTTTATCGCAACGTCTCCGACGAAGCCTGCCGGGTGTGCGGGATGCGGATGTTCTGCTGGGAGCAGCATTACGCCGATACCATGAGTTCCTTCAACGATATGAGCCCCCTGCTGCGGGAAAAGGGCCACGTGGCCCCGTCCGATGTAAAAGGGCATCTGTCCCGCCACTGCAGCCGCATCGACGACGTCGTTCGATTGGTAAATGGCGGATACCGCGAGCATCTGGTGCGGGAAGGCGCCTGGCGGAGACTGTCCGAAATCCGGTCGGTGGTCACCGACCAGTTCAGCAGCATGTCGGACATGCTCGATGAGCTGGCGTCGGATTTCGCGCTCGAGGACCGGCTGGATACCGACGCCGCTTCCCGCGTCGCGGACATCTGCGTGGCCCATGGGCTGTCGGTTCAGGACGTGGTGTGCTCGGTCGGACGGGAGGGCCGGATGACGGTGGACATCCTCGCCTCCGACAAGGGCAGCCGGGTACACGAAAAAAAATGGCGCACCGAGATCGGAGAGGCCTGCGGCCGGGAATTCGACCATCCGGTGGTGGCCCGGGTGGGCGACGTCATCCGGATCAGCCTGACCGAACAGCCGCTCTACCGGGTGACAGTGGGGAGTGCCCAGCTCAGCTGTACGGGGGAAAAGCTCTGCGGCGACGCCTTCGAGAGCTTCCAGGACAGCAGCGGGCGGCTGGTCGCGGTCCTCAGCGACGGTATGGGCAGCGGCGGCCGGGCGGCCGTGGACGGCGCCATGGCGGCGGGGCTGACGTCCCATCTGCTGCAGGCGGGTTTCGGCCCGGACAGCGTACTGCGGATGGTCAATGCGGCGCTGATGGTCAAGTCGGGGGATGAGAGCCTCGCCACCCTGGACATCGCGTCCGTCAACCTCTTTACTGGCCATCTCGAAAGCCTCAAGGCCGGGGCGTCGGTCTCCCTGCTGCGCAGCAAGGGCATCGTCTCCCGGATGGAGCGGTCCTCTCTGCCGGTCGGGATCCTGCGGGATATCGCGTTTGAAAAGAGCACTGATACGCTGGTGGACGGCGACATTCTCCTGCTCGGGAGCGACGGCGTGGTGAGCGCGGGCGTCGGCTGGGTGGAGGAGGCGCTGCGGGACTTCGATCTGAGCAAAGGCGGCGTCAAGGATCTGGCGGAGTCGATCGCGTACACGGCCCGCCAAAAACAGAAGCATCAGCGGGAGGACGACATCACCGTCGTTGCCCTGCTCGTCAGCAAGGCTAAATAAAGGAATCCCCCTGGGACAATTCCCAGGGGGATTTTACAGTTCGGGGGGAAACACGCCCGCCCAGCGGAGCAGGTCGAGGCAGTCGGCAAAGCCCTGCCGGTAGTTCCATTCCTCTTCGTAGACGGCTTTTTCACTGGCGGTCTCCTCGAGGCGGTTCAGCAGCCGCGCATCCTTGCCGAGCTTATCCTGAATTTCCTTGAAGAGCGCTGCCTGACGGGCCGCGAGGCCGCGGTATGCCTCGTTTTCGTCCCGGTTTTGCCTGTACGAGGCGTCGATGGACCCGACTATGGCTTGTTTCCAGCAGGCGCGAAACGATGACGGCATAACGGCGCTCCTTTACAAGAATGAGGGTTGGGTGTATACTAAAACGGATTGGAAAGACAGGGAAAGGGCACGTCGGATGAGGTGATACGCCCGACGGCATGTGCAACGCACAGCTGTCCGGGGTTGACCGTGCCCTTTCCCTGCAAGGATAGTATATATCATGCGCAAGATAAAAGCAACTGGCACTTTGTGCGATCATGCGCAAGATGAATTGTGTAAATTGTTAGGAGGGTTTATATGGCGGGAAGAGCGGCATATAAAAACAAGTGGCAGTCGGAAAACTGCGACCGCATCAATCTGGTGGTGAAAAAAGGCGAGAAGGAGCGGCTGAAGGCCCACGCGAACGAGCGCGGCGAGAGCCTCAACGCTTTCATTGTCCGCGCGATCCGGGAAACCCTTGAGCGGGACGGGGAAGAGGGCCGGTAGCGCCCATACGAACCGTCCATCCCTAGGAGATAGGGGGACCGGGCCGGTCGTACGTACGTTGTTTGCACCGGCCCCCCGCATTTGCGACGCAAATGCCCGGGATGTGTGGAATTACAGGTCTCCCTCATATTTGTATGGTTTATTTGGGCCGATAACGTTGCCGCCTGTTTTCATCAGAAGAAAACAGGCAAATTAAAAGAGCGCTTTTGCCTTCTTTTGGGGCTCAGGCCAAAAGAAGGTGGCCCGCAGGCCAAACCCATCTAATCAAACTGTGATTTTTTTGTACACTCATGGCCGCGTAAAGGCACATGCGTGCGTCTTTAGCACCCCCTTGCAGATGGAGCGCGTGCGTAAACTGAAACATAAAACCCCCGCCCCCGGAACCATTCGGCTCCGGGGGCGGGGGGTTTCCTTATTTACCGGGCCTTGTCGGCCACTTCCTTCTGTACCTTCTCGAGGAACTCCGCCTCGGTCATGGTGCCGAGGTCGCCCTCTTTGTGGGAGCGGACCGACACCATGCCGGATTCCGCCTCCCGGTCCCCGATGACCAGCATATAGGGGATCTTCTGCATCTGAGCCTCCCGGATCTTGTACCCGATTTTCTCGTTGCGGGTGTCGAGGGTGGCCCGCAGACCCGCGGCCTTCAGCCGTTCGGTCAGCTCGCCCGCCTTGTCCTGGAGCCGCTCGGAGAGGGGCAGCACCCGCACCTGCTCAGGCGCCAGCCAGAGCGGGAACACGCCCGCGAAATGCTCGATCAGGATACCGATGAACCGCTCGATGCTGCCGAATACCACCCGATGGATCATGACCGGGCGGTGCTTGGCGCCGTCCGCACCTGTGTACTCGAGTTCAAACCGCTCGGGCAGCTGGAAATCGAGCTGGATGGTCCCGCACTGCCAGGTGCGGCCGATGGAATCCTCGAGGTGGAAATCGATTTTCGGGCCGTAGAAGGCGCCGTCGCCCTCGTTGATCTTGTAATCGAGGCCGATCTCGTCGAGGGCGGCCCGCAGGGCAGCCGTGGCGTCGTCCCAGTCCTCCGCGCTGCCCATGCTGTCCTCTGGCCGGGTGGAGAGCTCGACATGGTATTTGAACCCGAAGAGGGAATACACCTCGTCGATCAGGGCGACGACCCCCTTGATCTCGTCCTTGATCTGCTCTTTGGTCATAAAGATGTGCGCATCGTCCTGGGTGAAGCAGCGCACCCGCATCAGGCCGTGGAGGGCACCCGACAGTTCGTGGCGGTGGACGATGCCGAGCTCCCCGATCCGCAGGGGCAGGTCGCGGTAGGAGCGCATCTCGGACTGGTACACAAGGATGCCGCCCGGGCAGTTCATGGGCTTGATGGCGAAATCCTCATCGTCGATGACGGTCGTGTACATGTTGTTCTTATAGTGATCCCAATGCCCCGACCGCTCCCACAGGGTGCGGCTGAGGATGATGGGGGAGGAGATTTCCTGGTATCCGGCGCGGGTATGCACCTCCCGCCAGTAGTCGATCAGCCGGTTTTTGAGCAGCATGCCCTTAGGCAGGAAGAAGGGGAAACCGGGCCCCTCGTCCATAATGGTGAAGAGGCCGAGTTCGCGGCCCAGCCGGCGGTGGTCCCGTTTCTTCGCCTCCTCGATCTGCTCGAGATAAGCGTCCAGCTCCGCCTTTTTGGGGAAGGCCGTGCCGTAGATGCGGGACAGCATCTTGTTTTTCTCGCTGCCCCGCCAGTAGGCACCGGTGCAGGCGGTCAGCTTGACGGCCTTGACGGGCGCGGTGGTCATCAGATGGGGACCGGCGCACAGATCGGTGAAATCGCCCTGGCGGTAGAAGGAGATGGCTTCTCCCTTGTCCGCGTGCTCTTCCATCAGTTCGAGCTTGTAGGGCTGGTCGGCCATGAGGGTGCGGGCTTCCTCGATGGGCAGCTCGAACCGTTCGATGGGCAGGGCCTCCTTGGCGATCCGGACCATCTCGGCCTCGATTTTTTCGAGATCGTCGGCGGAGAAGGTTTCTTCCTTATCGAAGTCGTAATAGAAGCCGTTGTCGATGGCCGGGCCGATGGCGAACTTGACCTCGGGGAAGAGGTGGAGCACGGCCTGGGCCAGGATGTGAGAGGCAGTATGGCGGAACGCTTTCCGGCCGTCCTCGTCCTCAAAGGTGAGAAATTCCACCGCGCAGTCCTTCGTCAGAGGGGTGCGCAGATCGCAGACCGTTCCGTCGATCCGCACGGCGCAGGCCGCCCGGTAGAGGCCCATCGAAATGTCGCGGCAGAGCGCCTCCGCCGTGGTGTTTTCGGCCACCTGGCGGACGTCGCCGCCTTTACATGTAATGTTCAGCATGGGAACCACTCCTTTTCGATATTGAAACACGTTTTGGGAGCGAAAAACACAAAACCCCGCCCCCTGTGAAGGGGCGAGGTCAAAAAACCACGCGGTTCCACCCTTTTTCCGCGGCCGGAGCCGCGCTCAAATCCGGCCGATAACGGAGCCGCCCGTCCCACCTTAACCGGGCAAAACCGGCTCCGGCGGCGCTCAGGGGTGGTGGCGGTTTCGCGTCGTCCTGCACCGCTTGCAGCCGGGGCGGTGCTCTCTGGAAGGACGGCGGGAAGGCTTCCCCGTCAACGCTGTATCCACAGAATACCACCGCCGCCGCCGCTTGTCAAGAGGGGCGGTCCGGCGGACGCCTCAAAAAGCAGAATCACCCGCAACATACGCCGCAGGCGTATTTGCAGAGGCATCGGCGCAGCCGTTTCTTCAAAAAGCAGAATCACCCGCAACATACGCCGCAGGCGTATTTGCAGAGGCATCGGCGCAGCCGTTTCTTCAAAAAGCAGAATCACCCGCAACATACGCCGCAGGCGTATTTGCAGAGGCATCGGCGCAGCCGATGCCTTGCTCGACATCCCGTTCCACGGCGGCGATGAGGAGGCGATAGAGAGGGATCAGCGCGGTAAACGCCTGCTGCAGGGATTCCACCAGGGCGGCGCTGCCGAAAAAGGCGGGATCCGGATCGAACCGTTCCATCCCCACGGTCTTGCGGTTGTAGACGCCGTCCAGCAGCGGGGACAGCCCTTCTTTTTTCGGCCGTGCGTAGCGGTCGCCGTACGGAGCAAAACCCGCGGCCTCCGCCTGGCGGAGCGCCTTGGTCCAGGGGCCTGGCCTTTCGTCGATCATCCTGCGGACGGTCTGCATCAGCCGGGGCGTCGCATAATAAAAGCCCATACCGTAGGTGCTGCCCTTCGCCGACATGTCGGCAAAAAAGCCGGGGGCGCATACAAAGGCCTTTTTATCCCGCATGAAGCCCACCCAGACGTTTTCCCGGTACATGGATTTGTCGTGGGTATAGCGGTTGTCCCGCCGGATGCGGCTGATGCAGCCGTTCCGGTTCGGATCGGTGATGATCCGGGAATCGACCGCCAGCATGGGGCCGGCGAGGTCTTCCGCGAGATCCCGGAGCGGATCGAGCACCAGTTTCTTGATCTGCGGTTTATGTTCCTCATAAAAGCTCTTGCTGTCGCGAAAGCGGTTTTCAGCCAGCAAAAACATCCCGTCGAGCGAAATGCCCTGAAAATTGGACATGGATAATCCTCCCGGTCATTTGAATTCCTGTGAGAATATTGTCTGCCATCCGGCCGGACACGCTTTCAGTATAGCACATTTTTTGTCGAAGAAGTATACAATTTTGTAACCAATTCTTTTGCCCTGGAAGGTGGACTTTTAGAGGGACAAACGGTATAATAAATCCTAAATGAATCTAGAATGGGGAATCCCGGGCACGGCCGCTGTATCCCGGCGGGGATTCTCCCTAAGAGAGAGGGAGCTTATGGCCATCACCCTGCTGACCGGAGGCGTGCGCAGCGGCAAAAGCGCGCAGGCCCAGCGGCTGCTGGAAGGAGAAAGGGCGGTGCTCTACATCGCGACCGCCCGCTGCCTGGATGACGAAATGGAACGCCGCATCGCGCTGCATCAGGCTTCCCGTCCCACCCATTGGACGACCGCCGAGGCGAGCGCCCGGCTCGACCGGGTGCTTCTCGACCATCCGGATGGGGCGGTGCTGCTGGACTGTGTATCCAATATGGTCACCAATCTGATGCTCGACGCCGAACCGGATTACGACGGTCTTCCGCAGGAACGGGTGGAGGAAATCGAACGGATGATCACAGCCGAATGCGACCTTCTGACGGACACGCTCGTCCGGCAGGGGCGGCGGGCGGTGATCGTGACCAACGAAGTGGGGCTCGGCCTGATCGCTCCATACCGGATGGGCCGGGTCTTCGCGGATATTCTGGGCCGGATCAATCAGCGGCTGGCCGCCCGGAGCGACGAAGTGTTTCTGATGTCCTGCGGCCTGCCCCTGCGGCTGAAATAGGGCGGGTGCCCGGATGTGAAAATAAAATAACGGAGGATATGAACATGGACTGTAAACCCCTGCTCGACGCCATTCGCCAGAACATCCAGCAGGTGATCATCGGCAAAGACCGCGTGATCGATCATCTGCTGATATCGCTGCTCTGCTCCGGACATGTGCTGATCGAGGACATGCCCGGGCTGGGCAAGACCACGCTGGTGTCCGCTCTGGCGGCCTCGCTTGGCTGCTCGTTCCGCCGGATCCAGTTCACGCCCGACGTCCTGCCGTCCGATATCACCGGTTTCACCATGTTCAACCTCAAAACCGGGGAGCAGGAACTGCACCTCGGCAGCATCATGAACCAGATCGTGCTGGCCGATGAGATCAACCGGACCAGCCCGAAAACCCAGTCGGCCCTCCTGGAAGTGATGCAGGAAAACCAGGTGACCATCGACGGCAAAACTTATCCCGCACCCGCCCCTTTCATGGTGCTCGCAACCCAGAATCCGGTTGAGATGGCAGGGACATATCCGCTGCCAGAGGCGCAGCTGGACCGCTTTTTCATGCGGATTTCGATGGGGTATCCCACCCACGGGGAAGAGCTCGATATCCTGAACAGCCACCGTACGCGTCAGAATGCCGTCAAGCTGCAGGCCGTGGCGTCGGCTGCGGACGTCCTGGATATGCAGAAAGCGCTCGACGATATCCTCTGCGCGCCGCCGGTGCTCGATTACATCGTGTCGATCGTGGAGGCGACGCGCGCCCTCAACGACGTGCTGCTGGGAGTCAGCCCCCGCGGCTCCATCGCCCTCATGCAGGCAGCGAAGGGCGCCGCCCTGCTCGAAGGACGGCGGTATGTCCTGCCGGATGACGTGCAGCGCATGGCTTTCCCCGTGCTCTGCCACCGGCTGGTCATGCGCACTAGGGCCGGTATGAACCGTCAGACCCCCGAATCCGTGATCGACGCCGTGCTGCGCACGGTTCCGGTTCCATCGGCGAGATGAGCGCGCGGGGGCGAACGCTGTCGGTGTTTTTTGCACTGTTGCTGCTGGCCGGGCTGGCCACCGGCATCCGTGAAATATATTATCTCGTTTTCGTGCTGGGCCTGCTGCTCCTGATCACGCTGACAGCCGCGCTAGGCGGGGTGTTTTCCCTGCGCGCCGCCCAGTCTCTGCCGGATGAGCTGACGATCCGGGGAGAGGGGGCCGCAATCCGGGTGCGCCTGTTCGGATGGGTGCTTCTGCCGGTGACGGCGGAGGTGCGGCTGATCGTGCCCGGTCCCCCTGTTCCCGGAGGAAAAGGGAAACCTCCGGAGGAGTGGGGATGCCTGACCCTATGGCCGCTGAAGCTGGATAAACGCCTGTCCATCACGGTTTCGTGCGATCACCGCGGCCTGTGGGAGACCGGGATCAGCGGCCTCTATGTGCAGGATGTGCTGGGTCTTTTTCACCTTCCCGTCCGGCGGTCGGCCATATCCTCGGACAGGGAGACCCTGACCGTGTATCCGCGGCTGTATGAGCTGGAGGCGGAAATTCCGTCTCTGCCCACCAGCGCGGACTATTCGGAGAATCTGCCGGTTACCGCCGATCATGGGGACAGCTTTGCCGGAACCCGCCTTTACCGGGACGGCGATTCCCTCAAACGGATCCACTGGATTCAGTCGGTTCGTACCCGGGAGCTGTATACCCGCCAGTACGAAATATCCACGGAACAATACGCGCTGCTGGTCCTTGACACCGAGGTGCCGCCCGCGATGAACCGGCTGGCCTACGGCGATATGGCCGGAGAAGTGGCGGCGGCGCTGGCGCTCAATTATCTCGAAAGGGGCTGTCCGGTCCGGCTGCTCTGCCTGGCGTCCGGAAGCGGAGACGGACCGGCCGAGTCCTGTTCCGCGGCCAACCGGGACGAATTTTTCCCGCTTTATGAGCGGCTGGCGACGGTCGAGTATACCCCCAACCCGCTGCCTCTCGACGCGGAGAGCCTCATCGACGGCAGCTGGGGACAGATGCGGACCATTCATATGATCACGTCCCGTCCGTCGGCGCATTTGCTGGAGGTTCTGCATGCCCTGTCGGGCCGCCACAGCCGGGCCGTCTGCATTGTGCCGATGACCGCCGGAGCGTCGCCGCTGCTGTCTTTGGCGGCGGAACTGAACGTGCGGATGCTGGCCATTTCCCGTCCGGAAGAAATTGCGGGCCTTGGTGAATGCCTATGAATATATCCTCTCTTTTACAAAAACAAAAAAACAGCTTGCTGAACCCCGATCTGTGGCTCGACTGCCTGTCGGTCTGGCTGGTGTCCGTCGGCGCCATCCTGGCCTTCGACCAGCTGTTCCGCTTTCACGCCGAACTCGGCGAAATCCTGTTGTTCCCGATTCTTCTGATTGTCCTGCTGGCGCTGCTGACGCGGAAAAGCTGGGTTCTGCCTGTCCTGCTGATCGGGGCCGGGTGCTTTTATGCCGCCGTGGCGGCCGCGTCCGGGGAACTGGGAAACCGGCTGGAATCCGTCTTTGGATTTTTCCGCTGGTGGATGGATCTGTTCCCCATCCGCTCCGCCTATAACACGGCATCCAACATCCAGCTGGCCATGCATCTCATCCAGCTGCTCATCGTCTGCGTCGTGTTCTTCTGCGTCCGGATTCTGCGGTCGGTCGTGGCCATGAGTCTTATGTCCATTCTCATGTTCACGGTGATTATTGCCGGAGGCTTTCGCCGGAATATGGGGGCTATGGCCTTTATGGCGGCCGGTCTCCTGCCGCTGATCGCGCGCAATTTCGCCGCGGCGCAGAACCGCGCAGCGGCCGGGCACCGTCCCCGTGTGCAGCGCCTGACCCCCTCCTGGAGTCCGCGGATCGCGGCGGTCGCCCTGTGCGGGGCGGTCAGCCTGCTGGTTCTCGTCCTGCTGCCGGAGAATACCGCCCATTGGACGAGCTCCGGCATGCGGCAGATGGCGACCCAGTTTCAGAAGATCACCAAAATCGGGCCGTTCGACAACCTCAACCTGTTCCAGCCTGCGGAACTCGATAACCTGGGCCTGATGCCGAATCTCAACCGTCTGGGAGGACCGCTTGCCAAGCAAAGCAGAAGCACCGTCCTGCGCCTTTACGCGGAGGAACCGATGCTCATGCGGGGGACAGCCTATGAGACCTATACGGGGTCGAGCTGGGAAACCGATTGGGATACCAAAAAATCGGGTTTTTTTGCCCTGGATGATGAGGAAAATGCCGTACTCAAACGCCGCGCGTTCGACCTCGACCTGCCGGACGGACGGTACGACATGTACGGTCCGGTCACCCGCAGAGTGGATGTCAAGGTGGAGCTGTACCAGAACAGCACCAACCTGTTCACGGTCGGCCGGGCGTCTCTCATCCGTATAAATACGAACGCCGTAGACCTGTATTTCAACCGGCGCGGCGAGGTGTTTGCCAAGACCAATATCCGGGCGCCTTTCGATTACACCATGACGGCGCAGCTGATCCGCCGTTCGAGCGAGGAGGAGCGCCGGGAACTGGCCCGGATGGCTTCCTTCGTCTCGGGGGATTTCGATGAGCAGTATCCGTCGATCCTCAAACAGTATACCCAGCTGCCGCCCGGCCTGCCCGACCGGGTGAGGCAGGCCGCGGCGGATGCCACGTCCGGCCTGTCCGAGCCGTACCGCATCGCCGAGGCGCTCGAACAGTATCTGTCCGGGAATTTCTCGTATACCCTGACGCCGTCCAAAGTGCCCTCGGGCCGGGATTTCGTCGAGTATTTTCTGGAAACCGGGGAAGGATACTGCGTGTATTTTGCCAGCGCCATGGCGGTGATGGCGAGAACATTGGGGATTCCGTCCCGCATGGTGTGCGGCTACGGCGTCAAACCGGCAGGCTACCACACCTGGATGGCCAGCGGCACGGAAGCGCACGCCTGGGTGGAATGCTATTTCCGGGGTCTTGGCTGGATCGCCTTTGATCCGACGGCGGGGTCGACCTTCCTTTTGAATGCGAACGGCGGCCAGACGGTGGCGACGTCGATGTGGACCACCTCCGGTGGAACGGCCACGACCACCACCGGCGGCACCACGTCGACGAACACGGGCGGTACCACCACGACGGGCAGCACGGCGCCGGATTCCACGACCACGACGGAACCCGGCACCACCACGACGTCCGTGGCCGGTGGGACCGAGGATCCGGGCGTGAGTCCGGGTCTGCTTTGGACGATCCTTTTGAGTATCGGCGGGATTCTGCTGCTGATTCTGGCGGCTGCCCTGCGGATTCTCGTCTGCGCGAAACGCTACCGGATCGAAGAGGTCCGGCAGAAGCGGCCGCGGTCAGAGGATCAGGCCGAGTTTTATTACGCCGATTATCTCCGGCAGCTCCGTCTGCTGGGATATGAGCCGGGGCCGAATGAGACCATGAAGCAGTTCGCGGAGCGGATTCTCGGGGAAGAGCCGGGGAAAACCCCTCATGCCGTTCCGAAAACAGCCGAAGACGTTTTCCGCGTGATCATGGACTGGCGGTACGGCGAACAGGCGCCTGCGCCGGAGGATGTGGAACGCCTTGCCGTCCTGCATGAGGAACTGGAACAGCTGGTGAAGACACACGTGTCCCCGCTTCTATACCTCTTCCGGCGGGTATTCCGGTTCGGCCGGTAACCCTGTGTATCCAATTGTCCGAAAGGAGTTCTAACATTGAAAGACGGATTTATAAGAGTGGCGGCCGCGACGCCCGAGATTCGGGTGGCGGATCCGGCCTATAACGCGGAACAGATCATCCGGATGACCGGGGAAGCCCCGGAGGATACGGCGCTGCTGGTGTTTCCGGAACTGTGCGTGACGGGCTACACCTGCGGGGACTTGTTTTTGCAGCCGCTGCTGCTCGGGCAGGCGGAGCAGGCGGTCAAACGCATCCTCGACGCTTCGCTGTCGGTCGATTTCGTGGTGATCGTGGGGGTGCCGGTTCCGCTCGGGGCAGCGCTTTACAACTGTGCGGCCGTGTGTCATCACGGGAAACTGCTCGGCCTTGTCCCGAAATCCCACATTCCCTCCTATTCGGAGTTCTATGAGGCGCGCCACTTTACTCCCGCGGACGATATCAGCCGGGAACTGTTCTATGCCGGGCAGGACACGGTGCTGGACCGCAATCTGCTCTTTGTCTGCCGGAACATCCCGGATTTCCGGGTCGGGGTGGAAGTGTGCGAGGATCTCTGGGTGGCCGACCAGCCGAGCATCCGCCTCGCGTCAGCGGGGGCGACCATTCTTGTCAACCTGTCCGCGAGCGACGAATCGGTCGGCAAGGACGAATTCCGCCGCCAGATGGTGATGACCCAGTCGGCCCGCCTGTGCTGCGCGTATGTGTTCGCGGACGCGGGGGAAGGGGAATCCACGGGGGATTTGGTGTTTTCCGGCCAGAATCTGATTGCGGAAAACGGCGTCGTGCTGGCGGAGAGCGAACGCTTTACCACGGGGATCATCTATACGGAGATCGATCTCGCCCGCCTCGTGTTCGAACGGCGGCGTCTGACCACCTTTGTCGAGGATGCTTCGATCAAAACCGTGGGTTTCGAAATGCCCGAGAAGCCGCTGACTCTCACCCGGAAGATCGAGCCCTATCCCTTTGTGCCGTCGGAGGAAACCGCCAAGCGCAAACGGTGCGAGGATATTCTGACCATTCAGGCGGCCGGCCTGGCCCGGCGCCTTCGTCATACCGGATGCAAAGCGGTGCTCGGCCTGTCGGGCGGTCTGGATTCCGCCCTGGCGCTGCTTGTGACCGCGCGGGCTTACGACCGCTTGGGATGGTCTCGGGCGGACATCCGCGCGTTGACCATGCCCGGCTTCGGTACGACCGAGCGCACCCTGCAGAATGCCAGGCGGCTGGCTCAGGCCTGCGGCGCGGTGCTGTCCGAGGTGGATATCCGCGCATCGGCGAGTGCTCATCTGCGGGATATCGGTCATGACGGCCGCCATGATGTGGCGTATGAAAACACCCAGGCCAGGGAGCGCACGCAGGTTCTTATGGACATCGCCAACATGGAAAACGGCCTGGTGGTGGGGACCGGCGACCTGTCCGAGCTGGCGCTCGGCTGGGCGACCTACAACGGCGATCACATGTCGATGTATGGGGTGAACGCCAGCGTGCCCAAAACGCTGGTCCGGTATCTCGTGGCGTATGAGGCCGGCCGCTGCGGCGGCCTGCTTGAAGAGGCGCTCCGGGATATTCTGGATACCCCCGTCAGTCCCGAGCTCCTGCCGCCGGAGAACGGTGAGATTGCGCAGAAAACCGAGCAGATCGTGGGACCCTATGAACTGCACGATTTCTTCCTGTATTATCTGCTGCGTTTCGGTACGCCGCCGTCTAAGATTCTGCGTCTGGCGTCTCTCGCCTTCGCGGGCCGGTTTGAAACAGACGAGATTAAAAAGTGGCTGAAAATATTTTTGAAGCGCTTTTTCAGCCAGCAGTATAAACGCAGCTGCCTGCCGGACGGTCCCCGGGTGGGGAGCGTCGCGCTGTCCCCCCGCGGGGATTGGCGGATGCCCTCCGATGCGAGCGCCGCCCGTTGGCTCGCGGAGCTCGACACGCTGTAAAGGAAACGCGCCCGCCGATGGTCTGCCGTCTGCGGGTGCGTTTTGCTGAGGTTAAGAAAGGATAAAACCAAGACACCGCTGCGGAAGGAAAAGACGCCGGGAGCCTGCCGACGCGTTCCGCTCCCTCCGGCCGCCGGCCCGGCTAGCGCTCATAGCGGGCGGCGGGTTATCCATCTGCGCCAATATCGCCGGGGGACTTTCCTGGTATTTCATGCCTTTTCCCCCTTTTTCTCGCTGGACAAGTGTGCTATAATAGTGCACGATATGCCGCCCGATTCAGGGGATGCGCACGTCCGTTCCTGAGAATAAAACCGGGTGCGGACAAAGCGGTATACGGCATTTTTAGGATGTATGTCCGGGCGGTTCCGCCCGGATGGCCCCGCCCGGCGGGCGGTAGAACGGATGCTTCCCCTTTTGACAGGCGGAGCTGACGGAAATGAGGAATCGGCAAATGGCAAATGTGATTCGCATCTTCGTGGAAAAAAAGAACGGATTTGACGTCGAGGCGCGGCATATGCTCGCGGATCTGCGGGATAATCTCGGCATGACGGGGCTGCGGGCCCTGCGGTTTCTGAACCGCTACGATGTCGAGGGCCTTTCCGCCGAGGAGTTTGACCGGGCGCGGGGTGTCGTGTTTTCCGAGCCGAATGCCGACGTGGTGTACAATGAAACCCTTCCTCTCGACACCGGCTGGCAGGTCTTCGCCATGGAATATCTGCCCGGCCAATACGACCAGCGGGCGGATTCCGCCGCGCAGTGCGTCCAGCTTCTTACCGGAGGCGAGCGGCCCCGCGTCCTGACGGCCCGGGTGGTGTGCCTCAAAGGAGAACTGACCCCGGCCGACGTGGAGCGGATCCAGCAGTATCTGGTCAACCCTGTCGAGTCCCGTCTCGCCTCCCTCGACAAGCCCGAGACGCTCGATCTGCGGTCGGAGCCCCCGGAAAACGTCGCCCGGGTGACGGGTTTCATCTCCATGACGGCCGACGAAGTGAAAGCGTATTGGGGACAGATGGGCTTCGCTATGTCGGTGGAGGATCTGCTGTTCTGCCAGCGGTATTTCCGGGATGAGGAGAAGCGGGATCCCTCGGTGACCGAACTGCGGGTGATCGACACCTATTGGTCGGACCATTGCCGTCATACCACCTTCCTGACCCGCCTCGAGAGCATTGAGGTGGAGCGGGGCGCCCTGTCGGGCGTAATTGAGGACGCACTAAAGGCGTATATGGACGCCAGGGAAGAGGTTTACGGCGAGCGGCTGTCCCAGAAAAACGTTTCTCTGATGGATATGGCGACCATGGGCATGCGTCTGCTGAAAAAACAGGGCCGCATCCCCGATCTCGACGAATCGGAGGAAATCAACGCCTGCTCCATCGAGGTGCCGGTCTCCATCACCCGCCCGGACGGGGAAACCGTCACGGAAAAATGGCTGGTACAGTTCAAGAATGAAACCCACAACCATCCCACCGAAATCGAACCCTTCGGCGGCGCGGCCACCTGCCTCGGCGGCGCCATCCGCGATCCGCTCTCCGGCCGCGCGTACGTGTATCAGGCGATGCGGGTGACGGGAAGCGGAGATCCGCGCGTCTCCCTTGAAAATACGCTGCCCGGCAAGCTGCCTTCCCGGAAAATCACGACCGGGGCGGCTGCCGGTTATTCCTCCTATGGCAACCAGATCGGCCTCGCGACCGGGCAGGTCGCGGAGATCTACGATCCTGGCTACGTGGCCAAGCGCCTGGAAATCGGCGCCGTGGTCGGGGCATCCCCCAAAGAGAATGTGGTGCGGGACGTGCCGCAGGCCGGGGACGTCGTGGTGCTCCTAGGCGGCCGGACCGGCCGGGACGGCTGCGGGGGAGCCACCGGTTCCTCGAAAGCGCACACCTCCGAATCCATCGACACCTGCGGCGCCGAGGTGCAGAAGGGCAATCCGCCCACCGAGCGCAAACTCCAGCGGCTGTTCCGGAATCCGCAGGTATCCCGCCTGATCAAACGCTGCAACGACTTCGGCGCCGGCGGCGTCTGTGTGGCCATCGGCGAGCTGGCACCCGGCCTGCGGATCGACCTCGACCGGGTCCCGAAAAAATACGAGGGCCTCGACGGCACCGAACTCGCGATCTCCGAATCGCAGGAGCGGATGGCGGTCGTTCTGGAAGAATCCGACGTGGCCGCGTTTATCGAGGCCGCCGATCAGGAGAATCTCGAGGCGACCGTGGTAGCGACCGTTTCGGAAGAGCCCCGCCTGCGGATGACCTGGCGGGAAGACACCGTCGTAGATATCAGCCGCGCGTTTCTCGACACCAACGGCGTGACGCAGACGGCCAAGGCCGTCATCGCGGCGCCGGACCGTTCCGCTGACTATCGTTCCGCCGTGCCGTCCGGCCTGGCGGTGATCCCGTTGCCCCAGGCGTTCCGGGAAAACCTCCGCCGCATGGAGGTCGCCTGCCAGAAGGGTCTGTGCGAGCGGTTCGATGCGAGCATCGGCGCTGCGACGGTGAACATGCCGTTTGCGGGCCGCTATCAGATGACGCCCGAAGAGGGAATGGTCGCCAAGCTGCCGGTACTCGCAGGCGAAACCGACGACGCCACGGCCATGTCTTACGGCTTTATCCCCGGCATTTCAAAATGGAGTCCCTTCCACGGCGCGGCGTACGCCGTGGTATCCTCTCTCGCAAAGCTTGCGGCCATGGGGGCCTCCCCGCTGACCGCGCGCCTGACCTTCCAGGAATATTTTGAACGGCTCCGGGAGGATCCTTCCCGCTGGGGCAAGCCCGCCGCCGCCCTTCTCGGCGCCTTTTTGGCGCAGAAGGAGATGGGGGTTCCCTCGATCGGGGGCAAGGACTCCATGTCGGGCAGCTTCAATGATCTCGATGTGCCGCCCACCCTTGTCAGCTTCGCTTTGTCCATGACCAAGGCCTCCAAAACCGGGACGGCCGCGTTCCAGAAAGCGGGATCCCTTGTCGCGTTCCTCCCCCTGCCGGTGGACGATCAGACCCGCCTCCCCCGTTGGAAAGAGGCCCGCGAGATGCTCGACGAAGTGGCCCAGCTCGTCCGGTTCGGCGTGATCAACGCCGCGTCGGTCGTGGGAGAAGGCGGCGTGGCTGCCGCCGTGGCCAAGATGAGCTTCGGCAACCGCATCGGGTTTGCCTTCAACCACGACGTGGACCGCACCGTCCTGTTTGCCCCTCAGGCGGGATCTCTGGTGCTCGAGCTGCGGGAAGGGGATATGTGCCTCGAAGGCCTGACCTATACCCTGATCGGCTCGACGATCGACAGCCCCGAAATCGTCCTTGAAGGGGAAGAGATGGCTCTCGATGATCTGATGGAGACCTGGATGCAGCCGCTCGAGACCGTTTTCCCGAATCGTCCGGCGGAAAAGGCACCGATGGCGCCGTCCGTCTCCCTCTATACCTCCCGCGAAGGGCGCGCCCCGTCCGTCAAGGCCGCGAAACCGCGGGTTTTCATCCCGGTTTTCCCGGGCACCAACTGTGAATACGACACCGCCCGCGCCTTTGAGCGCGCGGGCGCCGAGGCGGAGATCCTGGTGGTCCGGAACCTGTCCGCCGCCGCGATCGAAGAAACCATCGCAAAAATGGAGGCGGCGGTCCGCCGCGCCCAGATCGTCATGCTTCCGGGCGGGTTCTCGGGCGGTGACGAACCGGACGGTTCGGGCAAGTTCATCGCCACGACCTTCCGGGCTCCCCGGCTGGCCGACGCCCTTTGCGATCTGCTCCAAAACCGTGACGGCCTGATGCTGGGGATCTGCAACGGATTCCAGGCCCTGATCAAGCTGGGTCTGGTTCCTTACGGGGAGATCCGGAAGCTGTCGCCGTCCGATCCGACCCTGACCTTCAACACCCTCGGCCGCCATGTCAGCCGGATGGTCTATACCCGTGTGACGTCGGTCAAATCCCCCTGGATGGCCGGGTGTGAAGCCGGAGACATCCACGCTGTGCCGGTCTCCCACGGGGAAGGCCGCTTCTTTGCGGACGAGGAGACGGTTCGCCGCCTTGCGGAAAACGGCCAGATCGTGACGCAGTATGTCACGCCCGAGGGCGCGCCGTCCGGGGATATCCTGTGGAATCCCAACGGTTCGGTCTGCGCGATCGAGGGCATCACCTCGCCCGATGGCCGGATCCTCGGTAAAATGGGCCACAGCGAACGGCAGGGGGATAACCTCTACAAAAACGTGCCGGGTGAAAAAGATCAGCGTCTTTTTGAAAGCGGCGTTGCGTATTTCCGATAAAGCAGCAGGCCGGCGGGATTTCCCGCCGGCCTTTTTTCGGCTGTCAGCTTGACTTTCAGGGGCTTATGCCATACAATTAAAGATACGTTTACAACGGCTGAAAATCGATATACAGCCGATTAAAAAGGCGGTGAAAAGAGCATGCGGAACACCAGACGATGGATTTTGGCCGCGGCGGCGGGGCTGTGCGCCCTGTTCTTGTCGGGCTGCAATGCCTTGGGCCTTGATGTGGAGAACTACCTGCGTCCGCCCAAATCCACAGGGGAGCAGGAGGCCATCCAGCAGGCTCTGGAAACCTATATCGAAGACCATACTGAAAAAGGTGGCGTAACCGATTATATTCTGAAATATCCGAAAGAAGGCAGCTACCGCACAGCCTTTATTCTGATCGATCAGATACAGCCCAACCGCATCACCAACCTTTCGAACGCCACTCTGCTGGAGAATAAACGGACGTCTTCCATCGATGAAAAGTCCGCCAAGGAAGCGACGATGGCCGTTGCCTTTTACCGGCGGAACGTCGATCAGGCCAAGACGCATATCAATTATCTGCGCAAAATCGACGGGGAATGGGTCTCCATATCCGATGTGGAGGGCGGCAGCGAAAGCATCGGCCGTGTCTCGTTCGGCGATCTGAACGGAGACGGAACGCCCGAAATGATGGTCGGCTGGAGCCTTTACAATACCCGCAACCAAAAACTCGCCCTGTATTTTCTCGAAGACACGCTGGTGGAACTGGCGGTCAATGAAACGTATTATACCCATATGCTGGTCAACGAATTTGCGGGCACCGGACGGGACGACCTGCTTTTGTTCAACACGGCGGGCAGCGATACGCCGACCTCCGTCAAGCTGCTGTCGTACGAAGACGGTCATCTGATCGTGCGGGGGACCGCCGAACTCGACGCGGGTATCCAGCGCTTCGGGAATTCCATCGGCGTCACTCTGTCCGATACGGTGAACGGTGTGTTCATCGACTGCTACAAGGACCCCAATACGACCATTACCGAACTGATCTACTGGGAGGACGGGGTGCTGGAGGTGCCGTTTTACCGCCCTGAAGATCAGCTGACGAATCTGACGGCCAGAGAATCGTCCACGCCCTGCATGGATATCGAAGGGGACGGGATGGTGGAATGGCCGGTCAGCGTCCGGCTGCCGGGCTATGAAACGGCGGATCCGGCCGACGCGCTCTGGAAAACCACCTGGATGGGCTGGGACTACGCCACCCGTCAGAGCCAGAAAAAGTTTTCCTGTATCATGAACGAACGGGACGGGTATTACGTGCTGTTCGACGATTCCTGGGACGGCAAGGTCACGGCGCTTTACGACAAAGACACCCGCCTGCTGCAGTTCAAGCTCATCGGGGAAGGGGATGCCGCCGGCACGTTTTTGGCATTCCGGGCGTCGGCCTCATCTGCGGAACCTGTCCCGGACGACGGACTCACGTATGAGGTGCTGTCCCAACTGGGCGGAGTTCAGTACAGTGTGCATTATACCAAGGGCGGTCCGTTCGACCTGAATATGGAACGGATCCGGTACATGTTTTCGCTTCTCCCGGCCAGCCGTTAGGCCGGGATATTGGGAAAGGAGTCGGAGGGATGAAGCGCATATTGGTTTGTGAGGACGAATCCTCGATCCGCGAATTTGTGGTGATCAACCTGAAACGCTCCGGATACGAGGTCGTCGAGGCGGGGTCCGGGGAGGAAGCGCTCAAAAAGTTCGATGAGGATAAGGACGGCATCGACATCGCGCTGCTGGATATCATGCTTCCGGGAATGGACGGCTTTGCCGTCTGCCGCGAATTGCGGCAGCGCAGCGAGTCGATGGGGATCATCATGCTCACCGCGCGCACCCAGGAGATGGAAAAGGTGGGCGGCCTGATGATGGGCGCCGACGATTACGTCACCAAACCCTTCAGCCCGTCCGAGCTCGTGGCGCGTGTGGATGCGCTGCAGCGCCGCGTTGCGGCCGTGCGGGCGCGCAATGAAGTCAATTATCTCGAAGAGCTCCACTCGGGGGACTTTATCCTGAATCTGCGCAGCCGGACGCTCATGAAGCGGGGGCAGCCTGTGGAACTGACCCAGGTGGAATTTCAGATTATGGAATATTTTTTCACCAATCCGGGCAAAGCCCTCAGCCGGACCGATATCCTCACCCGGGTGTGGGGCGAGGAGTATTTCGGAGAGGAAAAGATTGTGGACGTCAACATCCGGCGGCTGCGGATGAAGATCGAGGATGACCCGTCCGAACCCCGGTATATCCTCACGGTGTGGGGACTCGGCTATAAGTGGAACGCGTAGGTTTGCCGTGCCCGGCTGACGGGCGGGCCTTCCCGGTGCGGCCGCAGGAAATTGAGGGATCGGATGAAGAAAGGCGGGTGAGGATTTGGCGCGCAAAGGCATCACGAGACGTTGGATTTTGAATGGCCTGGGGGTCATAGTAGGGCTGCTGGTGGTATTTGAAGTGGCCTTTGCCGTAGTCATCCGCTCGTATTATTATCAGCGGGTGGAAACCAGCCTGTATACCCGTGCACGTTCCTTGTCTGACCGGCTGAGTGCCGAGCTCAAACAGGATTCGTTCGATTTTGAGAGCAGTGCCTGGGAGGAAGTGGAGCATTTCCAGGACAAAGAACGGGAAAAAATGGAGCTGCAGGTGCTGGATGCTAGGGGTAACGTACTCGTCAGCTCGACGGGATTCCGCCCCCTGTCGGACGACAAGCCGGATTTTGCACAGGCGCTCAAGGCCGTGCAGAACAACGCCGACGACGACCAGGGCGTATGGCGCGGCCGCAACTCCTCCGGAGAGAAGATCACGGCCATGACCGTGCTGGTCCGGTATGCAGACGGCACCGTCTGCGGCGCGGTCCGCTATCTCGTCTCCATGGAAAAAGTGGATTCTCAGATCCTTCTCCTCATCGCCGTGATGCTATTGTTCGGGATGGCGGTCATCTTCTTCGTCATGCTGTCCAGTTCGTATTTCGTCAGTTCCATCCTCAATCCGATTACCGAAATCGGTCAGGCGGCGCGCAAAATCGCGCTGGGGGATTACGATTCCCGCATCGAAAAACGGTACGATGATGAAATCGGGGAACTGTGCGACACCATCAACTATATGGCGGGAGAAATCTCTGCGGCTGAGCGGATGCAGAACGATTTTATCTCGTCGGTATCTCACGAGCTGCGCACCCCGCTGACGGCGATCAAGGGTTGGAGCGAGACGCTGCGCCAGGGCGGTTCATCGGATGAGGAGCTTATGACGAAGGGACTCGACGTCATCAGCAGCGAGGCGGAACGGCTGTCCGGAATCGTGGAGGAGCTTCTCGACTTTTCCCGAATGCAGGGCGGCCATATGACGATGCGGTTCGGACGGATGGATGTTCTCGCCGAACTCGAGGAGGCCGTCGTGCTCTTCCGGGAGCGCGCCAAGCGGGAGGAGATCGACCTCGTGTATGTCGAGGCGGAAAACATCCCGCCCATAACCGGGGACAAAGACCGGTTGAAGCAGGTGTTCATCAACGTCATCGACAACGCCATTAAATATTCCAATCCCGGCGGCCGGGTGCGGATCGAAGCCGCACAGATGGGCGGACATGTGCAGATCGTCGTCAGCGACAGCGGCGTGGGGATTCCAAAAAGCGATCTGCCGAATATCAAGAACAAGTTTTACAAGGCCAACCGGACCCGTCCGGGCTCCGGAATCGGCTTGGCGCTCGCGGATGAAATCATCCGCCGCCATAAAGGGCGTCTGGAAATCGACAGCGAGGAAGGGGTCGGCACCACCGTGACCATCACGCTGCCGGCCGCCGAGATCTGACGGCCGGGGGACCATATGCCGATGTCATGAAAAGAAAGGTGTGGTCGAATGGCCAGCAAGCCGGCTGAAACCGCGAAAAAAACCTCCATTGGGGGGCAGGCCCTGATCGAGGGCGTCATGATGCGGGGACCCAAGGTCACCGCAATGGCGGTGCGCCATGTTTCGGGCGAAATTGTGATGGAACAGTGGGCGACGTCGGGTCAGCAGAAGGCCCGTATCTGGAAAACACCCTTTCTGCGCGGCATCTACAATATGATCGATTCCATGCGTTTCGGTTATAAATGCCTGATGCGCTCGGCTGAGCTTGCGGGATTCGAGGATGAGGAACCGGCCAAGAAGACGCCGGTTAAAGAGCCTTCCGCTCCTAAAGCCGCTCCGTCCGGAACCCTCGAAACGCTGCCGATCGAGACGGAGCAGCAGCCCGAAACCGAACCCGCGCCGCTTTCCGGGGAGCGGCCTGAGACGCCCGCGGTGCCGGAGATGTCTTCGCCGCAGACGGAAGAAACAGCCGGGGCAAATCCGGATGAACCCCCGCCCCTGCCGGCGGAACCTGCGGCCGAGAAGGCTGAAAAGCCCCAAGGCTGGTTCGAAAAATTCGGCATGACCCTGCTCATGACCCTGAGCTGCGTGATCGGGGTGGCGCTGGCGATCGGGCTGTTTATGTATCTGCCCTCCTTTTTGTACCGATGGATCGCCGGAATGATCGACGGCGCGAACGGAACCAACCTGGCGGGCAACGCCCTCCTGCGCGGCATCTGTGAAGGGGTGCTGCGGCTGGTGCTGTTCATCGGCTACCTGCTCGCCGTCACCCTGATGAAAGACATGCGCCGGGTGTTTATGTATCACGGTGCGGAACATAAGACCATTTTCTGCTATGAGTCGGGGGAAGAGCTGACCGTCGAAAACGTGCGGAAGCAGAGGCGCTTCCATCCCCGCTGCGGCACGTCGTTCCTGGTGCTGATGCTCCTCATCGGCATCGTGGTCTCCATCTGCATCCAGATTGAGACGGTGTGGCTGCGGGTGCTCATCAAAATCGCGGTGCTGCCGCTGATCGTAGGCATCGGGTACGAGCTCATCAAGCTCGCGGGCCGAAAGGACAACTGGTTCACCCGGGCGATTTCGGCGCCGGGGCTGTGGATGCAGCGGATTACGACCAAGGAACCGGACGACAGTATGATCGAATGCGCCATCGCGGCGCTTAAACCGGTGATTCCGGAAAACCCGGACGAGGATCGCTGGTAACGAGCAGGGGGAAGATGGATGAAAGGCTTTTTGCTCGGCGGAAGCGCGGCTAGCGTGGTCATGGGCATCCTGCTGGCCTTGGACCAGCCGTCGTGGTTGCTGTCTGTGCTGTCCGTGCTGGCGGGACTGCTCACAGCGCTTCTGTTTGCGGCGCTATTGCGGGTGCTGGATCAGCAGGAGGAACTCGGCCTGCGGCTGGACCGGATGGAGATGCGGCTGCTTCAGGCGGGGCAGGAGCCTCTGCGCTGTACCCACTGCGGCGAGACATACGACGGGGAACTGTCTTCCTGTCCCTATTGCGGGCGACAAACGGAAAAGCGGGAGAGCGGGGACGCCATATGACCTGTCGCGTATTGTATAATCGAATTCGAGAGATACTGGAAAAGGCGGGGTGTGACAGCCCCGCCTTTGATGCGGACTGCCTGCTCGAGGATGTCGGCGGCGTTCGGAACGCCGCCCGTGACGACCGGGAGCTTCCGGACGACCGCCGTTATGCCGTCGAACAGGCCGCCGCCGAGCGGGCGAACGGCCGGCCGCTCCAATACATTCTAGGAAAATGGGATTTTCTGCGGCTGACTCTGGAGGTGGGGGAAGGTGTCCTCATTCCCCGTCCCGAAACCGAGCTGCTGTGCCTGACGGCTGCGGAATATCTGCGCGCGAGGACGGCCGCGCCCCCCTTGCGGGTGTTCGATCTCTGTGCGGGAACAGGCTGCGTCGGGCTGGGACTAGCGAGTCTTCTGGAGGGAGTGGAGGTCACCGCCCTCGAGCTGTCGCCCGAGGCGTTCGCCTATCTCGAACGGAATGTGAAGGCGTATCCGCACTATGCCGTGACGCCGATTCTCGCGGACGTCTGCCGCGATGCGGCTGGGTTTCCGGGCCCGGCGGACGCGATTTTGTCCAATCCGCCCTATATCCCGCAGGAAGACCTGCCCGGTCTGCAGCGGGAGGTGCAGCGGGAACCCCGCATGGCCCTGGACGGCGGGGACGGTCTGCGGTTTTACCGGGTGATCGCGCGGGACTGGCTGCCGAAGCTCGCGCCGGGCGGACTGCTGGCGGTCGAGGTCGGAATCGGGCAGGCGGAGGAAGTCGCCGCGCTGTTCGAGAAGGCGGGACTTCGGGAGATCCGGATCGTTCCGGATCTCGCGGGGATCGGCCGGGTGGTGCGGGGCCTCCGGATATAACACACATAACAAGCGGGACGGGAATTTTCCCGTCCCGCTTGTTATGTGCAGTGGCTCCTGCAGCCGGCACATTGTTTTATAATGCCGCAGACCATATAGTCGGCCATATGCAACACGTCCTCTTCAATCTGGCTGAAAATCGGCATATCGGCCTCATAGTTCCCGCTCAGATTACAGATGGGCCGGCCGCAGCCTTTTGCGAAAGAGGATGGATGAGGCAAAACGAAAAAAATCCGCCGCAAGCGTATAGCTTGCGGCGGCGTGTCTAAAAGCGCAAACTTTGATGCAAATTCACGGCTGATTCGTTCCAATCAAAACCATATATGGTGTGTTCACAAACAGTAAAACGCGAGGTGTAGTATTAAGTTTGCACCCACACCACTTTAACGGTCGCCGGGTTCAGATCTCGTCGCCAATACGATAATTCATCGCTTTGCGTGACAGTTACGCTTCTTGGAAACTGCTGTGGCGCCTACACCGACAGCGGAAATTGCCAGCAGAGCAATCCACAGCCACATATTGCCGGTATCTCCGGTCTGCGGATTGTCTGCATCCGGTTTAGACGGTTTATCGTTATCATCGCCGGCTGCCGGAATTTCCACAGCTGCTTTTTTGTAGCCGCAAACCGTACATTCCTCATGCTTGCTGCCCTTATCAGCAGCGGTGGCTTCCTTGTCGATAACCCACTTGAATGCATGCGCCGCCGTATCGGCCTTTTCACCGCAGGCACATTCATGCCAGTGGTTGTTTTCGTCAGATGCCCAGTCTGTGCCAAAACTATGACCCGAAGCTGGCACCGTCACGGCGTTCTTGTCTGTTACCTCGGTCAGGGCCGCATCTTTGAAATACTTGTCGCATTCTTCGCAGTACCAGTATTCGATGTTGCCGGGCTCGGTGCAAGTAGCGGCCTTGGCCTCCACCCGCACCGCCTTATGCGCCGTTGCCTCTTGGTCCACAGGCACGGTCGTGCCGTTGACGGTGAGCTCGTTGCCCGTCTCGTTCTTCACCTTGATAGAATCCGGAACCTCCACGCTTGTACCCGACACAACAACGACGGTGTTTTCGCCGACGTTTTTTAGAGCCTCTGTAATGTTCGCCTGCCCTACCACATAGGGAAATTCCTCACCGTCGAGCCGGATCTCCGGTCTGTCTCCAGTATAGGCTTTCACATTGTTTCCAAAGCTGCCGCCGGTGATTTCCGGCTTCATGGACAGTTGCTCCTCTGTAAAGCCCATTTCCTTCGCGAGCTCCAGCAGCTGTTCCTCAGTCAGCGTATCCGGGTCTTCTCCGCTAAGCACAGCCCACATTTTCACAATTTCTTCGTTTCCGCCGAAAACGCCAATTTCGCCGCCTTCAACGCTGATATTCTCACTGAACCCGAGCAGCGTATCGGAGGGCATATCAAAATCATTATTGTTGTCTTTGATCACACCGCCGGTGATGGTAATGACAGTCTCTATTTTTTCGCCTTCTCCGCCCAGCGGCCCCATCGCCTCGGCGCTCATGATACCGGCGCCAATATAACCGGTGTTATTGCCGGAAATCTCTCCGCCGTTCATGGTAAGACTGCCTCCGTACACCATAACGCCGCCGCGATGATTGTTCGTGATTTTACCGTCGTCTATGGTAATTGTGCCGCCCAGAGCTGTGATGACGGGCGTTCCCATGCCCGGCACGACACTGCCGGATATAATATCGACATTGTTGGAAATCGTGCCGCCCTTCATAACAAAGACCGCATCCGCGGGATTGCCCTTTTCATCGTCCCCGATGCCAATGAGCGCACCGCCAGTTTTGTTGTCGGTAAATTCACCGCCATTCATGGTGAAAACGCCCTTTTCGAGGAGAACAACAGAGTCGTAAGCGGAGGTATTGTTTGTAAACGCACTGCCGTTGTTCATCACAAGGGTTCCGCTCTTTACATGAACGGCGGTCATGCCCTTCGTAAGCACTGCGCCATCATCCAAAACCAGATTTCCGTCCTCCACAACGATCATGCAAGTGCCATTCATATCAGCTCCGCCGCCTTGAATGGTCAGGTTCTTCAAGGTCAGGGTCGCGCCGTCCTTAACAATGAACGTAGGCTCTTTGCTGTCAGCGTAGCCAAAGCCCAGGCGCTCGATGACAGCGCCCTTTCCGTCAATCGTGACATCCTCGCTGATGGTAATCGGGTTGTTTTTCGCCTCGTATTCGCCCCAATAATCCTTCTCCCATGAATCGATGTTAAGGGTTTTAAAGCCTTTTTCTATGACCGCCAGAAGCTCCTCAACGGTGTCAATGCGGTTGGCTTGATTACATGTCGAGCAGTAACGGCCGGTGCAGTAGTGCCCCTTTTTCGTGTCAACCTCAACATAATCGCCCCACTGGGAGGTATGCCGCTCCTCGTAGGTACAATGCCAGCACTTTTTCAAGCATTCGTCGCCATCGATCTGCCACGGGCGCATACTGCTGTGGCCACAGGTTTCAACAGCGCTGCACACATCGCATGTCCGGCTATAATGCTCCTCTCCCTCTACCCATGTGCCTTTGATGTTGTGGCTGTCCGCTCTGGTGCAGTCCGCCACCTGGCATGTTCTACGGCAGTAGTTGGAGGATGTATTGCCGTCCATTAGGGGTGCCTTCCAGGCAGTCATGTCTGATGTATGACTTTCCAGCACGGTACTGCACTTGGTGCATTTTTTCTCACAGGTCAACCCGTCTTCGCTGGCTGTCCATTTGCTGGAAGTATGGAGGCACTCCGTCGTGCCTCCTGCGTCGGCAAGCGGCGCAGCATTGTTCGCGGTCTTTTCAGCCACCGCGCACTTGCCCTCATGTCCATCTTCCCGGGTGCAGCCCTGGGTGACGGTGCATAGACCATTTCCCTCAGCAAAAACCACCACGGGGAGCATAGTCACCGCCATTGTGATTGCCAGAAAAAGTGCCAGCAGCTTGTTTTGTTTTGTTCGTTTCATGTCAATGATTTCCTTTCTTATATTTTGCACTTTTGTTCGGTGTGCGTCCGGTTAAATATGGTTTCGCCTTTCCTGGCGCTACAAAGGATTTGTAACGTCTTTCCCATCAGCCATCGCCTTTCCGGATATCTCGCCCTCTTTTTATATTCAGATAGCACAAAAAAGCCGGATAGGTTCATTTAGCTGTGTTGACGTTCCGGTTTATGAGAACCGAATCATTTATTAAAAAGCCTAAGTATCTGCGGATTATGTTGTGTCCTATTGTGCCAAAGAGGCGAAGTAAAACCATTTTTCGCATGTATTATAGCATGACCTGTTCGGGTTTTCAATCATTTATGAGGAAGAACGGAGACGTGAAAAAGTATAAGGCTAAAAGAGTATACTTTTTCACGCAGTTCTTTTTTGCCTGCTTTTATATACGTGGGTGCAAAAACAGCGATTTTTGCACCCACCGCCGACGCGGCGGCCACTAAGCGATAGGTTTCAAGGGGCTTTATCCACCCGATTCCGGCGGCGCTGAAAAAAGAAAAAGCCCGGAAAGCCAGCAATATCAAGGATTTCCGGGCATAGACACAAAAAACAGCCCTCCAAATTGGAAGGCTGTCTTTGTATCAAAGTTCGCTCTTTGATTTGGAGCGGGTGAAGGGAATCGAACCCTCGTATTCAGCTTGGGAAGCTGATGTTCTACCATTGAACTACACCCGCACGATCGAACAGGAACGATTTTAGCATATTCTATTTCAAAAATCAAGAGGAATATGGAAAAAAGGAGACGGAGATGCCGGTCTCTTTGCAGGATGGCGGCTGCAGTTAAAACCGCCTAATTCACCAAAATGTCCGCCCGGCTGCGGGACTCGAGAGGACATTTTTCCAATTTCAGGTTCGTTGCGCCCCTTGTCCGTTGACAACGAAAAATGGAAGGTGTATACTTTTTCTGTCGAGCAGCGTCAGCGTAAGTCCGGATATTCCGGACCTGCACTGATGTTTTTTCACTCGTTTTTCGCAAAACGGCATCGCTGGAATGCCGTTTCGCCCACAAAGGAGGAAGATACGTTTCATGATCAGAGAACTGGCGAAATCGATACGGGAATACAAGCGGCCGTCGATTCTGGCGCCGATTTTGGTATCCGGCGAGGTGATGCTCGAATGCATCATCCCATTTATCGTCGCACGTCTTGTCAACCAAATCAAAGCCGGATGCACGATCGACGTCATCCTGAAATACGGTCTGCTGCTCGTGGCGATGGCGACGCTGTCCCTCATCTTCGGCCGGATGGCCGGGACGGCCTGCGCCACGGCATCGAGCGGGTTCGCCCGCAATCTGCGCAAAGACCTGTTCGGCAAAATCCAGACCTATTCCTTTGAGAACATCGACAAGTTTTCGACTTCGTCTCTCGTGACCCGTCTGACGACCGACGTCACCAACGTCCAGAACGCCTACATGATGATCATCCGCACCGCGATCCGCTGTCCGCTCATGCTGATCTTCGCGTTCGTGATGGCCTTCGTCATGGGAGGGCGCATGGCTTTTATTTTCCTCATTGTGGCGCCGCTGCTGGGTTTTGGACTGTTCGCCGTCATCCGCAAGGTTATGCCGCTCTTTAAGAAGGTGTTCCACAAGTACGATGTTTTGAACAATTCCATCCAGGAGAACATCAAGGGGATGCGGGTGGTCAAATCCTTCGTGCGGGAGGACTATGAAAAAGAGAAATTTTCCGCTGCTGCGGAGGATGTCTGCGCGGATTTCACCCGGGCGGAGAAAATTCTGGCCATCAACAATCCCCTGATGCAGTTCTGCCTCTACACCGTCATGGTGTTCGTCCTGTCCTTCGGCTCTTATACGATTATCACCAGCCGGGGCCTCGATCTGGACGTGGGGCAGTTCTCCTCCCTGCTTACATACAGCTTCCAGATCCTGAGCAGCCTGATGATGGTGTCTATGGTGTTCGTCATGATCACCATGGCGAGCGAGTCGGCCAAGCGGATCGTCGAGGTCCTGCAGGAGGAAAGCGCGCTCGAAAGCCCGCATGACGCCGTTACCGAGGTGCGGGACGGTTCGGTGGATTTCGATCACGTGAGCTTCAAATATTCCCAGAAAGCCGAGCGGATGGCCCTCGCGGCCATTGATCTGCATATCGGGTCGGGGGAGACGATCGGCATCATCGGCGGAACGGGATCCTCCAAGTCGTCGCTGATCCAGCTCATTCCCCGCCTGTACGACGCGACTGAGGGCACGGTCCGGGTCGGGGGAGTGGATGTGCGGTCGTATGACCTGGAGGCCCTGCGCAACCAGGTCGCGGTGGTGCTGCAGAAAAACGAGCTCTTTTCCGGCACCATCAAGGAAAACCTGCGCTGGGGCAATCCGGACGCCACCGACGACGAGCTTAAGGAAGCCTGCCGCCTGGCCCAGGCCGACGCTTTTATCCAGAGTTTCCCCGACGGCTACGACACCTATATCGAACAGGGCGGGTCCAACGTCTCCGGCGGGCAGAAGCAGCGGCTCTGCATCGCTAGAGCGCTTCTTAAAAGGCCGAAAATCCTGATTCTCGACGATTCCACCAGCGCGGTGGATACCAAAACCGATGCGCTCATCCGCAAGGCGTTCCGGGAGTTCATCCCCGAGACGACCAAGATCATCATCGCCCAGCGGACCGCCTCGGTTGAGGACGCCGACCGGATCGTCGTTATGGACGGCGGCACCGTCCACGCAATCGGCACCCACAGAGAGCTGCTGGAAACCGACGATATTTATCGGGAAGTTTATACCTCCCAGAACAAGGCGGGTGATTCGGATGCGGAATAAGGCGACGAAAAAAGGCACGCTTCTCCGGCTGTTCAAAACCCTGTTTGCCTTCTATCCGGGCCGGATGCCCTTTGTGGTTTTCTGCATCATCTTCAGCGCCGCGGTCAGTTCGGTTCCCGCCGTCTTCATGCAGAAAATCATCGCGGTGGTGGAAACCACCTGGCAGAGCGGCGACTGGGAAGCCGCCGCCGGACCGATCCTCTCGAGCGTCGCCCTGCTGGCCGTGTTTTATGTGCTCTCCCTGCTCTCGGCCTTCGTGTTCAGCCGCATGATGGCCGTAATCACCCAGGGATTCCTCAAAAAAATGCGGGTAAAGATGTTCGGGGACATGCAGACTCTGCCCATCCGGTTTTTTGATACCCACAACTACGGCGATGTGATGAGTTATTACACCAACGACATCGATACGCTGCGCCAGATGATTTCTCAGAGCTTTCCCCAGCTGATGATTTCGGCCGTAACCGTCATCACCATCTTCAGCATCATGATGTATTACAGCATATGGCTGACTTTGGTGGTCATCGCGGGCGTCGCCGTTATGCTGCTGGTGACGAAAAAAATCGGCGGCAACTCGGCCCGCTACTTCATCCGCCAGCAGCAGTCGCTGGGCGAGGTCGAGGGCTTTGTGGAGGAGATGATGAACGGCCAGAAGGTCGTCAAGGTCTTCTGCCATGAGCGGGAGAGCATCGCGGATTTCGACAAGGTCAACGACGAGCTGTTCCGCAACGCGGAACAGGCCAACAAATACGCCAATACGCTCGCGCCGATTCTCAACAACATCGGCAACGTGCTGTATGTGATCGTGGCGCTGACCGGGGGACTCCTCCTGCTGGCCGGGGCGCCCAACCTCTCCCTGTCGGGGCTGGCGTTCAGCATCAGCATCGCGGTGCCCTTCCTCAACATGACCAAGCAGTTTGCCGGGAACATCAACCAGGTGTCCCAGCAGATCAACGCCGTCGTCATGGGATTGGCGGGCGCCCGGCGGATTTTCGATCTGCTCGACGAGCAGCCGGAGACCGACGACGGCTATGTGACCCTCGTCAACGCCAAGGAAGTGGACGGGCAGCTCGTGGAATGCGCGGAGCGCACGGGGCTCTGGGCCTGGAAGCATCCCCACAGCGGCGACGGCTCGGTCACCTACACCCGCTTGACGGGGGATGTGCGGCTGTTCGACGTGGATTTCGGATACACCCCGGAGAAAACCGTGCTGCACGACATCACGCTCTATGCGCAGGCGGGGCAGAAGGTTGCGTTTGTCGGCGCCACCGGCGCGGGCAAAACCACCATCACCAACCTGATCAACCGCTTCTATGACATCGCGGACGGCAAGGTCCGGTACGACGGGATCAACATCAACAAAATCCGCAAGGCGGATCTGCGCCACAGCATGGGTATCGTGCTGCAGGACACCAACCTGTTTACCGGAACCGTCATGGACAATATCCGTTACGGCCGGCTCGAGGCTTCGGATGAAGACTGTATCGCCGCCGCCGAGCTGGTCGGGGCTCACGATTTCATCACCCGTCTGCCGGACGGCTATCATACGCCGCTCGCCAGCAACGGTTCCAACCTGTCCCAGGGCCAGCGTCAGCTCATCGCCATCGCCCGGGCAGCGGTGGCCGATCCGCCCGTGATGATTCTCGACGAAGCGACCAGTTCCATCGATACCCGCACCGAGGCCATCGTGCAGCGTGGGATGGACGCTCTCATGCAGGGGAGAACAGTGTTCGTCATCGCGCACAGGCTCTCCACCGTCAAAAACGCGGATGTGATCCTGGTGCTCGAGCAGGGCCGGATCATCGAACGGGGCAGTCATGACCAGCTCATCGCCGAAAAGGGGCAATACTATCAGTTGTATACAGGTGCATTCGAATTGGAATAATCATACGGAATTGGCGGAACACGGGAGGAGCCCGTGTTCCGCTGTTTTTCCACCCGGAAACCGCAGCGCCCCGTTTTTTGGCCGTTTTTCGGGATATTTTAGAAAAGAGGGAGAGAAAGCAAGTTTATACTTGACAGAGTGGTGACAATCGCGATAAAATAAACGATGGGTATACAGGAAGAGAAGGCGGTACGGTGTCGCTTTTTCACTGCAAATGCCCTATAACTGTGTTGATTTTTCCCCGCATGGTGTGCCATGCGTCCCGTCTTGACGGGGGGATAGCTTTAAAAAAGCGAAAAGAAAATTGTAGGAGGTGTATCGTAGAAGTGCAGATACCACTGTATGTAGGTATTCTGTTGTGCGTGGCAGGGTTGCTCGTTGGTGCTGTTATCGCCGGCTTCGCCGCATTCAAGTCCGGCGTTTCTCATAGAAAAAAGACAGCGGAAGCCGCGATCGGTTCGGCTGAGGCCGAAGCTGAGCGTATTATGAGCGAGGCCAAAAGCGCGGCGGAATCCAAGAAAAAGGAAATGCTGCTGGAAGCCAAGGATGAAATCCATCGTCTGCGCAACGAATCCGAGAAGGAACTCAAGGAACGGCGGAGCGATGTGCAGCGCCAGGAGCGCCGCATTCAGCAGAAGGAAGAAACCCTGGATCGTAAAATCGAAAACTACGAGAAAAAAGAGGAGCTCCTCGCCAATAAACAGCAGGATATCGAGGCGCGCTTGGAAGATGTCGAAAGCCTGAAAAAGAGCCAGTTCGAAATGCTGGAGCGTATCTCCGGCTACACCGCCGAACAGGCCAAGGATTATTTGCTGAGCAATCTGTCTCAGGAACTGAGCCACGAAAAGGCGCTCAAGATCAACGAATACGAAACCCAGCTCAAGGACGAGGCCGATCAGCGGGCCCGCAACCTGATTTCCCATGCCATCCAGCGGGTGGCCGCGGATCAGGTGACCGAAACCACCGTATCGGTCGTACCGCTGCCGAACGACGAAATGAAAGGCCGCATCATCGGCCGTGAGGGGCGCAACATACGCACCATTGAGACGCTCACCGGCGTCGATCTCATCATCGACGACACCCCTGAGGCCATCACCCTCTCCGGGTTCGACCCGGTCCGGCGCGAAATCGCCCGCGTGGCGCTCGAACGCCTGATTTCGGACGGCCGGATCCATCCCGCCCGCATCGAAGAAATGGTGGAGAAGGCCCGCCGCGACGTGGAAGCCACCATCAAATCCGAAGGCGAGCGCGCCGTGCTTGAAACCGGCCTGCACGGCATCCATCCCGAAATCGTCCGCCTTCTCGGCCGTCTGCGCTACCGTACCAGCTATGGTCAGAACGTGCTGAACCACTCCATGGAGGTCGCGTTCCTGTCCGGAATCATGGCGAGCGAGCTCGGCATCGATCCGGTCGTCGCCCGCCGGGCCGGCCTGCTGCATGACATCGGCAAGGCCGTCGATCATGAGGTGGAAGGTTCTCACATCGAGATCGGTGTGGATATCGCCCGGAAGTACAAGGAGAGCGAAGCGGTTGTCCACGCGATCCAGGCCCACCACGGCGATGTGGAGGCTACGACCGTGGTCGCCTGCCTGGTACAGGCCGCCGACGCGATTTCCGCCGCCCGTCCGGGTGCCCGGCGGGAAAATCTCGAGAATTATATCAAGCGTCTGGAAAAACTGGAAGAAGTGGCGAACGAGTTCCAGGGCGTGGAACGCTCCTTCGCCATTCAGGCCGGCCGGGAAATCCGCATCATTGTGCGGCCGGACCAGGTCAACGACGATCAGATGACGCTGCTGGCCCGCGATATCGCGAAAAAGATCGAATCCACCCTCGACTATCCCGGCCAGATCAAGGTGCATCTCATCCGCGAAAACCGCGCGGTCGAGTTTGCCAAATAAAACGGTTTGGCGCATCGCGCGGGGGATTTCTCCCGCGCGATGCCTTTTCTCCGGCCCCGGGGCCGTGATCATCCAACGAAAGGGAGGCCCTGTGCAATGCATATTCTGTGTGTGGGCGATGTCGTGGGTTCCTCCGGCTGCGCCCATCTGAGACGGCTCCTGCCGGTGATCAAACGGCAGTACGCCGTGGACGTATGCATCGTCAACGGCGAAAACGCCGCCGACGGCAACGGCATCACGCCGGCCGCCGCCACGCATATTTTCGACAGCGGCGCCGACGCCATCACGGCGGGAAATCACACGTTCCGCCGCCGGGAATTCTACGACATGCTCGACGAATCCCCCTGCATCGTCCGTCCCGGCAATTTCCCCGCGTCCGCCCCCGGGAAAGGCCTGTGCGTGGTGGACAAGGGGCGGTTTCAGGTGACGGTCATCAATCTAATGGGCGTCGTGTATATGGAACCTCTCGCCTGTCCGTTCGAAACGCTGGACCGGCTGCTCGACGAGGCGGGGCACCCCAAATTCTGCGTGGTGGATTTCCATGCCGAAGCAACCGCGGAAAAAAAGGCCCTCGCCTATTACGCGGACGGCCGGATTTCCGCCCTCTTTGGGACGCATACCCATGTGCAGACGGCGGACGGACAGATTCTGCCGAACGGGACCGGGTTCGTTACCGACGCCGGCATGACGGGGCCATACGAGTCGGTTTTGGGGATCCGGCCGGAACTCGCGATCTCCAAGATGAAAGATAAACTGCCGGTTCGCTTTGCGACAGCACCGGGCCCTTGCATGCTCAACGCCGTGCTGTTTGAGATCGACGACGCGACCGGGCGCACCAAAGACGTGCAGACGCTGGATCTGCGGTAGAGATCCGGAAGTCCGATTCGAGGTTGCAGAACGGTAGAATTTATGGGCGGCATGGCGGCTCTGCAGCAATAGGCGCGGATGTATCCACTATGTTATGGAAGGACGTCCCCACTTTGGCGGCAGGGAGGAAAGGGAAAATGGAGAAAATCTCGGTGGTAGTCCCATGCTATAATGAGGCGGAGGTTCTCCCGCTGTTTTACCAGGAAATTTGCCGGGTGTCGGCTCTGATGCCGGCGTATGCTTTTGAATATGTGTTCGTCAATGACGGCTCCAAGGATACGACGCTCGCGCAGCTCAAAGCCTTGGCGGATACGGATGAACGGGTGAAATACGTCTCTTTTTCCCGCAATTTCGGTAAAGAATCTGCTATGTTTGCGGGCCTTCGGTATGCTTCGGGGGATTTTGTGGCCATTATGGACGCGGATCTGCAGGATCCTCCCTCCCTGCTGCCGGAAATGATGCGCAGCATTCGGGAAGATGGATACGACTCGGTCGCAACCCGTCGGGTGACACGAAAAGGGGAACCCCCGGTGCGTTCCTTTTTTGCCCGGATGTTTTATTGGCTCATCCGGAAACTCTCCAAGACCGAGATTATGGACGGGGCCCGGGACTATCGGGTGATGACGCGGCAGTACGTCAATTCTCTGCTGGAACTCTGCGAATACAACCGCTTCTCGAAGGGCTTGTTCGGCTGGTGCGGTTTTGATACGAAATGGATCGAATTCGAGAATGTGGAGCGGGCTGCGGGCGAGACCAAATGGTCGTTTTGGAAGCTTTTTTTGTACAGTATTGATGGCATCGTGGCGTTTTCCACCAAACCGCTGGCCATGGCCGCGGTGATGGGCGTTTTGTTTTGCTTCCTGGCCTTCGTGTTTCTGATCATCATCTTTGTCCGCGCGCTGATTTTCGGAGATCCGGTGGCCGGCTGGCCGTCACTCGTGTGCATCATTTTGCTTATCGGCGGCATCCAGATGCTTTTTATGGGGATTTTGGGGGAATATCTGGCAAAAACCTATATGGAGTCCAAACACCGTCCCCTGTATATTTGTAAAGAGAGCAATATCCGGCCGTTTGACAAGGATGCCGACGCATGAATCTCTCACGGCGGAAAATAAGGCCGCGCCGCTGCCAAAAACGCTGAGGGAAAGAATGTGGAAGGGCAGCCGTGGGATACGATTACGCGGGGAGAATGCGGAAGCATTCTCGAATGGGCTGCCAAAAACGCTGAGGAAGAGAGTGTGGAAAGGCAGCCGTGGGATACGATTACGCGGGGAGAATGCGGAAGCATTCTCGAATGGGC
>CABUNG010000005.1 GCA_902492895.1 uncultured Oscillospiraceae bacterium | reverse complement strand
CCTGTTATCTCTTGGAGAACTGAGGCGCACGACGGGCAGCCTTGAGGCCGTACTTTTTCCGCTCCTTCATACGCGGATCGCGGGTCAGGAAGCCGGCCTTCTTGAGAGTGGGGCGCAGCTCCTCGCTGTTGAACTGCAGCAGAGCACGGGCGATGCCGTGACGGATGGCGCCGGCCTGGCCGGTCACGCCGCCGCCGGCGACGCGGCACTCGATGTCGAATTTCTCCAGCGTACTCGTGAGGGTCAGAGGCTGGCGGACAATCAGCTTCAGGGTTTCCAGGCCAAAATACTCGTCGAGTTCGCGGCCGTTCACCTTAATGCTGCCGCTGCCCTGATACAGGCGCACCCGGGCAACCGACTTTTTCCGGCGGCCAGTGCCGTAGAAATAGGGTCGTTTGTTATAATCCATGAAAACAGCCTCCTTTCTTAAAATTCAAACGCTTCGGGCTTCTGAGCGGCATGGGTATGCTCGCTGCCCGCAAAGGCGCGCAGGCGCAGACGCGCAGCGCGGCCGATGGTGGTGTCCGGGATCATGCCCTTCACCGCGAGTTCCATCGCCTTTTCGGGGCGGGTGGCCATCAGGGTGGCGTAGTTGGTTTCTTTGAGATGGCCGATCCAGCCGGTGTGGCGGTACCATTTCTTCTGCTCGAGCTTGTTGCCGGTGAGCACAGCCTTGGCGCAGTTGATGACGATCACATGATCGCCGCAATCCACGTGAGGGGTGTACTCGGGCTTGTGCTTGCCGCGCAGCAGGACAGCAGCCTGGGCGGCGACCCGTCCGAGAGACTTCCCGGCGGCGTCGATGATATACCACTTCCGGTCGATCTGACCGGCTTTCGCCATGTAAGTGGACATCGGATTCCCTCCTTATTACAATTCATTCCGTTTTCACAGCTTTCCGATGATACCACATCGCGCACGGAGTGTCAAGAGAAAATTGCAAAAATTTGATTTATGCCCTTCAATCTCCCGTTTTCTCTCCGTTTTGCCCCTTTATTGGCTCCATACGGCCGGATCATTTCCGTTTTTTGCGCAGATTGTTAACCTAAGTATTTAATTTGGTTGACAATTTAAAGGCCCTGTGCTATACTTCCCGCAGAAGAAAGGGGAGACGGCCGATGTCGCTGAAAAACGCGCTGCTGGAGGCGCTGCTGGGGTCTCAAGACGAGGATTTGTCGGGGAGCGCCCTTGCCGCCCGGCTGGGTGTGTCGCGGTCGGCCGTATGGAAGGCCGTCGATCAGCTGCGGGAGGAGGGGTATGCCATCGAGGCGGGTACCAACCGGGGCTATCGTCTCCTCTCCGACAACGACCGGCTGAGTGAGCCGGCCATCCGCCGTCTGAGGCAGGGCCGGACGCTCGGGGAGACCATCCGGATCTATCCGGCGTTATCCTCCACCAACGATACCGCGAAGGAACTGGCGGCAAACGGCGCAGCGGCCGGAACGGTCGTGATAGCGGACAGCCAGTCCGCGGGCAAGGGGCGGCGGGGACGCACCTTTTTTTCCCCGCCCGCAAGCGGCCTCTATCTGAGCGTAATCCTCCGTCCCCGCCTGACGGGCGAACGGGCGGCGCTGATCACATCCCTCGCCGCCGCCGCCGCGGCCAAAGCGGTTGAACAAGCCGCTTCCATGCCGGAAGGAACGGTCGGTATCAAGTGGGTCAACGATCTGTACATCGGAAGCCGCAAGCTCTGCGGCATCCTCACCGAGGCCTCTCTCGATCTCGAAAGCGGCCTGCTCGATTACGCGGTCCTCGGAATCGGCATCAATACCGCACCGCTCACCTTCCCGGAGGAGCTACGGGACATCGCCACGTCGGTATCCAACGAAACCGGCCGGCCGGTTTCCCGCAGTGCCCTGGCTGCGGCGCTGCTGGACGAGCTGGAACGGGAGCTTCCCGGCATCGAGGCCCCTCCCCCTTATCCGTTTCTCGAAGAAAACCGCCGCCGGTCGGTCGTGATCGGACGGGAGGTGCTGGTCACACAGGGGACGGCTACCTTTAAAGCGAAAGCGCTGGGGATCGACGAGGAAGGCGGCCTGCTGGCGGAGACGGCGGAAGGTGTCCGCGCGCTCCATTCGGGAGAGGTAAGCGTCCATCTGACGCGCGAAAATCGGACTGTGGGAGGACTGGGAGAATGAATACACGGTTTCGGGTACAGGATATGGCGGTCATCGCCCTGAACGCGGCCCTTTTGTGCGTACTCGCACCCATATCGATTCCGGCCGGGCCGATTCCCTTCACCTTGGGGACCTTGGCCGTCTATTTATGCACGGCTGTGACGGGAGCCCGCCGGGGCACGCTCAGCGTTTTGCTGTACATTCTGATCGGCGCGGTGGGGCTGCCCGTATTTTCCGGATACACAGGGGGACTGCAGAAGCTGGTCGGACTGACCGGCGGATACCTGGTGGGATATGTGCTCTGTGCGCTGACTGCGGGACTGCTGATCGACCGCTTTGCCAAGACCTGGTGGGTGTATCCCCTGGCCCTGGTGCTCGGTACGGTGCTGCTGTATCTGTTTGGCACCGTGTGGTTCCTGATCGTGGGGAAAGGGACGCTGTGGGCGGCGCTCGCCGCCTGTGTGTTCCCGTTCCTGCCCTTTGATCTGGTGAAGATCGCACTGTCCACGGCGGTGGGGTATCCCGTGCGGCAGCAACTTACGAAACGGGATCTGCTGTAAAAGAAAAGCGCCGCCCGGCATTGGCCGGGTACGGCGGCAGAGAATGTATGAAGCGGTCGGAACAAGGCGTTCCGGCCGCTTATGTGTTATAATACGAACGGGTCTTAAAAAATATGTAGACTTTTTTTAAACTCGAACGACTAATACATGGAAGGGTCCTTTACAAAAAGACGAAAGGAGACAGCAAATGGATAACGGTGCAAGTAGCTACCACCGTTTTCTAAATGGCGACGAACGTGGTTTTGCTGAAATTGTAAAAGACTATAGCCAAAACTTGCTGTATTTTATAAACGGCTTTGTAGGCAATATAACGATCGCAGAAGATTTAATGGAAGACGTTTTCGTTGATTTGATTGTGTATAAAAATCGTTTCAAGGGACAGTCGTCTTTTAAGACCTTTATTTTTGCCATAGCCCGAAACAAAGCGGTGGATTACATAAGGAAACATAAACATGTAAATCCACTGGAGGACATTGCGCTGCTCGAGGATATAACAGCGCTTGAGGATGCCGTCCTGAAGGCGGAAAAAAACAAAATTCTGGCGAAAGCGCTTAGAAATATCAAGAGCGAGCATAAAGCCGTTCTGACACTGCTCTATTTTGAAGACATGAGCTATGACGACATTGCCAAAATACTCAAGAAAAATAATAAACAGATAAAAAACATGGCCTATTCCGCTCGAAGAGCCCTGAAAGCGGCCTTAGAAAAGGAGGGATTTACCGATGAAAACCTATGAGGAATACATGACGAGCATCAATGAAAAGGCGAACATAAAAATCGCACAAAGAAAAAGACGGAAACAAATATGGGCATCATCGGCGGTGAGTCTATGTCTGTTGGCCGGAATTGGCATAGGAATACGAAACGTCATGCCGAAACCGCCCGGCATCCCGCAGAATTCCGACCCATCCGGCCACCATGCACAGATCGTTGACACTTCGTTAACTGGTCTTGAGGTTGAGAATTTCAAATTGTCCGATATTCAAACCGGGGAAACAGACAGGCATCAGGCGAAAAAGCTAAGCGATTTTTTTCTGGATCCTTTCGTACCCGATGTGTTGGTTTATGTTCGAGTACTCGATACCGAGCAATGGGAAGATAAAACCGATCGTTACACGATATGGAATCAAACCTCGTCAGCAAGGGTGATCGAGAAGGTCTGGTGTAAATATGAGGATATTCCGGAAAATATTGTGATTGAACAGAGTCTCAGCGGGGGATGTATGGGCGACGAAAAAACCAATATGGTAAGAAAAGGCGGCGTGTATTTACTGCCCTTGATGAAAGATGAAGCAGACGAAAAGTGGCATGTCAGTTTTGACCTGGATGTTTTGTTTGAGGTAGACAACGAGGGCAGAATATGGTCGCATTCTTCGTTTGAAAAGTTTCGTCTTTATGACGGTAAAGACGCAGAGGTTCTGTCAGATGACATAGCCGCTATGACGTCAGATGAGAATTTTTCGTCTGCCATTACACCACTGGGACAAATGGTCGTCAATTGGGGAGAAAGAGGAACGTTAGCCGAAGTCACGATATCCGCCGCCGAGAGCGCGGAGGATATAGGGGGATTTTCTTGCTATCAATATACTTTTGGTGAATTCCGTCCGCTTTCCCCGACGAACAATCCAAATGTGGGAGCGATCTCCTATACAGATTCAAATCCGATGTTGGAAGCCGGTTCTCGATATCTGATCATGCTGGATTATTCCGAAAATGGTCCTTACATTGAAAAAAACAATGCGGCCAGAATAAACGAAGATCGGACGATATCCCCCGTCAGCAGCGGCAGCCGGCATGCTTTTGTGTTATTGGATGGGTACACCGTTGAACAGATAACGGAAAGCATCGAGCAAGCCGTGGCTTGGAGAAATGCGTTTGGGGAAAAATAAATCGGCAAAACAGGCCGCTGTTCAGAAAAACAGCGGCCTGTTTTTTTATACCTTTATTGCGGAACCTCATCATGCTTGTCTGCAGGAATCAGCCGTAATGAATGGGCGCGGACGGCAGGCATCCCTGAATAGCCTGCAGAAACAGGCTGTTGAAGCGTTCGAGTTCGTCGTAGGTGATGCCGTGACCGGAATTCTCCAGGGTGATCAGGCGGGATCCGCGGATACCCTGATGCTGAAGATTCGCGAGGTCGCTCGAAACCACCACATCCTTGGCGCCGTGGAAGATGACGGTGGGGACGTGAACACAGGCGAGATCGGCCCGCCCGTCCTCGTCCCGGAGAGAGATCGCGGCCCGGACGGTGCCGACCCCCGACGCGGACAGGGCGATGTCCTCAAACCACCTCTTGGCGGCCTCCGACTGCGGACTGGCAAAGAGCTGATTGTGACTGAAATCGTAGGCGAGCTGCGGCCGGTCGGTGGCGGCCTGGCGAATCAGGGCGTCGACGGTCTCACGGGGCAGACCATAGGGATAATCCGGCTGTTCCGTCCAGGAAGGCGCAGCCGCGGCGAGAAGAATCAGTTTTTTGACCCCCTGCCCCCGGAACAGGCGCATATACCGCAGAACGACGGCTCCGCCCATCGAAAAGCCGACCAGGGTGAAGCAGGACAGGCCGAGACAGCGGAAGATGCTGTGCAGGTCGGTTGCCATCTGGTTGAAGGAATAGATGCACGCCGGCGTATCGGACGCGCCGAAGCCACGCAGGTCCATCGTGACCACACGGTATCCGCATTTTAGGAGGGCTTCGACCTGGTATTCATACATCTTGTGTGACAGGGGCCAGCCGTGGACGAGAACCACGGTTTCCTTCCCGCAGGGGTTGTAGTCGTATACCGCCAGCTTGGTGCCGTCGGTTGCTTCTATGTATCGCATCGCCATACCTCCGTTGCTGGTTTTGTACGGCCCATAAACCGCACATATCTCTACCAGTATATGGCGCCAGGCGGAAGGCGTGCATGGACGAAAAAAGGGGAGGCGCCGGATTCGAGAGGTTATCCCAGATAGTTGACGGCGAGAATCGCCGCCCCCAGAACGGTCAGCACCCCTCCGGTTACCCGGTTGAGGAGTTTCGGGGCGGCTTTGTTGGCAAATTTGGCGGCAATACGCGCCCACAACAGGGTGGACAGGACACAGAACAGCAGCGCCCACAGATCGGGCATCCCGCCCAGGGCGACATGGGAGAGCGCCCCGGTCAGGGCGGTGAAGGTCATGATGAACACGCTGGTGCCCACGGCCGTTTTGAGCTCATAGCCGAGCACGCTCGTCAGGATGAGGAGCATCATCATGCCCCCTCCCGCGCCCACGAAGCCGCAGATGAAGCCGACGAGGGTACCGCATACAATGGATTGGATCACCCGGGTGCGGGCGGAAACCCCGGCCATCCGTTCCTTGGTGGTCATCACCGGCCTGATCAGGAACTTGATGCCCAGCAGCAGGGTCATGAACATCGAGAATCCGCCGAGGAGATTGCCGGGAAGCAGGCTCGACACCCAGCTTCCCACTAGAGTGAACACCAGCACGGCCGCCATCATCACCAGGCCGTTTTTGATGTCCAGGTTTTTGTTTTTGCCGTAGGTATAGGCGGAAACCGCGCTGGCCAGGACATCGCTCGCCAGTGCGATGCCCACCGCCTGATAGGCGGGGATATCCAGAAACGTGACGAGGAGCGGGCTGATAACCGCCGCTGCGCTCATCCCCGCGAAGCCGGTGCCGAGTCCCGCGCCGATCCCAGCGATAAAGCAGATGAGAAATTTATAGAGCATGGGCATGAAGGTCGCTCCCTTTCAGATGATCGTGAATGCGGAGGAGAAAGCTCTCGAACAGCTGGCGTTCCTCTTTTGTCAGCCCCTCCAAGACCGCGTCGAAGAAAGCCGACTGGAGCCGCTGCCCCTGCCGGACCGGGCCGTCGGAGGCCGGCAGCCGCGCCAGATGCACCACCTTGCGGTTCCCCTCGCGATAGGTACGGGCCAGCAGCCCCTTTTCCACCAGGGAATCCACCGCGGCGGACACATGGGATTTGGCCAGGCCCCGCCTTTTCACAATATCCCGTGCGGTGTCGTACGGGGGATTGTTGGCGAGGAACAGCAGCACATCCATCTCCGCCTGGGTTAGTCCGGTTTCCGCCAAGAGTCCGGCAAAGCGGCGGGCGTACAATCGTTTGAGCAGCGAAATGTCGTCGAGAAAATCGGCCGGTATCATAATTTCTCCTCCATTTCGTTCGTTTTAGAACTATTTTAACGGATGTGCGGGAGCTTGTCAAGAAGACGGGCGGACGGCATTCCTCTCTTAACGCATAAAAAAACCGGCCCTCATCAAGAGGGCCGGTTCGGACGGACAGAGCGGGGACGGAAAACCCTTACCCCGCGGCAATGCGGATGAAACAGGCGGAATCAGCCCCGGCCGGCCTTCTCCGCGATATCTCTGGCCACAACCACGCCGGTCACGCTCGCCTGCATCAGGCCGCGGGTAATACCCGCGCCGTCGCCGATGGCGTAGAGGCCTTCGATGGCGGTTTCAAACTGTTCGTTGACCGCCACCTTGGAGGAATAGAATTTGACCTCGACGCCGTACAGCAGGGTGTTTTTGGAATAAAGGCCGGGCGCGACCTTGTCAAAGGCCCGCATGGCTTCGATCAGACTGGTCAGATGGCGGTGAGGGAGGACGAAGGACAGGTCCCCCGGCACTGCGGTTTTCAGGGTCGGAACGGTGGTGGAGCGGGCGAGACGGTCGGCGTCGGTCCGCCGCCCCTGCAGCAGGTCGCCCAGGCGCTGGACCATGATGCCGCCGCCGGTCAGCATATTGCCGAGCTGGGCGATATATCGCCCGTATTCGATGGGACGGTCGAAGGGCTCGGTGAAACGGGAGGAAACGAGCATGGCGAAATTGGTATTGCCGGTACGGCGTTCCACCTCGGCATAGGAATGGCCGTTGACCACGGCGATGCCGCCTTCGTAATGCTCTTCGCTGACGATGCCGCCCGGATTCATGCAGAAGGTGCGCACCTTGTTTTCAAACGTATCGCTGTAATACACCATTTTGGCTTCATACAGATGGGTGGTCAGATGATCCATCACCGCGTTCGGCACTTCCACCCGCACCCCGATATCCACTTCGTTGTTGCGGGTGCCGATGCCGTGGAGATGGGCTTCCTTGCTCAGCCAATCGGCACCGCCGCGCCCGGGCGCGGCGATGACGGTGCGGGCTTCCACCGCTTCAGGCTCCTGCCCCCGTGTCTGAATTTCCACACCGGTAATGCGGCCGTTTTCGACGAGCAGACGGGTGGCGCGGGTCAGTTCCCGGAAGGTAAAGCCCGGCTGCGCGATCAAGTGCTGGTACATGGCGCGCAGGGTTTCAAAGCTGTATTCGGTCCCCATATGACGGACCGGGCACTTGACCAGGTGGATGTTGTGCCGGCTGCACTCGTAGTCGATTTCCTCCACCTTTTTGTCGTCGAGTCCGTGTACCTTGTCGGGCGCGCCGAACCGGGTGTAGATGCTGTCGGCGTAGGCGATGAGCTCCTTGGCCCGATCATGGGACATATAATCGGTGATGTTGCCGCCGACCTCTTCGGACAGGGACAGCTTTCCGTCTGAAAAGGCGCCGGCACCCGACCAGCCGCTCATGATGTTGCAGGGTTCGCAATGCACGCAGCGTCCGGTTTTCCGGGCGGGACAAACCCGCCGATCGATGGTCAGGCCCTCGTCCACCAGCAGAACAGACAGCTCGGGCGCGCGGGTTTTGAGTTCAAGGGCGGTAAAAATGCCGGCGGGTCCGGCGCCGACGATGACAATGTCATACAGGGACATAACCGATCACTCCTCCGGTTTCAATTGGATCAAAATAAAAAACAAACCTATTTATTATAGCCTGGGCGCGACACCCTGTCAAGCGGAGGGGCTTTCCATTCTTTTGACGAAAAGTGCGGGTCAGCCTAAAACTCCGCGAGTTTTTCGAAAACAGATTGCATGGAGCCGAGCCCGATGATAGAATCAGCATAATCAATCGGTAGGGAGGAGAAGGTTATGGGAACAGGCATCCTGATATGCGGCCTAAATGGTACAGGAAAGAGTACGTTAGGAAAAGCCCTTGCTGAAACGTTACATTTTTATTTCATCGATCATGAAGACCTGTATTTTCCAGAAACAGGCCTTAATAATCGATATGTTTCTCCACGTACGCGCGAAGAGGCTGAAAAGCAGCTTTTTAACGAGATAAAGGCGCATGAAGACTTCATTTTTGCTTCCGTAAAAGGCGATTATGGGGAAGCGGTTTATCCATTTTTTCAGTATGCCGTATACCTTCAGGTCCCGAAAGAAATTCGGCTGCAGCGAGTTAAAAACCGTTCTTATCAGAAATTCGGCAATAGAATGGCCTCGGGCGGGGACTTATATGAACAGGAAGACCGGTTTTTTCAATTTGTTGCATCCAGAGCAGAGAATACGGTTGAAGAATGGCTGCCCTGCTTAAACCGCCCTATCATAAGGATTGACGGCACAAAACCCATTGAAGAAAACGTCCATCTTGTCCTAGAACAGATAGAGCGTGATAAATCCGGTTCCGCGGAGAGGCGCCTGGGATGGGGGATGCGATCGTGATTCGGAAATTACAGGAAACGGATATCGATAGAGCAGCAGAAATCTGGCTGGACACCAATATCCGTGCCCATCTTTTTATCGCTGCATCGTATTGGAGAGATCATTTTGAAGCCGTGAAAGGCCTGCTTTTGCAAACAGACGTGTACGTTTATGAAGAACAAAACAAAATACAAGGTTTTGTAGGGGTCAGCGGGACGTATATAGAAGGATTGTTTGTTTGGCACGAAGCACAGTCCCGCGGTATAGGCAAACAATTGCTCGACTTTGTGAAGAGGATTCATAAGCCTCTCCATTTAAGAGTATATCAAAAAAATATCCGGGCGGCAGCGTTTTATCAAAGAGAAAACTTTGCGGTTCAACGGGAGGAAATCGATGCCGATACGGGAGAAAATGAGTATCTCATGGTATGGCACCCATCCTAACGAATGCCGCCCGATCGGAATGTGCCTCTTGGAACTATAAAAACCCCATATGGTCGAATATCCAGAACGGCACGAAAAAACCGATTTCCGGGGACTGGAAATCGGTTTTTTCGGCTGTAGGTCATGTATTTGGGAGGAAAAGGAGGCTGGCAAAGTCGTTTACCGCTGTTCCCAGGTTTCCACCATGGGGCGGCGCCGGAACAGGCGGCTGCAGAAGAGACGGAATAGGCCGGCCGCGGCGGCCAAGGACAGCATGACCCAGAGAAAACGATTCATAACAGGATCATCCTTTCTGTTTGCATTCCTTTTAAATAATTTTATACAGGGCCGCAGCGAGACCCGCCAGGGTCAGGACCCCCATCGCGATCAGTCCGCCCATGGCGTCGGAGGAGGCTTTGGCCGGGAGGGCCTCGGCCTGTTCCGCGGTTTTAGGCGCGGCGGCAAGGGCTACGTCCACGGCCGCCTGATGGGTCTCCGACGGAGCGTTTACAGACGCCTTCGGGGATGCCATGGTTTCTTCCGGATCAACCGGCAGATAGGTGACGGGTTCCAGATCGGTATAGGTATAGATCCGCACGAGCTGACCTTCGTCATTCATCTGGGTAGACCAGTATCCCTCTGCAGCGGCGGACAGGCCGCCGATCGGCAGGAGAAACAGCAATGCGCAGCCCGACATCAGAACGGCGATTTTCAAGGCGCGGGACAGAGCGGTTGTTTTTTTCATCATGATCGGCGGCTCCTTTCGTCTGTCTTCGATCGTATTGTACCCCGGACAGGTCCCCGGAAGCCACCTTATTTGATTACAAACCCGTTACAGATTTGCAATTCCTTTTTCCAGACTTTACAGGTTTGTCACCACTTGCCTGAAAAAACGCCGCTCTCCTAAGAAAAGGCGCCGGCACGGCATAAATGGAAAAAACGATGCGCGATGCCCGCGGGGAAGGTGTCCGCCGTCTTCCTCCGAATGCCTAGAGATTGCCGGTTGTATCTTCCCGCTTTATGATGTATAATAAGGTGTCGAAGTATCTTTGTACAACTGGCGGGAGGGACAATGGCGGATGCGCACCTATCTCGACAACAGCGCCACCACGGCGGTCTGCCCACAGGCGGCCGACGCGGCAGTGCGGATGATGACCGTGTGCTACGGCAACCCGTCCTCCCTGCATACCATGGGCATCGAGGCGGAAAAGGCGCTTTCGGCCGCCAGGGCGTCGGTCGCCCGGCTGCTTGGCGTTCCGGCCGAAACCCTTCTATTCACGTCCGGCGGAACCGAAAGCAATAACCTGGCCATCCTCGGCGGCGCGGCCGCCCGGATCCGCCAGGGACGCCATGCGGTGACGACCGCCGTGGAACACCCGTCGGTGTCCGCCGCTTTTGATCAGCTGGAACGGGAGGGCTGGACGGTAACCCGGGTCCGTCCGGATCCGGACGGCACCCTGCCTGCGGAACGGATCGTTTCCGCCTGCCGCGACGATACTGTGCTCGTCAGCGTGATGATGGTCAACAACGAAACGGGCGCCCGCCATCCGCTTGAACGGATGATTCCCGCCGTCCGCCGGACGGCCCCCCGTGCGTTGATTCATACCGATGCCGTTCAGGCGGCGGGACGGCTGGCCCTTTCCACAGAGCGTCTGGGTGTGGATTTGATGACGGTAAGCGGCCACAAAATCCATGCTCCCAAAGGCATCGGAGCCCTGTATATCCGCAAAGGCGTGCGGCTGCAGCCCCGCCAGATCGGCGGCGGGCAGGAGCGCGGGCTGCGTTCGGGAACCGAGGCGGCCCCCGCGATTGCGGCTTTCGGGGCCGCGGCGGATGCGGTACCCCCTTTCCGGGAACAGGAAGCGCTTTACCACACCCTGAAGGACCGGCTGCTGACCGGGCTGCCTCCGTCGGCGGTGTGCCATCTGCCGCCGGAGGGGGTCCCCTATATCGTCAGCCTGTCCCTGCCCGGCTTCCGCAGCGAAACGCTGCTGCATTTCCTCGCGGAACGGGAGATTTACGTGTCGAGCGGATCCGCCTGTTCAAAGGGGAAGAAAAGCCCGGTTCTCACGGCGATGGGGCTATCCGCGGATCAAATCGATTCCGCTCTGCGGATCAGTTTTTCCTGGGACAACACGATCGACGACGTGGACCGCCTGACGCAGGCCCTTCGCTTGGCGGAGCAAACGCTGATCCGCCGATAGACAATCCACCAATCGCCGGGAGCCGGATCGGTTCCTCCCGGCTGCCCGATAAGGAGGTATATGGGATGATGCCAAACGACGACCGGCAGGTTATGGACAGCCTGGTTCCCGCCGGAGAAGCGCCTGCGGGTGCACGTGTCCCCCGTTCCGCCCCTTCCCATTCCAAGAAAAAACGCAGCGCGGGGGAAGCGATTCTCGATCTGCTCGGCGGCATTGTCCCCAAAGTCGGGGATGGTGTCGTGGAGATCGCGCGCAAATGCGTGTTCATGCTGGCCCTGCTGGTGCTCATCGGGTCGGTTTCCTATCTTCTGAACGACATGGTGGTCCAGCCTGCGATATATGAAAAAAACATGGACACTATCCGCAGTATTTATACCCCCGGCGTGCCGTCGCAGCTCCCTCCCGGGGCGGAGAACTATCCTTTCCCCGAGGGAATGAGCGACGACTTCAAAGCCCTGTATATGGAGAACAACGACCTGCGGGGATATTTGAAATACACCTCGACCATGGGGAAGAACCTTTTTGAAATCGATTATCCGGTTCTGCAGACCGGTGATAACGACTACTATCTGAATCATGATTTTTATAAAACCAAGAATAAACAGGGTGCGCTGTTTTTCGATTACCGCAACAACATCACCCTGGGGGCCAAAAACAAGAATCTGATCATCTACGGCCACAATTTGAGCACCGGCCAGATGTTCACCTATCTCAACAAACTCATCACCAAGCCCAACAAAAACTACGCCCGGTCGGCGCCCACTATGACGATGAACACCATCTATGAGCAGGCCACGTACAAGGTGTTCGCGGTGATGGTCGTCAACAACAACGATAATGACGGACCGGCATTCCGCTATCTGCGCACCGATTTCACCGACGACACCGATTTCCTGCGGTTCGTTGCGGAAATCCGCGCCCGGTCGGTTTACGATTACGACAGCGTGGATGTACAGGCGGACGACGAACTGCTCATGCTCTCCACCTGCAACGGCAAGGGACAGGTGCATTTCGAGGACGGGCGGACCGTCGTCGTCGCCCGCAAGGTGCGTCCGGGCGAGTCCGCGGGCGTGGATACCAGCCGCATCAACATCAACGACGACGTCATCATGCCGTATGCCTGGTATGTCAACCAGGGCTTGGCTCCTCACGTATACTATACCGATTCCGGTTACGAAATCCCCACTCCAGGTGTGACGGACCCCGGTTCCAACCCGACCCGGCCGATTGTTCCGCCGCCGACCTCCGACGGTTCCTCCACGACGCCGACCGGCACACCGGATCCCGGCACGACACCGCCCACAAGCGGGGGAACGACGGATCCGAACACCTCGGCTCCCCCGCCGACAGATCCGGGGACCTCCGACACGCCGCCGACGGATCCGGATCCCACCGGCTCAACCGATCCAGACCCCACCGACCCGATCGATCCCTCTGAATCGACGGATCCCGCTGAGTCTACCGATTCGACGGATCCGGATCCCACCGACCCGGTCGATCCCCCTGAATCGACGGATCCGGCCGCGTCTACCGACCCGACGGATCCGGACCCCACCGATCCGCCGCCCGATCCGACCGGCGACGCCGCATAATCCCCAATGGGAGGAGAATGGTCCTTGGCCGACGCACAGGAAATATTACTGATCAAAAACGGCGAACTGGCGCTGAAAGGCTTGAACCGAAACACCTTTGAAGCGGTGCTGCTCAAAAATCTGCGGACCCGCCTGCAGCGCCTTGGAAAGTTCCGTCTGCGGACGGCCCAGTCCACGATCTACATAGAGCCCACCGAACCCGATGCCGACCTTGCGGCGGCTTGCGACCAGGTGAGCCGTGTGTTCGGCATCTCGGCCTTTTCCCGTGCGCGGGTGGCGCCGAAAGATATGGACGCGATCCTGGAAGCCGCGGTGCCGTATTTGGAAGAGGCGCTGTCGGAGGTGTCGTCCTTCAAAGTGGAAGCGAAACGGGCCGACAAATCCTTTCCGCTGACCTCGCCCGAGATCTGCCGGAGGGCCGGCGAGACGCTGCTTGAGCGGTTTCCCCATCTGCGGGTGGACGTTCATGAGCCGGAACTGACCGTTTGGATCGAAATCCGGGATTTCGCTGCGTATATCCACGGACCGCAGCTCCCCGGAGCCGGGGGGATGCCGGTCGGCACAGGCGGCCGGGCCGCGCTGCTCATCTCCGGGGGGATCGATTCCCCGGTGGCCGGTTACATGATGGCCAAGCGCGGCATCGAGCTGACGGCCGTCCATTTTGCGTCCCCGCCCTATACGAGCGAACGGGCGGAAATGAAAGTGGAGGAGCTACTGCGCCGGGTGGGTGCTTATGCTGGACGGATCCGGCTGCACATCGTGCCCTTTACCCATATCCAGGAGGAAATTCAGAGGGCCTGTCCGGAAGAGCTGTTCACGCTGGTCATGCGGCGCTTTATGATGAAGATTGCCACCCGGATCGCGGAATCGGAGGATTGCGGAGCGCTCATAACGGGAGAAAGCGTCGGCCAGGTAGCCAGCCAGACCATCCCCGCCCTCGCCTGCACCGATGCCGCGGCCGGTCTGCCGGTATTCCGGCCGGTTATCGGGATGGATAAAGAAGAAATCATCCAAATAGCCAGAAAAATCGGCACGTTTGAAACATCCATTCAGCCTTATGAAGACTGCTGCACGGTCTTTACCCCCCGTCATCCCCGCACCAGACCCCGCCTCTCGATGCTCGAAGAGGCGGAGACGGCGCTGGATACGGAGGCACTGATTGGGGAAGCGATGGCGGGCATTCGGCGGAAAACCTTGTATCCGGACGTCTAATCCCGCCGATCCAGGGCACTCTATAGCGAAGAGAGAAGCGAATCGGACGGCGCTGCGCAACGTCCCGCCGTATCTGGAGGTTTCGTATGAACGCGGAAATCATCACCGTCGGCACCGAGCTGCTGCTGGGGGACATCGTCAATACCAACAGTCAGTTTCTGTCTCGTGAGCTCGCAGCTTACGGGATCGGCATGCTGTACCAGTCCACGGTCGGTGACAACATCGATCGTCTGGGAGAAGTGCTTCGCCTGGCGATGAATCGGAGCGATCTGGTGCTTCTGACCGGAGGGCTGGGGCCGACAGCGGATGACCTGACCCGCGAAACCGTGGCCGATGTTCTCGGGCTGCCGCTGGAACTGCATGAAGAGAGTCTGGGAAGGATCGAAGAGTACTTCCGGAACACCGGCCGGGAGATGACGGAGAATAACCGGAAACAGGCGATGCTGCCCCGCGGCTGCGTCGTGTTTCCGAACGACCACGGGACCGCCCCCGGCTGCGCGGTGGAACGATATGGGCAGAGCATTGTGCTGCTGCCGGGGCCGCCGCGGGAGCTGATCCCCATGTTCAACGACTATGTGGCGCCGTATCTGAGCCGGTTTTCCGGCGGCACCATATTTTCCAGGACCGTCGGTGTGTTCGGGCTTTCTGAATCCTCCGTGGCCCAGCGTCTGGCGGATTTGATGTGTCAGGAAAATCCCACGGTTGCGCCGTATGCCAAAGACGGTGAGGTGGTGCTGCGGGTGACGGCCCGCGCAGACAGCCTGGAGGACGCACAGGCCATGTGCACCCCGGTCGTGGAGGAAATCTGCAAACGGCTGAGCGTCAACGTGTACGGCGTCGACGCGGGCAGTCTGCCGAAGGCCGTGGTATCCCTCCTCAAGGAAAAAGACATCAAAATCGCCACCGCGGAATCGTGTACGGCCGGGCTGCTCTCCACCCGGATTACCGAAGTGCCGGGCGCTTCCGCCGTATTCGAATGCGGCGTGGCGGCTTACTCCAAAGAGATCAAGCACAATGTACTGGGCGTGCCGGAGGCCCTACTCGAAGAGTATGGAGCCGTCAGTCCGGAAGTCGCCTGCGCCATGGCGATGGGAGCCAGAAAGGTCAGCGGGGCCAAGCTCGGCGTGGGAATCACGGGGGTGGCCGGCCCCGATCCGAGCGAGGATAAGCCGGTCGGGACCGTTTTCATCGCTCTGGCGGATGAAAAGCGGACCTGGGTCAAGCAGATCGTCGCGGGGCACGGAGCGGGAGACCGGGAATATATCCGGCATCTGGCCACGTCCAACGCCCTGGATTTGGTGCGCCGGTATTTAGAGGCACTGCCCACTGTTATGGCGGGCGGGCAGCTCATAGAAGAGCCGGCCGCCGGGACAGCAGCGGTGATTCCGTCGGCGGCTCCGGTCAAGAGACCCTCCCGCCGTCTCAAAATTGCCGGAATTGCCATCGGATTGGCCGTGGTGCTGGTCCTGGTGTTTTTGGCCTTGTATTTTTATGTCATTACCCCCTACCTCAATCAACGGCAGTTTTCCTATTTGCAGGATATCTATAACCGGGGCAACAACGTCAGCGACAACATCATCGCATCGGGGGACTATCCGGCCGGCATGCTGGCGAAATTCGGCGCCCTTTACGACGCCAATGCGGACATTCGGGGCTGGATCTGCATCGAGGATACCGAGATCAACTATCCGGTCGTGCAAAGCCCGCGCGAGGGATTTTACAACAGCCGGAATTTCTATAAAAAACCCTCGTCGTACGGTGTTCCGTATTTCAGCAGCACCGCCCGGATTTATTCCGCCGCCGAGATCAACCGCAACCTGGTCATCCACGGAAACAACACCGGAGACGGCCAGATGTTCTCGGAGCTTACCGGGTATACGAAACTGGATTTTCTGCAATCGCATCCGGTCATTGAAATGGACACCCTGTACCGCAACGCGGACTGGAAGGTTTTTGCCGTTATGGCGGTGAGCACGCTGGATGCCCATCCGAATAATTTTCAGTACGATGTCAATACATTCGCCGATGAGGCCGCATTTATGCGGTTTGTAAGCGAACTCCGGGACCGGTCGCTGTTCGACACCCCCACAACCGTGCAGGAGGGGGACAACCTGCTCATGCTTACCACCACGGCGAACGCCGAGTTCGGATTTCCGGGAGCCAAAATCGTGGTGGCGGCCCGGCAGGTGCGCAGCGACGAGGATCCGGCGAACGATTTGTCGGGAGCGCGGACCAACCGCGACGTGGTGATGCCGGATATCTGGCAGCAGATCCATACGCCGGACGCGATGTCTTCGAAGGCGATCCCCACCACCATTCCAACAACGACGCAGTGGACAACCGAAACCGACCCCACGGAAACCGAGGGATCGGACACTTCGGAAAGCGAATCCAGCGAAAGCGTTTCGTCCATGGTCACCACCCACAGCACGAATCCGAAGCCGACCGACTCCAGCGATGGAACGACCACCACCACGACGATTCCGCCGGGAGAAGTGACGCTGCCGCCCACCACCGGCACCACGGCCGCGCCGATTCCCCCGCCTCCGTCGGAGGAGGACGGGACGGTGACGGGTGCGATCGATGAGACCGAATATCTTCCCTATTTCCAGATCAGTTTAACGGTGAACGAAGCGGAATATCAGCGGCTTCAGCCGACCAACCGGGCAGAGCTGCAGGAGGCTTTGTCGTATGTGGTGAAGCAGGAACTGGGCAGTTCCTCCACCATGAGAAGCTCCACTGAAGCGCAGAAGGCGCAGGCGGTGGCTGCATATAGCTATATTCTCAACTATGTGTATACGACCGGCAAGCCCTATCCCGTTACATACAAACCGTTCGACAAGACCGATCCAAACGATAAGAAGATCTACGACGCCGTCGGAGATGTGCTGGGGGTCAAGCTGCTCAAGGCCGGGCAGACGACGGTGGAGAAACAGCTGATATCCACTACGTATTTCGCCTCGTCCTGCGGTTACACCGCGAGCAGCGATAAGGTGTGGGGCGGCACGCTTCCCTGGGCAAAAGCGGTGGACAGTCCCTATGACAACCAGGAATCCCTGGCGCAGTATGGACAGACGTTTTCCACGACCGTGACGCTCAGCCGCAGCGAACTGCGGGACAAGATCGTGGCGTGGATCAAAAAGACCGCCCCGGCGGGGGTCGTGATTCCGGAGAACCAATTCGACGTTCCGGACGGGGCGCTCCCTTTCCGCGACCTGACCTACGATGGAGACGGAACACCTGGCAATTACGTGTACAAAACGAATTTTTATTATTTAAGCGGTGTAAAGAAAATTTATCTGACCGGGGCCAATATCCGCAGTGCGCTCGGTTTGCGTTCCCATTGCTTTGAAGTGACGGAATACGATTCCGAAAAGGAAAGTCTGACCCTGCTGATCAAAGGCTGGGGCCATGGCGTGGGTCTCAGTCAAATGGGTGCCGTTGGATACGCAAACGAGGCCGGTTGGAATTATGTGCAGATTCTGCGGCATTATTATTCCATCACCGATGACTCGGAACAGCAGATCGTCCGTCCCGTATGGTGATATTTGAACACGATAAACCCCAGGGAGTCGCTGACAGCAGCGGACTCCCTGGGGTTTTATCCGACCGACCGTTTGCCTGTATGCATGAACGGCTCGGCAGACGATATCCGGATCACTGTTCGGGCGGAATGGGGGAGATTCCCGCCGCCGGTTTGACCGTCCGGGCGGCCGGGTGCAGCATCCGGGTCAGAAAATGGGAATGAATCACGTTTCCCGGCCGGAAATGCAGGCGGACGACGTCCTCCAGCCCCGCCTCCTCAACCGAAGAGAAACCAAAAGCCGCGGCGTCATCGAGTCCGAGCACAGGTCTCAGCCGCGGAAAGACCGCTCGCCCCTCCGTCTCCCCTTGTTCAAACAGATGGGCCAGTTCACCGACCGTGTGGTCCGGCGTCAGGCAGGCGCGCCAACGCAGCGCGTGACCGTGGCAGAACAGACGGCCGAAAAAGCAGCCTCCCCGGCCAAAGTCTTTGGGAGAGGTAATATAGGTGTCGCGCAGGCGGCCGTCGGTATATAAGCGGAGCATCAGCCCGTTTTGAGAGACCAGGACGCCGATCGCCCGCGTGCGTATCTTTCCGGTCAGACAGCGGCCCAGGCCGTCGATGGACGGCAGATCCAGACGGTCGGCGCAGTCGTCGTATACCATCCAACCGGAAGCCGCCGGGGCGAAACAAACCGTGCGGGTTGCGGTGTCTTTCCCGCAGGGGATCATGCCGATGCCGTCCATATAGGACGTTACGGCGTACAAAATCCGTTCGCGGGGCTTTTCGGTCCCCGCTGCCATGTGCAGCTGCAGACACGCGTATTCGTGCGCCATAGAACGGCCCCTTTCCCGACCGGGGGGCGGCTATAGGAAAAAAGCCGCCGCGCCCCTTGACAGTTATGCCTCCAACATATACAATATGTTGTGCAAGTCTTTGCAGACACGATCTGTTTTACACAAGATATGGGATACAAATTGGATAAAGCGGATCCTCTTTAACATTTAGTATAGCACATCCTGCGAAACCGCACAATGGTACGCAGCGGGATGATGAGGAAAGGACGTCGACAGATATGGAGATCACCAAAAATGCCCGCACGGTTTTGGAACGCCGCTATCTGATCCGGGACGACCAGGGGCAGCCGACCGAAACGGTCGAGGAACTGTTCCGCCGGGTGGCCCGGGCTATTGCGGAGCCGGACAAAACGTATGACCCGCACGCGGACACGGCGGCGCTGGAAGAGGAATTCTATACGCTGATGACCAGCCTGGAATTCCTGCCGAACTCCCCCACCCTGATGAATGCGGGGCGTCCGCTCGGGCAGCTGTCCGCCTGTTTCGTGCTTCCGGTCGAAGACAGCATGGAGGCGATCTTCGAAGCCATCAAGCAGGCGGCGCTGATCCACAAATCGGGCGGCGGAACCGGCTTTTCCTTCTCCCGCCTCCGCTCTTCCGGTTCCACGGTCAATTCGACCGGTGGGGTGGCGAGCGGGCCGATCAGCTTCATGCGGGTATTCAATATGGCCACGGAAGCGGTCAAGCAGGGCGGCACCAGACGGGGCGCCAACATGGGCATCCTGCGGGTGGATCATCCCGATATCCTGAACTTCATCAATTGCAAGGCGGATAACGCCGATATCACCAATTTCAACATTTCGGTCGGCATCACCGAGGCCTTCATGGAGGCCGCTCAGCGGGGCGAGATGTATGACCTCGTGGACCCCAGCACCAAAAAAACGGTTGGGCAGTTGAATGCCAAGGAGGTATTCGACAAGATCGTTTATGCCGCCTGGCGGAACGGCGAGCCGGGCATCATTTTCCTGGACCGCCTCAACCGGGACAATGTGGTCCCCTCCCAAGGGGAGATCGAGTCCACCAACCCCTGCGGCGAACAGCCGCTGCTTCCCTACGAGAGCTGCAACCTCGGATCCATCAACCTGGTGAAGATGCTGCGGAAGAATGGCGGCAAAACCGAAATCGATTGGAACAAGCTGGGCGAGACGGTTAAAAAAGCGGTGCATTTCCTCGACAACGTCATCGACGCCAACCGCTATCCGCTCGAGCAGATCGACTTTACCACCAAGCAGACTCGGAAAATCGGGCTGGGGGTCATGGGATGGGCGGATATGCTGCTTTATCTCGGCATCCCCTACAACTCCGATGAGGCCGTGAAGCTGGCGGACAAGCTGATGGCCTACATCACCAGCGCCGGCCGGGCCGCCAGCCGGGAACTCGCCAAGGTGCGGGGCGCCTTCCCGCTGTTCGAAGAGAGCATTTACAAGGACGGCGAGCCGCTGCGCAACGCCACCGTGACGACGATTGCCCCGACCGGGACCCTGTCCATTATCGCGGGTGTGTCGTCGGGCGTGGAGCCGGTGTTCGCGTATGTATACATCCGCAGTGTCATGGACCGGACCGAGATGATCGAGGTCAATCCCGTGCTCAAAGGGCTGCTCGAGGAACGGGGCCTCTACTCCGATGAACTGATGCACCGCATCGCGGAGGAGGGAACCATTGCCCATTTCGACGAGATTCCGGAAGAGATCCGGCGGGTGTTTGTCTCCGCCCACGACATCTCCCCCCTGTATCACACCAAGATGCAGGCCGCGTTCCAAAATCACACCGACAACGCCGTATCGAAAACGGTGAACTTCCCCCATGACGCCACCGAGGAGGAAGTGGCCGAGGTCTATACCCTCGCCTATAAACTCGGCTGCAAGGGCGTGACGATTTACCGGGACGGCAGCCGGGAAATCCAGGTGCTCAACCTGGCCAAAAAAGAGGAAAAGCCGGCCGACGGCCCCGCTGAGGAGCTGCCCGAGACGCCCGCGGTCCGCGGTCCGATTCTGCCCCGTCCCCGCCCCGATGTGACCATGGGCCTGACCGAAAAGGTCGGAATCGGCTGCGGCAACCTGTATATCACGGTGAACTATGACGAAGAGGGGATCTGCGAGGTGTTTACGAACACCGGCAAGGCCGGCGGCTGTCCGTCCCAGTCGGAAGCTACGGCCCGCCTGGTGTCGGTAGCGCTGCGGTCCGGGATGGACGTCAAAACCATCACGAGCCAGCTGCGGGGCATCCGCTGTCCTTCCACCATCCGTCAGCAGGGGATGAAATGTACGTCCTGCCCCGACGCGATCGCCCGCGTGATCGAAAAGGTAGTGGCCTCCAAGGAATTCAAGGCGGTTGCCACCCATTATGTGGCGGGAAACACCGACGAAGCGGAAAAAGCCGCGGCGGCGGCCGCGAAAAAAGAGGTGCGGGAGCCGGCTGTGGCTGCACAGATCCGGAGCTGTCCTGAGTGCGGGGCCGCGGTTGAACACGAGGGCGGCTGTGTGATGTGCCGCAACTGCGGCTATTCCAAATGCGGATGACGGCGGCCAGGGGGCGGGTTTAAGACTTCCGGCCTCCCGGCTGTAGAGTGTACCGATATCAAAAGCGGGGAAAATCTTTCGATTTTCCCCCGCTTTTACATGCCATTATAGCTGAACGCGAAGCGCGATGCGGACCAAGGACAAAACCCCCTTAATCGGAAGGTGTGTGCCAGACGGTTCCGTCTTTTGTGGGGCGTAAGCTAGAATATCCGCTATACCGCAGTCCAATGCATAGCAGGTTCCGCAAAGCTCGCCGCTATCGGGGCGCTGTACCGCGTCGCTGTAACACAGGGATCTCTGCGTGCACTGCAGATCGGCCCGTTTGGTCAACCGGCTGATTTTGTGCGCTTTCATATATTCCGCGAGAGTGAAACGCACCCGTCCCCAACCTGTATTCAATTCGGCACACAGTCACCCTCCACTTATGAACTTTTATAGCGAGTGCTCAAAAGTCCCTCCCCGGGCTGGCGGGTGAGCATTTTTATATACCATGCGTCAAACTTTACAGGAACGGCCGCAGCTCTATGGAGATGGCCCGGACAGAACGCAGGAATAGCCGCATTCTGTCCGGTCTGGATTTTCAGCATGAGCGCAGACGTTGGAATCGATGGGTACGGACAACGAACCCTAAAACCGGACGGTTGCAATGGCCGTTCCGTACGGGTCGTCCTGTCGAAATCGGTCGCACGGTTTTGTTCCCGTCAGATGTGTGCAGCTTGCATTTTTTGCCAAAACTGTGTATGATAAAGATCAGACTTCTATACCGCTGCCGGGACGGCGGCCTGTGAAAGGAACGATGAAAGATGAACGCTGCCATTCGTCAAAAATATGAGCTTTGGCTGCAAAACGCGGCCGAAGATCCCGATCTGATTCAGGAACTCCAGGACATCCGCGAGGAGGATGCCCAGATCGAGGACCGCTTCTACCGGGAATTGGAATTCGGCACGGGCGGTCTGCGGGGCGTCATCGGGGCCGGCGACAACCGGATGAACATCTACACCGTCCGCAAAGCGACACAGGGCCTCGCGGATTATCTGAACGCCCGTTACCCTTCCTCCGCAGTGTCGATCTCCTTCGATTCCCGGATCAAATCCGACCGCTTTGCCAAAGAGGCGGCCCGGGTTCTCGCGGGAAACGGCATCACGGTCCATCTCTTTCCCGAGCTGGAACCCACGCCGGTGCTCTCTTATGCCGTACGTGAAAACCGGTGTCAGGCCGGCATCATGGTTACAGCCAGCCACAACCCCGCCAAATACAACGGCTATAAATGCTACGGCCCGGATGGCTGCCAGATGACCGACCACGACGCGAACGAGGTCACCGGATACATCCGCAAGGTGGATGCGTTCCGGGACGTGAAAGTCGCGGATTACGACGACGCCGTTGCGGACGGGACCATCCGCATCATCGGCGGGGACCTGCTCGCTTCCTATATGACGTGCGTCCTTTCGCGTCAGGTCACACCGGGCGTCTGCGAGCGGACCAAGCTGAGCGTGGTCTATACCCCTCTCAACGGTACAGGCAACAAGCCTGTCCGGGAGGTGCTGCGCCGCATCGGTGTGCCGCTGGTCGCCGTTGTGCCCGAACAGGAACTGCCCGACGGACATTTCCCGACCGCGCCCTTCCCGAACCCGGAAATCCGCCAGGCTTTCGAATGCGCGCTGGAGCTGGCCAAGACCGTCCGCCCCGACCTGCTGCTCGCCACCGATCCCGACTGTGACCGGGTGGGCATCGCCGTGCGGGACGGGGACGACTACACCCTGATGACGGGCAATGAGGTCGGCTGCTTGCTGCTCGATTATATCCTCGCCCGCCGATCTGAGGCCGGCACCCTGCCGAAAGATCCGGTTGTGGTCAAAACCATCGTCACCTCCGACCTGGCCGCCCGGATCGCGGAGAAATACGGCTGCCGGTTGGTTGAAGTGCTCACCGGCTTCAAATACATCGGCGAGCAGATCGGCCTGTTGGAAAAGGCCGGGGAAGAGGACCGCTATGTCTTTGGATTCGAGGAAAGCTACGGGTATCTCTCCGGCACCTATGTCCGGGACAAGGACGCGGTGGTTTCCTCCATGCTCATCTGCGAAATGGCCGCCTATTATAAAGAAAAGGGCCAGTCTCTCCTGGACGTCCTCGCCGCTCTGTACAAGGAGCATGGCTGCTTCCGCCACTTCCAGGTCAGCGCCCAGTTCGAGGGCTCCGAGGGCATGGCGGCGATGGCCCGTCTGATGACCTCGCTGCGGACCGACCGCCCGGCCGAGATCGCCGGACTGAAGGTGATCAAATTCGCGGACTATGAAGAATCCGTCTCCCACGATCTGGCCGCCGGAACCAAAGCGGTCATCGATCTGCCGAAGTCCAACGTCCTCTCCTTCGGGCTGGAAGGCGGCGCCGGCCTCGTGATCCGCCCTTCCGGAACCGAGCCGAAGGTCAAGGCTTATGTCACCGCCACCGGGGCCGATCCGGACGCGGCCGAGGCCATGGCCGAACGCCTCAAGGATGCGGCTGCCGCCCTGCTCAAGGGCTAAATGTTCTATAAAAAGGGCTCCCGCTTTAGCCGAGGTGCGATAACGAAGTATTTATGTAGGGTGGCGGTACAGTCGAAAGGCTGTGCCGCTGCTTTGCGTTGTCAGGCTGTTTTCTTCTTACGGTTTTGCATTCCGAGTCTGCCGTCAAGGGCAACGCAGTCCTCGTCGGCAATATTGATAATACCCGTAGCCTTGTAGTAAATTTCAATCTTCTGTTTTCTGTGTCCGCTGCTCTTATCGGGAGCGTGGACTATGATTTTGTCAACCAAATCATTCAGGATTTCAGCGGTTAGTTCTTCGGGATCAGTGTACTTGCGTACATTCTTCAGAAATTGCTGAAATCATAAGGCTGTTCCTTTCTTCGGCACGAAAAACGAGGACATATCTGCTTTTTCCAAAGTGAGAAGCTGCACCTTTTTGTCTATACCGCCTGCATATCCGGTCAAGCTGCCGTTTGTGCCGACAACACGGTGACAAGGGATAATCAACGAAATAGAATTATGTCCCACTGCACCACCGACAGCTTGTGCGGACATTTTAGAAATTCCTTTTTGTTTTGCAATCTTGTCCGCAATTTCACCGTAGGTCATTGTTTCGCCGAATGGAATTGTCAGCATAATTTCCCATACCGCTTTGCGGAACGGCGTTGTCAGCATACATAGCGGCGGTGTGAAATCAGGCGCTTTTCCGCTGAAATAAATATCAAGCCAGCGGACAGTTTGCTCAAATATCGGCAAAGCCTTTTCTTTATATTCTTTCGGGAGCGTATCTCCGAAATATTTTTGCCCGTCAAACCAAAGTCCTGTAAGTTCTGCTCCGTTGCTTGACAGTGTAATGCCGCCCAAAGGCGACTGATAATGATATGTATAATCCATAAGTCTACACCTCTAAATATTCGTTGGAATCTATCGGCGCTTCTGTTCTGTCTGTCATTGTATAGGTGCGGACAGGTGTTACAACTGTGATTTTGTAATCTGCAAAATCATTCATTCTGCCGTGACTTTGCGCCATACGGTGTGCGGCAAGATTACGCCATTTTGAAACACAATCTTCATTCTCCCATACTGACATACTCAGCAGCTTTCCATCGGTAGCTAACGAGGAAAAACGCTCTGAACGGATAAATCCCTCTGCATTTGCAAGGCTGTCTTTCAGTGTACCAGCCATTTTCAAATAATCTTCCATTTTTCCGTCTTTTACGGTTACTTCAAATAGTACAATAATGTTCATTCGACTTTCCTCCTGTGATTGATAAAGTTGTTCGGGTTTACACCTTTTGCAAGGACGATAACCCTTTTGTATTGCTTCTTCCATTGTGTCAAAAAGCACAATATTTTTTTCAAGCGGCATTCTTGCAGGACAACCCGGCCGGCATATGATCTTTGTTGTTTTAACGCCATAAATAAACTTGCCGTCATAGGAGTTATCCCTGTTTTGAATTGCCTGCAATTTTTCTTGTGCATTCATTTTTCTTATTACTCCTTTTCGGGGCGTAATCTTTCATTTCGGGTATAGCGCCGCCTGCTACCGCCCAAAAGTATAGGCTTGCCACACTGCAATGAGGACTTAACCGCCTGCGGTATTTTTCAAACAGTTTACGGTCAATTTTTCGATGGTGATACACCATACGCATACCACGCAGAATAGCTAAATCTCCGTAGCTGAACACATTGGGACGCTGCATACAAAAAAGTAAAATCATTTCGGCAGTCCAAACGCCGATCCCTTGTAATGTAGACAGTTCCGCTATCGCATCGTCGTCTGATTTTTTCCAGATTTCCTCTAGATTAAAAACACCGTTTTGCACTTTCACCGCAAAATCGGTAATATATTCAGCTTTTTTGAAGGTCATACCGAAAGACTGTAATTTGTCTGTTCCTACGGCAAGTATTGTATCAGCATTTATGATATCAAGAGTATCTTGCATTCTTTTCCATATCGTTGCCTGTGCCTTTGTGGAAATCTGCTGCCCGACGATATGATGAACAACAGAAGAAAACAGGTCTGTATCAACCTCACGCTCAATCTTTCCGATTTTATCAATGACCTCCCCAAGCCGCTTATCCTTTTTCTTTAAGTAATCTGTTTGTTCTTCATTATATTGAAAATACATTTCCGCCTCACCTCCCGTCTTGACTTGCAATCCATTTTGTGATATGATTATATCACATTTTTGTTTATATAATATTAAAATATCGCCAGATACTATCATAATATCGCTAAATGCGAGGAATTAAAATGGGAAACGCTCAAAGCAACTATATCAATTCTGTCAATCTGAATGCGAAATCAAATTTTCCGTATCTTGTGCTTGATGTGATTAACGACCAAAGTTATCCGAGAAACCCCGGATTTCAAGTTATGCATTGGCACGAGGATTTACAGTTTATCTATGTATTGGACGGCGAAATAGAAGTAAAGACATTAGATACTTTAGTAAAACTAAGCAAAGGCTGCGGTATTTTCATCAACAAGAATATTATTCACCTTGTCAGTAAAACGAATTTTTGCCATTATAACAGTTTTATTTTTCCCGACTATTTTTTAGGTTTTTATTTTGGCAGTCCCGCAAAGGCTTTTGTCGATCATATCGTAGGAAAAGAGGAATTGCCGATTTGCCACTTTCCGAAAGAAAATGAATGGTGCAAGCCAATATTGACTATTCTTTCTGAACTTGCCGAACTCGAAAACCAAAAAACTGAATTTTATGCTTATGAAGTGCTTTCTCTGCTTTCACAGCTTTGGCTTGAAGTGTGCCGAAATGTTCAAATACCGGCAAAAAATATGGATACTGCTATGGGGCTTCGTATGCAGAAGTTTTTGCAGTACATAAGCGAGCACTACGGAGAAGATGTCTCTCTTGACAGCCTTGCGGGGAGCGCCAATGTCAGCAAATCGGAATGTCTGCGTTGTTTTAAGGCAAGTATGCAGACTACGCCTTATAAATACCTGACCGAATACAGACTTTCAAAAGCTGCCGATCTGCTGAAAAACTCCGATGAGCCAATCGGTAATATTGCCGATAGTGTAGGATTTCGGCAAATCAGCCATTTTGGAAAATGTTTTAGAGAGAAAACAGGATTGTCGCCGAGAGAGTATAGAATGAACAAGAAATGATTTTAAGCACATAAAGACTGATTAAAAGCCTATTATAAACGCAAAACAGAGCAGGCAAGGGAATCCTTATCTGCTCTGCTTTTTCATTTGTGAGTATTACATTAATTGTAAATCAGTTCGCTGTTCACAATTTCTGTTGCCCTGTTCTGAATGTTATTCATAGCACCTACCCACGCCATTGGGTCAGCGGATTTGAGTTGCCCTGTTGCGCCCTCACGATCTGCCATCTGTTTTACCAACCGAGAGAACATTTCCTCCGCCTGTTTGTCAATATCGGCAAGATAACTGTTCAGCTTACCGCTTGTGAACAAAGTAGTGTATGTTGCTCTTTTATGTTCTTTCAAATAGCGTTTGTGCCGCTGTCCCCATATGCCGATAGGCTTGTTTTCTTCTTTGGACAGTTTTAAGTCGGGGAGAAAATAATCTCCAACCTGCGTATAAGTGCCGCCCATTTCTTCAAATAATGATTTCATTGCAGTTACCTCCAAATATGATTTTTAGATTTTCTGCAATATACCGTACCGATTGTCTTTACCACTTGTTTTGAAAACCTTCGTTACGGCACCTCATCATTCGGCGGGAGCCCTTTTTATACGCCGGATGCGGCGTTGATCGCCTCTTCGGCCTCCGGTATCGCCCGGATAACTTTGCCCATCTCTCCGTCGCTGGTGTTTCCTCTGTACCTGCGGGTCCTCTCTTTTCCGTTTTTCAGTTGATAAGTGATGGTGATCTCCCACCGGACATCCATGGAAAACGGCACCATGCCTTGCTTTTTCTGGGCCAAATATTCCAGTCTCCCAACGGCAGAAAGCCCCTCCTCGGATTGGACATCGATGAACATCCCCTCCGATCTGTGCGGCACGCCGGACACGTTCCGGCAAGTAATCGCCGCCGATTCCATCTCTTCTGTTTTGGGGATCCGGGGATTCAAAACCGCTAAGCTGATAAAAACCGCCAGAATAAGTGCCCCGGTCAGCATCACCCCAATGCTGACAAAAAAACCGGGTCCGAAACCGCTCCCCGGTGCTGCTTGCCGTCCCCTCATGCCGCACCCCTCTCATTCCGCATTCCGCAGGCCCCATTTACCGCCCCGGCGGCCCGCACTCTTAAATTCCAGCGGATATCCACATTTCAAGGCGATTTTCCGTTATGATCGCCCCTTGGATGGGACATCCGCCTCGGGAATCGCGCGGATAACCGCTTCTAACTCCTCACGTCCCGTATTGCCCTTATACGTGCGGGTTAACGGTTTCCCGTTTTTGCGCTGGTAGGTGATCTGAAGCGTCCATGTCACGCAAAAGCCCTTCTTTTCACCGTTATATTGCTGCGTCAGGCTTTCCAGCTTTCCGGCCGCGGATAGCCCATCCTAAGAATGCACGTCTATCGACAAATTTTCGCTTCCGTCCGTTGTGCTGAACAAATTCCGGCATCTAATCGCCGCCGATTCCATCTCTTCCGTTTTGGGAATCCGCGGATTCGAAACCGCCATGCCGATAAAAACGCCCAGAAAAACCGCCCCCGTCATCATGACGGCCAAACTTACGTAAAACCCCCGGGACAGCGGCCTTTTCATGCGCGATCCCTCCTTGTTTTCCGTCATTTCCCCGCTCCAGCGTACATGTGACTCCCGCATAACGCGATTTACGCTCATGTTTAGGTTAATTATATACGGCGTCCAAGTAATTATCAATTATTTCCACATTGGAATGTGTGGGTTCCGCCACAAATTTCCGCATTTTTCATGACAATAATAGATTTCCATATTTCCCCTCGCACGGAAAAGACCTCCCATACGATATACATGCGATATTGAATATTTATTCAATTATACGTGTATGTCTCTTGTGCGAATCTTCCAGTATCTCGGTTCGCCGTCCCGCTCTTTCGGCAGGATGACAAATTTTCCGCATTTAGCATAAATATGCGCCGTATCCTCTTGCAAAACCCTGTCCGGGTGCGTATAATAAGTCCAGTACAACAACGGACAGATGCCTGTCCCGCCATACAGAAAGGGAGTTCGGACAATGAGCAACCAGATTAAAAAAGTGGTTCTGGCCTATTCGGGCGGCCTCGATACCTCCATCATCATTCCATGGCTGAAAGAAAACTACGACAACTGCGAGGTAATCGCCGTGGCCGCCGATGTGGGCCAGGGCAAGGAGCTCTCGGGTCTGGAGGAAAAGGCCAAGAAGACCGGTGCCTCTAAGCTGTATATCGAAGATCTACGGAAAATCTTTGTCGAAGACTACATATTCCCCACCGTCAAAGCCGGGGCCGTGTACGAAAACCAGTACCTGCTCGGCACCTCGTTTGCCCGGCCGATCATCGCGAAACGGATCGTCGAGATCGCGCTGGCCGAGGGCGCGGACGCCATCTGCCACGGCTGCACCGGCAAAGGCAACGACCAGGTCCGGTTTGAGCTCGCCATCAAAGCTTTCGCTCCTCAGATGAAGATCATCGCCCCCTGGCGGATCTGGGATCTCAAGTCCCGGGAGGAGGAAATCGACTACGCCGAGGCACATGGCATCCCGCTCAATATCACGAGAGAGACCAACTATTCCAAGGATAAGAATCTCTGGCACCTCTCTCACGAGGGCCTGGACCTCGAGGACCCGGCCAATGAACCGGATTACGACGCCATTTTGGAAATGGGCGTCTCCCCCGAGAAGGCCCCCGACAAGGCCACCTATGTCACCATCTCCTTTGACAAGGGCATCCCCACCGCCATCGACGGCCAAAAAATGGATGGCGTCGCCATCGTTGAAACGCTCAACAAGCTCGGCGGGGAAAACGGCATCGGCATCGTGGATATGGTGGAAAACCGGCTGGTCGGGATGAAGAGCCGGGGCGTGTATGAAACCCCCGGCGGCACCATCCTCTACAAGGCCCACGAAGCCCTCGAAACCCTCTGCCTTGACCGGGATACCCAGCATTACAAGCAGCAGATGGTCGCGGGCAAGTTCTCGGAACTGGTGTACTACGGCCAGTGGTTCACTCCCCTGCGGGAGGCCCTGTCTGCCTTTGTGGATTCCACCCAGGAGACCGTCACCGGTGACGTGAAGCTCAAGCTCTACAAGGGCAATATGATTCTCGCCTCCCTGTCCTCTCCGTACTCTCTCTACGATGAGGAAATCGCCACCTTCGACGAGGATCACGTATACGATCAGATGGACAGCCAGGGCTTCATCAACCTCTTCGGCCTGCCGATCAAAGTTCAGGCGATGAAGAAGCAGAAACAGGGCCTGTAAATCGATTATTCGCCGCGTCCGGGCCGGCCCACGGCATCCGGGCGCGGCCTGCCCGTTTTTTATATCCGAAAAGGAGGTCCCGCCATGAAGCTGTGGGCCGGCCGGTTCCAAAAGGACATCGACCAGAAAACCAACGATTTCAACTCCTCCATCTCGTTCGACTGCCGGATGGCGAGCGAGGATATCGCGGGCAGCATGGCCCACGCCGCCATGCTGCAGAAACAAGGGATTCTGTCCGCAGAAGACGGCGCCCGGATCCAGGAAGGGCTCGCCTCCATCGCGGCCGACCTCGCGTCGGGCGCCCTGACGATCGATCCCTCCGCCGAGGATATCCACACCTTTGTGGAAGGGGAGCTGACCGCCCGGATCGGGGACGCAGGCAAACGCCTGCACACCGGCCGCAGCCGGAACGATCAGGTGGCGCTCGATCTGCGCCTGACCCTCAAAAATGCGGTTCCCGGCCTCGTGGAGCAGCTGCGGGACCTGATCCGGGTTCTCTGCTCCAAGGCGGAGGTCCACGCCTCCGCCATCATGCCGGGCTATACCCATCTTCAGCGGGCCCAGCCCATTACCTTCGGGCACCATCTGATGGCTTACGCCGAGATGTTCCTGCGCGATATCGGCCGTCTGTCCGATGCGCTCGGCCGTCTCAATGTCTCGCCGCTCGGCAGCGGGGCTTTGGCCGCCACCACCTATCCGCTCGATCGCGGCGCCGTGGCCGATGCGCTCGGCATGGCCGGCGTTACCCACAATTCCCTAGACGGGGTATCCGACCGGGACTTCTGCGTCGAACTGGCGGCCGCGCTGTCGCTCGTCATGGTCCACCTCTCCCGCTTTTCGGAGGAAATCATCCTCTGGTGTTCCTGGGAGTTCAAATTCGTCGAACTGGACGACGCTTTTTCCACCGGTTCCTCCATCATGCCGCAGAAGAAAAATCCCGATATCGCCGAGTTGGTGCGGGGCAAATCCGGGCGGGTATTCGGGGATCTGATGGCCCTGCTCGCCATGCTCAAGGGACTGCCCCTCGCGTACAACAAGGATATGCAGGAGGATAAAGAGGCCATTTTCGACGCTCTCGATACCGTCGAAGCCTGCCTGACCCCCTTTATTCCTATGATCGATACCATGAAGGTCCTGCCCGACAATATGCGGAAGGCCGCGGCGGGGGGCTTTATCAATGCCACCGACTGCGCGGATTATCTGGTGGGGAAGGGCCTGCCCTTCCGGGACGCCTACAAGGCCACCGGCACTCTGGTTGCCCGCTGCATCGAGGCAGGCCTGACTCTCGAAACACTGCCGCTGGCTGTGTATCGGGAGATCTGCCCCCTGTTTGACGACGATGTCTACGCCTTCATTTCGCTCGAACGCTGCGCGGCCTCTCGCCGTGTATACGGCGGGCCCGCTCCGGAAAACGTCCTCGCCCAGGTGGCCCGGGTTCGGGGATTGGTGGACGATATCCGGGCATAGAACCCGAGGCTTGGCTGAGCCGATGCCTCAGCCGCCCGTTTCACGTGCGGCGGTGCTCGTCCCGGAGAGACAGACGGCATGTCCCTCCTTCCTTCTCCGGAATAGCCCGCAGGTATCAAATCCCGATCCTCCATGATTAAAACTGAGGTGATATCCATGATCAAAGCCGGCATCATCGGCGCGACCGGCTACGCCGGCGTCGAGCTCGTCCGCCTCCTGCTCGGTCATCCCGATTTCGAAATCGCCGCGATCAGTTCGGTATCGTTCGAGGGAAAACCCCTCTCGGCAGTCTATCCCGCCCTGCGGGAACTGTGCGACCGTCCCTGTGAATCGGCCGGGACCGTGGTGGAAAAAAGCGATCTCGTCTTTGCGGCGCTGCCCCACGGACTGTCGCAGGAGACGGCGGCCGCCTGCGACGCGGCCGGAAAAAAATTCATCGATCTCGGTGCCGATTTCCGCTTGGACGATCCGGACGTGTATCAGCAGTGGTACGGCTGCGAGGCGCTCTATCCCGCCCTTCATAAAAAGGCGGTCTACGGCCTGCCCGAGCTGTTCCGGGAGGAAATCAAACAAACCACCCTCATCGGCAATCCCGGATGCTACCCGACGAGCGTGGCCCTCGGCCTGGCACCCGCCCTGCGCGGGGGATTCGTCGAAACGGACGGACTCGTCATCGATTCCAAATCGGGCACGACCGGCGCGGGCCGCGGCCTCTCCCAGACCACCCATTTCCCGGACTGCAACGAGGCGTTTTCCGCCTATAAGGTGGCGAGTCACCGCCACACGCCCGAGATCGAGCAGACCCTGTCCAAAATGGCAGGCCGCCCGGTCACCGTGACGTTTGTACCCCATCTGCTCCCGGTCAACCGAGGCATCCTCTCCACCATCTACGCCCGTCTGAAGCCGGGCGTGTCTTTCGAGCAGGTGCGCCGGGCGTATGAGGACGCCTATGCAGACGAACGGTTTGTCCGTCTGCTCCCGGAGGGGGAGGGGGTCAACATCCGCAGCGTGCGGGCCTCCAATTACTGCGATATCCAGCTCTACACCGATCCCCATACCGGCCTGCTGATCGTCACCTCCGTGATCGACAACATGGTCAAGGGCGCGGCCGGCCAGGCCATACAGAACGCCAATCTGCTCTTCGCTCTGCCTGAGGATGCGGGCCTCGGCATGGCTCCGCTTTCCTTTTAGTTTAGAATAAAGAAATGGCGAACATCCGAATGCGGCTAAGGAGGTTTCGACATGACGCGTTTCTACCGGGACAGGTTATCTTTCGGCCGGATCTATTGGATCCTGATGGGGCTGCTTGCTCTGTCTCTGCTCCTCTTCGCTCTGCTGGCGGTTCTTATAGAGGGATGTCTCAGTCAGGTTTGGTTTCTGAAAACCCCGCTGCGGGTTAGCGGGCTGCTGCTCAAGGCCGTCGCTCTGGCGGCACTGATGATGATCCTGCTCCGGTTTCGGTTCCTGCCGTTTGTCTCGGCGCTGCCCGTCCTGGCCGGGGGCAGTGTCCTGTCGGTCCTGCTGACGCGCACCTATCAAACCAGTGCCGCCTATATGGCCCTCTGCCTGGCCGGCCTCCTTCTGGTGTATGGGTTCGGCATCGTCCTTGTCCGTATGCTTAAGGGGCGGTACAGGATCGCCCTGCTGATTCTGGCCATCCTGTACCTCCTGATACAGATCCCGACCCAGCTGCCGATCTGGCGGCAGCTTCACAGCCTAAACATGCTGAATCGACATACGGTTTTCGACATGCTGCTGCCGAATCTGTTGACTCTGGCCGGCTCCATTGCCACCTTTCTTTTCCTGGATTGGGTTATTTATTCCCGTTTTTCCCGCGCCCCCGCATCAAACATCTGGAAGGCGGCTTCCGAATCGGCTGGCGCATCGTGGGAAGGTTTGGATTGAAACCACGGGACGTTACCGGGCGGGCGGCATACCGCACCGGTGGATCATAATAGGAGAGGGGTATGGCTGTGAAAAAGGGATTTACACGCGAATACTGGTTTTTGCTCGGCTGTTGGGCGCTCTTTTCGGTCTTGGGAATACTCGTCACATCGCTCAGTTCCCAATCTATGGGTCTTGAGCCTCTCTGGCGGTTTCAGGATCCGGCGGCGGGTGCGTCCGGCTTAAAAGCGGTGCTGTCTGTCCTATCCTCCGCCTGCTTCACCCTGAGCAGCGCGGCGCTGGGGGTGATCGCCATCCGCTGCTGGATCAAACCGGTCCTGCTGGCCTATTTTCTTCTGCTGTTCTGGCAGGTGGTGACGCTTTGGCCCTCCCTGCGTCAGGGCGGCCTCGGATACGCCGCCCTCATGCTGCTGACCCTGCTGTTGTGGGGGGGGATAACCTTTGTGCTGGCCAAACTCCTTTACCGGCTCTTAAAAGGCCGGGAATGGGCGGTGGCGCTGGTATTGGTGGCTTTGACGGCGGCGGCCGGGCTGGTAAGACTGCTCTACGGTTTTGGTCAGGCACCGTCTGTGATCGAGATCCAGGTAGCTCCCAGCCTGCTGAAGCTGCTTAAAGACACCCTCCTTTCGGCCGTATCCTACTGCCTGCTGCTCGCCTGTATCCGCAAATGGCCGGGCGCGAAACCAGCGGCGGCCGGACAGCCGAAATCGGATTTCAATACCGTGGAACAACCGGCTTTGAATGAAAAGCCGTAAATTTTCTCCAGTAAAACAGGAGCTGATGACAACCATGACCACCTTTATCGAGGGCGGCGTTACCGCCGCCAAGGGCTTCATCGCCGGGGGCGTACACTGCGGGATCCGGAAAAACCGGAGCAAGCGGGACCTCGCCCTGATCGTCTCCGACCGGCCGGCCGCGGCCGCCGCGGTCTATACCCGGAATCTCGTCAAGGGAGCGCCTCTGACGATCACCAAGCGGCATCTCGAAAACGGCACGGCCCGTGCGATTGTCTGCAACAGCGGCATCGCCAACACCTGCGCCGCGGACGGTCTCGAAACCGCGGAAGCGATGTGCCGTCTGGCAGCGGACGCTCTTGGAATCGACGCATCCGACGTGCTTCCGGCTTCCACCGGTGTCATCGGCCCATCCCTGCCCCTGGAGCCCATTGCCGCCGCCATGCCGGCCCTGGCCGCCTCTCTGTCCGCGAGCGGCAGTGCGGAGGCTGCCGAGGCTATCATGACCACCGACACCCGAAAAAAAGAGTTCGCCGTGACCTTCCGGGCGAGCGGGAAGACCTGCACTCTCGGCGGCATCGCCAAGGGCAGCGGGATGATCGCGCCGAATATGGCCACCATGCTCTGCTTTCTGACCACCGACGCGGCCATCACCCCCACGCTGCTGCACGAGGCGCTCCTCGATGTGGTAGGGGACACCTTCAATATGCTCACGGTCGACGGGGACACCTCCACCAACGACACTGTGGCTCTGCTGGCAAACGGCGCCGCGGAAAATTCGCTGATTACCGAAAAAAGCGCCGATTACGACGCCTTCTGCGGGGCGCTGCGGACTTTATGCGCCGCCATTGTCCGCGCTCTGGCCGCGGACGGCGAAGGGGCGACCCGGCTGCTGGAGGTCCAGGTCCACGGCGGCGCCACACGTGAGGATGCCAGAACGGCCGCCAGGGCCGTCGCAGGTTCCTCTCTGCTCAAGGCCGCCATATTCGGGGCCGACGCCAACTGGGGCCGGGTGCTCTGCGCCATCGGGTATTCGGGCGCCAAGGTGGACGTCCAGGGCGTGGACGTGGCATTTGAATCGAGCGCCGGGCGGATCGACGTCTGCCGAAACGGCGCGGGCATCCCGTTTGACGAAGACAAGGCCAAAACCATCCTGACCCTACCCGAGATCACCGTGGATATCCGCCTGCACGACGGCGACGCCTCCGCCTGCGCCTGGGGCTGTGATCTGACCTATGATTATGTGAAAATCAACGGGGACTACCGCAGCTGACACAAGCAGGATTCCCGATCCACGACACTCGTTTCCCCGATTTTGAAATAAAGAGGATTTTTGCTATGAACATTTCCACTCCTGACAGAGCCCGGGTCCTCACCCAGGCCCTGCCCTACATCAAACAATACGCGGGCAAAACCGTCGTCATTAAATACGGCGGCAACGCCATGATCAGCGACGAGCTCAAGGCCGCGGTCATGCAGGACATGGTGCTTCTTTCCACGGTTGGCATCCGGGTGGTGCTGGTGCATGGAGGAGGCCCCGAAATCAACGCTATGCTGAAAAAGCTCGGCAAGGAATCCCGCTTTGTGGGCGGCCTGCGCTATACCGACAAGGAAACGATGGACGTCGTCGAGATGGTTCTCGCGGGCAAGGTCAATAAAAGTCTGGTGCAGCAGCTCGAGGCCCACGGCGGCCGGGCGATCGGTCTGTGCGGCCTGGACGGCGGCATGATCAAGGCCGTCCGCCATACGGAACAGGACCTCGGTTTTGTGGGCGACATCACCCACGTCAACGTCACCCTCATCCGCACCAGCCTCGACAACGACACCATCCCGGTCGTGGCCACCATCGCCGCGGGCGAGGACGGCGAGACCTACAACATCAACGCCGACATCGCCGCCGCCCAGATCGCCGCCGCTCTGGGGGCGGAAAAGCTGGTCCTGATGACCGACGTCCGCGGCCTTCTGCGGGATAAGGACGATGAGGATTCGCTGATTTCCGTCGTGCAGGTCAGCGAGGTGCCCCATCTCAAACATCAGGGCATCATCACAGGCGGCATGATTCCAAAAATCGACTGCTGCGTCGAAGCGGTCCGCCGCGGTGTCCGACGCACCCATATCATCGACGGCCGGATTCCTCATTCCATCCTCATCGAAATGCTCACCGACGAAGGCATCGGCACCATGTTCCTGTAAGGGACCCGGTGCCGGTTATATAAAGGAGTTGTTCACATGTCCGTTTCGTTTTCCGCCGGTGACGGCGGCCTGATGCCGACCTACGGCCGGTTCCCCGTCGAGCTCGATCACGGCCGCGGCGCCGTGGCAATCGACACGAACGGGAAAGAATACATCGATTTCGGCAGCGGCATCGGGGTCAACGCCCTAGGCTATTGCGATCCCGGCTGGGTGCAGGCCGTTGGAAAGCAGGCCGCACGGCTCCAGCACACCTCCAACCTGTACGACAACCCGGTCCAGACCGCCTTTGCCAGAGAGCTCTGCGCCGCCGCGGGGATGGCGCGGGTGTTCTTGTGCAATTCGGGCGCGGAAGCCAACGAATGCGCCCTCAAGCTCGCCCGAAAATACAGCTTCGATAAATACGGAGAGGGGCGCAGCACCGTCATCACCTTGGAAAACTCCTTTCACGGCCGGACCGTGACCACCCTGGCCGCGACGGGACAGGCCGCCTTTCATCAGTATTTCTATCCCTTTACGGAGGGCTTCCGGTATCTACCCGCGAACGATCTCGCCGCGATGGAGCAGGTTCTGGACGGCACGGTCTGCGCCGTTCTCCTCGAATGCGTGCAGGGGGAAGGCGGCGTGATGCCGCTGGATCCCGCCTACCTGCGGGGTGTGCGGGAGCTGTGCTCCGACCGGGACGTTCTGCTTCTCATTGACGAAGTGCAGACCGGCGCCGGCCGTACCGGCCGATTCCTCGCCTGCGAACACGCGGATGTCCGTCCCGATGTCGTCACTCTGGCCAAAGGCCTCGGCGGCGGTCTGCCGATCGGCGCCTGCCTCTGCACCGAGGCCCTCGGCAGTGTCCTGTCCTCCGGCACCCACGGTTCCACCTTCGGCGGCAATCCTGTGGCCTGCGCCGCGGGGCGGTACATGCTCACCCGTCTGACCGACCCGGCCCTGCTCGCGGAAGTGGAAGAAAAGGGCGCCTACCTGCGGGCCCGCCTGGAGGCCCTGCCCCATGTGGCGCAGGTGCGGGGTCTCGGCATGATGCTCGGTGCGGTGCTCGACGGCGCCGAAGCCAAAGACGTCGCGGCCCGCTGCGTGCAGGCCGGTCTTCTCATCCTCACCGCGAAAACGCTGCTCCGCCTCCTTCCCCCGCTGAATATCACAAAAGAGGAGATGGACCAGGGCCTCGAACGGCTGGAAGCCGTTTTATCCGCCCTGTAATCTGTATATATCAACCTAAAATATCCTCAACGTATAGAAAGGAGTTCTCCATGAACCATCTGCTCAAATTGCTGGATCTCTCGAAAGACGACATCCTGGGCATCCTCAACCTGGCCGATCAGCTCAAGTATGAGCTCAAGCACGGCATCCGCCACCCGCTTCTCGCTGGCAAAACCCTCGGCATGATCTTCCAAAAGGCCTCCACCCGCACCCGGGTGTCCTTTGAAACCGGTATTTACCAGCTCGGGGGATACGGCCTGTTCCTGTCCTCCCACGACCTGCAGATCGGCCGTGGAGAGCCGGTCGAGGACACTGCCCGGGTGCTGTCCCGGTATCTCGACGGCATCATGATCCGGACTTTTGCCCAGGAAGAGGTGGAAACCCTCGCCCGGGTCGGAAGCATTCCGATTATCAACGGCCTGACCGACTTCTGCCATCCCTGCCAGGTGCTCGCCGATCTGATGACGGTGCGGGAACACAAGGGGACGCTCGAAGGGCTCAAGATGACCTATATCGGGGACGGCAACAACATGGCGAATTCCCTGATCGTGGGGGGCCTTAAAACCGGCATGAAGGTGTCGGTCGCTTGTCCGGATGCCTATCGTCCCGCGAAAGAGGTGCTGGATTTCGCCGCAGGCTGTGGCGATGCCTTCACCCTGACGGATAACTGCCTGGAAGCCGCTGCCGGCGCGGATGTGATCTTCACCGACGTGTGGGCCTCCATGGGCCAGGAGGGGGAAGCGGAAAAACGCCGCATCGCCTTTAAGGGCTATCAGGTAAACGACGAGCTGCTCGCCGCGGCGAGCAGCGGCTGTATGGTCCAGCACTGCCTGCCCGCCCACCGCGGGGAGGAAATCACCGCCGAGGTTTTCGAAGCCCACGCGGACGAGATCTTCGACGAAGCGGAAAACCGTCTGCATGCGCAGAAGGCCGTCATGGTCACGCTGATGAAATAAGGCGTGGGACTGCCGCCGTCCAAATATATGAGATAAACCGGGGGCGGCGCAGAAGCGCCGCCCCCGGTTTGTTTATCAGGCTTTTCGCGGTCTGCGGAACCGTATGATAACCCCCAAACCCGCCATAGCCGCGCCAAACGCCGCCAAGAGCAGATTCCTCCGTCCGGTGCCGGGATTCGGCGACGATTCGGAGGCATCGGAAGACGGTACCGAGGGTCCCGCCGGTTTAACCGGAGGGGTCTTTATGCTCGTATCGTATCCGTTGTTCCACGCGGAATCCAGTTCATACAGACGCAGGGATTCGATCACGGCCGTGCCGCCTTCCGCCGCGAAGCTCAGCGCCCGTCCGTCCTTTTCGGGAAACAGAAAGGAGGTGACGGCCGCCTCCCCGCCGTTTCCGAATACGTCCACAAGAGAATTGTCCAAAAGAATCCGAATCCGGACCCGCCCGTCCTCCGTCGGCGTCAGGCGGATGGAGGAGCCTGCGGATTCCGTTCCGTCCCGGTTGACGCCGACGGTCAGACGGCCGGTTTGGGCGTTGTATGCGACCGCGGTATACTCGCCCTCGGCCTCCCGGACGCGGAACGCAAATCCATCGGCATCTTCCAGCCGGATGACCGCCTCCAAATCAAAAACCGATCCTTCCACGCCGTCCAGCACATTGGCGTCCCCCGGACTCACCGCAGCATCGGCAAGCTCCCAAACCGGTTCGGGGGAGCGCAGGCTGTTCAGCTCTTCGACCGGATAGGTAAGCAGCTGCATGGCTCCGCCGACCGTGCGGAGCTTCAGCTCATAGGGGATGGACAGCGCCCCGTTCCAGTTTTTATCTTCATAAACCGACGCCGTGGAATCCCGCAGCCAACTCACCAGGATGCGCCGCCCCTTTGGATCGTTGTAGAAGGTCTGGGAGGCGTATACGGTATCGCTGTTGCCGTTGAGAGGCGCTAAGACGTCACTCTGGGCGCGGAAGGTATACATCCCATCCTCTCGGACAAGATCGCCGACGATGTACTGCCGTCCCGCGGCGCATATCACCCATTTGACGTCGTCTTCATCCCCGTCCAAGGCCAGCGGGAATACATCGGGGCACTCGCCGCCGAACGGCGATCCGTTTCGGGTTTGCACGTCGCTGTTGTAGGTCCAGTGGATAAGATCCGGGGATGTGAACAGCCGATACGGGGAGCAGCCCACCACCATCAGCCAGATCCCGCCGTTTTCCTGCTGATCATCCTCAATCCAAATCACCTTGGGATCCCGGAAATCCGCGCCGTACAGGCGGTCGGGATTGGGGATAACGGGATTGTCCGCATATTTTGTGAAGCTGATGCCCCCATCGGTGGAAAAGGCCAGCGCCTGATTCTGGCGGTCGTAGGAATACAGCGCCACGATCCGGGAATCCGGAGGGGTGGTTTCATCAAAGAGCCCGGAGGTGTTGTCCCGATCGATCACACAGGAGCCGGACCAGATCAGTCCGAGGCTGTCCGGCTGAATGGCCACCGGCAGCTCGGTCCAGTGGACCAGGTCCGGCGACGAGGCATGCCCCCAGGACGTCCGATCCCCCGCCGTGACGCTGTGGGAATACTGGTAATACAGATGATAGAGACCGGTAGCCGCGTCGTAAACCAGGCCATTGGGGTCGTTGATCCAGTTTTTCCTCGCTGTAAAATGCAGCTGGGGACGGTGGGTGTCCCGATACAGCGTATGCGGGTCGACACGGAGAACATGGATGGTCATGGTGCACGTCCGTCCTTTTTTATCGGTTACTGTCAGGAGTATCTCGGTTTCGTCCCCGTTCAGGGTCACGGGAACGGGCTTGCCGCTTTCGGCCAGAGCGCCGTTCACGATCAGGTCTATGCCGTCTTCCGCCTCGGCCGTCAAATGCAGAGTGCCGACGTCCGGTCCCACCACGGCGGCATAGGACGTCCGGTTGGGGGAGAAGGGTTCCTGAAATGCGCCCTCGGCAAAGGAGAGACCCGTCAGATGGGGAGCCTCCAGCGTGGTATAGCGGATATTCGAAAAAACGGCGGCGGAATGATAGGTGTTCAGCCCCAAATACCCGCCGTCGAAAGACGCGAGTTCCGCCGAACCGACGAGGACGTCGTCCACATAATACGTCAGGGTCATGGAAGGATCCAGGTAAAGCTTCAGCCGATGGGTGGACACGGCCAGCTGTTCGGCGGTAAGCGGCCGGCTGAACACGGCATAGCCGCCGAAAACGTGGGCCAGTCTGGACGATATGTCATAGGATGCCGCGCACCAGCCGTTCTCGTTTTGATAGCCGAACACCAGCGCGCCCGCACTGCCCGCCTCCACGGTGACGTCCGCTTCGTACAGGAACCCGGTCCGGGCCGGAATCCGGATTCCGCTGAGCAGGATGCAGTTGTCCAGTCCCGTGTTGTCTGCCCGAATGCTCTCATCGGACACCGTCCAGTTTCCCGACGCCTCCGTCCACCCGGTCACGGGTATCAGCTCCTCTTCCGGAAGGGCGGGAGGCACCGGGGGTTCCTCCCCCTCGTCCAGGGAACGACGTATCCCAAAGAAACTGGCCTTGGCGTGATACGTGCACAACCCCAGATAGCCTTCTACCGTGACATCGTTCAGAGACCCGATCGGCGCGTCGTCGAGATAATAGGACAGGACCTTTCCATCGTACACCAGCTTAAGCCGATAAGACTCCGCGGCTTTCTGCTCTTCGGTGAGCGGTTTGCTGAAGGAGCCGTACGGTCCGAATACATGGGCCAGTCCGGAACCCTTGTCCACACAGGCGCCGCTCAGCCCGCTGCCGTCCTTAGCCGTGCCGAACACCAGGGAAGCGGCAAGACCGTCGGAGATGCGGACAGAGCCCTCGTAGGAAAATGCCTGGCCCGCCGCGACATGGACGCGGCCGAGAGCGATGCAGTTTTCTTCGTCCCGGTTGCTGCCGGTATACGCCTTGGACCAATTTCCCGTGTGTCCGGAAAGGCCGGTGACGGGCTTTGTCTCGCCGCGGAGGGTATAGATGGCGTTTTCAAACAACACGTCGGCATAGTAGGTATTCAATCCCAAATATCCTGCGGCTCCGGACGAGGTGCGGATGGATCCGATCACCTCGCCGTCTATCGAATAGCTGAGGTTCATGGCGGCATCCAGTTCCACTTTCAAATGGCAGGAGCCACGCCGCTGCTGCTCTTCGGACAGTGCTTTGTCAAAGGAACCGAACGATCCGAACACGTGCGCCAATTTCGAGCTTTTATCCACGTTGACGCAGCTGTATCCGCTCCCATCGGCCGTGACCGCAAAGGCCAGAGCCCCCGCCGCACCTTTTTCCACAAAGACCTCCGCCTCAAAGGAAAAGGGTGTGGAGGCCGGAATATACACATCGCTGATCGCCAGACAATTGTCCAGCCCGGCGTTTTGTGCGTAGCAGGAAGCCGCTTCCCAATGGCCGGACAGCGGCTCCGCCGCGCTCCCGCCGTCCATCGCCGAAGCCGGAGCAAACCCGATTGTCACCCCAGCCAGAAGACTGGCGCACAGCCCTGCGGCACCGATCCTTTTAACCCAACTCCATCCCTTCATACCGCCAACTCCTCCCTTTATCGGTATTCTCGTCCACATTCTAGCAAAGGCGGACCCGAAAGACATTGTAAAAACCGGGCATTCTGCATTGTAAAAACCGGGCACCCGCAGCGGGTTCGCCTTGACAACCGGAGGGCGGCTTGGATAGTATAGAAGACGGGAAAGGAGACGATTCTATGCCCGGTGTACGGCTGACTTCCTCAAATCTCCACCACTTCACCCATTTGATTCTGAGCCTGGTCAACATGGATCCCGGCTGCACAGACGGACATCCGCCGGAGCGGGATGCCCGCTGTCACAAGCTGCTCTATGTCCGGGAAGGCGGCCTGCGCTGTCTTTTCCGGGATGAGGGAAATGGCGTCACGGAGCTGACGGCGCGAAAAGGCGATGTCTGCTTTTGCCCCAAGGGGTGCCGCCTCTTCCTCCGTCCCCGGAAGGATTCCGTTTATCATCTGTTCGAATTTCGGTATTTCGGCGTGCTGGCAGATTACTTTTCTCAAAACAGTTTGGCGCTCTGCGGCCAGCCGGTCCCTCCCCAAACGCCGTTCACGCTGGAGGCGGACGCCGAAATCGAGGACGGCGCGGCGGTCGGCCTGGTGTTTGGGTTTATAAATGCTGGGACCTGGAGCTGCGCCTCTTACGATATCGAATCGCGGCTGGCCCACATTTTTGGAGAGGCCGGTTCCGTGCAGAAATCGCTGTCACCCGAACAGAGCCGCCTGCGGGAGCGGCACCATTTAAAAATCGTTTTCGACACCCATCAAACCCTCTCGTATTTTGCCGACGGCGATCTGGTGGGCACCTTGGATATGCCCGGCTTTGGCGGCGGTGCCGTCGGCGTCAATTCGTATATATCCCGAGCCCGGTTTTCTAACATCCTCTTTTCGATGGGAGAACAGTCCGCACCCGCCCCTCTAGGCGATATCCGGCCCTTCACGGGTATTTGGGAGATAGGGGAGGACGGGATTCTGGCGCGAAACAAGCACGACGGCACTCCCTGCGCCGACCGCAGCTATATCTATAACGAGGCGAGCTTTCCGGTTAGCCCGCCGATCGAAGAGCTGGATATGGATCTGCCCCGGTTAATCCATACCGGGGAATATACAAAAATTCCGGCTTATTTCCGCGACATAGAACAGGAACTCCGCGAACACGCATCGGGTTACAACAACGCGGTGAAAGGCCACCTGAATGCCGTGATACTGGCTCTGCTCCGTCTTGCCGATCCGGCCTGCGGCGCCGTCATCCGGGCAGCGGACGCCGTCTGTCTGCGTGCGGCTGAACCGGACGGCGGTCATCCGGATCCTCTCCCGGCCTGGATCGCGTGCGGCGACATCGAGCTTCTCAGCAGCCGGCCTGCGCCGCCTCACTCGCCGCAGGTCATCGGCCGGTTTTCGGCCGATGATGCGCAGAAGACCCCGCCGTCTTCCGCAGCGGAAAACGGCGGGGATGTCAGCGGGCCTCCCTGTTTTCTGGTGGACGGCACCTCCGCCGTCTGGATAAACGCAGCCAAACGCGCCGATCTCCGCAATTTTCTGAGCACGGCCTGTCTCCGGCTGACCGTAAAAGCGGAGCGGCCGATGACGCTGGACCTGTCCCTTTGGGATCTGCAGATTCAAAGCCGTATCCGCATCCCCCTGCGCATCGCCAAGGGCGGCGTTTGGCAGACGTTTCTGCTTCCGCTTGGCCGCCACAACGTCCGTCCGACCTCTCAACATTACTGCCGGCTGGCTCGGGAGTATATCGGGCTGCATTACGGCGAACGCATCCACGCGAAAGATGTGGCGGACAGCGTACATATCACGCCCGCCCACCTGTCCCGCCTGTTTCGGGAGGAAAGCGGCCGGCCGCTCGGGGAATATCTGATCGGATACCGAATCGAAAAAGCAAAAATGTGGCTGGCCGAAAGCGAGCTCAGTTTGCAAGAAATCGCCGCGCGGGTCGGGTTTTATGACAGTTCGCATTTTGTCCATACGTTTGTCAAATGGGAAGGCCTGCTCCCCGGCGAGTACAGAAAAGCCCATCGATAACATTCTCTGTTAAAAAAGTCAAAAGGACGGAAACCATGAAGGTTTCCGTCCTTTTCTCACTTGTCTATCGGCTGTCAGCTACCGTAGCGGCGGACAATGTCTTCCATCTCCGGGAAGACCGCTTCCATTTCCTGCGCCAGCCGAATCTGGTTGCGGGCCCGGACCAGATTGTGGTCGGGCCGGGAAATTTTAAAATAAATGTCTCCATCGAGATAATCCGCCAGAAAACGGGAGGCCAGTTCCAGCGTGATGATCTTGGCGCCCAGGGGCAGCAGCCGGATTTCCTCCGCCGTGAGCAGCCCTTTTGTCTCCTCCAGAAAACCTCTAGTGAATCGCTCGAACATCGACAAATCGAAATGCACTTTCGAAAGGTCTTCCTCGTCCTCTCTGGCAGTGGAGGCCCCCGACCTTACGGCATCCCCGAAATCGTAAATCGACGTACCGGGCATGACAGTGTCCAAGTCAATGACACACAAAGCTTTGTCGCTTTCCGCATCAAACAGAATGTTGTTGATCTTGGTATCATTATGCGTGACACGGTAGGGGATGGCGCCGGCCTCCAGCAGCCCGACGATGGTGCCCGCCTCGATCTCCCGCTCAAGGAGGAAGGTGATTTCCCGCTCCACGGTGCCGCGGCGTCCGGCTTTATCCTCCTGCACCGCCCGGCGGAAATCTTGCATACGGCGGACGGTGTTATGAAACTGGGGAATGGTTTCGACCAGAACATCCACGGGAAAATCGGACAGCCAGCCCTGAAATTCCCCGAAAGCCCGGCCTGCTTCATAAAAATGGATGGGTTTTTCAATGATGTCGTACGCCTTAGCATCGTCCACGAACCGGTAAACCCGCCAGAAATCCCGATCGTTCGTATACAGATACGGCGTCCCGTTTTCCGCCGTCAGGAACGACAGGACCCGCCGGTCGTAGCTGCCGTATTCCTCCAGCAGCTTATGCTTGATATGTTCGGTGACCGCCAGGATATTGTGCATCACATCTTCCGGATTTTTGAACACATAGGTGTTGATCCGCTGAAAAGTGTATTTATCCCGCGCCCCCCCTTCGGGAGATTCAAACGTCACTTCATACGTGCGGTTGATATTCCCCGCGCAGATTTCCTGCCATCCCGCCAGACGCCCGGAAATGCCGAATCGCTCGCCCAGTCGCTGAAAATCCATGTCATCCCTCTTTTATAGCGTGTTGGCTGTTTTGCAATATTGGTTAGTATACCATATATTTTAGAAATAGGGAAGAGGGCCGCCGCCCGGCCGGTCATTCCGGTTTCGCCCCCTGCGGCGGCCTCCGGTAATTCCTTCGGAATTCCCCTGCGTCCTCATTGTCTCTCCGCCGCTCGGCCAGTCATTCCGGTTTCGCCCCCTGCGGCAGCCTTCATCGTCCGCTTGATGCTTTCGTAGGCATCCTATTCCGGGTTTTCCGCACGGGTGCCTGTCAGGCAGGTCCACTTTCAACGAGGCAAGTCCAAAGGGATAACCTCAGCTGGCGCTCCCGGAATACCGCAGGCATCCGAAACACCGTGGATGTTTTCGATGGGGATCCGAATAGACCCACTCCTTCTTTATTCGGCTGCGGCCCCCAGAGTGCCGTTCGCCGCCGCCTTGAGATACGCATTGATGAACCCGTCGATATCCCCGTCCATCACCGCACCGATATTGCCCATTTCGAAGCCGGTCCGGTGATCTTTCGCCAGAGTATAGGGCATGAACACATACGACCGGATCTGGCTGCCCCAGGCGATCTGGGCCTGGCTGCCTTTAATATCCTCGATGCGCTCCAGATGTTCCCGCTCCTTGATTTCGAGCAGTTTGGCTTTCAGCATATTCATCGCCGTGTCCCGGTTCTGGAACTGGCTGCGTTCGGTTTGGCAGGAAACCACGATCCCGGTGGGAATATGGGTCAGCCGCACGGCGGACGAGGTTTTGTTGATATGCTGCCCGCCCGCGCCGCTCGACCGGAACACATCCATCTTGATGTCTTCGGGACGAATCTCGATTTGAATGCTATCGTCGAGCTCAGGCAGAACCTCGATGGCGGCAAACGAGGTATGCCGCCGCCCGGAGGCGTCAAATGGGGAGATGCGGACCAGCCGATGCACCCCGGCCTCCCCTTTGAGGAAACCGTAGGCATTCTGGCCCGTAATATGGATGCTGGCGCTTTTGAGCCCGGCCTCGTCTCCATCGAGATAATCTAAAATCTTATAGGTGAACCCATGCCGTTCGGCCCAGTGGGTATACATGCGGTAGAGCATTTCAGCCCAGTCCTGCGCTTCGGTACCGCCCGCGCCCGCATGGAAGGTGATGATGGCGTTGCGGCTGTCGTATTCTCCGGTCAGCAAGGTGGCGAGACGCTGCTCGTCGAGGGCGGACTCGACACCCTCGACGCCGGCCGTGCACTCCTCGAGCAGGGACAGATCCCCTTCCTCGTCGGCCAGGGCGATGAGCGTGAGGGTATCGTGATAATCCCGCAGCAGCCGTTCGTACCGTTCGATCCCGTCCGCCAGAAGGGCGGCGCGCTGGGTGACCTTCTGGGCGGACTCCATATCGTCCCAAAAGCCGTCGGCGGCGGCCTTCATCGCGAGTTCTTCCGCCTCCCGCTTCATTTGCGGCAGACCGATGGCCCCCGCCAGATCGTCGATCTGGGGATACAGCCCTTCCAGCCTCTGCCGCAATTCTTCAAACTGTAGCATGTGTTCACCCGTGCCTTTCCTTCAAACGGTCCGCATCTGATCATAGCCCACCTATTATAGCGGATTCCAGACAGGTTGTAAAGGCGAAATTGGGCGAAAACGTCCTTTTTTGCCCTGATTTTCAAGCAATTTCCGGGGAAACGCTTGACGTCGGGGTTGAACCCTGCTATACTATTTGAGCGTCTTTGACAGGACAGGTCTGTCCCCATGACAGAGCCGTCACCGGTCAAAGCGGGCAAACATCCTTGCCCCGTTCCGAGAAACGGGGCCATCAGACCATGAGGAGGTGCAACCAAATGCCCACTATCAAAGGTTCCTACGAAGCCGTCTTCATCTATTCGATGTCCCTCGGGGAGGAAGGCGTCGCCGCTCTCGCGGAGAAGTTCAAGACCCTGATCGCCGGAAGTGCCGAACTCGGCGACATCGACGAATGGGGAAAACGCCGTCTGGCGTATCCCATCAACGACGAGAACGACGGGTTCTACGTGCTGTACAATTTTGTCAGCGACCCGGAATTCCCCGCCGAACTGGACCGCGTGAGCAAGATCACCGATGGTGTTCTGCGCTCGATGATCGTCCGCAAGGACAAGTAAGGAGGGTGTGAAATGCTCAACAGTGTCTGTCTGATGGGCCGCCTCGTGGCGGATCCCGAGCTGCGTCACACTCCGTCCCAGGTCCCGGTGTGCAGTTTCCGCATTGCGGTGGACCGCACTTATCAGCCCAAGGGCCAGGAGAAACAAACCGATTTCATCAATATTGTCACTTGGCGGAGCACGGCCGAGTTCGTCAGCCGCTATTTCCGCAAGGGGCAGCTCGTCGCGGTGCAGGGCTCCATTCAGACGAGCTCCTACACCGACAAGGACGGCAACAAGCGCACGTCCTTCGACGTGGTAGCCGACAATGTGTTCTTTGCCGAACCCAAACGGGACGGCACGTCCTCCGGCAACCGCTACGATTCCCAGGTGCCGCAGTATAACGAGGGGGCTCCGGCCTTCCAGAATACGGGCTCGGGGGATTTTGAAGAGATCGTGGGGGACGACGATCTGCCCTTCTGATGAAAAGGGCTCTCTGTTGATGTTTTCGGCCGCCTCCGCATGATGCGGAGCCGCGGCGCTATTTTGAAGTAAAGGAGGCCATTCGCATGGCTGACAGACCGGAGAGATCCGAGCGTTCGGAGCGCCCTTCCCGGGGCCGTAAAGGTCGCCGCAAGGTGTGCAGCTTCTGCGTCGATAAGATCGATACCATCGATTATAAGGATGTCGCGCGCCTGCGCCGTTTTGTGTCCGAGCGGGCGAAAATCCTGCCCCGCCGTGTCACCGGCACCTGCGCCCGCCATCAGCGGGAACTGACCGTCGCGATCAAGCGCGCGCGTCAGATTGCGCTCATGCCTTTCGTGAGCGATTGATTTTGTCCTATCCCCCCCCCCCGCAGCGGCTTTTGGCCGCTGCGGGGGTTCTTTTTATGGTTCGGATGATTTCCCTGGGGTTGTGCGCCGAACCCGTCCCGGGGCGTGTTTTCTCCCCATTCCCGGCATCGGGGTTCCATTTTTCCTTGGACGCGGAATTTCCCCAGGCATTTTCTTGCATTTCGTGCTATACTATAAATAGGACCTGTACCACAAACGATTCTCGATAAGGGGGTTGTCCTATGAACAAAAAAACCGTCATCACCATTGGCCGCCAGTTTGGCAGCGGTGGGCGGGAGGTCGGGCGACGTATCGCCGAAGAATTGGGGATTCCCTACTATGACAAGGAACTGCTCACCCATGCCGCCAAGGAAAGCGGCATGTCCAAGGAGCTTTTTGAAAATTACGACGAGGCTCCCACCAACAGCCTCCTCTACTCGTTGTCCATGGGCGCGTATTCCATGGGGAATCTGAGCGCCGCGTCGTTCAATCTGCCTCTCAATCACAAGGTGTTTCTCGCACAGTTCGACGCGATCAAAAAGCTCGCCGACCAGAGCGGCTGCGTCATCGTGGGGCGCTGTGCGGACTATGCACTGGCCAAGCATCCTCATCTCGTGAATGTGTTTATCTACGCCGATATTCAAAAACGGGCCGCGCGGGTGGCCGAGTACGAGGGGATCCCGCTCAAAGAGGCGGAGGAACGCGCGCTCAAAACCGATAAAAAACGCGCCAGCTATTATAATTTCTATTCCAATAAAAAATGGGGCGCGGTCGAGAGTTATCACCTCTCGGTTGACAGCGGCGCCATCAACCTGAACAATACCGTGAAGCTGATTCTCGACTTTGCGGAGATGAAAGAGCCGGTGTGACCGGCATCGGGACCCGACGGAAGTAGGGGAATCCCTATACGTAATGCCCGCCTCACCCCTTTGGGGGTTGTTTAGGGGGCCGCGGCCCCCTCATGATTGTATTCTTAGTTCAGGTGAAAACGTTGACGCCGGTTTTCCTAAAAAGAAAACCGGCAAACTGCTTCGCGTCTTTGCCTCCTTTCTCCGCGCAGAGAAAGGAGGTGCCTGCGCGGCATGAGCACACTATTAAACACGTAATCCATTTTCAAACTCAGAAAAAAATAAGGTTTGGCCTGCGGGCCACCTTCTTTTGTCCCTAGCCACAAAAGAAGGCAAAAAGGCTCCCGGGGGATACCCCGGACCCCAGGTGATCCTGTCGGCTTTCTTTTTAGGAAAGCCTCCCCGGCGCAGACACCTGAACCGGCCCATACAAGCAGGGCTGCGGCCCGGGAGATGGGGGTACTTCCTATCCCGGGAGTTTTTTGCCCGTCTTTATTCCTGTTTCCTGTTTACATGATAAAAGCCTCTGAGGTGCGGCCCTCAGAGGCTTTTCGTTTTGCTGCGGGTTCTTCTATGAAAAAAATAATCCCATACGAACAACTGTTGGTATATTCCTTTTTCTGATCTTTTATACTGTTCTATGTCAAAAGCAGTTGAAACAACGGAAAGAAGTATATGCCCTTTGAAGAGATGCGCAGCGGAAATGCGTGACACCCTCTATTGTCACCATGCGAAGTCCCGGCCCGTATGTCCTATTCCTCATCCTTACGATATTCCACGATTTCCTGGATGCTGCAGTCCAGGATCTTGCATAAATCCTCGATGGTCCGCATGCTCAAATAACGGTTTTGCTTCATTCTGGTCAGGGTGTTCGGGCTGATATGGTGCTTTTCTCTCAAAGCATAGGTCGATATGTTTTTCTTTTTGATCGTCTCCCAGAAGGGATCATAGCGTATCACAAAACCACCTCTTGACTATATGATACGCTATACATTATACTTTATACATGTATTATAAATAGTACATATAGGAGGATGGGTATGAAGAGCTGTACGGTAGAATTGAGTGATGAATTATATGCTATATACGAGGATATCGCCAAGCTGAATGAAAAGCCAGTCGAGGAATGTCTGTCCATCATCCTGGAACGGGTGATCCGCACCATGCTCCGCCCCGTGGAGCCGGACGAGAGGCCGTAAAGCTCCTCTGTACGAAGGAAACGCCCCGCCCCGGCCATTGGCCGGAACGGGGCGCCGTGTCGTCTTTACAGAACCGGCACCACATCGGTGCCCTGCTCCAGCATGCCGAGCAGCCGGTCGCAGATCATCAGGCAGCGGGGAAGATGATAGGGGCCCTTCCACATCGACCCTTTCTGCGTGTGGGACACCGTGCCGTCCCGATGGAGATATCCGTACCATTCCCCGTAATCGCGGTCGGCGAAATGCCCGAACGCGTACGCGTGCACCTTTTCGAACCAGTCCCAGTACCGCTCTTCCCCTGTCAGTCCATAGGCCATCAGGGTCGCGATGAGCACCTCGTTATGCACCCACCAGAGCTTCATGTCCCACTCGAGTTGTTCGCAGGGCCGGCCGTCCAGATCCACGAAATAGAACATGCCGCCGTATGTCTCGTCCCAGCCCCGTTCCAGTGACCAGTCCAGGATGTTCAGGGCCTTTCCGAGCAGGTCCCGGTCCCCGGTATACACCGCCTCGTTCATCAGGAACCAGGCGTTTTCACAGGAATGGCCCGGGTTGATGGTCCTTCCGGCCGGATTGTCGATATGGGACCCGTCCTCCAGCACGGTTTCAAGCACGCCGTGCAGTTCGGGACGATAATGCCGGGTCAGGATGTCCTCGGCGGCCTGCCGGACGATGCGGCCGTATTCCTCCGCCTTCGCGGGATCACAGCGGCGCAGCACCTGGGCACTGCTGACGAGAACCATCGGCACCGCGGCCGCATATTCGCGGCGGGTCGTGTTGTAGGATTTCGGTGTGATTTTGAAGGGATCGCTCGTGGGATCGCGGTACATCCTCCACATGAGGTCGAACCGGTCCTCCGCTTTGCGGAGCGCCTCCATATCCCCCGTGACGGCCGCGTATTCCGCCATGCCGACCACGTAAAAGCTCTCGGAAAACATATAGCGGCGCTTGCGCAGCGGTGCGCCGTCCCTGGTCACCTGGAAAAACATCCGCCCGTCGGCGTCGGTGCCGTGCTCCTCCAGGAACCGCTTGCCGAGGCACGCGGCCTCCAGCCATTCCTTCCGGGTCCCGTACTGGTTACACAGGGCGGAGAAGGTCCACAGCCCCCGCCCTTGGAACCATACGGATTTGTCGGCGTTATAACACCGGCCCTCCCGGTCCACCGAGGTGATGTACCCGCCGTGTTCCTTGTCCAGCAGGTCGCTTTTCAGCCAGAAAGGCACGACATCGTCGAGCAACGCACGGCGATAGAGCGTCCGATATGCGGCCGCAGCCGCGGCATGGGGATTTTTCATAAAACCCGCTCCTTTCCCTTATTGACGGATGGCCCTGGCGTACCGGGCATAGGCGGTGTAAACCTCTTCCGTATCCTCGCCGCCGAGCCCCATCCGATGCCCGGGTTCATTGAGCAGCCCGGTGAACTGATAGCCGTACACCTGCTCGAGCATATCGTAGCAGTGGATTTCCCGGATCAGCGCCTCGCAGTCCTTGGGGCGCAGCCCTTCGTCAAAGGGAAAGGCGAAAATCTCCATATCCACCCAGAAATGGGTGCCGGTTTCGGCGCACATCTCAGCAATCTGGGGAATGTTGTTCTCGCTGCGGGCAAAGGCAAAGGGGATCATGATATCCAGGTTTTCGAGGATACCCCGCCATTCGTCCCGATACCAGTCCATATGGATGTTGTTGGGCGCGAGCGCCACCGGTTTGGTCGGCGTCAATTCGTGGACAAAGGCCTTGTATTCACGGAAAAAGTTCTGGATATCCTTGTATTTTTCATCCGGAACCGGATCATAGCCATAATACAGCGCCCCCATGATCTCTTCCGATACATACCACCCATAAAATGACGGATGGTGGCCGTACCGCTTCTGCAGCTCGAGGGTCACCCGTTTGTGCCATTCCAGAGATTCCGGCGAAAAATCGAACCAGGCGTACAATCCCACCCCCGGAAACACCGCCATGCCGCATTCGTCCGCAGCCGACAGGATGGCCTCGATGGGATCCTCGGCGGCAATGGGCATCCGTCCCGGATAGAGGGCGCTGTCGTAGAAAGCCCGGCCGTCATAGGAATCGGCAGTCATATCGTGCTGATGGACATACCGGGCGCTGTCGAACACATTTTGGATCAGAATGCTGGTCACGCCGATTTTGTGCATGGAATACACCTGCTGCTTCCAGCCTTCGTCCGTCAGAACCCGCAGCCCGGCATTGAAATGCCGCGCCTCGCTCTCGCTCCAATGATAGATGCTCACCCAGCAGCCGTCCAGCAGACAAGTGGAGTGTACCCGGGAGAGGATGATCTCATAGGGCTGTTCCTTCACTTCCAGCACCGTGCCGTCCTCCGACAGGAAGGAGATCAGCAGGGTCAGCCGGCCGGTGAGGCCGCTCATGTCGGGGTGCACGATGTTCAGCTGCCGTCCTGCCTTGAGCGGAAAACGGCCGCACTCGCGCACCTCGCCGTTTTCCAGCCGGGCGTCGATCTGTGCAGAAGCCGCGTCGTCGGTGGCGAGACGCAGCTCAAGCCGGCCGTTGACCGAGATGCGGCGGGCCGGAATAGGGGTGCAGAAATGTTGGCTCATATTGGTATCATACCTTTCCGGTTTCCTGTCGAGGACCGCAGGGGCAACCGCAGAATATAAGGAATTTTGAGCGTAGAGGGGTATGGGGAAAGAGGGCCCCTCCGATCCGGAAGGGCCGGTTCCCCGATCATCGGCCAGACGGATTTTATTTCAGCTGGGCATTGGCGTCGTCCACCATCTTCTGATAGCTGGTTTCATACTGGGCCAGCTTCTGGTTGATGTCCTCGCCGTTGCGGGCGTCGTAGAGCAGATAGAACGCACCGAAGCCCCGGTCCAGAATGCCGTCGGTGTAGGACGGGATGAACAGGTTTTTCGCCAGGTTATCGTACAGCTCCTGACTGCCTTCCTGCAGCAGTGCCTGCCGTTCAGCATCACCCTCCCCGGCCGCGGCCAGAATCATATCGATGAGCACACCCGCGCTGTAAGGCGCGTCGGATCCCATGGAGATCGCATAACCGGTGGAGTGGCCGAAATTGCGTTTGTCCGTGTTGTCAGGGCCGGCCGGGAAGGGCGCTACGCCGAAATCGATGTTGACGTCGCCCTTTTTCTTCATGCTGGCGAAGGTCGACTCTTCATAGGCATAGGCGCCGTGCATGGCGGCCTTGCCCTTGAGGAACTTGTTCTGCCCGGTCACATATCCGTTGCCGCAGACCACATTCTTATTGAAGATATCCTGCACCATCTCGAGGGTATTGCGCATGGCGGAGGTTTTGATGTTGAGCGCATACTTGCCGTCCGCAAAGCTGACGGCGGAACAGGCATTGGACGCCTGGAACACCTCGTCGAACATGTTTTCCAGACCCACGATGCCGGAATCGGTATCGGTGCACTCCCGGGCGATTTCCACGAAGCTCTGCCAGGTCCATGTGCCCGCTTCATAGCGCTTCATCGGTTCGTCCGGATCATAGCCGTTGGCGGTCATAATGTCCCGATTATAATAGAGCACATAGGGAGTGGCGGACACGCCCGCCGCGTAATACTTTCCATCGAACTTGACAAAGTCGTCCATGACCTGGATATTGTGGCCTTTTCTCGTCAGGTCCACATACTCGTTCACCGGTGTCAGATAGTTCTTCTGATACATGCTCAGATACTGGTCGACGCTGATGACGAAGACATCGATGGGATCCTTGGCCGCGATCTGCGCGGCCACCTTTTCGTTCCAGAGCTGTTCGCCCACGGCCTGGAGGATTTCCACCGTTTTGCCGTACTGCTGTTCGAAGGATTTGATCGCCTTGGTGTAATAACTCGTCTCGTCGGTCCCGTCGTAGCCGGGCACCAGGACGCTCACCTTCTGCGGTTCCGCTCCCATTTTCTCCACCCGCTCGGCGCTGATGGAGGCGTCGCCCGGGTTCGAGGCCGGAGCCCCGCCGGAAGAGGGGGTGTCTCCGTCTTTGCAGGCGGCCAGGGACCCCGCCAGCAAGGCTGCTGCTCCTAAAACCGCCAGTCGTTTGATGATGTTCATACTCTATCGTCCTTTCTCCGGCGACCCTCTCGTAAGGCGCGGCCGGTTCCCGCCGGTCAAACCGTCCGCCGTCTGTTCAGCCCAGCTGTGCCGTCAGGTTCTTGACCATAATCGCCGCTGCCATACAGGCTTTGCCCGCATCGGCGTTATACAGGGGATACGCATGCTTATTCATCAGTTTGCGGTAGAGCGTCATATAGCTCTTGACCCGGACCTCGTCGCCCATCATGGCGCCGGCCTGCACAAGAGCGCCCCAATAGAAGCTGTCGGGAATGCTGATTTTCTCCCAGGTATGTTTGGATTCGCCGGTCGAATAGTGTTTGTTGAAGTTATCATACAGGGTTTTCGCCCGGGCGCTGCCGGGAGCCACAACGCCGCTGAGAATCGGGAACACCTGCGCCGTGGCACAGGGATAGAACATATCCCAATCAAAGGCGTAGGCCAAGTCGCCGTTTTTAAAGATTCCCGCCTCATAATAGCCCTTGGCATTCCAGAGCTGGTCCTCGATGGCTTTGGAAACCTGATCGCGGCTGGTCTTCAGTTTCGTGAGGGTGGCGGCGCCTTTGCCGGCCGGCACCAGAATCGTTTCATACAGGCTGATCCCGTCCACGATACCCTCGTACACCTCGCAGTTGTCCATCAGGTACTTGACCGGATAATCGGGCTTCGCCATGGTCAGGCCGTTGTGCATGGTGGAGAACATCGCCGAAACGATCCGGTCAATTTCCGCGGCATGCTGCCGGATATAGGCCGCGTCCCCGCTCTTTTCATAATACTTCCACAGCACGTTGAGGAAGGTGGCGGCATAGGAATCGGTGGAGTCGTAGAGCTTCTGTCCCTTGTCGTCCAGGGTCGGGGTCTCGTTCGTCACCTTGCCGCCGCTGACCGTCACCGTGTAATCGTAAATGGTGCCGTCCACACCGTTGTAATCGGTGGAAGCGGTGTTCAGGTGGCTGAAATGCCAGTCCATGTATTTTTTGACCGTGGGATGGAGCTTTTTATCCCCGTCCAGGATGGCGAGGATCGCGAAGTCCGCAAAGTAGGGATTTACCTTCACCGAGCCGTCCTTCACAATGGTCATGGGCATGGCCCCGTTGTCGAGCTGCATGGACGCGAGCCACGCGGTTTCCATATCGACGATCTCCTGATAGAACGCGATATCGGCCAGAATTTCCTCCCGGCGGCTGGGATCGGTGACCACGGTCGTGGGGGTGGTGGGGGCGTCGGTTGCGGAACTACCGGGGTTGCTGCCGGGGTTGTTGGTCGTGCCGCCGGACGCGGTGCCGGATTGGGTGGGATCCGTTCCCTCCGTCCCGGTATTCTCGGATCCGGATGTCGTGATGTCTTCGGTCATGCCGCTGTTCACCTCACTGTCGGTCGATGTGATGGACGTGTCGCTTGCGGGGGCGTCCGGACCTTTGCATGCGGATAGCAGGGCGGCCAGCAAGGCCACCGCCGCCAGCAGAGCCGGCAGCCGATGTTTCCAGAGGGTGCGCATCGCATTTTCTCCTTTTCTCCGCAGCCTCGCTTGGGTCTTTCTAACCGGCCGCTGCGGCGGGCCGGTTTTCTGGGAAATCCGGGCTTGTCTTATCCTACGATACCGGTGCGTTCAACGCCCTCGGTAAAATACCGCTGCACAACCACATACATGCCGATCAGAGGCAGCACCACGATCAGGCAGGCGGCGGACAAAATGGAATCGCTGAGCAGCTTGAGATCGGCACCAACGGTCTGTCCGGCCATATTCTGCAGCCGGTTGGACAGCACGGTGCTCACGCCGGTTACCGTCACCGACAAGGGAAATTTGCTGTTGAGGAGCATCCCCGACAGGGTATAGTCGTTGTAATACCAGACCACCGAAAAGACCGTCACGGTCAGGATGGCGGGGATCACGTTCGGCACCATCACCCGCAGGAAGGTCCCCAGCGGGCTGCATCCGTCGATACAGGCCGCCTCTTCGAGTTCGGCCGGCATATTCCGGAAAAACTGCCGCAGAATGAAGATGTAAAGCCCCGACCGGATGCCGGTCCCCAAGGCGGCCTGAATGTAGAACTGCCACGTCGTATTGAGCAGATGCATGCTCTGCAGATTGACATACAGCGGGATCATATAGGACTGCACCGGCACGATAATGTTGAAAATCAGCAGTCCGAACAGCCACTTTTTCCCTTTGAAATCGAACCGGGCAAACCCGTACGAAATAAAGAGGCAGGAGATGACCTGCAGCACCACGCTGGGAACCAGGATGGTCAGGGTGCTTTTGAGCGCCTCGCCGTAGTTCATCAGGCTGAACGCCATTTTGAAATTGTACAGGGTGAACTTGGTGGGGATCCATACCACGGTGGGATCGAAGGTGTCCGAAACCGTCTTGAGGGAGTTCGACAGCATGAACAGAACGGGATACACCATCACGAAGCCGACGCCCAGCAGGAAAACCGCCCGAACAATGGCCTTGATCCATTTGGCCGCGCCGGTTTTACCCATCAGGCGCCTGGACCAGGTGGAAAAAACGCGGGATTGCATACGCATATTCCTGCCTTTCTCGTTAGTCGGCCGCATAAAAGACGAACCGGGACGCGATCAGGTTGATCAGCCCGATGATGGCCAGGATGCACACGAAATAAATCACGCCGATGGTGGCGCTGTAGGCGTAATTGTTGTTGGTGTAATAATTGCGGAGCATCTGCATAACCTTGTTGCCGTAATCGGTGAAACTGTCGATAATAGTGTAGATGACCACCACCAGCAGGGTGGGGGAAATGGTGGGGAAGGTGATCTTCCAGAACTTCTCCCAGGCCGTGGCCCCCTCCATGACGCCCACCTCATAGAAGCTGGCCGGGATGTTGTTGACCGCCGCGAGAAGCAGCAGAATCTGCACCCCCGATTTCCAGGTCAGATCGAAAATCTGGTTAAGAACCGTGGTGATGGTGCCGAGGAGCTTCTCCGGTATTCCCAGGTCGGCGAATACCTCCACCAGATTGGGCGCCTGAAAGAGATAGCTCGGCGCCATATCCGACACAGCGGACCCGCTCATCATCACCTGTTCCTTGAGAATGGTGATGACCACGCCGGAGGCGATGATGACGGGAAAGAAAAACACCGCGCGCGCCAGGCTCCGGCCGATGAATTTTTCCTTGAGCACCAGGGCGATCAGGATGCTGAAGGAGACGATCATCAGCACCGACGGCACAATGCTGCCGATGGATTCGGTCAGATACGGAATAAAGAAGGTGTTTTCCGTAAAGAAGTATTTGAAGTTGTCGAACCCGACGAACGTTTTTTGAAAGCCCGCCTCGGTCACCGTGAGCTTGCTGAAGGAGTAGACAAAGGATTCGATCATCGGCCAGACGAAAAAGACGCTGATGCCCAGAATCCACGGGGCGATGAAGAACCATCCCCAGCGGGAACGCTGCTTCTGCAGCGACCGGGCGCGGGGTTTCCGACGGGCGGAATCTGTCTTTGCTGTCATCCGGGATCACAACCTTTCTGCGGGAAATGCCGTCTTTACATGCCGGAAATGCGGTATCCCTCGGCCGGGATATCCACGCCGTTTATCGTCGCATCCGCATCCGTATAATTGACCAGAATCTCCACGCCGTTTCCGAAAACGGTGCGGGTCACGCCCGGCGCCGCCTGCTCATGCCGGACAATCGGCTGATCGGACACGAGTGTGAGATACGCGGCCGCTTCCTTGTAGCGCGCGGCGGCCTCCTCGATCCAGTAGGCTGCGTCGATATAGCCAAGGTCCTGCGCGTCGGTATCGGCCAGTTTTCCAATGTTTTGGCTGCCCAGGCTGTATTTGGGGTTAATCCCCGCCTCCATGGCCCGGAGAAAGGCCTGACGGCTGTCTGCGGCCGCGTTGATGGAGGGGGAGGAAAGGCCGGCCAACCCGTGAAGGGCCATGGCGTAAAACGGAACGGCCTCGCCCTGCGCGAGATACTCACTTGTGGACACCGGGACGTCCTGCAGATCGGTGGCATAGGGGAAAGCATACGCATTGGCCGCCGTAAAGAGCCGATGATCCGCAGCGCCGGCCAATTGTCCGAGCGCCTGTGTCCACATGGCTTCGGCGCGGCCCCGGTCGATGTGCTCATCCCCAAAATCGGAATAGATCTTCTGTCCCAGAGAATTGGCCGAAAAGCCGTAGACCGACAGTTTCGAGGCTTTCGACAGGGTCTGCTCCATCGCCCTCCCAAACCGGAGAGGACTGAGCAGGAACCGCAGCCCGCCGGTGGAATCGATCTGGAACGTGCTCATTTTATAGGGATACTGGATAGCCGGTTCCTTCATCACCGACTGCGACGCGCTGTATTTGGTGGAATAGCCCCACTGGTTGTGCATCATGTCGGTCAGATTGAGATCCAGATACAATTTCACACCCGACAGGGCCTCAATATCCTGGAGCATGCGGCGGAAGGCGCTGCTGCCGCCGAGTCCCCCTTCGGGGGCCATGTCCACGGTCAGGCGGCTTTCGGTGCCGCCCTTCGCCCAGTTGACGTAATTGAGCACCAAAGAACTCGCGCCCGCGTTCTGCAGCCGCTCGGCCAGCGCCGCCACGTCGTCATATGCGTTGAGAGGCACCACCCGGTTGACGGGTATGCCGAGAACGCTCTCCTGCCGCATCACACCGCCGGGCAGTTCCACATACAGGGCAGAACTCTTTTCCGACAGGGGCGTCATCCCCTGTTCCTCGGTCAAATACGCCCGATAGGCCGCTGCCATACCGCTGTAATCGGCCTGTTCCGCGTCCAGGGGACGGTATTCCACCGTGAACGCATCCAGACCGCAGGCCGCGGGCTCGAACATGTTGACCTGGGTAAATTCAAAGGTCTTCTGGCTGACGTCAACCAGCGTGCTCTCCCGGTAAAGGAACTCGGCAAAAGCCGCGCAGTAAGGGGATTTGGCGCTCGCGGCAGCGGCGTTGACTTTCGCCCGGGCGGCGCCGTTTGTGATGATGGCCAGCAACGCCTGCCCGTCTTTTTTCATGCCGAAAACCGGCAGCCGGGCGGTCTGCGTCCTGGCAGGTGAAATGGTTTTTTCCTCCACGGCCAGATCACTGCCGTAAATCCGAAGGCTGACGTCGGGTCCGGCACTGGCAAAGGGCATCAGCATTCCCGACCCGTCAGGGAGCAGGAGATACCCGTCCTCTTCCTGATAGCCCGCCCCAAAATTGGGAAGGGGGCTGACCGAGGTGAGCTTGACCCGGTCGCTGGCTTCCCGGATATCCCCGAGCGGTACCGACGCTTTGAGTCCCTTGTCGGTCAGGGTGAGTTCCAGGGGAATCAAGAAGCCTTCTTTTTCAAAGTAAAAGTCGAATCTCACCCCGTTCGGGATGGATTTCACGCTGAAGTTGCCCCGGCTGACACAGCCGGCCACACTGTTCTGAGTGACGGCGTTGGAATCCCGGTCCGCGTAGCGGAAGTTGAGCAGGGATCCGAGCGCCACTCTGGCCGAGCCTTTGATCTCCTCGTTCTCCTGGGATCCGTCCGGCACGCTGCTCCAGCGGGTGCCGTCCGCCTTGTTCTCCAGTTCGACCGCCGCGCTTTTCGGATTGGCATACAGGCAAAAGCGGGTGTTTTCCGCCACCTTCTGCATCTCGTCGGGGTGCGCGCTGTCCGCGCTGAAGTCGATGGGGGTGAGCACTTCGTCGGACGGGGTCTCCAGCTCGGCCCCCTTCGACGCCTGGAACATCAGCAGAACGATGCCTGCCGCCACAGCCACCGAGAGGCCGGTGCTGAGTATGGTTTTCAGCTTGGCTGCTTTCATAGGCCGCACAACCTTTCCGATGCGCTAACGCAGGCGCAGTTCGTTGATGATCATCCCGATAAAGCTGATGAGCTGCGTAAACATGCTGTAGCCGATCGTCACAATCAGCATCACCAAATACATGCCGAGGAGGCTGATCAGGGTGACGACGATGGTTTTACCGGCGGTGTATTGGTGCACTTCCCGGATGGCCATGAACAGGTTGGCACCTGTCCAAACATACGCCACCGCCTGCACAATACCCAGGAACGCACTTTCCTCGAGAGAAAACGCATTCGAAAGCCCCGTCAGCACCGCCAGGGAAATGACATAGGGCAGCAGGGCATAGGCTGTAAAAATCCAGATTTCCCGGAATTTCCCTTCGCCGTCCGCCAAGGTACTGACCGCCCAGTTGCACAGCACGAACACCGCGAACAGGCCGATGGTCATCGCCAGCGGGATGAAGACGTTGAACCGGTCGGTGCGGTTCTGGTTGAAGTGGAAGCCTGTGAGCTGGCTGTTGATGACCGAAACGAGAAAGAAAAGCACCAGGATGATGTTCGCCAGCAGGACCGAGCCTTTCTTCTCCACCTTCATCTCATAATAGGCCTTGAAGGGGTGAAGCATGCAGCGGAAGGGATACGCCCATTTGCTGACTTTCAGTCCGTATTCGCTTTTCCGGTGGCGCTCCTTATAATTGACGATTCCCACCATGAGGAGCAGAAGCACGACGACGGCGAGGACGATCCACGTGAAATTCCGCCGGAAGCCTTCGTCCCGCTTGGCGGCAAACGCATCGGAATACCCCTGGCGGCTGTTGCCAAGCTTGTAATACGCCATCGCCTGATCGTAATCGCCCGCTTGTTCATAGATTTTGCCCATACCGACGTTAGCGAGCTCATAGTTGGCATCCTGGCGCAGGATCTGCTCCCAGTTTTCCTTGGCCTGCTCGTACAGACCGTCGTTGTAAAGCGCGATCGCGGCCCGGACGTTGACGCCGAAATCGGTCGGCCTCAGCACCGTCAGGCTGCGGACGCCGCTGTCTAACACCAGCAGGTTGCCGTTCAGACTGTCCACCGCCACCGGAGTTTTGAACGTGCCGGCCTGGCTGCCGGTTCCCCCGAAGGCGTACAGCAGGTTGGATGTCTGGTCATATTGGAACAGACGGTTCCGGGTACTGTCCAGCGCGGTGATGAATCCCTGATCATCCACCGTGATGTCGCTGAACACCGTCGATATGGTCAGATTGCTCTGGCTGTCGAAATAGGTCTCCAGATCCCCATAGGTCGCCACATTTCCCTGTTCGTCTAGCAGAATGTTGGTTCCCTGGGGGTTGAGCTTGCGGATCTGTCCGCCGTCGAGCCCGGTACCGCCCTTGAGGGTATAGATGAAGTTTTCCGCGTCGATATCGAAGTTGATAAAGGACGTCGGCACATTGCGCAGCAGGCCGGACGCCGCGTCTTCGCTGAGGATTTTCTTCCACAGGCGGTTGCGCAGCAGCTCAAATGTCACCGTCACCCGTTCGCTGCCGTAAAACCCGATGAATTCATAATTCTGATCATACTGCAGCGCGCCCGAGTAGGTGTTGGCGGACAGGACATACACGATGCCCGCACTGTCGACCAGCACCTTGGCCGGGGTGTATTCGAAGCCCTCTTCCACCTTGTCGGCCGGCGGCGCGCCGATGACGTCCGTCACCGTGCCGTCGGGTTCCGCCACATAGACGCCCGGGGCTTTTTTATCCGCCACATAAATTCGGCCCTGCCGGTCCACGAACAGCCCTAGCGCCTCGGCAAATTCGACCGGCTCTCCATCCTTTTGGAGGCGGATCTCCCGCTGATACTGCAGGCCGCTGTCCAGCACGACCAGGCGGCTGTTGCCCGCGTCCAGAACAAACACAGAACCGTCCTCCGTGATATACAGGTCGGTCGGGTCCAGAAGATCGGTGCCGCCGAACGCGGCCGCGCCTCTGACCGGGGTGTCCGCCGTATACGGCGCGGGAACCGGCACCGAGGTTTTCCAGGTATCGTATGTATAGCTGAACGACGTGCCTTCCGCGGACGCGGGCAGAATGAGGATCATTCCCGCCAGCGCCAGCAGCACAAGCCGCCGCAGCGGTCGGGTCAGCCCTCTGCGGCCTTTTTTCCGAAGATCCGGTGCCGCATCGCGCCCGGACCGGCGTGCGCCGCCCCATCTGCTGCCAGTCATATGGCCACGCCCCCTTTCCATTGTTTCTTCAAAACCGCCGCATCGCCCCTTTTGCATATGGCATCGGGGGCCGGATTACATTGTCGGCCGTTGCGGCGGCCGTTATTTCATGCCCGAGGTGGACATCGTCTCGAGAATCTGGTTCTGGGCGAAGACGACCAGCAGCATGGGCGGAATCATCAATAGGAGACCGAAGGCGGCACCCGCACCCGCGCGGGCCGTTCCTCCCGCCAGCACCTGGCTGAGAAGGGAGGCCACCATTTTGATCTTTTCGTCATAAACCATGACCGTCATATCGGTGCCGCCGGTGTTGTTCCAGACATTCTGAAACGCGAAAATCGCGATGGTCAGCCAAGCCGGTTTGACATTCGGCATCACCACCCGCCAGTAGACCTTCAGCTCTCCCGCGCCGTCGATGCGGGCGGCTTCCAGCATTTCGTCGGGAATCTGGCTCATGAAATTCTGCATGAGATACAGGCCCAGGGCCGACTGCACCTGCGGCAGGATCAGCGCCCAGTAGGTGTTGATCATGTGCAGATTCGACATGACGATATACCGGGGAATCATCATGGCGGACACCGAGAACAGCAGCGATACCTTGATCAGGCTGCTAAGGGGCCTCTGCCCGACGAAGCGCAGCTTCGCCAGGGGATACGCCGCCATGGTGGACAGCAGCAGATGCCCGCCCGTCACGGCCACGCTGATGAATACGGTGTTGAAGATATACTTGGAGAGCGGCACCCAGAAGGAGCCGGTCAGCAGCCCCAGCTGCACAAAGTTATCGAGGGTGGGCCGCCGCACGAAAAGACGGGGCGGAAATATGTAGATCTCGTCCAGAGGCTTGAACGCGGAACTGACCGCGTACACCAGCGGCAGCACCATGAAGCAGGCCAGCGCCAGGACAAAGAGGAAGACGACGATGTTGCCGCCGATGGACCGGTTGACGCTCCGTTTGAATATCCCTTTGGTCACAGCTCTTTTTCACGCCTTTCCGAGCGGTTGACACCGCTTTTTTCGGCCCGCTCCGGAGCCGGTGCGCGCCTTATTCCGCGCTGAAGCGGCGGAGCAGATGGGTGACGACGAAGTTGCAGAACAGCATCATGAGGAACAGGAACACCGCAATAGCGGACGCGTATCCCATTTCATACCGCACCAACCCCACGTCCAGCATGTAGGTAATCAGGGTATCGGCGCTGTACTGCGTGGTGGGGAATCCGGCCAGAGACTGGACCAGGCCGCCCACGCTGAAGGAGGCAGAGATCTGCATCACAGCGCTGAACATCAGCTGGGGCGCCATGGAGGGCAGCGTCACATACCACAGCTCCTGCCAGCGGTTTTTTACGCCGTCGATCCCCGCGGCCTCGGCCAGACTCTTATCCATCCCCTGGAATCCGGCGATAAAGGTGAGGAATCCGACGCCGAAACTGGACCAGAGCTGCACCACCACCAGCGCGCCCAGCATGGTCTTGGGGTCGCTGAGCCACTGAACGGGGTCCTGCAGGACGCCGAGATTCAGCAGGGTGCTGTTGATGATGCCGTACTGGTCTCCGGAAAAAAGGTAATTCCAGATCACGTACAGATTGCCCGACAGCACGGGAAAATAAAACGCCAGGGTAAACACCGACCGGAGTCTGGGCCCGAATTCGTTGATCAGCCACGCGCAGAAGAAGGAGACGAGGTAGCTGACAGGGCCGGTGATGAACGCGAACAGCAGGGTGTTTTTCAGCACCTTGAGGAACACTTCGTCGTCCAAGAACATCCGCGCATAATTCATCAGTCCCACGAAATTGGGCGCTTCCAGCAGATTGAAATAGGTAAAGCTCAGCGCGATGGACGCTCCCACCGGAATGACCGTCAGCAGAATGAACAGGATCATATACGGCGCCATCAGAAGATAGGGGACGCGGCTTTCCTTAAGGCGCTTGGACAGCTTTTCCTTGGGACGGCGCTGCAGTTTCAGCATGGTGATTCACGCCCTTTCGCGGTTAGATCGGAACCCTATCCGTTGCCGAGTTCGATGCGCTTGCGCTCGAGCTCGCGGTTGATGGTCGCGTTTTCCTTCTCAAGCGCCACGCGGGGGTTCCGGTTGTTGTAAAGCACATCCCGGAAAGCGTTGTCCAGGCACCGGGAGGTAAAATAGCTGCCGGGCAGTTCCTCGACTTCCCGGATGTACGTCCGCTGTTCCCGGATCACCCGGGCTTCTTCCCGGCTCCAGTTCAGCAGCTCAAACGCCTCGAGATTGGCCGTGGCGGAGCGGGCGGCCGGGCCAAGCAGGCTTTCGACGGAATTCGCCAGATCCGCCTGCACGTCGGTCCGGGTGAGCCACTCCAGAAACGCCCAGCAGGCATCCTGGTTTTCCGCATTTTTAAACAGAACGGCAGCGGATCCCGACGCTCCGCCGGAGCGGTCGATGGTGCCGTCCTCTTTTTCCACACCAGGGACCAGGGTCATGGCCCACTGGCCCCGGATTTCGGGCGCCGCCGCGGCCAGGGTGCCATACATGGCATAGGACGCGATGGCGATCGGCATCTCACCGGTACGGAAACGGGTGTTGAAATCGTAGCTCAGGTCAAACCCGTATTTGGTGTAAAAACTGGTCCAGGTTTTGAAGGCGGCGAGCGCTTCCGTGCTGTCCAGGGCAGTTGCGGTCAGATCCTCGTTGTAATACCGGCCTCCGTACTGCATCAGCAGGGTGGGGAAGAGGTCTTTGGCGCCCACCCCCAGATCGATGGCCCCGGAAGCGGTGATCGCGGTATACGGCAGGCCCACCGTCATGTTTTTGCGCTGCAGGATCGCCGCGTCGTCGAACACCTCGGTCCAGGTCTGCGGCGGATTCATCCCGAGCTCCGCCAAAATATCGGTCCGGTAGAACATCACGAGATAAATCTGGGACAGCGGCAGGGCATAGGTGCCGCCCTGGTAACGATACGGCAGCCCCGCATCGTCGGAAAAGCGCGCCATCACGTCCTCGAATCCCTCGAAACGGGACAGGTCCGTCAGCGCCCGGCGGCTGGCCAGGTTGACCGGCTGTCCGCGGGCAACGCCGATGGCCACATCCGGTCCGTTGCCGGACAACGTGGCCTCCACCAGCCCCCCCTGCACCAGGTTCAGATTGACCTGGATGCCGGTCTCGGGCGTGAAGCGGTCCCCGATGAGATCCTTGAGTATCTGCGCCTGATCCCGGCCTTCGGTGGTCCAGACGGTGATGACGTCTGTCGTTCCTTCATCCCAGTCGGCCATCGAATCGTAATCGTCGCTGAACGCCGCCAGGAACTGTTTAAAACCGAAGACCAGATTCTCCCAGAAATTCCCCTTGGGGGAAGGGATCTTGGCGGTCTCCCCGTGAAGCAGAAAATAATCCAGCTCCAGCGGCTGCTGTTTGTTGCTGAGCAGCCACTCGGAAATCATGGCCACATTCTCCCGGAACCGGCTCAGCCTCTGGGGAATCACCGACGGTTTTTTTGCAAACTCGCCCAGCTGCTCCGCTACCCGTCGAAGGGGTTCCGACTGGCTGGATTTTTTCCCGTTGATCGCGTCGAACTGATCCGCCAGGCGGCTCAGCCGGTCACGCAGTTCCTCCAGCGTTTCCCGGAGGTCCCGGATCTCCTTTTCCAGGCTGTAGTCCCGGTAGGGATCGGGATTGGTGCTGGTGACGATGATGATCCGGCGATAGAGGGTATTCATATCCACGGTCACATCGCCGACCGCCTGCAGCACTTCGGCCCATCCGCCCACCGTCACTTCCAGCGAAACGGTGTTTTTCCCTTCCTTCAGATAGACCAGGCAGGGCGTTCCTTCCTGATCCGAAACCGTGAGGTTTTGCCAGCCGAATCCAAACGGGAACCGGACGTTTTTCATCTCGGCGTACGGAATCTCGTCATTGATGTAGATGTTCCGGAACACCGACATGCCGAGCTGCGTATTCTGCCGATATTTTAGCGTCAGGCGGTACAGACCCGCCTTCGGCACATTGTCGATCGTATAGGAGACCCACATGCCCGAATCCGCCCAGTTGCTCTGTCCGATGATGTTGCGTTTGATCAGGGCCGGATCGTTCGGCACGGTGGACGCGTTGGCCCGGTCGTAAACCGGATAGATGGTGCGGTCGGATTTCAGCGTGGTCGCTTCCGCCTGATAGTCGAGACAGATATCGCCCACCTGCTGCAGCCCCTGTTCCTCATAGCTGCGCAGCGCCTCCGCATAAGTAGGCAGCTCCTTCGCGCCCTCCAACGTCAGGCGGCTGACAACGAGGCCGTCCTCGGGCAGGCGGAGCTCGATGGTGTGGGTCCCCGCCTCCAGATATACGGCGAAGGGCTCGGACATATAGGCGGTCAGATCCTTCAGGCTGGCCTCCTGCCAGGCGAAGACTTCCTCCTGCTTCGGAATCAGGTCGTTTCCCCGGCCATCCTGCCGGATATCGGTGGCATCCTTCCACACCCGTTTGAGCGTCACGGAATCCGCCCCGGAAAACGGGATCTCTCCGTCGATCGCAAACTCCGCGGGGATATTCTGCCCTTTTCCGTCCAGCGCCCTGTACTGGAGCACCAGGTGGTACCGCGCATCGGCGGGCACCGTGAAGGTCCACACAGCGGATCCGCCGTTTTCTAAGCGGACCGCTTCCTCTTTGCCTTCATAGGCGATGAGACGCTCCGCTCCATTCTTGAGTTCCGCCGTTCCGGCCTCGAGGACCAGGGGATCCGCGGCGTAGGGGACCCCCGCATACCGCTGTGAATACGCATAATAGCTGTCGCCTTCAACCGCGGCGGCCTTCCCGGCTGGGGCGGACTCGGTTGCCGGCTCCTCTTCCGCGAATGCGGCGGGAACCGCCGTCATACACAAAGCCGCGGCCAGAAACAGCCCGAAAGCCCGTTTGATCACCGCCGGACCTTGTTTTCGTATGGGCATCGGTCATTCCTCTCTTTCCGCAGGCGCGGCCGCCTCCCCTTCGCATTGCTTCATATAATCGGTGGGAGGACAGCCCATGGTTCGTTTGAACGCCTTGTTGAACGACTGTACACTGGCGTAATTGAGCCGCTGCGCAACCTGCACCACGCTCATTTTTCCGTGGCGCATCAGCTCAATCGCCTTTTGGATTTTCTTGTTGCTGATATAGCGCTGAATGGTGATGCCGGTGCTCTTTTTAAAAATATTGGACAGATAGGAGTAGTTATAGCCGATTTTATCCGAGATCTCCTGGACGCTGAGTGCTTCAAAAATGTTGTCGTCGATGTATTTGATGGCCGAATACACCGAGCGGCTGACCGTGTCCATGGATACGGTCGGAAAATACACCTGCAGCGGCGGAGCGGTGAACGAGCGGCAGACCGAAATCAGGATCTGCATGAGGTAACTCTCCACCATCAGCGGGAAAAAGACCGCCTTATTATAGAGTTCATCCAGGTTTCGGAATATGGGCACCAGAAGATCGCTGCGGTCGGAGGCCTTATACACGGTGGTGTTTGCATAAAAATCCCGCAGCTGTTCCAGGCTTTCCCCCACGGCATCTTCGTTGAATACAAACCCGATGTAGCCATAGCGAAGATCCGAATGGTTCGCCGTTTTAATCGCGTGGGTGCTGCCTGCGGGCGAAAAATGAATGTCCCCTTCAATGAGCAGCTCGGTCTCGTTGTTGGTGGTAAACAGTCCCTGCCCGCTGATGACATAACTGATTTCATGGCACCACTGCTTGTGGGGCGGAACCTCGTACCCGCTGATACAGCTGAGCTCCCCAATCTGGAAGAGATTGACGGGCCCGAATTTTTGGGACTTTCCCTTGTAATCATCCTGATACAGGGTGTCGAACTCAAATTGTTTACCCGGTACGAGCAATGGTGTCACCTCTTTTACGGAAGCCGGATCCGGCGGCTTTCCGCCGGATCCGGTCTAGTGATTACGAATGGGCGTTTTTCTTCTTCAGGAAGAAGTACACTCCCGCGCCGCCTCCGACCAGAACCACGACCACGATGCCGGCGATGATGAAGGGCAGGGCCGAGCCGCCGCCTTCCTGCGGTGCACTGGATTCGGGCGCCGTGGTGACCACCGCCGATGCGGTTTCAGACGTCGTGGTCGTCATCTCCGCATCTGTAGTGGTCGAATCGCTGGATTCGGGCGCCGTCGTGGAGTCGCTCGGAACGCCGGATTCGGGCGCGTCGGTTTTGTTGTCGGTCGACGAGGTCGTGTTGTCGGCGGTCGTAGCGGATCCGCCGCCCTGCGCGTTGTAGGTCACCGAGATGGTATCCAGCACCGTGTTCCACGGCACGCTGTCCTTCTTAGTAAAGGGCAGGATAGTGACCTTGATGTACGTATTTCCCGCCGGACAGGTTCCGTCGTTCGAGACGGTGGACATCATCCAGTAGGCGGTCTCCTCGTTGATATAAATCTCGTCATCATACGTCTGATCGCTGACCTTCACCTTGGCCGGCGTCCAGGACTTGCCGTCCTTGGAGAGCGCCACGCCGATATCGGTGCTGGCATCGCCCAATCCGTTGACGTGCAGGCAGTCGACGGCAAAACTGGTGATATCCCCGTCCAGCTTGTAAATCACATACTCCTCGGTCGAGGGGCTGGCGCCGGTCTCCACCCATTTTTCATAAAGGGTTTTGTCCAGGTCCTTATTGTGCTCAAAACGCATTTTGTCTGACTTTTCGTGCACCAAAGGATAGTTGTCCTCCAGGGTATCCACAAAGGTCTTGCTTTCGGCCGCAGCCGGAAACAGGAGCAGCGCGGCAGAGAGCAGCAGGAGAGTCGCCAATGCCAAAGTCTTTTTCATGGATTCTTCCTCCTCTTGTTGGTAGGATGGTCTCGTCGGACGAATCGGGCGTTTTTCATAAAAAACGCTGGCATCAATCTGGGGTTCCTGTGGTTTCAGTTTAACATTTGAAGGGGGTTGTGCACAATGTACCAATTTTGTAGAGTGCTTATCCCAATTTTGTTTTTTCTAAAAAGTCGGATAATTATTCTCAAAAATTAACAGCACTCTGTACATTTGTAAACCAAATGCACCGAGTGCTGTTTGTACGATCTGTTAAAAACAAGAAATGTTAAATTTCCTGTTAACCTCCCCGCTGCGCACATCCTCCTCTAATTGTGGCTAAACATAGGCTATATGTGAGAAATTTTGTGGCGCAGCGAGGAGATTAGTAAGATTTTGACTGGATTAACTCTCTTTTTCAGTCCGGCGGCGTTTCCGCAGCAGCACGGCGGCCGCGGAAGCCGTTCCCGCGAGCAGAATGGCCGGGATCGCCGCAGAGGCGCCGGTCTGCGGGTTGTCGGTGGGATCGGAGCCGGGATCTGTGGAGGCCGACACATAATCGATCATGACACGGTCCACCATCAAGGTCCAGGCTACATCGTTGTAGAGATAAATCCGGACTTCCTCCACGCCCGCGGGCAGCGCTTCGGCGGGCGTGACCAGCGTGGTGGAGAAACTGCCGTTGATTTTCACCGGAGTAGCGCAGTTCACTTCGATGGGCGTCCATTTATCGGATCCCGCCAGGCGGACCTGCACCAGCAGATGCGAGGCCTTGTTGAAGAAGAGAGGCGCTATCTGCAGATTGACGGCAAAGTCCCCGATGGTGCTGCCGCTGCGCATATAGGTGATGTATCCGCGCTTCCCGTCGGTTTTGCCGATGACGGACAGGTCGGTCTCGGAGTGGGGATTGAACAGCTCCCAATTGTCCGACCGGTCGTGAATGTTGTCGAAGCTCTCCATCTCGTCGCTGAAATTGTAGGTTTTTTCCTCATCTCCGCCGCCCGGATTGTCGCTCGGGTTGTCATCGACGGACGAGGCCGCCAGTTCCAGGCTGACCCGGTCGAGGAACAGGGTCCAGAGCACATCGTTGACCAGTTGAACCTTGATCTCCGCCGTATCGGAGGGAATCGCCTCGGTCAGCGTGACTTCCGCAGTCCGGAAGGCGCCGTCCTCATACCCGGGAATGGTCGAGGGCGCCGACAGAGCCAAGGTCATCTCGGTCCACTCGTTGCTGCCGGCCTTGCGGACCAGCACTTTCATATCCCGGTTGATGTCGATATAATCGGGTGCATACTGGATCTGGAATTTCGCGCCGGTGATGGCCTTGCCTTCAAATTTGTAGGTGAGGCTGGTGTCGAAATCGAGCCCTTTGCGGCCGGCCACGCTGAGCCCCGATTCCAGATGGGGATTGCTCAGCTGCCAGTTGCCTGACTCACTGCTCACTTTGGTGAGATCCTCCATCTCATCCACAAATTCCGTGTCGGATACCAGGCTGCCGATGTTCATGGAAACACTGTCCAGCATAGCCGTCCAAGCGATGCCGTTCACCAGGCTGATTCGGATTTCCTCGGTATTCTCCGGAAGCCCCGCCGCGGGGATCAGGGACTGGATCTCGAATTTGGCGCTCACCGGCGTCGTGACGCTGAGCTTCATGGTCACAGGCGTCCAGGCTTCGGATCCGGCGGCACGGGCTTCCACTTCCAGGTCGGTCAGCGGGAAGAAGCCGACGCCCGCCTGCACATTCACCTGCAGATCGGTGTACGCCTGGCCGTCCAGCTTGTAGCTGACCCATCCGCGCGCCGCATCGGTCTTGCCGATGACGCTCAGGCCGCTTTCGGAGTGATTCGGGAAGGACTCCCAGTTGTCGCTCTTGGACGATACCTTGTCGAAATTCATCAGGTCGTCGGTGAAGTCGAAGGACACTTCATCCGCGAAGGTGCCGGGCGCCAGCGGGATATCGTCCGCTTTGTCGGAATACTTGATCCGTATATCGTCGGCGCAGACACTCCATTTGACACCGCTGTCAAACGCCTTGACAACGATCTTCAGGTATTGGAATTCGCCGCCCACATCGATCTTCGGGGAGACGGTGGAATCCAGCCAGGCCACTGCCACTCCGGGCGCATAGTTCGGATCGGGCACCGGGGTCGTGGCGCTCACATTCAGCTCACGCCAGGTTTCCCCGTCCTCGGACACATAGGCGGTTACCTCTTTCTTGACATTGCCGAAGTCTCCATACTGGAGGGCGGCGAAGTCAAAGGAGCGGATATATCCGTCGACTTTCCAGATCAGATATTCGTCTTCGTTCTCGGTTTTAGACAGGAACTGCTTGTTGATGTCGGCGTTTTTATCCTTCTGCCAGTTGGCCGACCGATCATGCATCAGGGAGAAGTCGCTGCAGGGATCCTGGAAGGTCTTCCAGTTGACGCTGGGATTGGAGGCCGATGCCTCGTCGATGAGAGCCGTGGCCTCGTCAATAAACGCCGTGGCTTCCGCTTCGGTCATGCCCGCATCCACAATCAGCTCCTCGGCCTGCGCAATCAGGGCATTGGCCTTGCTCGTCTGCTCGTCGGTCAGATCTTCGTCGAGCAGCGCCTTGAGAACCAGCATCTTATCGTAGATGGTCTGATACTGCGGATCATTGTCAAAGAAGGTGTAGGCCGCGGCCGCTTCCTCCGCCGACAGCGCTTGGGTATACACCCGGGCCAGCGCCATTTCGCCGATGAATTTGTTGGTGGCGTTGCCGCCTTTGGCCACGTTGGCCCCCACCGTCAGCCATGTAATGGCCTTGTTGTGCTTGATCGTCCCGGCGGCCGCCGTGGTCCCCACTAGCGCGCCGTTCAGGTAAGCCTTGACGTTCTCTCCGTCAAACGTCACCACCAAGTGGTACCACTTATCGGCTTCGATGCCGGGCACCTGGACAAATTTCCAGCCTCCGGCGATATGCGCCCCGACCTGGAGTTTGCCCGCACCGGTAAACTCAATGGTCATGCCGCCTGCCTCCGGATTGCCGAACAGGCATTGGCTCTTCGGCACTTCACCCGGCAGCATGAAAGCGACTTCCATGGTCACGGAATTCGTAATCTTGTCCAGCATACCCGCCGTGATGGCGTAGTTGATCCAGCCGTTCGCGGACAGGACGTTGCGGCCGAGCTCTTCGGACGCGACAATCTTGCTCTGGTTGCTCGAGCCGTACAGCTCATACGCCAGACGGTAAGGGGAGTTATCCTCAAACCCCTTCATAAAATCGACGTCCAGCATATCCGCCCGGTTGATGGACGGGGCTGGGGTGGTCACCGGCAGGGTCGTGAAATCGGCGGTAAGGGGATCGCTCTCCAAGCCGAAGGACTCCACTGCAGTTACTTCGACGATATAGTCCATGTTGGGCAGCAGGCCGCTGATGGACGTGCTCTGCTCTGCGGCCATGTTGTCCATATCCAGCCAGAAATCGGAAACAAAGTATTTGGAGGTCACCACGTTTCCGGAACCCTTTTCTTTGATATAGACCGTGTACCCCTGCACATAGTCGTCATGGGACGCAGAGGGGAAGGTGATCTTCAGCGAGTTGACGGTGAGGTCGGACACCTGCACCGCCGCTCCGTCCGCAAACGTGGGCGCGCTACGCTCATCCTTGCGGGCCTCGGTGTAGGCGAAGGTGCTCTTTTTCAGCGGAAGGCTCAGTTTCCAGGGATTTTTGATCTTTTTGACCGAATCGCCGTCGATGCGGTAGCGGTCCACAACGATCTGTTTGTTGACCCCTTCCACGGTGACGAGCAGGCCGCCCTGGGCGGAATAGGCCCCGGAGGGCGTTACGTCCGGCTCGACGGAAACGTACTGCATGGAAGTCACATCGATGGCGGTAAAGAGATTCTGGTAAATGCTCCGCTCATTTTCGCTGGGACGGTGGGAGTGGCCCGCAAAATACACGACCTGCGGGTAATCCTTGAGCACATCGTACAGCGCCTGGGTCGCGGTGGCGCCCCAACCGCTGCCGTAGGTCGTGTTCGGAAGGGGTTCGTGGCACGCGACAAAGATCGGACGGTAGGGATTCTCCGCCACAGCGGCATCCAGCTGCTCCCGCAGCCAATCGGCCGTGGCCGCGGTGTATTTGCCGTTCACAGGCGAATCCTCGCTGTTCAGGCCGATGAAATGATAGCCGTTCACTTTAATGTGCTGGTTTACGGTATCATAGCCGTAGGCCGCCATATATTTGTCGTATACATCCTGGACTTCCTCACGGCCGAAAATCGCCTGTTCGAATTCATGGTTGCCGGTCAGCGCCAGCCGCACGGGGGCGGCATCCGGGTCGGGGAACACCGAATCCCAGATGGCGAGGAATTTGTCGTATTCCTCCTTCAGGCCTGTGGTGGCCACGTCGCCGGTGATCAGGATGACGTCGACGTTCTCGTTCTTATACTTGGTCAGCATGGTCACGAGATTGGTGTCAACGCCTGTCTCCATGTCGGCGTGGATGTGCAGATCGCTGATAACACCGAACTTCAGGTCATCATACACTTCGTCTTCGCCGCCCTGTTCGCTGCTGGGAACATAGTAGTTGGGATTGGAGGCCAGCATGCTCACCGGCACCGAAACCTTAATGGCGTCCACCGTCATCTGGCTGGTGACAGCCGCCAGTCCAACGCCGCCATAAGCTGGCACGTCGTTCCAGCTGCCGATATCCGCCTGCAGAACCGGGGAGGCCACGTCTTCCTTATAGCCGCTGCAGGTATTGAAGGGGTCCCCGTCAAAATGAGGCTGATCCGGAAGCCGATAGAGATCCATCTTCACATCGGACCCCCTCACGGACGTGCTCATATGCATATCGTAAGCGGCCGCTTTCCAGTTCGTTGTCGCACCGAAATCGCGGTCCGCGCCCAAATTGTTGGAATAGGGGCCCACCACTTTGGAGGCCGTGGACAGATTGCTTATCCGCAGGCCGCTGTTGTCCTTGGCCGCACGCCACGCCTGGGAAAGGCATCCGCCAGTCAGGGTGGTGACGTCACCGGCCGTCTGCCGGCCGGCCCGTACCAGAAGCCCGCAGTAGAAATACACATTCATCGCCGTATAGGTCTGGGCAAAATCCATATCCACCGTGTAATCGGCGAAATCGTCCAGGAATTCCGGCAGCAGCACATAGCTCCACTTATCGTTGACCACGCCGTTGCCCATCACGAACTTGCCGTTCACAACCTGCGGAGTTGCCACATACGTGTCATGCTGCAGACTGGGGTCATCCGTCACATCGTCGTTCTTGACCACTGTCCATCCTTCGGGCAGAGAGCCGTCGGCAATATCCGCGAAATCTTCCTCATAGAGGACGAATTCGCTTTCATCCTTCAGCTTGGTTACCACATTCACATTCGCGGTGTGGCCGTTTTTGTCAGCCACTTCCAGAGAAAAAATCCCCTTGGAGGAGACCTTCATGATGCCGTTGGCAATCGAGACGTTGTCGTTGTCGGTGCAGGTCCATTCCACGTCCTTGCCGTTGACGGCCTGGCCGTTGACGACGACCGACACATCCTGCAGCTCGATTTCCTGATCGACATTGATAAACAGATTTGCGTTATTCTCCGGAAGCTCGAAATACTCACCCGCCGCCAGCGCGGGAAGGGTCAGCTGCGGAGCCACCGCCATGCACAGCAGCGTCGCTGCGCTAAGCAGGGCCAACGCTTTTTTACGAAGAGCGCGCATATTTGTCACACCTTTCCAGGCCTCTCTGAGGCCCCTGTTGCTGGGTTTCACATGCGGACCGGACAAAACGGAACGCCGCATCACCCTCGTTCCATCGCCTTCATTGTATCACAGGCTTTTGAAATTTTCGTGGTCTGGCTTTTATTCGTCAGTGGTTTGTATTCTAGTTTTTTTAATAGAATCACTACTTTTTTCCTTCTCCTTTGTGAATAGTTCAACATAATACCCACCCTTGAATTGGGAAATTAAAGGACTGGATCCCATTTTAATCCATTTCGTTGATGTTATTTTTAGGTATAAAAGAATCGAAGCCGTGCCGGCTGGGAACCATCGAAGATTGCTGTGCTCCTGCATCGTTTCGACGTTTTCCCGATAAAGAAAGGCCGCCCGTCACCAATCGGTGACGGGCAGCCTTTCGGTCTTCGCATCATTCCGCCGGACGCAGACCGGCTTTTTTCAGGTTCTCCAGATGTTCCTCATACGAAACCGCATAATAGTAGTTCGCCGCGGCGTCGTTGCAGAAATACAGATACGGCACATCGGCCGGAGACAGCGCCGCCTGAATGGCGCCGGTTCCAGGGGAACAAATCGGTCCGGCCGGCAACCCTGAAATGCGGTAGGTATCGTAATACGCATCAAAACTGCCAGCGTTTCCGGACAGATAAGGATCCACCTGCTTATCCAGATAATCAGTGGTGCCGTCCATCTGCAGCCTCATGCCGCTGTTCAGGCGGTTGTAGATGATAGCGGCGATTTTAGGCATTTCGCTCGCCTTGGATCCCTCCCGCTGAATGACCGAAGCGATGATGAGAATCTCATCCATCGAGCGGCCCAGGTTCCCGGCCTTCTGGCGCATCGCGTCGGTGATGCGGGTTTCCGTGTTCTGCAGCATGCGGCTGAGCACCCGATCGGGCCGCTCTCCGATATAGAATTCGTAGGTATCGGGAAACAGGTACCCCTCCAGCCGGAAACAGCGGTTCTGGTTCTGCGGCATGGCCGCGGCCAGGGGATACGCACGGAGATCCAGCGTGCGGGCGGCCTCCATCAGCTTGCTGAAGGACGTCACGCCATTTTCCTCGAGCTTCAAGAAAATCTTGGTAAGGGAGTCGCCTTCTTTAAAAGTGATCCGCACGGTTTCCGCTTTCGGTGGTTCGGTGGGAACGGTTGTCGGCGGCGGCTTTGTCGCAGAAGACGGACTGCTGGAGGACGGACCGCGGGTAGGCCCTTCGGTCGGGCCGCCAGTCGGCGTCTCTTCCGGTTCCGTCGGGTCTGTCGGGTCTGTTTGGATGAACGAATCCGGCGAGGAGTCCGGGACGGACTCTTCGGATACGTCGGGATCCTGTGCTCTCCCGCATCCCGCGCTTACCAGCAGAAGCCCGGCAGCCAAAACCGCGCACACACGTTTCATCGGCAAATCCTCTTTCTGTTTTTATTAAGAATCTAGTATACGGCAAATCGACCTTTTTTTCAACCAATTTTGAAAGGACGGGTGAATCATCCCCCGTCCCTATCATTCCGTTTCGTATTTATATCCTTTAATTATACGTATAGTATCCTATTTAGCCCGCCGAGCCAATCCATAGGTCCCGAAAAAGAGCGCAGCGGAAACCAGCACGATCGTCGGTCCGGCCGCCACAGCGTTGAGGTAGGATAAGCCGAGCCCGAGCAGCCCGGAAAAGAGGGAAAATACCAGGGTGAGAAACAGATAGCTGCGCATGCTCCGGGCCACATTGCGGGCCGCCGCCGCGGGCAGGATGAGCATGGCATTGATAAGAAGCAGCCCCACCCACTGAATCGAGAGCATTACCACAACCGCGATGACCACCACGAACAGGTTGTCCAACAGCCCCACCGGCAGGCCCTTGCTCCGGGCGAGGGGAGGGCTGATGCTCACCGCGTGGAACTGATTGAAACAGAGCAGCCAGAGCACGGCCACCACCGCCAGCGTGATCCCGAGCACCAGAAGCTGTTCTCCGGAGATGGAAAGAATGTCCCCGATCAGCAGACTCTGGTATTTGGAAAAACCGCCCCCACGGGACAGAATGACCAAGCCAAGCGCCACCCCGCAGGAAGAAAAGACGCCGATGACGGTATCGGTCGAGGACAGGCGGGAATGGCGGATGCGATTCATCAGCAGGGCAAATGCCACAGCAAACAGGACCATCACAGGCCCCGGCTCGGCAAAGCCGAACACCACACCGATTCCCACGCCCGTCAGGGCAGAATGGCCCAGGGCGTCGGAGAAAAAGGCCATGCCGTTGTTGACCACCAGGGTGCCGAGCAGGGAAAACAGCGGCATGATCAGAAGCACGGCCAGCAGCGCACGGCGCATGAAATCGTAGTCGAACAGGGTCAGAAGAGCGTCAAGCATGGTCCGGTCCCTCCTCTCCCGAAAACGCCACGGCAAAGGCCGGGGTTTCAAAGACCTCCTCCGGCTTCCCGCAGGCAAGCACCGTCTTGTCCAGCAACACCACCCGGTCGGCGGATTTCCGCACGAAATCGAGATCATGGGAGACGAGCAGGATCACCATGTCGGCGGTCGCCTTGAGATCGTCCAGCAGGGCGTAAAAATCCCGCAATCCGGCCCGGTCCACCCCCGAAACCGGCTCATCGAGCACGAGCAGATCGGGCATGGGCAGCGTGGCCACAGCGAGCAGCACCCGCTGTAGCTCTCCGCCCGACAGACGGCCGGCCGGCCGGTCAAGCAGCGCATCCGCCCGGAACCGCGCGAAATGCTCCCGGAGCTTGCGTTCCATCCGGCGGTTTCGCGGCAAAAACGCGGGATAGGCCGACGTAAACGCGAGCGCCAGGTCGCAGACCGTCGCCGGGGAACCCCGGTCCAGATCCAGGGACTGGGGGACATACCCGATCCGGGGCTTCCCCGCCGCAGGTGCCCCGCCGTGGCCGCTGAAATCCACCTTTCCTGTATGGGGAAGTTCCCCCAATATGGCCTTGAGCAGAGTGGATTTCCCTGCCCCGTTCCGTCCGATAACGGCGGTCAGCTCCCCGCAGTGGGCGTGAAGACTCACGTCCCGCAGCAGGGTTTCTCCGCCCACGGTCACGCCGATGCGTTCGATTTTCAGGCAGTGCAGCCCGCAGTGTTCCATCGATTTTCCGCCTTCCGTTTATTCGAGCGCCTGTAGGTTCCGCTCCATCGCGAGCAGCCACCGGTCGGCGGGATCCTCCCCTGCGGCCGGTTTCACAGCCGTGTCCAGCACCACCGTCCGGCTCATTGCCGCATAATCTCCGAGATACGCGTAATCGGCCGGATACTGTCCGTCGTAGAGCAGCAGCACCTTCCGCCCCCGGACGGCGTCCGCCGCCGCGGCCAGCTCTCCCGCCGACGCCCCGCTTTCCTCCCCAAGCGGCAGGGAGGCGATCACGTTCAAAGACAGGTCCTCCGCCAGATAGGCCGCCGAATCGTGGAAGGTGATGCAGTCCCGGAAAGAAAGAGCCCCGGCCGCGCGCTCCAGCCGTTCCTCGATTTTCCGGATCCGGCCCAGATAGACCGCCGCATTGGCCCGGTACGCCTCGGCATGATCCGGGTCCGCCGCGGCCAGGGCGTCCCGCAGATTCTCGATCTGCCGGGCATACCGCGCGGGGCTCATCCAGATGTGTTCGTTGACAAAGGCGTCCGTTTCCTCCGCATGTTCGTCATGGTCGTGATCGTGCTCATGCCCCTCGAGCAGGGAGATCCCCGCCGCGGTATCCGCCACGGGCAGATCCGGCAGCTGGGAGAGCGCGGAATCGAGAAACGCCTCCGCTCCCGCCCCGTTCAGGATGAGCAGATCCGCTTTTTTCAGAGCGATCATCTCTTCGGGAGAGAGCTGATAGTCGTGCAGGCAGCCGGTCTGCGGCTGCGTCAGGCAGGATACCGTCACCCCGTCGATCCCACCCGCGACATTGAGCGCCGCGGTATAGACCGGGTAAAAACTCGCCATAATCGAAAATCCCTCTTTCCGCTCGGTCCGGTACAATCCGAGCAGAGCCGTGATGCCGAGGGAAACAGCGGTGATTCCCGCCATGAGCAGGGCCACCCCGCCCGCCATTCGTTTCATGTGACGTTCCCCATCTCTTTATTGCAAACAGTTTGCAATAATCCTATCCTATCCGGCCGCAAAAGTCAAGCCGCCCGCGAAAAAAACTGGATAAAGTCTGGAAAATTCGTTCGATTTTGGATTCCCTCGGAGTTATGGGTCTTCTTTTCAGAATCCGCTTCCCTGTTTCGGCTTTTTTCGACGGTGCAGCATGCCGGCCGCTGTCAAAAGCCAGCGAGAAGTTTGTAAATAAACCCGGTATTCTAAATTCGTGCGGCATGGCTTTTCTTCTCCCGTTCGCCCGGCCGGTACATCCGCAGCGGCGGCCTTAAAATGTGTTCGACAGCCTTCCCGGTTTTTCGACCCACACGGCTTCTTCCGCAAAAAGTCCTACGGAGAGGGAATTTTCTGCCCTGCGGAAATTCCCTTGTCAGACGGGCTAAAATACAGTATAATAAAGACATCCCCGGATTCCACCCGGCTGCCGCAAGGCCGGCCGGGCTTAGATGGAGGCATACTATGTCAATGAAACTCATATTTGCCATTGTCAACAAAGACGACAGCGGCTCCGTTTCCTCCGCCCTGACCCGCGCGGGGTTTTCCGTTACCAAATTGGCCACCACCGGCGGCTTTCTCATGGCTGGCAACACCACCTTCCTCATGGGCACCGACGACAGCCGGGTCGATGAGGTGGTTTCCATCATCGGCCAGCATTCCCGCAAGCGCACCCAAATGGTGCCCAGCAGCACCTACGGCAGCAGCACCTATGCGTCCTTCCCCATGGAAGTGACAGTCGGGGGCGCCACGGTTTTCGTCACCGATATCGAGCGCTATGAGAAGCTGTAATTCTCGCGTTTTTGGGACAAAGGTGCCGTATGCGTTTTGACCGCGTTCCTGGGAATTCCCCCGATGCCGGCTTTCTGACGTTTGCCGGAAATACCGAGGCGAAAAGGCTGCTCTCCGCCTGTGTCGACGGAGGGCGGCTTCCGCATGCCCTGCTGTTTGAAGGCCCGGCCGGATCCGGCCGGCGCACCCTGGCCCGCCTGACGGCGATGGCCGCCGTCTGCACAGGGGAGGCGGACAAGCCCTGCGGGGTCTGTCCCGGCTGCCGCAAAGCGGCGGCGGGAACCCATCCCGATGTGCTCGAAGCCGGGGGAGAGGGCGGCGCACGCTCGTTTCATATCGATACCGTCCGCACCCTGCGGGAAGATGCGTATGTCCTGCCCAATGAAGCGCCCCGCCGCGTATTTCTTCTCACAGAAGTCCAGAACATGACCGAACAGGCTCAAAACGCCCTGCTCAAGGTTTTGGAAGAGCCGCCCGCGAGCGCGGTGTTCCTGCTGACCTGCGAAAACCGCGGTCAGCTGCTGGAGACCCTCCGTTCCCGCGTCGTGACCGTTTCCCTTGCCGGCATACCCGAAGAGGAGGCAACCAAACTGGTGCAGGCCCGTCTGCCCGATGTGCCCGCCGCACAGTGCCGTCGTGCCGCTGTGCTCGCGGGCGGCGTTGTCGGACAAGCTCTGCGCGGCCTCTCGGACGGCACCTTCCAGCGGGTACAGGATCTCGTCCCTGACCTGGCCCGGGCCGTCGCCGCTTCGGCGGAACTGCCGCTGCTCCGTCTGACCGGAAAGCTGGAAAAGGACAAGGAGGCCCTGCCCGGTGTTTTGAACGGGCTCGTCCTGGTGTTCCGGGACGCTTTGGTCCTGCGAAGCGGCGGGGAAGGCTGCCTGTCCATCGCCCCCGACGCCGCGGCCGAATTGGCGAAAGCCCTTCCCCGGGAACGGCTTCTCCGGCTGCTTGAAGCCGTGCAGGAACTCGACCGTATCCGGCGCCGGAACGCGAATCATACCCTGCTGATCACCCTGTTGTGCGCCCGTCTGCGTCAGGCAGCCGGGCGGTGAGTATACCGCCGCCAAGCGCGGCATGTCCCTCCCGAAGAAGACCGGATAGAAAGGTTGGATGACCATGGCCGAGATTATCGGTGTCCGTTTTAAAAATATGGGGAAAGTGTATTACTTCGATCCCGCTGGGAATACCCTCGAAAAAGGGGGCCACGTCGTGGTCGAGACCGCCCGCGGCGTGGAATGCGGGGAGGTTGTGATCCCGAACAAACAAGTGTCGGACGAAACCCTCGTTCGGCCGCTCAAGCCGGTTCTGCGCGCGGCGAATCCCGAGGACCTCAAACGGGCACGGGAAAATGCGGCACGTGAGCAAAAGGCCATGGCCCTCTGCCAGGAGCGGATCGCCGCGCACAAACTGGATATGAAGCTCGTGGATGTGGAATACACGTTCGACAATTCCAAAATCCTCTTTTATTTTACCGCGGACGGGCGGGTGGATTTCCGGGAACTGGTCAAAGACCTCGCCTCGGTTTTCCGTACCCGGATCGAGCTGCGGCAGATCGGGGTGCGGGATGAGGCGAAAATGCTCGGCGGTCTGGGGATCTGCGGCCGGCCGTTCTGCTGTTCTCAGTTTCTCGGCGATTTCCAGCCCGTCTCCATCAAAATGGCCAAGGAACAGGGTCTCTCCCTCAATCCCACCAAGATTTCCGGCTCCTGCGGCCGGCTGATGTGCTGCCTGAAATATGAGCAGGAGGCCTATGAGTCCCTTCTGCGCATCACCCCCAAACAGGGCGCGACTGTCAACACGCCGGACGGGCGGGGCCAGGTGGTGGACGCCAATCTGCTGACCGGCGTCATCAAGGTCCGCCTCGAAAAAGCGGCCGATTCACCTCCCGCCGTCTTTAAGCGGGAAGACGTCAAGGTCATCCGGGACGGACGGGGCAAACCCCAAAAGGACAAGGACGCATCCCCCGACCTTGCAGATCTCGAATAATCAGAATGCCCGGATGTGACAGCCGTCACATCCGGGCATGTTTTTATTTACACACTTGCCGTAAACGCATCGGCCAGCCGGGCGAACCCGTCCAGTGGGATTTGCTCCGCCCTGGCGGTCGGGTCGATACCCGCCGCCTCCAGGGCCGCGCGGACGGTCTCCTTGGCAAAGCCGCCGCCCGACAAAGCGTTTGCCAATGTTTTCCTCCGCTGCCCGAACGCCGCGCGGACGACCCGGAACAGCATCGCTTCGCTGCGCACGCTGCAAGGGGGTGCGCTTCGGATCCGCAGCCGCATCACGGTGCTGTCGACATGCGGAGAAGGCAGGAAACTGCCCCTGGAAACCTGGAACAGCCGCTCGGCTTCCGCGTAATAATCCACCGCCAGCGTCACCGCCCCGCACGCCCTTGTTCCCGGACGGGCGCACAGCCGCTCCGCCGCCTCCTTCTGCACCAAAACCGTGATGCTGCGGGCCGGCAGACGGCTCTCCAGCAAGCCCATGAGCAGGGGAGACGTGATATAATACGGCAGATTCGCACACACCACCAGCGGCAAACCCGGTGCCTTTTCCCTCATCAACGCCGCGAGGTCCAGTTTCATCGCGTCTCCCTGCACCACCTCGACGTTTTCCCGGTCTCCGACCGTTTCCTCCAGCAGCGGCAGCAGCCGCCGGTCCAGCTCCACGCTCACGACCTTTTCCGCTACCCGGGCGAGTTCCCTCGTCAGCACGCCGATTCCCGGCCCGATTTCGAGCGCGGCAAACGCCCCCTCCATCCCCTCCCGGCAGGCCTCCGCCATGCGGGGGCACACCGAGGGATTGATGAGGAAATTCTGGCCGAGAGATTTGGAAAACGTAAAGCCGTGCCGGGCCAGCAGGGCCTTCACCTGGCCGATATCGGTCAACTTGTCCATGCGGACCTCCTCATTTGCGATTCTGCAGATCCGCCGCTCCGAATCCGGACGGCAGCAGAGCCCGCAGGGTGATTTCCAGCCGCTCATTCCCCTGGGCTGCGGCGCACACGACCGGCAGATCCTCTCCGGGCGCGAGAAACTCCGACAGGAGCTGCCGGCAGATGCCGCAGGGGGTCAGAGGCGATCCGCCGCCTGCCACCGCCAGCATGTCGAACCGGCGTTCTCCGGCTGCGACAGCGGCCGCCAGCGCCGCCCGTTCCGCACAGATCGTCGCGCCGTACGAGGCACTTTCGACGTTCGCCCCCGTATAGACCCGTCCCGACTCTGCCAGCAGGGCCGCCCCCACGGCAAAGGCCGAATAGGGGGCGTAGGCCTTATCCCGCGCGGCCCGGGCAGCCCGGACGAGCGCTTCTTGTTTTGTGTTTGTCGTCATTTCCCGACATCCTTATCGTTATTATTAAGTTTTCATTTCGATATGGGATTTTTAATTGCGTAATTCCCTTTGGTAATGTATCATAAAGAAAGGAAAGTTGCAACAGGAAGGAGAAGACCCATGTCGAGAAGAGATAAAGAGAATTATTATCTGGATATCGCCCAGACGGTAGCCGAGCGCGGGACCTGCCTGCGGCGCAATTTCGGGGCCATAATTGTGAAAAATGATCAAATCCTTTCTACCGGTTACGCCGGCGCTCCCCGCGGGAGAAAGAACTGCTCGGACCTGGGATTCTGCCTGCGGGAAAAAATGCAGATCCCCCGCGGCGAACGATATGAACTCTGCCGTTCGGTACATGCCGAAGCCAACGCCATCATCCATGCTTCCCGTGCCGACATGATCGGCAGCACGCTTTACCTCGTCGGCGTCGAGGCCCAGACACATGAGCTCGTTCCCGACGCCAATCCCTGCTCCATGTGCAAACGCCTGATTATCAACGCGGGCATCTCCCGCGTGGTCAAACGCAATACCCGCGACTCTTTCACCGCAGTCTACGTACAGGAATGGATTGAACACGACGCATCCTTGGAGGGAGAATTCGGCTATTGATGTGGATTCCTGAGGTGAAATACACCAATCTTCTGTGTCCTTATTGTGAAAATACTTCAATTCTCTATTTATTGTCAGAAAATGTTTGAACCTGAACAATCAAAGTATTATACTGATGTTAGGGAACGTCGTCATTTCGAGATAAAGGGGAAGTCACGGGATGCATTTAGCCGATAATTTGAAATTCCTTCGAAAGAAACATCAGCTGACGCAGGCACAGATGGCGGTTTTGTTGGAAGTCGACCGTTCTGCCTATTCCTGCTACGAAACAGGCAAAACCCGGCCGGATTACGAAAAACTCATCAAAATCGCCCGCTTTTATCAAGTGAGCATCGATGACCTGCTGCTCGCGAAATTTGCCGAATGAACGTTAACGCCCAAAGTCCCGTACTCTTATATAAAAATTAGAGACGGCCGTTGCATGGCAACGGCCGTCTCCCCGGCTTCTCCGATTTTTTATTTTATGACGGATCCCATCGTCCCCGGCGCCACGCACCCGGCGTTGGACTCGTCGGTGTCGATGTGCATCGCCAGGGCAAACCGGTCGCTGACCCGCACCACGACGTCGCCAAACACCAGGCTGCGGCCGTCGCTGTCGATCTTCACCGATACTTCATCCCTGTCCTGCAGCCCGAACGCCTCGGCGTCGGCCGGAGTCATATGGATGTGGCGCTTGGCCGCGATGACACCCTCGGTGAGTTCCACTTCGCCTTTCGGGCCGACGAGACGGCAGGCACCGCTTCCGGCCACGTCGCCGGACTCCCGGATGGGGGCGGTCACGCCGATGGCCCGGGCATCGGTCAGGGACAGCTCGACCTGCGTCGCGCTGCGAACCGGGCCGAGAATGCTCACGCCGGTAAGGGTTTTCTTGGGACCGACCACGTCGACTCGTTCATTGCTGGCGAATTGTCCGGGCTGGGACAGCGCCTTCTTCTCCGTGAGTTCATACCCTTTTCCGAACAGGATCTCCAAGTCTTCCTTTGTCACATGGACATGGCGGGCGGAGGTTTCGACTAATACCTGATTGGCCATTTGCACACTTCCTGTAATCTGAATATTTCTGTTGTCTTGGGGCAACAGACCCTGCGTTTATTGTACCGCACCCCCTTGCATTTTTCAAGGGGAAATCCAGAAACCGAAAGGACGAATCCCCATGAAGGAAACCGACTTGGCGATTTTTGAGGATCTCGCGGCCAAATGCCGCACTTGCACGGCCTGCGGCCTGGCGGCCACCCGCACGAATGTCGTGTTCGGTGTCGGCCGCCCTGACGCCGAAGTCCTGTTTGTGGGGGAGGGCCCCGGAGAAAACGAGGATCTGCAGGGTGAGCCGTTTGTCGGCCGCGGCGGGCAGCTGCTGGACAAAATGCTGGCCGCTGTGGGCTTGTCCCGCGGAGAGAATATCTACATTGCAAACATCGTCAAGTGCCGCCCGCCCAAAAACCGCGATCCCCTTCCCGAGGAACAGGAAGCCTGCATCGGCTGGCTCAAGGAACAGGTGTCGTTTCTTCAGCCCAAGATTCTGGTTTGTCTCGGCCGGGTGGCAGCCTGCCGCCTGATTGATCCGAATTTTAAGGTCACAAAAGAACACGGACGGTTCGTGGAGAAAAACGGCATTTGGCGGATGGGCACGTTTCACCCTGCCTCCCTGTTGCGCAACGCCTCTCAGAAGCCCCTGGCCTTTGCCGATTTTCTCGCCCTGCGGGAGAAAATTGGGGAGGTGTGCGAACACACGGAACTGGTATACCCGGAGGAACCCTGACGGGATCCGGTCCGGGCGCTACTGTCAAACCGCCGATTTAAAATTCTGTCATGATATGGATCACAAAAGCCCGGGCAGAATTGCCCGGGCTCTGCGCTGTATATTACTCTTTGAATGGGCGGTTCCGCTTTCGTTTTTCCTCTTCCCGGACCGGCACCACATCCCGGAACACCGCCCGATGGCGGCGGGACAGGGTTTTGTCCAGATGCTGGCATCCGAAAAACCATCGCTCATATGCCACATGTTCCTCGATCTGGTTGAAGTAGATGTTCAACCCGTTCAGCCGCGCTCCGCGGCTTTCGAGCAGGCCGCGGCATTTCCCGGACGGCTCGTGCGTGAGGATGTAATCCACCTTTTTATCGGCCTGCATCAGGGTTTCCAGCCCGTGGCGCATCTCCGCGGGGGTCGGCATTTCGGCCTCCCACCAGGCGCCGGCCTCCGCCCGCATGTCGTGGTCGGGGCTTTCGCCCCCGCCGAAGGTGAAGTAGGTTTCTCCCTCAATCGTATACCGTTCCCCCCGCAGCAGATGGATGAGGGTTCCGCAGAGGATCTGAACCCGTCCGCCGTTCCATTCTGTCACCGGATAGGCGTTCAGCAGATCGTAATTCTCGTGCCGTCCGTCCAGAAACAAAACCGTGTACGGCTTGTTCCCGATTTTTTTGAGGAGGGCCTCCTCCTTTTTACCGCCCTTCCATAAAAATCCAAAATCCCCGCACACGATCAAGGTGTCCCCTTTTTTCAGGCGGCGGACGGCAGGATCGGAAAAACGGGCATACTCTCCATGCAGATCACCGGTGACAAACACCATGGCGGGAATCCATCCTTTTCAAAAATTTTGCAAAAGCGGTTCAAAGACCGCGGCGGATATGCTATACTAGCCATAATGAGTTTCTCTTTACTATTATATCAAAAGTTCGGGGAATGTCTATGAAGAAAATCAGATTGGCGGCTTTTTTCCTCTGTCTGGCCGTTTTTTCGGGTATTCTGGCGATTCCGGTCGCCGGAGAGGTTCTCTATACCTATCCGGAGGCGGAAGGCGACCGGATCGAATCCGGCTCCGCCATGCTCGTCTATCTGGGCACCACGGCCGCGGACGACGTAGTGCTGTATGAAAAAGAGGCGGACGTCCCGTATTCGCCCGGGGCTTTGGTGCGGGTGATGGTGGGAGCCTATGCCATGAAGGCCATCGAGGAGAAATCGCTCGATCTCGACATCGCAACCGGCGAATACACTCTGGAAATGTTCAACTCCACCATTGCGGGAACCGGCCTCGGCAACTGCAACATGGCGTTTGGTGAAACCTGGACCCTGCGGGATCTGCTGACCGCCTCCATGGTGACGACGGCCGCGGATGCGGCGCTGACCATGGCCGTGACCGTTTCGGGAAGTGAAGCCGCTTTTGTCGCGGGAATGAACGCCCTGGCGGAGGAAATCGGCTGCACAGGCTCCCATTTCACCAATGTCACCGGCCTGCACGACCCGAACCAGTACATGACCGCGCGGGACTCCATCAAAATCACCCGTTATGCCGCGGATTATCCCGCGCTGCGCAAGATGATGGAGCTTTCCCAGTACTCGGTCAACCCTGTCAGCAAGGGGTCCCCCCGCAGCTGGCCCGCTTCCAACGAGCTGCTCCGGTCGGTCTCTCCCTATTACGATTCCACGGTTTCCTACGGCCGCACGGGATTTGCCAACGATCTCTATTCCGTTGTGGCGATGGGTTCCAAAGCCGGATACGAATATTTGGCCGTCGCGCTCGGATCCCCCAAAACCGGAGACGGTGACAAGACCGGCGTCCATTACCGTGACGTCTCCCGTCTGCTCCGCTGGGGGTTCAAAGACTTTTCCTATAAAACCCTGCTGCGCAAAAATGAACCCGTGGGCCGGATCGACGTCGGCCTGTCGTGGGAAACCGATTCCATCGCGATGGTGCCGGTCGCGGATTTTTCCACCATCGTCGCTTCGGGTGTGGACGCATCCCAGGTCATCCGTGTCGTTACCAAGACGGCCGATTACCTCACCGCCCCTGTGGAAAAGGATCAGGTGGTTGGCAAGATCGAGCTGTATCTGAATATCGACCAAAAAATCGGGGAAGTGGAGCTGGTCACGGCCGAGGGGGCCAAGCGCAGCGATCTGCTCTCCACCTGGGAGAAATTCCGCCAGTTCCTCGGTTCCCCCTGGTTCTACGCGGGCATCGCGCTGATCGGCCTGCTGATGGTCGGCTATGTCGTTCTGAACATCGTGCACAACCGCAACCGCCGCCGGCAGGGCCGGAAAAAGGTGCGGCGCTTCAAATAATCCCTGCGGCGATGCCTTATGTATGGGATGGTCAGGCGAACCATACATAAAGACAAGCGGCGGACCCGCCGCGCTCAGGATAGTTGATAAATTTTTCACGCACACCCCGGTTTTCTCTTGCAAAAGCCCGGGGAATACAGTAAAATAAGGGATTGAAAGGCGGGCGGAGTCCCGCGGCCGGTTCCGCCGGACAGCGGTTGGAACTGACGGCCGGATTTCATACGAAAGGGTTGTCTTTATGAATTATCTGAACAAAAAAACCATCGAAGACATCGACGTCAAAGGGAAAAAAGTGCTCGTGCGGTGTGACTTCAACGTCCCGCTGGCCGACGGCGTTATCACCGACGACAAGCGCATCCGGGAATCCCTGCCCACCATCCAGTATCTGGCGGGCCATGGCGCCGCTGTGATCCTTTGCTCCCACCTCGGCCGGCCGAAGGAGGACGACGAGGAATCCAAGAAAAAGGCCTCTCTCGCCCCGGTCGCCAAGCGGCTGTCCGAACTGCTCGGCAAAGAGGTGAAATTCACCACCGACGTTGTCGGCGAGGAAGCCCAAGCCCTCGCCGCCGCTCTGAAACCCGGCGAAATCCTGCTCATCGAAAACGTCCGGTTCTTTAAGGCTGAAACCAAAAACGATCCGGAATTCGCCAAAAAGCTCGCGTCCCTGGCCGATATCTATGTCAACGACGCGTTCGGCACCGCTCACCGCGCCCATGCCTCCACTGCCGGCGTCGCGGATTATCTGCCCGCCGTCTGCGGCTATCTCATCCGCAAGGAAATCACCATCATGGGCGGCGCCCTTGCTGATCCGAAGCGCCCCTTCGTCGCCATCCTCGGCGGCGCGAAAGTCTCGGATAAGATCGGCGTCATCACCAACCTGATCGACAAGGTGGATACCCTGATTATCGGCGGCGCCATGGCCTACACCTTTAAAGCCGCCCAGGGATTGTCCATCGGTTCCTCGAAATTCGAAGAAGACAAGGTCGACCTCGCGCGCGACATCCTCAAAAAAGCGGAAGAGAAGGGTGTGCGGTTCCTCCTGCCGGTTGACAATATCTGCGCCGATGCGTTCGATGTCAACGCCAATACCAAGGTGTTCGAAGGCAACATCGATGAAGGCTGGATGGGCCTTGACATCGGCCCGAAAACCCAGGCTCTCTTTGCCGACGCGGTGAAGGATGCGGGCACCGTAATCTGGAACGGCCCGATGGGCGTGTTCGAAATGGCGCCCTTTGCGGGAGGCACCATCGCGCTTGCGAAAGCCATTGCGGAATCCGGCGCCATCTCCATCATCGGAGGCGGTGACTCGGCCGCCGCGGTCGAGCAGCTCGGCTTTGCGGATAAGATGACCCACATCTCCACGGGCGGCGGCGCCTCCCTCGAATTCCTCGAAGGCCTTGAGCTCCCCGGCATCGCCTGCCTCAACGACAAATAAGGATGAAAAACGGGGGACGGGTTCCGTCCCCTTCTTTCACATCCCCACTATTTCATCAGAAAAGGAAGAGAATCATGCGTCAATACGTTATCGCCGGAAACTGGAAAATGAACAAGACCCCTGCGGAAGCTGCCGCGCTCATTGCCGATATCAAGCCCCTGGTGGCCGACGCCTCCTGCGGCGTGATCGTCGGGGTGCCTTTCGTGGACCTGCCCGCCGCCCTCGAGGCCGTCAAGGGCACGAATATCGGTGTCGCCGCGCAGAACTGCCACTGGGAGAAATCCGGCGCCTACACTGGGGAAGTCTCGGCCGATATGCTCGCCTCCATGGGTGTCGGCACCGTGATCCTTGGGCACAGTGAACGCCGCACCTATTTCGGGGAAACCGATGTCACGGTGCAGAAGCGGGTCCGCGCCGCCCTGGCGGCCGGGCTGACCGTCATCCTCTGCGTCGGTGAGACTCTCGAACAGAGGGAACAGGGCGTGACCGGCGAGGTCGTCGCCTCTCAGACCAAAATCGCACTGCTGGGCGTGTCCAAGGAAGAGCTCTCCCGGATCATCATCGCCTATGAGCCCGTCTGGGCCATCGGGACCGGCCGCACGGCCACGGCCGAGCAGGCGAACGAGGTCTGCGCCCTGATCCGGAACACCATTGCCGGCCTTTACAGCTGGGACTGCGCGGATGACGTGGTGATCCAGTACGGCGGATCCATGAATGCCGGCAACGCCGCCGAGCTGCTCGCGCAGCCCGACGTCTTCGGCGGACTGATCGGCGGAGCCTCTCTGAAACCTGCGGACTTCGCCGCTATCGTGTCGGCCGCCTGCGCCGCCGCGAAATAATGCGGACAATCTGAAAATTCAATAGGAGGGTTAGGTATGCGGTACAACATTCAGGGGGATAATCTACCTGTGGTGATCTGCACCCTGGAGCAGGGCGAGCAGATGCTCACCGAAAAAGGCGCCATGAGCTGGATGACCCCCAACATCTCGATGGAAACCTCCATGCATGGCGGCCTCGGCAAGGCGTTCGGGCGCGCTTTCAGCGGCGAATCGATGTTCATGAATATCTACTCCTGCACGGCGGGAGAGGGTATGATCGCGTTCGCTTCCAGTTTTCCCGGCCGCATTCTGCCCATCTCGGTCACGCCGTCCTATTCCATCGTGGTTCAGAAAACCGCATTTCTAGCCGCGGAAATGGGTGTGGAGCTCCACACCCATTTCACCAAAAAGCTGGGTGCCGGTTTCTTCGGCGGGGAAGGGTTCATCATGCAGCGTCTCTCCGGACAGGGAACCGCGTTTTTGGAAATTGACGGCCATGCAGTCGAATACGACTTGCTGCCCGGCCAGTCCCTCCTCATCGATACCGGCCTGCTCGCGGCTATGACCGATACGGTCCAGCTGACAGTGGAGGCGGTCAAAGGCGTCAAAAACATGGTGCTTGGGGGAGAAGGGCTCTTCAACACCCGTGTCACGGGACCGGGGCACGTCTGGATTCAGACCATGCCCTTCTCCCGTCTGGCCGGCATGCTGTCAGTCGGCAAACGCTGACCGCGTCACGGCCATCCATTTTGTGCTCTCTCCGCCCGAGGCGGACGACACCGCGAAAGGCTTGATTATTATGAAAAAACCACTGATTCTCATTATTATGGACGGTTTCGGGATCAATTCCGACACCTACGGCAACGCCATCAAAGCGGCCAAAACCCCCAACCTCACCCGGCTGTTTGAGGAAAATCCCTGCACCGCCATCGGGGCATCGGGAATGGACGTCGGTCTGCCGGACGGACAGATGGGCAACAGCGAGGTCGGTCACACCAACATCGGCGCCGGCCGGGTGGTGTATCAGGAACTGACCCGCATCACCAAATCCATCCGGGATGGGGATTTCTTTCAGAACGACGCTCTGCAGAACGCTATGGACAATGCTAAAAAGCCGGGTACGGCCCTGCATCTGATCGGTCTGCTCTCCGACGGCGGCGTTCACAGCCACAACTCCCATTTGGTTGGCTTGCTCGATATGGCCAAGCGCCAGGGCGTGGAGCGCGTCTTCGTTCACTGCCTGATGGACGGCCGGGATGTCCCGCCCACTTCGGGCAAAGGGTTTATTGAAGACCTGCAGGCTGATCTGTCCAGGATCGGCGTGGGCCGGATTGCGACCGTCATGGGCCGGTACTACGCTATGGACCGCGACAACCGCTGGGATCGGGTGGAAAAAGCCTATGCGGCCATGGTGTACGGCGAGGGCGTGCAGAACGCCGATCCGGCTGCAGTTATGGAGCAGTCGTATGCTGCGGATGTGACCGATGAATTCGTCGTGCCGGCTGTATGCACTCTGGACGGCCGCATCAAGGCCGACGACAGCGTCATCTTCTTCAATTTCCGCCCCGACCGTGCCAGAGAACTCACCCGCACCTTTGTCGATCCGGCCTTTACCGGATTTGAACGCCGGAACGGTTTTTTCCCGCTGACCTACGTCTGCATGACCCAGTACGACGCCGAAATGCCGAACGTCCAGGTGGCTTTTAAGCCGCAGTCCCTCCAAAATACGTTCGGGGAGACTGTCAGCCGCCATGGATTAACCCAGCTGCGCATTGCGGAAACCGAAAAATATGCCCACGTCACCTTCTTCTTTAACGGCGGCGTGGAAGCGGAATTTGAGGGTGAAGACCGGGCGCTCATTCCGTCTCCGAAGGTGGCAACTTATGATCTTCAGCCTGAAATGAGCGCATATCTGGTCTGCGATGAGGTCGTCAGCCGGATCGAAAGCGGCAAATACGACGTTATCATTCTGAACTACGCCAACTGCGATATGGTCGGCCATACCGGCGTGTTCGACGCCGCGGTAAAAGCCGTGGAAGCGGTGGATACCTGTGTCGGCCGGACGGTTGAGGCCATCCGGAAGATGGGCGGCGTCGCGTTGATCACCGCCGATCACGGCAACGCGGACAAAATGTACGAGCCGGACGGTTCTCCCTTTACGGCCCACACCACCAATTTGGTGCCGTTCTGTGTCGTCGGAACCCCCTGTACCCTTCGGGAGGGCGGCCGTTTGTGCGACATCGCACCGACCATGCTGCAGCTTCTCGGTATCGAACAGCCCGCCGAAATGGACGGCCAAAGCCTGATTCAAGAATAAAAAAACGGGGCGCTCAATGATGGGCGCCCCGTTTGCATTGCCGCACGGATTTAAATAGACGTCGGATTGTCGTTGACTTAACAGTAATCCCCCACGGCAACGCCGCGGGGGATTACTGACGATAATATGATCCATAAGGATCTGTGAGATTATAAAAATCTCAAATTTTTTCCATTGGTTTCAGGCCCTATTGTTATAGTATAGTGAGGGGATAGGAGGGAGCCTATGACGGATCAAGCGATCAACCGCGCGCTGTCTGAGGTGGCTGCCGGGAATGAGGCCGCCTTCACCGAACTGTACCGGGAGGTATACCGTCCCGTCTTTTTGCTCGCCGCTGCCATCACACGCCAGACGTCCCTGAGCGAGGATATTGTGCAAGATGTTTTCACCGCAGTCCGGGTACATGCGGATAGATATCGAAAAGGCTGCAGCGGACGCGCCTGGATTTACGCGATTACCCGCAATGTCGCCTATTCCTATCTCCGGCACTATCGAAAGGAGATTTCTGTAGAGCAGATGCCGGAAGAGGCCGACGGAGGAGTTACAGAGGATGTCCTCGGTAATCTGGTGACTTCGGAAGCGCTAACCACGCTGAACGAAGCCGAACGGGCCGTGGTACTGCTGCATGTGTACAACAATATGCCCCTGCGCGCCATTGCCGACGCCCTTCAAACTCCTTACGGTACCATTATGTGGCGCTACCAGTCGGCAAAGAAAAAGCTGCGGTCGTTTTACGGCGATCGACCGTCCAAATAAGGAGGAAATGGTTTATGGATTGGAAACGTCGTCTGCGTGACAGCCTGGATTTCCGTGTAGAGGAAAAACCCTTTCAGGGCACGGCATCCTATGATTTCGAGGAGAAGCTGATCCCTCGACCTAAAAGAAACGGGACGACCGCTATACGGGCTCTGGCCGCTGTCACGGCAACGGCAGCGATTGCCGTGGCATTATGGGGAGGGTTAGCCCGGCTCAAAACAGCTCCTCCCGTTTCTCCTCAAAGCTCGGAAGATATTTCCGTGCCGTCTGAACTCAACCCGCCGTCCGCGCCCGAGTCGCTCGCATCGGATTCAGGGTCCAATAGCGCAACGACGCCTTTACCGTATCTCGGATATTTTAACAACCCCTTAACGCGGGCCGCGTTTTTCCTGCTTCCCTCAGGCCAAGCCGATCGAGCCCCCCAACCCTATGACGCCTATACCAACTGTGCCGCTTATTACTACACCTACTCCAACACTAATCCGAGGCGCCTGTTCCGCCGGGATCTGGAGACCGGGGAGGACACCGATCTAGGGGAGGTCAACTTTCTCGCGGATACGAAGGAATGGGTGTTTTACTCCCAGTACATCCTAGATTATCCGATTGGAAAAGTGGAATATGGCGAAACCGTTCTCGGCACACGGACCCGAATTTTCAAATATTCGGTCGCAACTGGGGAAGAAACCCTGCTCTATTCCTACGAGGGTTCTATTCGGGATGCCGCAATATATGATGGATACCTGTTCTGCGGAAGTCATTTGTCCTTGTATCCCAATCCGGAAAAACCCAACTGTCTACTGCGCATCGACATCGGCACTGGGGAAACCACTACTCTCCTCCGCGATGATGCGGCACTTACCCCCTTTGTCTTCGAGGGAGAGCTCTACCTGTATGCAGACATAATGCTGTCTTTACAGAATACCCATGATACCGTTACCCGTATAGACACCGAGGGGCAGAGTCTGCAAACCGTGCTGGATGTGGTCTGTGAACAGCAAAATAAAGCGGGGTTGGTTCCCAGCAGTATGCAGATGGTAAACGGTTTTCTGTTTATCCAGGATGAAGATACCATCTATTGCGTCCGACCAGATCAGCCCGGAGAGCTCGAACCGATTTACGTCATCAGCGGTGGATCGGTCGTCGATCAGGAGCGTGACATGCGCAAAGGTATGGAGCTGGAAGCGGCAACAGATACGCATCTCTATTTCTTAGAATACGATTATCTGGCACCCTATACGAACGTTACGTTTCAGTTGTACAGCCTGGAAATCTCCACCGGTTCCATTCAGCCGCTGTATGAAAGTACGACTATCTTGGACTGATCGGTCTGTGTCTATGGCGCGATATCCGCACAACCTTCGAACCCTCCGCCAACAGTTTTGAAGGCCCATTTCCATGTGACTTGGAGATTGACCAGGATAGAAGCGGTTATGGACGGCTGACTTGCAACAAAAAACCATTCCAATTCGTAAGTTTTAAATCGATACGATGGCAACAACTAGCTTAATAGTTTGACAGAACCCTGTCCGCAAATGACGCACAACTTTTCAATAACAACGCCCCGGGATAAGTAATCCCGGGGCGTTGTTCAGCGTGCTTACAGATCGATGCGGCCATACAGCGTGGCGCTCTGTTCCTTTTCAGAAATGGTTTTCTCCGGCGGGGTTCCGCCGTCCGCCATGGGCAGAGGATTGCTGCGGGGGACAAATTCCCGCACCTGACGCACAGGCCTCTCCGGAACACTGTCCGCACGGCGAGGCTCCCTCTGGGGACGTTCCCCGCGTTCGCCCTGCCGATTTCTATCGTTCGATCGGCCGCGGCCGCCCCGCTCACGCTGCGGCTTTGATTCCCGGTTTTTCATGGGATTATCCTCGGAAGGACCGACCACGACATGGCGGTTCGGCTCAGTCCCGACACTCCAGGACATAGCCCCTTCGATATCCTGCACAGTGGTATGGATGATCCGACGCTCATAGGGATTCATCGGCTCGAGCGAGGTTTTCCGCCCGGTTTTTGCCGCCTGGCTGCCAACCTTCCGGGCCAGCTCCGCCAGGGTTTTGTCCCGTTTTTCCCGATAATTGCCGACATCGATTGTCACGCGGTAATAGGCATTGTCTACCCGGTTGGCAACCAACCCCGTCAGATACTGCAGTGCGTCGAGGGTTTCGCCCCTCCGGCCGATGATAAAGCCCACGTCATCGCCCTGCAGCGTCAGCACACAGCCGTCGTCGTTCGCTTTAATCTCAATCGCGACCTCGCCGGCCCCCATATCCCGCAGCACATCTTTTAGATATTCCGCCGCTTTATCTGCGGGCGAGACCTCGTAAAAGGCCCGCACCCGCGCCGGACACCCGCCGAAAAGACCCAGCGTTTTCTTTTGCGGCATCTGAAGGATCTCGAACTGGGCGGTTTGGACATCCAGCCCGATTTCTTTTGCCGCAGCCTCCTTGGCTTCCTCGAGTGTCGCCGCTTCCTTTATCGCTTCTTTACGCACGGTCTCCCGTCCTTTCACGTCACCGGATCGAACTTCCGGTTATTTTTCCTCTTTCTGCGCGGATTCCGGAGCATCCTCCGCTGTGGAATCCGGTTCCTCTTTTTCCGCTGAATCATCCGGATTGGATACGGCATTTTCTTCCGCTGCCGCTTTTTTCTTCAGTTTGTTCGGATTTTTAGTAGCCTGCGCCGGCTTTTTGTTGGAGGCTTCCAAACGGGCCTGTTCCGCAGCTTCGGCTTCTTCTTTTGCCTGACGGCGTGCCTCTTCCTCCTCGCGGATACGCGCTTCCTTCAGCCGTTTTTTATCCTCTGCCTTTTTACGGCGGCGTTCTTCGTATTCTTTTTCCGCCTGCGCCCGGATTTTGGCGGGGTTATAGATCTGATTGAGCAGGATCGTCTGGGCTACGGCGATCACATTGGAGCAGATCCAGTAAATGCCGACACCGCCCGGAACGGTAAAGGTAATGAACAGGGAAAACGCCGGCATGAGCACCAGCAGCATAACATTGCTGCAACCCTGCCCGGGCTGCTGCTCGCCGCTCGTCGCCATTTTGGTGAATCTCATGGAGATCAGGCTCGAGGCTACGGCCGTCAGTCCCGAGAACAGGGGAATCAGCCACAGAATATTGATGTCACCGAATCCCGACCAGGGATTGTCCAGCATGGTCCGGCCGAAGAAATCAAAATTCTCCCGGATGGTCTGCATTTGTTCATAATAATCCGTTCCGGACAACTCGCCGCGGTCGGCAGGATCCATCGCGTCAATGGCCGCGATCACCTCGTCGCGATTCGCGGAGAGCACCTTGAGCATCCGCAGTTCCCGATAATAACTGGCCTCGTTCGCGTCGGTCTTGGTAATTTTATTTTCCGTCAGGATGTCCTTGCCGTCCTCGTCCAGCGGATTGGTCACCGTGGTAACGGCGGTATTGATTACAGCAGCAGGAATTTTCTGCAGATGGGTCAGCGGCTTATAAATAACCGAAATGATGCCGAACAGCACGACCATTTGGACAACCATCGGCAGGCAGCCGCCTGTCAGGCTGACGCCTTCCTTTTCATAGAGCTCCATCTGTTTCTGTTGGAGCTTCTGCTTATCCTGTGCGTATTTTTTCTGCATCCGTTCCAGCCGGGGAGCCAGCCTGGCCCGATCCGCCTGGCTTTTCTGGGATTTGAGCGAAAGAGGGAAGGTAATCGCCCTTACCAGCAATGTAAAAATAAAAATCGAAATGAAATAATTTGGGATAAACTGATAGATAAAATGCAGCAGCCACCCAAGCGGCACGGCCAGAATGTTGAATATGGCACCCATGGTTGTCCTCCATTCCTCCGGCAGTCAGCGGTCGTTCCGCCGGGGCTTTTTCTCTTTGCGCGGCTTTTTTTCCGGGACCGGATCATATCCGTGCCCGCCCCATGGGTTACAGCGCAGAATGCGCCACAGGGCAAGTCCCGTTCCTTTAATAGCACCGAACCTCTCAATGGCCTCCAGCGCATAGGCGGAACAGGTCGGTGTAAAGCGGCAGGCCGGCAGAGTGTGGGAGGAAATGGCCCGCTGATAAAACCGGATCATGGCCATAAGCACACGTTTCATGCCGGCAGCACACCGGCCTTTCGTAAATGTGACGCCATGATCCCGGTCAGGGTGGTGCTTTTGCTGGAAGCCGTTTTGGTACGCGCGACAAACACGATATCGTACCCGGCTTTAAGTGTTGGAGACAGGGAGCGGTAGGCCTCCCGGATCACCCGGCGACAACGGTTTCGAACCACCGCGGAACCGAGTTTTTTTCCGGTCGTGATGCCCACCCGGGTGAACCCCAGGCGGTTGCGGCGCACATACGTCACCAAGGCAGGATGCACTTGGCTCCTGCCGTGATAATAGGCCGTGCGGAAATCCTTATTCAGCTTGATGGTCACCGGTCTGTTCGGATTCATCCGCTCACACTTTCCCTTATGGCCATTGCCGCGAAAGAGTTTTTATAGATTCTTCCGAAAAAGAAGAGTCTATAAAAAAAAGCCACACTACGGTGGCCTCTTTTAATAGGTGAGTCGATTTCTACCCTTGGCTCTGCGGCGAGCCAGCACCTTCCGGCCATTGGCGGTTGCCATTCTCTTGCGGAAACCATGTTCCATTTTGCGATGCCGTTTCTTCGGCTGATACGTGCGAAGCATGATTCATCCTCCTTTCGCCTTGCGAGATTTTATTATATATCAGTCCCTTTCTAAAAGTCAATATGGAAAAGTGGAAAATTGTGTATTTTTTCCCGATTTCCAGTCATTCTCTCAAAACGCACCGTCAAAACCGGTTTTTGCCTCCTCCAATCCCTCTCTTTTCGGTTATAAAAGGCCTTACAGGCGCTTTTATCATCATTAGGGGAAAACTGTCCATTCCAAAAATTCTTCCTTTTCCGCATTGTAACCGGGGAAATATTATGATACAATAGGATGTACGCCCGTATCTTTCTTCCAGCGGGAGAAATTTTTAAATAACCGGTTCCGTCCCTGCAACGGCCGGTTTTTCCCACGAAGGAGTCAAGTCGTCTATGGAAACCATCAAAGAAGCTTGGTCAGGGATTCTCGAGTATCTCCACCAGCAGGATGACATCAGCGAAGTCGCTTACAATGTTTGGATATCCTGTATCGAGCCCCGTTCAATCGAAGACGGGGAGGTCGTGGTATATGTCCATACCCAGTTCCAAAAAAAGATCATTCAGGAACACTATGCCGGGAAGCTCTGCGATGCCTTTCTCCAGGTTTTGGGCCTTCCTTTGGGTTTGACCATTTTGTCCGGGGAAGATAAAACCGCCGCGACCGGCGCGGCCCCGGAAGAGGCACCCGATCCGGGCAACCTTTTCGGACAGAAAAGTTCGGATTACGAATATTCCTTCGAAAATTTCGTAGTCGGTCCGTCGAATAAATTTGCGCATGCCGCCTCCCAGGCTGTAGCGAGCAAGCCGGCCGGATATTATAATCCTTTATTTATATACGGCGGCTCGGGTCTCGGCAAGACCCACCTGCTCTATGCCATCTGCAATGAAATCAAGCGGAATACGCCCTCTCTGCGGATTCTCTATACCAAGGGCGAATATATGACGAATGAACTCATCGAGGCGATCCAAAACGGAACCACCCCGGATTTCCGCGCAAAATACCGCCAGGCCGATGTCCTGCTGATCGACGACATCCAGTTTATTTCCGGAAAAGTGAGCACTCAGGAGGAGTTTTTTCACACGTTCGATGCCCTCCATTCCAATAATAAACAGATCGTGCTCACTTCCGACCGGCCCCCCCGGGAAATCGCGACACTGGAAGAACGGCTGCGCACCCGATTTGAAATGGGATTGCTCGCCGATATCCAGCCCCCGGATCTCGAAACCCGCATCGCCATCATCAAACGAAAAGCCCAGCTTCTCGATCTCCCGATTTCGGACGATATCTCGGAATACATTGCCACCCAGCTCAAAAGCAACGTCCGTCAACTAGAAGGGGCCGTCCGCCGCATGCAGGCTCAGTCCCTTTTGGAAGGGGAACAGCCGTCTCTGCTGGCCGCCCAGTCGGCTATCCGGGACATCCGAAATGACAGCCAGCCCGTTCCGATTACGGTCGAACGGATCATTAACGAAGTGGCCAGAACTCTATCCGTCACGCCGGAGGATATCCGCTCCAACAAGCGGTCGGCACCGATATCCCAGGCCAGGCAGGTGGCCGAATACGTGGTGCGCACCATCACCGGCCTGCCGATGAAGGCCATTGGGGAGGAGTTCGGCACAAGAGACCATTCCACAGTGGTCTATGCCCTTCAAAAAGTGGAGCAGCGGATGAATCAGGATTCATCTTTCAAAGGGCTTGTCCAAGATATCATCAAAAACATATCGGAGAACTAACCGTCAGTTCAACCATGAGTATTGTGAAAGACCTGTGGAGTCCGGTGGATATTTTGTAAGGGCGTCCTCCTTGCCTTCCACCGTATCTTCCACATTCCCCCAACACCTTTTCACCGCGATGGGGAAAGCCGGATACTCCTTTCACTTTTCCCCTTTTTTCGCCCCCGAAACATTCACCGTTTTCTTTTCCCATTTTTCAGCCTGTCTGCGGCTTTCCGGGCTTTTCCACTGTTTCCACAGCCCCTACTATAGACGACGAAAAAAGAAAAGAAGATGTTGTTTATATCCATGTCTTGTCCCTGCCACTAGTGTATGCGGACAAGTCTGCCGATAGAACCAATCAGACGGATTATTTTTGGAAAGGACGGATCGTATGCATATTCTCTGTGATAAGCAAGCTCTCATCGATGCCGTCGGGAACGTGCAGAGAGGTGTGTCCGGTAAAACCACTCTGCCGGCTCTCGAGGGTATCCTTCTGCGTGCGTCGGGCAGTTCCCTGTTTCTCGCGGGGTATGACCTGGAAATGGGGATCACCACCACCATCGAGGCACAGGTCAGCGAACCGGGTGAAATTGTCCTCACCGCCCGCCTGTTCAGCGACATTGTCCGGCGGCTACCCGGCGAAGACGTCACCCTATCCAGCGACGACAAGTTCAACACCCTCATCCGCAGCGGGATGACGGAATTCACCATCATGGGCATTTCCGCGGCCGAATACCCGGAACTTCCTTCGGTGGGGGACGGGGTGGGACTCACCCTGCCGCAGAATCTGCTCCGTTCTATGATTCGCCAGACGCTTTTCGCTGTGGCCCAGACCGATGCCCGGCCGGTCCACACCGGCGTCCAGTTTGAATTGGAAAACGGTTCTCTCCGGCTGGTGGCCGTGGACGGCACCCGGCTTGCCATGCGGCTGGAAGAGGTCAAGAGCGGCGAGACGATGCAGTTTGTGGTGCCCGGCAAGACCCTTTCCGAGGTGCTTAAGCTTCTCTCCGATGAGGATACCCCCGCGGCGCTGGCGGTCGGCCGACGCCATATCGTGCTCGAGATCGGGGGATACGCCGTGATCTCCCGTCTGCTGGACGGGGAATTCCTGCCTTACCGCAAGGCGATTCCCGACGGCTTCTCCACCACCATCAAGGTGGGAACCCGGTCTTTGATGGACGCGGTGGAGCGCGCCTCCCTGGTCATCAACGACCGGCTGAAATCGCCGCTCATCTGCCGTTTCCAGGATGGGCAGATCCACGTTTCCTGCACCACCCCCTTGGGCAGCGCCAGCGATGTGGTCGGGGCTTCCATCGAGGGAAATGAGGAAGAAATGGGCTTCAACAGCCGCTTCCTGCTGGACGCGCTGAAAAATGCCGAGACCGACGAAGTGCGATTGGAACTCAACGGTCCGCTGTCGCCCATGAAGGTTCTGCCGCTGAACGGCGAGAATTTTCTTTTCCTGGTATTGCCGGTGAGGCTGAAGAAATGATGGAAACAACACAAGTTATCCACACGCCGTTCATTCGTCTGGATGCGCTTTTGAAATTGGCGGGTTTGGCGCAGACGGGCGGACAGGCGAAATGGATGGTTCTTGAAGGCCGGGTAAAGGTCGGGGGAGAAACCTGTCTGCAGCGGGGGCGAAAGCTGGTTCCCGGTGACCGGGTGGAAGCCGAGAACCGGACCATCATCGTCCGGGCTGCGGACTGAACACCTCCGAAAAGGAGAGAAAACATGCGGGCCGAACGTTTGGAACTGCGGCATTTTCGCAACCTGAAAGAGACCTGCTGGCAGCCCGGACCCGGTGTGAATGTGATTTGGGGTGAAAATGCCCAGGGAAAGACCAATCTGCTCGAAGCCCTGTGGCTTTTTACGGGATCCCGCAGTTTCCGGGGGGCAAAAGACGGAGAACTGGTCGCTCTCGGGCAGGAGGAAAGCCGTCTGTCTCTCGCATTCCTGGCGGAGGAACGGGAGCAGGAGGCGATCCTGCAGATCCGCTCCCGCCGTTCTGCTGAGCTCAATGGATTGCCGCAGCCGTCCCCTTCTTCGTTGGCGGGTCATTTTTGTGGAGTGGTCTTTTCTCCCGCACATCTGACGTTGGTCAAGGGGGGACCTGAAGAGCGCCGCCGGTTTATCGACGCAGCCTACTGCCAGCTGCGCCCTGGTTACATCAAGAGCCTGCGGGAATATACCAGGGCCCTCAGCCAGCGCAACACCTTGCTGAAAGATTGTCGTCTGCATGGGGATCTCGCCTCCATGCTCGATATCTGGGATCAGCGCCTGTCCCACGCAGGCGCCCGCCTCCTCCGGGCCCGGAACGCCTATATCGGGCGGCTGTATCCGGCGGCGGCCGAGATTTATCGGGGACTGTCGGGCGGAAAGGAGTCGTTTGAGGTTCTCTACCGCCCGGCCGGCGACGGATTGACGGACGTTCTCGGAAATGGGGAGCAAGCGGTCGCCGAAGCCCTCTGCCGCGTCTTGGAGGAAAGCCGCGAGGCCGACAGGACCGCCGGTTTTACAACGGCAGGCCCCCACAGGGACGATCTGGAGGTTTTGATCGCCGGACTGCCTGCCAGGACATATGGCTCACAGGGACAGCAGCGCTCGGCGGTTCTTGCTCTGAAACTCGCAGAGGCGACCCTGCTCCGGGACGTCACGGGTGAACAGCCGGTTGCGCTTCTGGACGATGTGATGAGTGAGCTCGACGCGTCCCGGCAGGATTATATTCTCAATCATATCCATGACTGGCAGGTATTCATCACCTGCTGTGACCCGGCACCCCTCCGCCGCATGGACGGCGGCGTGGAGTTTCACATGAAACAAGGGGTTCTCGAGGGATAAAGCTTCGGGATAAACGAAAGGAGACGGGCCGATGTATCTGCATCTCGGTCAGGAAACGGTGGTCCGGCTGCGGGATATTGTGGGTATTTTCGACATGGAGAATGCCACGATTTCGAAAAATACCCGCCAATTTCTCGCAGATGCCGAAAAAGGCGGCCGTGTCTGCAATGTCACCATGGAACTGCCGAAGTCGTTTGTGGTGTGTGTGGATGGGGACGGAACCGAGACGGTGTATATTTCGCAGATATCCTCATCGACTCTGCTCAAGCGGACCGGTTTTGTGGAAGGTTTATCAAACGTCTGAACATGGCGAACACGCGAATGGGAGGAAGCTCCGACATGAGTACGGAAATGGAAATGGATCAGGCCCTCGAAAGCGCGATGACCCGCGCGGATAACGAGGTGTACGATGAAAGCCAGATACAGGTTCTCGAGGGACTGGAGGCGGTCCGGAAACGTCCGGGCATGTACATCGGTTCAACCGGCCCCCGGGGACTTCACCATCTGGTGTATGAAATTGTGGACAACTCCATCGACGAAGCCCTCGCCGGTGTGTGTACCCATATCGAGGTCGAGATTCTTCCCGGCAATGTCGTGACGGTAAGGGATAACGGCCGCGGCATTCCTGTGGGTATCAACGAAAAGCTGGGTCTGCCCTCGGTCACGGTGGTTCTCACGGTGCTGCATGCGGGCGGCAAATTCGGCGGCAGCGGCTATAAAGTGTCGGGCGGCCTGCACGGGGTCGGCTCTTCGGTGGTCAACGCCCTTTCGGAATGGCTGGAAGTGGAGGTCTCCCGGGAAGGCAATGTGTACGCCCAGCGGTTCGAACGGGGCGTGCCGGTGAATGATCTGACCGTCATCGGTTCTACGGAAGAGACGGGGACGCTCATCCGCTTCAAAGCCGATCCCGAGATTTTTACCGAAACGGTGGAATATGAGTTCGAAGTTCTGCAAAAGCGCCTGCGGGAGCAGGCCTTCCTCAATGCGGGACTGAAAATCACCCTGACGGATACCCGCGACGCGGACAATGTGCTGAGCCAGGAATATTGTTATGAAGGCGGCATCTCCTCCTTTGTGGAATTCATGAATAAGACGCGCGGCTATCAGGTGCTGCACGATCAGGTCGTGCATATGTCCACCACCGACGGGGATTCCATTGTCGAGGTCGCGTTTCAGTACAACGACAGCTACAACGAGAACATCATTTCTTTTGCTAACAATATTCATACCGTGGACGGCGGCGTCCACGAAAACGCCTTTAAAACCGGCATCACCCGCATTTTCAACGATTATGCCCGCCGGCACTCCATGCTCAAGGACGCGGACACCAACCTCAAGGGCGACGATGTGCGGGAGGGTATGACCGCGGTCATCAGCGTCAAGCTCAAAGACGCCCAGTTTGAGGGACAGACGAAAGCCAAGCTCGGCAGCACCATCATCGGACCGCTGGTCAACACCCTGCTTGCCGATAAACTCGTGCCGTTTCTCGAGGAAAATCCCGCGGTTGCCAAGGCGATCCTTGAAAAGTCCATCAATGCCGCCCGGGTGCGGGAGGCTGCGCAGAAGGCCAGAGAGCTCGCGCGGAAAAAGAGCGGACTCGCGAACACCCGTATGCCCGAAAAACTCGCCGACTGCATCTGGAGCGATGCGGAGCGGACCGAACTGTATATCGTCGAGGGTGACTCGGCCGGCGGCTCGGCTATTCAGGGCCGGGACCGGAATTTCCAAGCCATCCTGCCGCTGTGGGGTAAGATGTTGAACGTTGAAAAAGCGCGGCTCGATAAGGTGTACGGCAACGAAAAGCTGGTGCCCATCGTCATCGCGCTCGGCTGCGGCATCGGGGACGACTTTGATCTCTCCAAACTCCGGTACGGCAAGGTCATCATCATGGCCGATGCCGACGTCGACGGATCCCATATCCGGACCCTGCTGCTCACCTTCTTTTTCCGCTATATGCGCCCCCTTGTGGAGGAGGGACATGTGTATATCGCGCAGCCGCCGCTGTTTAAGGTTTCCCGCGGCAAACAGGTGCGGTACGCTTTTTCCGATCCCGAACGGGATCAGTATATCGCCGAATTCGGCGGAAACGCCGATATCCAGCGGTATAAGGGCCTTGGTGAAATGGATCCCGAACAGCTGTGGGAAACCACGATGGATCCGGCTTTCCGCACCATGCTGAAAGTTGAACTGGAGGATGCGGAAGCAGCCGATGAAGCGTTCACCATCCTGATGGGGGACAAAGTGGAGCCCCGCCGGGAATTCATCGAGCGCAATGCCAAATACGTGTCCAATCTGGACGTGTGAGGTGTCCCTGTGGAAAAGTGGGATATCGGGATAACCCTGACGAGGGACGACATCTACCGGTCACTCAAATACGGCGATATAAGACGGGTCGGCACGGCCGGCCGGGTGGTGGAGACCGTTGTGCTCGGCCTGCTCGCCGCCTGGTGTATCGTGCCGTTTTTCGCCCAGGGACAGGAGGCACTGAGCAGTCTGTTTCTGGGGATCCTGTCCCTGCTTCTCATCGCATCGCTCTGGATTGTTCCGGAATGGCGGGCCCGTCATCTGTCCGGGCAGGAGATGAAGGACAGACGGCCGACCCGGCTGCGGGTGTATGAAGAGGGCCTGCGTTTTGGAGAGGCGGAGGACATCCACGCTTTTGGGACTGAAACCCTCACCGCGTTGCCGGGGCTGTATATCCTGCGGTATGGCACCGAGATGGTGCCGCTTCCCCACAGGGGGCTCCCGGAGGATTGCCTGGCTTTCCTGAAACGGAAGCTGGAAGGAGAACCGGATCCCGATAACGGAGCGGAGCTCTAACGACGTTCTGCCGGAGACAGAGGAATGGAGAGGGGAGTCCCCATGGCCTATGAAACACAGCCCCGGGCGGAATTCCCGGTCAATGTCACGAAGGACGAATATGTCCGTGCGGCGCTGATCGCCGCCAGACGGACAGGGACGCTGCGGTCGACGCCTTTTGTCGTCGGCGCGGCATCGCTCGTGCTGCTCATCGGGGTGTTTTCCTTCCGCTGGCCGGCGGTTCCGCCGCTGATTTCGGTGTTTTTCTGCGCGCTGTGCCCGCTGCTTCTGCTACTGTTTTTTGTGGCCGAGCCGGCTGCCGTCCGGCGACAGGCGGAACGCGACTATGTCATCTATGCGGCGTTGTTTTGCCCGGCAACCCTGCGCCTGTTTCCCGACAATGTGGTGACGGCCGCGCCAACGCTGACGCTGACCGATCAATACGCCCTGATGCCGGAATGTATTGAAACGCCGGAGATTATTCTGTTTCTCAAGGACAGGGAGCGGTTTCTCATCCTGCCGAAACGCTGCATTCCGGAGGAACGGCGGGACGATGTGCTCGAACAGCTACGCGTGACGTTTATCCGCCGCCGGCGTGTGATGCGCAACTGGATGTTTTGATTTTTTAATAATTAAAGGATGGGAGGTGGCCTTTATATGCCGGAGCGGGAAAATCCCCGGGAGGACAAGACGATTCTGACTCTCAGCGTGCTGATCACGCGGGAGGATTATATGCAGTATGCGGCCCAGCTTCGGCGGGAACAGCGCCGGGGCCATCTGCCTCTGATTACGGGCGGCGGTGCGCTGCTCGGCGCGCTCGGACTCGCGGGCCTGTTTTTTGGAAGCTGGATTTCCCTGGCGCCCTCCGTTGCGGCGGGACTGTTGCTGGTGGGGGTTTTCTTAATCGGCTACGACGGGATTTTTGCCCCCTTGCTCGACAAGGGGGCGGCCGCCAGAGAATTTGATGAAAAGCCGGAACTCGGCATGGCGGGAACCTACCGGTTCACTGTCGATGGCGTGGAGATCCGGAGCGGCGGCCTGGAGGGGACGCTGCCGCGGGCCCTCATCACCCGGTCGGCCGAAACCGACAGCTTTTTCAACATGGCCTATGGCCGGGAAGTACGGATCTGGATTCCCAAGCGCCTGCTCACGGACGAGGATATTCGGCGGCTCCGCACATGGATTGCGGACGGGAAAGGGGTGACGGAGCGTGGATAACGGAATGCCGCAGACTCCGGAACAGGCCGGCACCGCAGCCTTTTCGGCGGATCTGAAACGGGAGGAATACGTCCGGTTCCAGGAACTGCTGTCCCGGGGAACCCCGGCGTTCCGGCTGCGGACGATTCAGCTCGTCACCACAGCCGTGCTGTTCGGTGTTTGTCTGCTGTTTTTGGTGTTTGACTTCCGGGCCGGGCGCGGACTGGACGTTTCCCTTCTGCTGATGGCCCTTCTGCTCGTGCTGATGGAAGCCTACCTGTTCGTCATGATGCCCCGTCAGATGCGGACCAGGGCCGGGCGGGGCTACGACCAAACCCGGATGACGGGCTACCGATACGAGGGGATCGTAACCGTTTCGCCGGGTATCGTCCGGAAAACGACGGCAAAAGCCGTAACCGAGATCCCGCTTGCCCAGTGTACCCTTTACATCGAATCGCCGGATCTGATGGTGTTCGGCGGGGCGGAAGGCCGTTCCATCGTGCTACCCGCTCGCTGCTTAACGGAAGCCGATGCCGCGCTTCTCCGCCAATACGCCTTGTCGTATGTACCCGGACCCAGGCAAAGGCTTTACGGACGCCTGATTCCCGGAGCGGCCGAGCGCCTGCCGCTTCCCGACTTGTCTCCCGTTCCGGAAGAAGAGGCCGAGATGTCTTTCCGGGTGGAATATACGCCCAAGGAATTTGTCCGTCTGATGACGGCCTCTTCGGTGGAAGGTTATATGAAAAACCTGCCCAATTTGGCCTTTTTCGCGTTTTTGCTGGCGCTGTCGTTTGATCTGTGCCTGGGCATCCCCGCGATCCTGGTTTTCCTCGCGGTGGTGGTGGGGCTGTTCCTCATCGGATACATCACCAGCCGCAGCAAAGCGAATACCGTGATCCGGATCTCGGGAGGGGAGGCCCTGCGCCTGTCGGTTGACCTGACCCCCTCCGGACTGACACTATGGGGCGCTGCGGGCCGGGAGAAAGAACTGCGCATTCCCTGGAACGATATTTCCCGGGCGGTGGAAAGACCTGACCGGGTGGATTTTTACACCCATTCCCTGGCCGTCACCCTGCCCAAACGCACCATTGCGGACTTGGACGAGCTGAAACGGCTGGTGGATGCCCGCATGATTCCCAAAAAGCCGAAATCCTGACGCATTCTCTCACGAAAGGGTGAGCCAGATGGACGAAAACGACCGCCTTCCGGATATGCAGCCGGAACCGTGGCTGAAAAATACGCCGCCCGGACAGGTGAATCCCCCCGCCGATCCGGGTTCCATACCGGCCGAGCAGCCGCCGGCCTGGCAGAGTGCGGGGCCGGAAAATCCGGACCGTTCCGCCGACCGGCCGCCGACGGTCCCGCCGGCTTCTCCCTATGGTACCCCGCCGGGCGTCCCATATGTCGTTCCCCCGGCCTCTCCCTACGGCACCATGCCGGGCACACCGTATGGAGTGCCGCCGGTGTATCCGCCGTACGGGCAGCCGTCCGCTCCCGCCTACGGCACGCCTGTGCCGCCACCGGGTTATGGAACGGGGGCAGGGTATCCGCCGCCGATGGGACAGCCTCCGGTTTGGACGGGGCCTGCATCGCCTTACGAAACGGTGCCGCCCGGATACGGCATACCCCCGAATCCTTGGGAAGTCCCCGCCGAACCGGAAGAGGACGAGGATCCCGGCCGGCTGCGGATTTTGGTCGGCGGCCGCCCGCTCTCCCTTTCGGAATATCTGGAAATCACCCATTTGAGCGCCGGACATGGGATCACGCTGCTCATCGGTATGATCCTTCTCATCCTCCTGTTCGGATGGATGGCGATCGGCGATGCAGCGGCCGGCGGCAATACCGCGATGATCGGGGCGACGCTCCTGCTCGTTATGGGATCGGTTCTCGCCCTGATCGGGGGACTGGTCTGGAGCCGAATGAAGCGGGAGCGCCATCTCCGCATGGCCTATGCCACGCGGATGGCCGATCCGGCTGCACTCCAGGGGCAGAAGCTGGAGTTTTATACCGACCGGCTCGAATGCGTGACAGCCCGCGGTACGAGTATCCTGCCCTTTTCGGAGGTGACTGCCTACATCGAAACGGCCAACGTCATCGCCCTGTTTGCGGACAGCCGCCGGATTGTCCTGCGGGGTCAGGATCTGACGGCCTATGACGCCTCGCTCATCCGGGCGTTTCTGCGCAGACGACTGCCGGCCGGCCTGGTCCGGATCAAAGCGGCGCTGGTCCCCCGCCTGTATGAGCCGCTTCCCATTCCGGAATTTTCCTCGGATGACGAGGTGCTGGCCCGCGCCGCCGTCCCTTTTTCCAAGAGGGAAGAGCGGCGGACGCGGATGAAACGCCTTTGGTCGACGCTGCCGATCGGCCTGCCGATGCTGTTGCTCATGGCAACAGCGACGGCACAGTATGCGATCCTGACCAACTGGCTGCTGCTGGATGTGGCGGTGTTTTTCGTTGGATTTTCCGCCCTTTATCTGCTTGCGGCCGCTCTGATATTGACCCTGGGGGTGCACAGCCCCCGCGGGGAGGACGACGAGTCCTTGTATGTGGCCCTGACCCGGGACGGCGTGGCGCTGTATCG
>CABUNG010000004.1 GCA_902492895.1 uncultured Oscillospiraceae bacterium | reverse complement strand
GATCCTCATCGACAAGTATCTCATGGGCAAGGAATTGGAGATCGACGCCATCTGCGACGGGGAGGAGATCCTCATCCCCGGCATTATGGAACACATCGAACGGACCGGCGTGCATTCCGGGGACTCGATCGCGGTCTATCCGGCCTGGAACCTGCAGGACGATTTCGTGGACACCATTGTCGATTGCTCGCGGCGGCTGGCGGCGGCCCTGAAAACCAAGGGCCTCATCAATATCCAGTATCTGATCTACGAGGAAGAGCTGTACGTCATCGAGGTCAATCCCCGCTCCTCCCGGACCGTGCCCTACATCAGCAAGGTCACGGGGGTGCCGATGGTGGATCTGGCCACCCGCTGCATGCTGGGGGAGAAGCTGATCGATATGGACTACGGCACGGGGCTCTATCCGCCGCCACCCTACGTGGCGGTGAAGGTGCCGGTTTTCTCGTTTGAAAAGCTCACCAACGTGGATACCCATCTCGGTCCCGAAATGAAGTCGACAGGAGAGGTGCTGGGCATCGCGGACACGCTGGATGAGGCGCTGTATAAGGGCCTTCTCGCGGCCGGATACCGCTTGGAACGGAAAGGCGGCGTCCTGCTGACCGTCCGGGACAGCGATAAGGTGGAAATCGTGGATACGGCTAAAAAATTCCGGGAACTCGGGTTTTCGCTGTACGCGACGGCCGGCACCGCCCGGGTGATCCGGGAGGGCGGCCTGGAGGTCGAGGAGATAGCCAAGGTCCACGAGTCCGACCGGAATCCCCTCACGCTGCTGGAAAGCGGGCGGGTTCAGATCGTCATTTCCACCTCCTCTAAAGGCCGGATCCCGACCATGGACGATGTCAAAATCCGCCGCAAGGCGGTCGAACGGAGCATCCCCTGCCTGACCTCGATCGATACCGCAAACGCCGTGGCGGACAGCCTGCGCAGCCGGTATTCCGTCCACAGCACCGAGCTTGTCAATCTGAACCACATGCGTAAGGAGCGCCGCCGCCATCCCTTTGCCAAGATGGAGGGATGCGGAAACGATTATATTTATTTCGACTGCATGGATCTGGAAATCGAGAATCCGGAGGGGCTCAGTGTCCGCCTGTCCGACCGGCATCAGGGCATCGGCGGGGACGGCGTGGTCCTGATCCTGCCCTCCGATGTGGCCGACGCCCGCATGCGGATGTTCAACCTCGACGGCAGCGAAGGACGGATGTGCGGCAATGCGATTCGCTGCGTGGGCAAATATCTGGTCGATCACGGCATCGTTCCGAAGCTCACGCTGACCATTGAAACGCTGTCGGGCATCAAAACGCTCCAGCTGCACAAGATAAACGGCGAGGTCCGGCTGGCGACGGTGGATATGGGGCCGGCTGAACTGCGGCCGCCTCTGATTCCGGTGAAGCTGTCCGGGGACAAGGTGGTGGGCCGCCCGGTGACTATCGCCGGGGAAGAGCACGCGATCACCTGCGTATCCATGGGCAATCCCCACTGTGTCGTGTTCGGCGGAAATCCGGACGCCCTCGATCTCGAACGGATCGGCCCGCGTTTTGAAAACGATCCGCTCTTTCCCGAGCGGGTGAATACCGAGTTTATCCAGGTCATCGACCGCCATACCCTGAAAATGCGGGTGTGGGAGCGGGGCAGCGGGGAAACCTGGGCCTGCGGGACCGGCGCCTGCGCCGCAGCAGTGGCGGCGGTGGAAAACGGATACTGCGACAAGAATACCGATATCACCGTGAAACTGCGCGGCGGGGATTTGGTGATCCGCGTCACGGATGAGACCGTCACCCTGACCGGGGGCGCCCGCACGGTGTTTGAGGGCATCGTGGAGATTTAAAGGAGGATTCGGCTATGCATATCAATCGGCATTATGCGGATCTGGAGGACAGCTATTTATTTTCGACCATTGCCGCGCGCGTGTCGGCCTATAAGGAGGCGCATCCGGAAGCGGACGTCATCCGTTTGGGCATCGGCGACGTGACAAGGCCGCTTTCTCCGGCTGTGTTGGAGGCGCTCGCGGCGGCGGTCGCGGAAATGGGGGAGAAGGAAACCTTCCGCGGATATGGGCCGGAGCAGGGCTATGCGTTTCTGCGGGAGGCGATCCGGGATTATTACGGGGAGCGGGGGATCGACCTCGATCCGCACGATATCTTTGTCAGCGACGGCGCGAAAAGCGATCTCGGCAATATCTTGGATCTGTTCGATACCGGCAATACGGTGCTCATTCCCGATCCGGTCTATCCGGTCTACGTGGATACGAATATCATGGCCGGCCGTTCGGTGCGGTATCTCCGGGCCGTTCGGGAAAACGGCTTTCTGCCCATGCCGGATGAACGGACCGACGCGGATCTGATCTATCTGTGCTCGCCGAACAATCCCACGGGCGCCGTCTACTCACGGGATCAGCTGCAGAGCTGGGTGGATTACGCGCGCGAACGGAAGGCATTGATCCTTTTTGACGCCGCCTATGAGGCATTTGTAACGGATGCGTCCCGGCCTCGCAGTATCTACGAGCTGGAGGGGGCCAAGCACTGCGCCATCGAGTTCTGCTCCTTTTCCAAGACAGCCGGTTTCACCGGTACCCGCTGCGGCTGGACGGTGGTGCCGTCCGAGCTGGAAGCGGACGGGCTGAGCCTGCGACAGATGTGGCTGCGCCGTCAGACGACCAAGTTCAACGGCGTGCCGTATATCGTGCAGCGGGGCGCCGCGGCGGTTTTCAGCCCGGAAGGCCGGCGGCAGACGGCGGAGAATATCGCCTATTATCGGGAAAACGCCCGTCTGATCGCCGATGCGCTTGCGGATATGGGCATCTGGTATACGGGCGGCGTGAATTCGCCTTACATTTGGATGGCCTGTCCAAACGGCTTGGATTCGTGGGCATTTTTCGACTATCTGCTCGAAAACGCGCAGGTCGTGGGCACACCCGGGGCGGGTTTCGGGAAAAACGGCGAGGGGTATTTTCGCCTGACCGCATTCGGGGATCGAGAGCAGACCCGGGAAGCGGTGGCGCGTCTGCGCAGTCTCTCGCTCCGCCCTTGAGGGGGCATAGTGGACGCGCCGGTCTTTCTGTTGGGAACATCCGGACATGGGGGAGACAGCGTACAACTTTTGGTGCGGATGCATAAAAATGAGGCTTGTCCGATTTTTTGCTTGACTTTTGCAGGACCGTTGGATATAATATTTCAAGCGGTCTTTCAGGAGAATCTGGTAGGACCGGCAAGCCGATTTATGAACCATTAGCTCAGCTGGCAGAGCACCTGACTTTTAATCAGGGTGTCCGGGGTTCGAATCCCCGATGGTTCACCACGTCGCCGCAAGCTGCATGTCGCTTGCGGCGACTTTTGTTATGAGAGAAAATAGTACCCCCACATCACGGAATGGTGATGTGGGGGTACTATTCGTTTGTACCTATTCCACTTTTTGTTCGCACATATTTCAGCCCTGCTTTGTCAGTCGAATTTACTGTGTGTCTATTTCGGATTTTACTGACATCTGAATAGTGTGGTATCCCAGTCGATATTCGGCTGCGTAGTTTTCATCTCCTGAGATCGGTCCGGCTGATTACCGCTCAAGCTTAAGTTACGGTTTGCCATTAAGCTGCCGCTATGGAATCACTCTTTGCAATTTTGTTTCTCTTCGGTGCAGCATTACCACAAGGGCCTCGCTTTTACGTTCGCAATAGAGTCCATGATCAGTTGAGTAGATGATCCAAAAATAGTGAAAAAGATTTCGAGAATAATTTAATGATAAGATTAAAAAAGTGTGATATTATAATATTTATAAAGCAATTAATCATAAATGATAATGATTAAAATATTGAAAGGACAATGAATGAGGAAATTAATTATAATATTTATTGTATATATAATATTGTCGCCTGGATGCCATGCAGGGAAGGCGGCCCCCGTTGTGCTCCCGGAGCATTATTATAGTTTTTTTACCGCCGAAGAGATGGCAGAGCGCGGCTTCGTTAAAAAGCTGGACGAATTCGATACGGAAGTGTCGATCGGCTTTCAGGATAAAGAGGGTTTCCGTCATCTCTTTGTCTTTGCTGTACCGATTCGATATCGGGATGAGTCAACGCAGAAAATGAACTTGATCGATGAGCGAATTCGAAGCACGGACGACGGGACCTATCCATACGCAGTGGCGAAGAGCGATTTTAATACGTCGTTTCCTGCCGAACTGTCTGCAGATCAGGGAATCATCCTATCGAAGGACTGTTATGGCCCGGAGACAGAAGAGAGGCTGTCCGGACGATATACAGACAGCGAGAATTTGCTGGGTGATGAAAAGAAGGTTATATTGTATGATCATGTGTTTGACAAGAATACGAGCTTCCTTTCTTATCCTACGTTGCTTGGTGCAGAGAATGAGACAATCATAAGAAAGAAAAACGGAACGGCCGAACATTCCTATTGGTTTGATGTTCAAAATGCAGAGCCCGTCGTGATGGATGGCTACATTTTATTTATGGATTTGAAAGATCCCGATAGGATCTTGGGGATCATTCAGGCGCCGGTCCTAATCGATTCCAACCAAAACAATCCTAAAGTGTCAGTTCGGAACGAGATGGACTGGACACAAGTGAGCGACGTGACAAACAGCCGGATACCCCCGTGTATGCAGGAACACCGGCGGTAAACCGCTATTTGTCCAATGTATCAGTTATTGGGGAGGATGCGATGCTGGGAGAAGGCAAGTGTTATGTGCGCTTTGTCTTGGCTTCCTTGTTCAGCATCAATCCCGACATTATCGAATCGGTGCAGTATCACACGATGTCGCTCAATCTGGCAAATGTAGCTTTTTATGAAGTGGAGGAGGATTGGTGCAGTTTGACCTCTACTTGGGAAACCCCGATTACGACTGGTCCGCTTGTTGCTGAAATCCACGATGGAAGGAAAGGAATCCAGGTCTTTGATTTGACAAAAGCGGCGAGAACATGGTTTGCCGATCCGGATTGTTTGAAAGAGCGATATGGACTACTGCTGGCGTCCGGTTCAGCCGGATCCCGCAGCGTCTTTCTCTCCCATGATAATGCTCTGTACAACTGCCGGACCGAAATCGTAATCCGATAGCGGAAGGAGGAATGACTATGTGTTAAGCCGAGCGGGAACAATGGTTTAAGTTTAGGAGGGAAATGTCAATGAAACGGATATGGGCCTTGATTTCCATCTGCGCTTTGCTGACGGTTACAACGCCGTTCGTGTCGGCTGATGGTCTGGCGTCGGGCGGGACCGACGATTTTGCATCAGAACACGATTATGACGCGCTGTATGAAGTGCCGGACTTAGAAGAGACCGAGTCGGATGCATACATGTTAGGGGAGATCCAGAAGGACCCGCAGCGAATGGAAGCATTCCTGGAAGAGCAGGCCGGAAACGCGGAGGTGATTTCTACAACATGGACGGCGGAGGCCGAAGAGATATGGAATCGGTTGATCGATTTAAACGAGAAAGTGCGGGAGTTGGAAACTGTGCAGGTTGCCGTACAGGATTTGAAGAGCCGCCTGATCGCCGCGCAGCAAGGGGAACGGGTGGTCTACGCAGAAGAACAGGATCTGTCGATACTGACCAATCTGGAACTACTGAATATGGCCGTCGGACAGTTGGAAGATGAGGACATGGCGGCGATTCTAACCGAGTTGGAACAGTTTGACAATGCGGAAATCGAACGCGAAATCCAGCAGTATTGTTCGGAATACGCCGCACTGGAAATACAACTCCAGGATATGGGAGCAACGCCGACGGAGGAGGAGCTGGCAGACACCTTGTATGCGGATATGCCAATGGGTCAGACCGAGGGCGGAGCGGCCCGGGCTGCGCCACCGGAGTTGAACTGTGAAAACCTCTATACTCTGCTGAAAACTTATTGCACCGTATCCGTCAGCGGTAAAACGTATACAACCTATACGATTAAAGTTCAGGATAAACCGGGCGGAAATCGGATGTATCGTTCTTTTGCGCCGATCGACATGTATGTATCAACCAGCTATGACCCTGATGCCCTTGATGATTTTGCCACGATGCTATTTGGGGCGGCCGTTTCGGCCGGTACGGGGTTTATTTTATCCCCTTATTTATCCGAGGGCGCTGTCACGGCCATTCAATGGAGCGTGGACATGATATTTGCCCTTGCGGGTTTTTGACACCCAAATTACAGCAACGGCTTCTAATGGGGAAACGTATCGGATTACGGCCAACGCATCCTCACAGATGAAATATGTCTGGGTACAAAGCAGCAACGGTTCGTGGTGGCTCTCAAATTCGGCTAATCGGGCATCGATTGACGAAACTCATCATTATACATATCAGTACTATGACTGCGTTTTAGGACGCAATGAGCCAACTCAATCTCATATAAGAAATAAAATATATTTAGAAGGCCGTTTTAGTTCTGCAGAGACAGATGCAGCCGTTTGGTTTCACAATTTCACACTAAGTTATGATGATCTTTACAATTTAACTCCCCTGCGTAATACCATTGGAGATTTATATTATTCAGGAAAGAAAAATGGTCAGAAAACAACCACGAAAGTTACACCATTTTACTCATATTGGCCTGCCGGGCTATTGTGAATGGAGGGGGATACCATTGAAAAAAAGGCGGATCATCCGCTGGACGGTCCTAGGCATTCTGCTGACGGCTGTGATCGGCTTCACGGTGTATAAGTGGCCTCAGCACAAGGATCTGACCTTTGAAAATGTGGCTTTATGGTATGCACGAGACGATGCGGAAAAAGTGGAAGGCTTCCAACCCGGCTACACGACGGTGAAGCTGTCCTTGGTGCGGCGCCGGATGCTGACCGCCCCGGACAGCTATTCCGGCACGATCACGGTGGGGGACGTGGAGTATACGATTCAGGGAGAACGCCGGAATGGACTGCTCTCCGATATGCAGGACAAAATCGCGTATGGAAAAACTCCCGCCATGACACTGCATGCCGATTATCGCGTAACGAAAGAGATCGAGCCGGGTCTCCTCATTCCTCGAGCGGAATCCATCGTGACCGTCTATATCGATAAAAGGTTTGATCGGTTCTATCTGCTGGAAAGCCCGAAGGTAGGCGTCGATTTCATCAAGGCGTATGTATATCCCGCTGCATCCGACAGCGAGGCATATGCGCTGTATCAATCGTTGAACGACTGATCCGAATTGAGAAATGAGGAGATACCGTTGAAGAAACGAATTATCCTGTGGGCGGTTCTGGGATTGTTGTCGGTGATGGCGGTCGGTACCGTCGTGTACAAATGGCCCCGGAAGGTAGAGGTGCGCTTGGATAATGTGGCGCTGTTGTATACACGTGAGGGGCACGACACCGTCGGGGAATTTCAGAAGGATTATACCACAGTGACCGTCTCCCTCACCCGTCACCGGAGGCTGACGGCTCCCGATTCATACACCGGTACGATCACGGTGGGGGAGACGGAGTATACCGTGGTGGGACGGGATACCGGAGGTTTTCTGGAAGAACTGCGGAGCAAATGGAAACCGGCCGGCGCGCCGTATATGGAATTGTCTGCGACGAAGTTCAGGCAGGTGGAAACAGCGCCGCAAGAGTATGTGACAGAGTCGGAGGCGGAGGTGCGGATGATCGCAGATGGGAAATTTACGGAATGCATAATAATGGAATTTCCTGAATCCGACAGCGGGAAAACCAATCGGTACGTCTATCCGGCCGAAACCGAAGACGACGCGCGGAAGCGGTACCAGACCATACAGGATTCTTTTTTTGGCGTATCGGTGCCGGAATTCTTTGACGCAGAATGATACAAGCGGATGATAGAGGCAAGGACGCCATTCGCACATGTCAAAAGGCCGGTCACTCGCAGAGCGGCCGAACAGAAACAAGAAAGCCGGGAGCACCCGCAAGGGTGCTTCCGGCTTTCTTTATTTTGCCAACCGTATTTCACGAATCTGCGAGGCTTAGCTTCTGGATACTTCTTCAAGGGCCGATACCTTGATCTTGATTTCGTCTACATCCTCGACACTTGGTCGAGCTTGGCGAACTTCTCGTTCAGGCCTTGCTGGCCTTCGAGGAAGAGCTCAACCATCTTCTCCAAAGTTATCAGCTTTCAAGGATTGTATATCATCCTTCATGGTACGGATATCGCTATGTATGGGTTCAAGAGCCTTTCCCAACTTGCTATCCATTATCTGCCCAATGGCTTCCAGCATATCCTTGTCAATCATCTTATTCCAGTATACCCCGGACTTTGTTTTGTTGTCAAGGATCCATTAACAGGCATGCGCGGGTACGTCTAGTGCTGACTGCCTTTTGACCATTTTGAGGGCGCTGTCCGGAATTTTGGCCTTCTCCTTGACAAAAGTAAAAATCCCGTGTATAATAAAACAGAACATATGTTCTAATTGCTTTTGTTTAGAACTTGATGTTCAAAAAACCGTAAGAGGAGGGAGGTGAAAGGAGAAGAAATGGACTATTTATCCGAAGTGATGAGAGCGGCGGTATGGGGCGAGCGGCCGCCGGATGCGCCGATTTGGATCCAATGGATACATCGGAATCTAAGCGAGAATCATTGCCCGGAGTGTCTCAAGCTGGACGAATGTTGGTTTGCGGAGGAAAGAACGCCGAAATGGCCGCACCACCCGTATTGTCATTGCGTAATGGAGAGTGTTCCGTATAGCGATGTATTAACGCACAGTTCGTCCCACTGCCCGTATTCAAAATTTGATCCGTATTTGTTTGATCCCAATAATAGTTACGAGCATGGAAAGAATAAAGCATTTGAAAGTTGGGGTTATTCGGTTGAAGATTCCCGTTGGCTGCAAAACGAAATCGCCAAGCAGGGGCTGGAGAAATACAGAACCGGGGAATATGCTTTGGGGAAATTGAATAAGGATGGTCAGCGCATCAGCATACGGGTAGAAATACCCAGGAAAGATAGAGAGGGAACCGTATCGTTTATTACAGGCTGGATGGTTTATCCAAACGGAGAAATCAGATTAAATACACCATATGGAGGTAAGTGACATGAAGGAAATGGATTGCGTAGAAGTGCTGGTGGAAAAGGAAGAATATGCAATTGACGGCGTACACAAGGGAATGCAGGGTTGGATTTGCTGCCCCCCCTCTGTCCCGAACTATGTCCTTGTGAATTTCCCGCAATACGGTGAAAAAGACGATATTGCCGAGATATCCGTGAAAATAGAAGACCTCAAGCCGCTGCCAAACGGCATGAGCGCTCGCGTAAATGAACTCATCAAAGAACAATTCGGGGATTAGAGCCACCGTAACAAGCGGGTATCAAAGCAAAAAATCGATACGGCAAATGTATAATCGTGGATACAAATCCCCTCACCGGAATGCCGAAACATATGCCTACTACATAAACCGGAGTACGGACAGATCAAATTGATCACACCATATGGAGGTAAATGACATGAAGGAAATGGATTGCGTAGAAGTGCTGGTGGAAAAGGAACGCTATGCCAAATGCGGCGTACACAAGGGAATGCAGGGTTGGATTTGTTCAGACGATTATTGCAATGGTACTTGGCTTGTGAATTTTCCGCAATACGGTGAAAAAGACGATATTGCCGAAATATCCGTGAAAGAAGAAGATCTCAAGCTGCTGCCAAACGGCATGAGTGCCCGTGTAAATGAACGCATCAAAGAAGAATTCGGGGATTGAGCCACCGTAACTAGCGGATATCAAGCAAAAAATCGATACGGCAAATGTATAATCGTGGATACAAATCCCCTCACCGGAATGCCGAAACATATGCCTACTACATAAACCGGAGTACGGACAGATCAAATTGATCACACCATATGGAGGTAAATGACATGAAGGAAATGGATTGCGTAGAAGTGCTGGTGGAAAAGGAAGAATATGCAATTGACGGCGTACACAAGGGAATGCAGGGTTGGATTTGTTTCCCTCCCTCTGTCCCGAATTATGTTCTTGTGAATTTCCCGCAATACGGCGAAAAAGACGATATTGCCGAAATATCTGTGAAAATAGAAGACCTCAAGCTGCTGCCAAACGGCATGAGTGCCCGCGTAAATGAGCGCATCAAAGAAGAATTCGGGGATTAGAGTTACCGTAACAAGCGGGTAAAACTGAACATCGATGCGCGAAGGGAGACCATTTCACTCGCAGCGAACAGCGGCCTTGAATGCCTGGAAGAGGTTTTATTAAGAAAACGCGCGGATATTTGGATATTTACGCGGTTTGTGATATACTATGTCCAACTTCCTGAAAAAGAGGGGATTCCGTTGCCGGAGACATCGGTTGTTTTGCCGCTTGAAATCCAGCCTCCAGTACAGTCGTATCAGCACCATGCGTTTTGGATGAGTATGATTCTCGGAAACGATCCGAATATGCGCCCCTTTCTGACGATGCACTATACCAATCTGATGTGGGATGCGCAAGAGCGGATGCTGAATCCGTATATTTACAGCGATTGGCGCTTTGAAACGGAGCAGCTGCTGCCGACAAAGTTCCTTGTCAATGTGCCTCCTAAAATGGTGCGGGGATACCGCAGTTTCGATCTGGTCGCTCTTCTTTGCGACATGCTCGATCACGGCTTTTATCAGATGGGAACCTTTGACGAGTTCTATGTTCCGGCCAAGGGCGGTTATCAAAAGCGGCATTTTGTCCACAACAATTTGATTTACGGATACGACGGCGCGGCGCGGCAGTTCTTGTCGATCGGCTACACGAAAAACCGCATTTATGAACCCTTTACGGTATCTTATACCGATTATGTAGAGAGCGTTTACCATCTCAATCAACGGTTTATCGGCGCTCTGTTCTGCTTTTATCAGCCGAACGCGGCCTGCCGTTTTGATCCGGACCATTACCGCCGTATTCTGCACGATTATGTGACGTCGGCCAACAAGGGAGCCGCGGAAAACGGCTACGGCCTCGGCTGTCTGGAAAAAACGGCGGCGGATTTGTCGGAGACGGACGAACGCGCGGCGCTGGATCTCAGGCCGCTCCGCGTCATTCTGGAACATGCGCGGATGACGTATGAAGGGCTGACGTATTTGAAAGAAAGCGGCGTGCGGGCGGATCCCGTTCCTTATGCGCGCGCTGTCGCGTGCGCGGAAACGGCGCTGAACCTCGGCATCAAGTTCCATATGGTCCGGGATCCGGGGCTGCTTTGGAAAGCGGCGGGGCAGATCCGGGAGATGATCTGCGTCGAACAAGAGCTTTTGCAGCCTTTGGCGGCTGAAAAGGGCGTATAAGCGGGGACGTCCGGAATTTGGAACGGCGCCGAACGGAAAAGCGGTAAATTCACGGATCTGTTTAAGACGGAACAGTTGCCTTTTCCGGAAAATCCGATTATAATAGATCTATTCTGTTCCAATAGGAGGTTCCTGTTATGGCTGAACGCCCCCGCGTGGAGGAAGATCCGTTTTTCCGCGTTACAATGCTGGTGTTTTCCGTGATCGTTCCGGTCATGGCCTGGGTTTTGTACATATATGCCGCCATCCAGCCGGCCGTTTGGGTGGCAACCGCCGTGATCTCGGTGGTGCTGTCCTTCTTGGGGGCGCGGTGGCTGGATACCCACCGTGCGGTGCGGGTGGTGGTGCGGGTGTTGTACATCCTCATTCCCGCCGTACTGCTGGTTCTGTCCGTGCTGATGACCGTTCTGACAAAACTGGGTCTCTCGGACGTGGAGATGCCGTTTGCGGAGCTTATGGCGTATGCGTTCGTCTATTTTCAGATTTTTCTGAATACCGGCCTGCTCTTTATGCTGCCGGTCGTCGGGTTCAGTGCCCGGCACGGCCGCACGTTTGACCTGATGGTGATGCGGATTTACGCGGCCGCCGCCTTGGTACTGGCTCTGCTCCTCTGCTTTTACCGGGACGGCCGGATCGGCGTGACATTTCTGCTCGATAATCCCTATGTCAATGCCGTGTTCTGCCTGTGCGCGGCGGTTCTGCTCGTGTGCAGCTTTGGATACTGCCCGCCTAAAAATTGGCCTTTTAAACGGGCGTATGAGGCGTGGAGGGCCAAGCATCCCCGTCCGGTTCCGCCCCCGATCAACGAGGAGATTGAGAACGGAGCCCAAACGGCGGAATCCTCCGAGCCCTCATCGGACGACCTCCAGCCCTGATATAGCAAATGCCGCCAAATATCCATTTGGCGGCATCTTTATGGATTTCTTTACTGCAGCCGCGCTTCCGCGTTGCGCAGGAGATTGAACAGGGACGAAGCGAAAAGCGGATAGTCGCGGGTGATATCGTCGGGGACGAGGAACGGCGCTTTCGCCGGATCCAATCCCTTTTCACCCGCAGCCTCCCGTCCGGCCGCGAGTTCGCCGATGGCGGCGGCGGTCCGGGCGAGCTCACCTGTAACGGCCGGCTGGAAGAGAAAGCCGGGCACGGAGAACAGCGCGGTGGGATTTTTGGGGTTGGCGGAATACAGCTGGCGGAAAACCGCGTAAACCGCTGTGGTGAGATAGGCGGACGTTTCGTTGGTCAGTCCCTTGTGATTACAGCGCTGTAAAAGGTCAAAAATGACATTGATGGAATTGATGATCAGTTTTTTGTTCAGCACGGGCAGCACGCTGCCGCGGAAATGATTGTCCCGCGCGGCCGGATCACTTTCCGGAATTTCCTCGACGGCGATGACGGCGCCGGATTTGTCCGCGGTGCGGCCGAGGAGATAGTCACACGAAACCCCATAGAAATCCGCCGCCCGCACGACAAAATCGAGCCCGCACTCCCGAATGCCCTTCTCATAATGGGAAAGCAGGGCTTGGGAAACGAGAAGGGCCGCCGCGGCTTCCTTCTGGCTGATGCCGCGTTCTTTGCGCAGCAAGGTCAGTATCCGTGGAAATGCGCTGTTCATGAAACCCCTCCATGCCGCCCTGGGCGGACTTTTCTGTCGGCTTTTGTGGCGGAAATTGATAGAAAAAGGGCGCCCGGGACCCGGCCGCACCGTTATTTAAGGCAACAAAAACCTCGTCCCGGAGAGGTTGGTCCCCCGGAACCGAAGTGAATTATACCACACGTACATGATTATACCGCAGAATGTTACCATTTGTAAATCGTCAAAATAGGAGATTTGGAGGGAAATTTTGATGAAAAGCTACAAAATTCACCTGCTGCGCCATGGACTGACGGAGGCGAATGAGAAAGGCTGGTATCTGGGACTAACCGATCTGCCGCTGTCTCCCGCCGGTCTGTCCGCTCTGCTCGAGCAGAAAAAACGGGGCGGATATCCGGGCGCGGCGCGGTTTTTTACCAGTCCGCTGACCCGCTGCCGCCAGACCCTGGAGGTGCTCTATCCCGGCTGCAAACCGGAAGTGGCCGACGGTCTCGCAGAATGCGACTTTGGAGACTGGGATGGCCGCAGTGCGGAAGAGCTGCGGCACGACGCCGCTTTTCGGGACTGGGTCGCGGGAAAACGGCAGTCGATACCGGACGGGGAGAACGCCGCCCATTTCCAGCAGCGAGTGACGGCGGCCTTTGAGGACATCGTGACGGGGCTGATGCGCACGGGAGAGACCGAAGCGGTCGTCTGTACCCACGGCGGCGTCATCATGCTGCTGATGGCGGCCTATGCGCTGCCCCGGGCCGATCTGTCCGAATGGGGGACCCCGGCCGGATGCGGCTTCACGCTGCGGATCACCCCGGGGATCTGGATGCGGGAACCTGTGGCCGAGGCGGTGGCCCGCATTCCGTCGGTTGAAGAACCCGTTTAATTCCCGCCGCCGATTGTATATCCGCCCCGCCTGTGTTACAATACTGTCAATGCGCGGGACGATCGGCGCGCGAACCGGAGGTGGCTGTCCTTGGCCCTTGGTAAACTGGTCAAATTTCTCAAGCCCTATACGTGGCAATGCATCGTGGGGCCCCTGTCGAAACTCGCGGAAGCGGTGCTGGAACTCTATCTTCCCTTGCTCATGGCCCGCGTCATCGACGAGGGGGTGCTGAAGGGCGATACCGGCTATGTTCTGCGGATGGGGGGCGTGATGCTCGCTATCGTAACGGTGGGGCTGCTCTGCGCCCTGGTGTGCCAATATGTGGCGTCGGTGACGTCGCAGGGGTTCGGCACCGAGCTGCGGAATACCCTGTTTCAGCGGATTTCCGCCTTTTCTCATGCGGAACTGGACCGTTTCGGCACACCGTCGCTGGTCAACCGGGTCACGAGCGACGTCAATCAGCTGCAATATGCCGTGGCCATGCTGATCCGCCTGGTCATTCGGGCGCCGTTTTTGTGCATCGGCGGCATCGTCATGGCGATGATCATCGATATCAAGCTGGCGCTGGTCATCATTCTGGCCATCCCGCTGTTTGTGCTGGTGATTACCTTCATCATGCGGAAAACCGTGCCGCTGCATCAGAAGGTGCAGGGACGGCTGGATACCCTGACTCGGGTGCTGCGGGAAAATTTGTCGGGGGTGCGGGTCATCCGCGCTTTCGCTCGCACCAAAGAGGAGGAGATCCGCTTCGGTGAGGCGACCGCTTCCCATACCAGCGCCGCTATCCGGGTGGGGAAGCTGTCGGCCATCCTCAACCCGCTGACCCAGTTTATTATGAACATCGCCATTCTGCTCATCGTGTGGTTCGGCGGGGTCCGGGTGGAGGCCGGGGGGATGACCACCGGGGAGATTATCGCTTTTATCAATTATGTCAATCAAATTCTCGTCGCGCTGATCGTGGTGGCCAATCTGGTGATCACGTTCGCGAGAGCCTACGCCTCCGCCGGACGGGTGATCGAAGTGCTGGATACCGAACCCTCCATTCGGGACGGAGAAGGCCGGGCCGCGGAGGATCCGGCCGCCCCGGCGGTGGAATTCCGGGACGTCGATTTTGCGTACAGCACGGGGGAGAGTGCTCTGGAGCGGATCTCCTTCGCCGTTCCCCGCGGCGCTACGGTGGGCATCATCGGCGGCACAGGTTCGGGCAAAACCACTCTGATGGCCCTTGTCTCCCGGTTCTACGACGTCACGAAGGGCGCTGTTTTGATCGGCGGCGTGGATGTGCGGGACTATCCGCTCGCGGTTTTGCGGCAGAAAATCGGCTTTGTGCCGCAGCGGGTGGAGCTGTTCTCCGGCACCATCGGGGACAACATCCGCTGGGGGCGGGAGGAGGCCTCCGATGACGAGGTGCGCGCTGCCGCCGCTATGGCGCAGGCGGCCGAATTCATCGAAAGCCGTCCCGAGGGCTACGACGCGCCTGTGGATCGGGGCGGAGCCAATCTGTCGGGCGGGCAGCGGCAGCGTCTGACCATAGCGAGAGCGCTTGTCCGCCGTCCGGAGATCCTGATTCTGGACGATTCCACCAGCGCGCTGGACTACGCGACCGACGCTGCGCTCCGACGCGCGGTGGCGGAGGCGGAGGGCATGACGGTGTTCCTCGTTTCCCAACGGGTCAGCGCCGTGAAAAATGCCGATTTGATTCTGGTCCTCGACGACGGGATATTGGCTGGGGCCGGAACTCACGAAGAGCTTCTCGCCTCCTGCGAACCCTATCAGGAGATCTGCCATTCTCAGGAAAGGGGGAATGAGCAGTGAAACAGCCGAAAAAAGAAAAAGGACCTCTCCGCCGTCTGATCGGGGTGGTCGGGCGGAACAAATGGCCTCTCGCCGGGGTTTTACTATGCGCGGTCATCGGCAACACCGGGATTCTGATCGCGCCGAAGCTGGTCGGGCGGGCGATCAATCTGATCATGCCGCAGGGCGGCGGGACCGATTGGAGCGCCCTGCTCTATACGCTGCTGCTCATCGCCGCCGTGGTCGCCGTGGGCTGTTTCTTCAACTGGATGACCGCCCTGTGCGCCAATCTGGCGGCCAACCGGACCGTGCGCACCCTGCGGGATGAGCTGTTTGCGAAACTCGGCCGCCTGCCGCTCAAATACTTCGACACCCATTCCCGCGGCGACATCATCAGCCGGTTTTCCAACGATATCGATGCGATTTCGGACGGTCTCAACCAGGGGATTGTCCAGCTCGTGTCCGGTGTGCTTACGGTGCTGCTTTGCCTGGGGTTCATGCTGTCTCTCAATCCCTTCGTCACCCTGGTGGCGGTGTTCGTTACGCCGCTGTGCTTTCTTGTCGGGTTTGCGATCACCCGCTACGGCAGCCGCCGTTTCCGGGAACAGAGCCGGGTGCTCGGCCGTCTCAACGGCTACGCCGAAGAGCTCATCACCGGCCAGCAGACGGTCAAGGCCTTCAGTTACGAGGGCCGTTCCTTCGACCGCTTCCGGGAGATCAACGCCGAGCTGTACGAATGCGGCTATCGAGCCCAGTTCGCTTCGGCGCTGGTCAATCCCTCCACCCGGTTTGTCACCAACACCGCTTATGTATTGGTGGGGGTTTTCGGCATCCTCGCGGTGCTGAAGGGCTCTCTCGATATCGGCGGCATCGCGAGCTTCTTAACCTATACCACCCAATTTTCCAAGCCCTTCAACGAAATTACCGCCATCACCATGCAGCTCCAGCTCGCCATGGCGGCGGCCCGCCGCGTCTTCGCCGTCCTCGATGAGGAGGAACAGGAACCCGAACCGGCCGACGCCGCGGACTTGCGGGACGCCCAGGGCGCAGTCTCCTTCTCCCATGTGCAGTTCGCCTACAACCCGGAACGGCCCCTGATTTCGGATTTCAACCTGAAGGTGGAGCCCGGCACAACGGTGGCGATCGTCGGCCCGACCGGGGCCGGGAAAACCACCCTTGTCAACCTGCTGATGCGGTTTTACGAGGTGGACGGCGGGACGATCGAAGTGGACGGCCGCGGTCTCGTCACTCTCACGCGGGATTCCCTGCGCCGCAGCTTCGGCATGGTGCTGCAGGAAACCTGGCTGTTTGCGGGAACCGTGAGGGAAAACCTCGCCTACGGCCGTCCGGAAGCCACCGATGAGGAGATCGAGGCCGCCGCGAAGGCGGCCCACGCCCACAGCTTCATCCGCCGCCTGCCCGAGGGGTACAACACCCGCATCACCGAAGACGGCGGCAATCTGTCCCAGGGACAGAAACAGCTGCTTACCATCGCCAGGGCCATGCTCCTCGATGCGCCGATGCTGATTCTCGACGAGGCGACCAGCTCGGTCGATATCCTGACCGAAATGCGGATCCAGCGGGCATTCCGCAGGATGATGCAGGGGAAAACCACCTTCATCATCGCCCACCGCCTCTCCACCATCCGGGATGCGGACATCATCCTGGTGCTGAACAAGGGCGATGTCGTGGAGGCGGGCTCCCATGAGCAGCTGCTCGAGAAACGGGGTTTTTATTGGAACCTCTACAATTCCCAGTTTGCGCCGACAGACTCTTAAAAAACACCCCCGGCCATCAGCCGGGGGTGTTTTTGGCTATCTCAGGCGTTTGGCGCCAAAAGAATGGAAAGGGCCTTTTTCTGCCCGTCTTCCGGCGGAAATAAGAGGCCGCGGCCGACCAGCTCCTTGAGGCAGTGGAGCATAAACCATCCGTCGGCGTAAAACGTGTATTGCAGGCCATAGCCCTGCATCTTTTTCAGATGCGCGGGGGTGCCGTCCATCACGGCCTTGACAAACGGTGCCTTCAAGGCGCTCAGCTCTGCGTCCAGCTCGTCCCGCAGCTCGTCTCCGATCCCGATCAGCTTCTTTTTTGTCTCGTTGTCCCGGATCCGGACGATTTGCAGGATGTTTTGCCCCTTTTCCCGCAGAAGATAGCCTTTTTCGGCTAGATAGGCTGTGTCTTCCTCCGAAAGCTCCTGCCCGGTTCCGATCCGTTCGAGCAGGGAGAGATCCCGTCCGACCGTCTGCGTAAACCGGCTGTCCACCCGCCTGGCGGACCATTCCGAATCCACCTGCCAGAGAGTCACCGCCTCGTTGGCGTTCCAGCAGGGGCCGAACCACCGCTTCATGCTGTCAAAATACCGGGGCGGCTCGACTCCGGGGGAGAGTACGGAGGCGTAGCAGATATTCTGCCCGCCGTCCGGGCGGACGGTTGCGGCATCCTCGAAAGAAATTGACGATTCCAAATTTTTTTCTCCGCTGTACGCCGTGATGTAGGGGATGAGTGCCCACAGGGCGAAATTCTGGTCCTGACGCGGCAGATAAAGCCCCTCTCCCTCCAGAATGCCGCTGTTCAGCAGCCGCTCATAAAGTGGGGCGGCAAACCGCCCGGCCGCCTCGGCATACATGCGGCTTTGCAGCCGGTGAAGCGCGGTGCTCGCCTCATCGAGCAGGATATTGCCAAGATAGCGGCTGCCGCGCTTGATCAGAAACCCGTATTCTTCCAAAAACGCCGCCTCGTTTTCGATGTAAACCGGCGATACCCCAAGCGCGTCGGCGATTTCATTGACGGTTTTGGGGGATTTCCAGGCGCTGTAGACGATGTTCTGAGACAGCGCGCTGCGGAAAAAGGTTTCGGTTCCTCCCAGGGTTCCCACCGAACCGTTAAACCCGCACAGTTCGAACCGGATGGGGTTGAAGGACAGCTCACGATTCGCACGCATCGACTCCATTCCTTTCTTCAGTTCCTTTTTTGCCTCGAACAGATGCCATTTGACCGTGCCCAGCGGCAGACCGAATCTCATGGCAATCGCCTCCTGCTTGAGGCCCTCGTAATAGTAGGCGATGACGATTTTTCGCTGCAGTGCGGAGAGACGCGCAATTTCCGTGTGCAGCCGGCCGACGGTTTCGGCTTGTGCGGCCGCCTCGGCGGTATCCTCGCCGCCAGACAGGTTGGCCTCCACGTCGTCCAGCGGAATGCCGACCGTGAGGGAACGCCGGCCCCGATAATAATTGGCGAGGGTGTGGCGCGCTACTGTCCAGACATAGGCCTCCTCCGAGGCAATATCGCTTCGCCCCGGAAGAGTCCGGCAGAGCTTCAGGCAGATATCCTGCGTCAGGTCTTCTGCATCCTGAGGATTGGCGCAGCGTCTGAGCGCAAATCCGTACAGCGGCTGCATCCAGGCTGTGATAAGGCGTGCCGCTTCGTCTCGATCCATGGATTCCCCTCCTTGCAAGCTTGCACCAATATAGACACGCGAAAATTCAAAAGGTTGGCTTTATGGATAAAAAATCCCCGCCGGCTGAAGGTACAACCGGCGGGGGATGGCGCTAGATAAACGACAGATTGCCCCGGAGCGGGGGAGAGAGCGGTAAAATCCTCGCTCCGAGAAGGCGAGCCTCCTCTTCGATATGGGTGACGAGAACCAGCAGCGCTTTTTCGGCCTGCTGCCGCAGCAACGCGGCGATTCGATCCCGCAAAGCCGGATCGATGCCGGTAAACGGTTCGTCGAGCAGCAGCAGCTCCGCACCGGGAGCGAGGGCGCGAGCGATGGCGACGCGGCGCTTCATGCCTCCGCTGAGGTCGGCCGGATAGGCGGAGAGATTCCCGGACAGCCCTACGGCGTCCAGGACCTCCGCGGCGCGTTCCCGGTTCCGCTTTCCGTCCCCGGACAGGGCGGCGGCGACATTGTCTCTGGCCGTCATCCAGGGGAGCAGGCGGTCCTCCTGGAACACGGCGGCGATTTTCCGCCCCTCCATCCCGTCGATCCGCCCGCGTTCGGGCTGCTCCAGTCCGGCCAGCAGCCGCAGCATGGTGGTTTTCCCGCATCCGGACGGCCCGGAAAGGCAAACCACCCCGGTTTCCGGAAAAACGAGGGAGACATCTTCGAGAACCCGGAGAGGAGCATAGGAAAAGTCCACATGGTCAAATGCCGGCGTCAAACGGATCCCCTCCTCACCGGTGCGGCGTTATACCGCCGCCCAAGGCGTCCGGCCAGCAGCCGCAGCCCCTTTTCCAACAGCATGCTCAGTACGACGACGGTGGCCGTCCAGGCAAACACCTCGGGGGTTTCGAGATAAATCTTCGCATCCTGCAGCTGGCGGCCGATCGATAGATCCGGACGGCAGATGACCTCCGCGGCGATCCCCGATTTCCAGGCGAAACCGAGCCCGGTCGTACAGGCGGCGAGGAAATAGGGCATGACGGAGGGAATCTGCACCCGCGTCAGCGTTTTGAGGCGCCCAAACCGATAGACCTTCGCCATTTCGAGAAGGGATCGGTCGATTTCGCGGATCCCCTTTTCCACGTTGGCCCAGACGAGCGGCATCACCATGAGGAAGGCAATGAAAACCGGCAGTACATCGGTGCGGAACCAGACGAGCGCCAGGATGATAAACGATGCCACAGGCGCCGCCCGGACGATATGCAGAAGCGGCGCGAGCAGAGCACGGGCGAGAGGGAAGCGGGCAGTCAAAACAGCGGTCAGGCTTCCGGCCGCCACTGCCGCGAGAAAGCCGCCCGCCACCCGCAGCATCGACAAACCTGCCGCTTTCCAGAACAGGGGGGTGCCGATCAGGCGGCCGAGCGTGGCGAGAACGGTCATGGGGGTGGGGATGAGCAGTTCCTGCCGGACCAGAAGGGCGAGTCCCTCCCAAATCAGCAGCCAGAACAGGGCAACGCCCGCCCCCACGGCGATGCGCCGCAGGGACGGAGGGCTTTTGGATGCCTTGGCATTACGCTCCGGTATAATAGAAGGCGTCATCGGGCAGTTTCCCTCCGAGCGATTTGGGATTGGCGGCGAACAGAACCGCGAAATACCCATTTATCTGCGTTTTCATCGTGTCTCCGGCGACAAAGGTCAGGTTGCATCCGGGAATCGCCTGTTTGGCGACGGCGGCTTTGGGGATGATACCGTAGGTTTCACACAGAGCGGCCGCGGCGTCGATGTCCTTCGTACCCTGGATAGAGGCTTCGTATTCGGTCATAAAATCGCGGACGGCGTCCGGATTTTTCTGCAGGAACTCATTGCGCACGATCACGCAGCCCATCATCAGCTGGCCGTCGGCCACTTTGTCCCATTCCGCCGTCATATCGAGCGCCCGGCGGATCGAGGTGTTTTTCGCGAGCACCGTTGTGGCGGTGGGTTCGGGAACCATGGCGACCTTGGCTTCTCCGGAAGTCAGCAGTGCCGCGAGTTCTTCATTTTCTTGGACGAACTGAATGGTCACGTCCTTGTCGGGGTCGATGCCGTTTTTCTGCAGGATGTGGCGCAGGACGTATTCCGGGTTGGCGCCCTGGCCGGTGGTGTAGATGGTTTTTCCCCTGAGGTCAGCGGCCGTCTGGACGGTGTCGCCGTTTTCCAGGATATGGAGAACGCCCAGGGTGTTGACCGCCAGCATCGTCACCTTGCCTTCGGTTTTATTGTACAGCACGGCAGCGAGATTGGTCGGCGCGGCGGCGATATCCACCTCGTTGTTCAGAATTTTGGCACTGATCTCGTCGGGCGAGGACGCGACGGTGAAGGTGTAGTCGTTTTTCGCCGTGCCCTTGTCCTTGGCCGTCCATCAGCCCCACCATGCCGATGCCGGTCGGTCCTTTGATGGTCTGGACCCGAACCGTGCTTTTGGCCGGAGCCGAGGCCGGGGAGGATCCGGAGGCGGACGACGATGCGGAGGGATCGGCGGCACAACCCGCGAGCAGCACGGCGGCCAACACGCAGGCCGCAGCGCCGGAGAGGATTTGTTGGATAGTTTTTTTCATGGACGAAGACTCCTTTGAATAGAATATAAAAATAGGAATATAAAAAACGCCGCAGAGGCGAGGATAGGAAAGGCAAGACAGGTCAATCATCGTTTATATAGATCGTCCGGCCATCCCGGTGGATCCAGCCGTCTTTTTCCAGAGAATCGAAAGAGCGGTAGAGGCTGGAACGGCCGATATTGAGGCTCTGGGCCAGCTCGACCATGCTCACGGGAACCGATACCGATCCGTCCGGCTTCCGATGTTCAAGAAGGTAGCGGTAAAGACGGTTCCCGGTCGGTCCGCCGGTAAAACCGGCGATTTTCCGGTTCAAAAACCGGATGCGGTCAGAGAGAAAACGGATATAGTTTTCCGCCACCCGCGGATAGCGGGCGATGCAGGCCGACATCGTTTCCTGGGAAATGAACAGCAGCGTGGTGGGGCAGAGGGCTTCGATCTCGGTCGCATAGGCGTCTTCGTTTCCAAAGAGAGCGGCGGCGCCGAACACCCGTCCCGACGATAAGCGGTTCATGACGATGCGGCGTCCGTCTCCTTCGGTCCGGTACACCTGTACCTCCCCGGCCAGAATCATGGCGAGCGCCCGCCGGAAATGCTCCCCGGAGAAAATAAGAGTCCCCTTTTCAAAGGTCTCCGGAGCGGGCAGCTCCCGCAACACGGAAGCGGCATCTGCATCCGAAAGACCGTTCCAGAGAAAAAAATCCCGGAGTTTCAGGGCGGTTCCCGGAAAATCTCCCACCGTTTTTTTCATGCTCCCTCCACAAGTGTCCCATATGGGACATGTTTTGAGAGTATTATAAACCACTTTCGGCAGAAAAGCAAGGGCGTGCGTGTTTTTTGTTCCAGTTTTGTTACGATTTAGGCAGATTTCGGGATAAGAGTTTACAATCGAACGAAAATGTGGTATTTTATCTTTGACTTCCAATTTGTCAGGGGTGTCGGTCTCTTCTGAACGTCATGGACCCCCTGCCGTAAACGATTCAGCCGGTCCCCGTCTCGGGACGGAAAAACCGGAGAAATGGAGTTGCACATGAAAAGGATTTGTTCTCTGCTGCTTTGTCTGGCACTGCTTTTGACACTGTCGGGCCTTGTTTTGGCTGAGGGGGAGGACTCTTCGAATCCGGGATCCTCCGATTCCTCTGAAGCCCCCGGTAAATTTGAATTCAAAATCATCAGTATGTCTCAAACAGCGTCCAAGCTGACGGTCAAGTGGAATCAGGAGGAAGCCGGGGCCAGCGTGATCGTAATTGGTATGAAGATCGACGGCACCGAGTTTACTGCGACACCCCAGTCGGACGACACCTTCACCATCGATCTGGATCGCCTGAGGGTCGGCCTCTATGATACGGTTCAGGTAATCGTGAGAGAAGGCACTAAACAGGAAACCGTGGAGCTGACCCTGGTTGATGATATATGCAAGGGCGGCGATTTGACCCTGAAGTTCGATAACCTGGTCCGCAATGCGGCCGGCAAGGTGGTGGCCACCCTCAAGGACGAATACGGCCGCCCGGTCAGCGGATATCCGGTCAAGATGGAAATCGGCAATATCATCGAAGATGGTAAACAACACATAACCGATGCCAAGGGACAAGTGACATCCAATACCCCGGTTGGTAACACGGACGAGGCCAAAAAGACTGTACTGTGCATAGCGGAGAACTCCAGTAATACAATTAACGGCATCACGATCCGCTATCTGGGCACGCAAAAGGGCTTTTTTGATGGCTTTACCGTGCCCCCGGTCACGACGACCTCACCGCCGACCTCGGGGGATACCAGCAGCAATCCCACATCGGGCGATTCTACCACTACCTCTCCGGTGATCACGACCGGCTCGAAGGATCCGACCAGTTCAAGCACCAGCACCCAACCCGATGCAAACGTGACGTATCCGACCATCCTCGGCGCGGGTACGACCGCTGTGGTGGACAATCGAGTCGCGGTCAACCTGTCCATGGATTCGGGCGTTCTCACGGCGTTCGGCCTGACCCAGAATGATTTTGCCACCAAGGGCCGCATGCTTCTGTCCCCAGAGGCCTACCAGAGTCTGGTCGCGTCGAACGGGACGCTGATGCTCAACCTCCGTTCCTCAAATACCGTGATATCCGAGGCGCTGGTCCAGGGGGCTCTCAGCGGCAATTCGGATTTTTCCGCCTATCCCAGTGACCGCCGGAAGGTCGTGGCATTCGACCTGTCGCTTCTGACGCAGTCGGACGGCAGCTATGTCGATCTGACCGACTCGAAAGTCACGGTCGAGATCCAGCTGCCGATTCCCGCCTCGATGAAAAACAGCGATAAGATGGCGATCACCATCTATGATGGCGGTTCGCTCGTTAAGCCTATGCAGGTGGATATCAAGGACGGGACAGTGACGTTCCAGACGAACAATATGGGGACGTTTGTCCTGATGGGCTTTTTGGGCGAGTCCGGTAAAGGGGCCCCCGTTTCCGTTCTGGTTATTGTCCTGCTGGTGGTCGGCGTGCTGCTTCTTGTCGGAGCCGGATTGCTGCTCTACTTCTTTGTGATTCGGAAGCCGAAGGATGACGAAGAGCTGGAAGAGTTCTCCGAAGAGGACGAGACGGACGGCATGGAAGAGGATGCGACGGAGTTTGTCCGCCTGGATGACGAACTGCAGGATTATGATCCGAATTCCCGGGACATCTACAGCGGCCGGGACGATATGCCCCGCAGACAGAATCCGCCGCGGCCTTACGATCAGGATCGGGACCGCTGAACCCCCTAGGCCATAACGTACGCATAACAACGGCGCTCATTGTACACGAGTACAATGAGCGCCGTGTTTGATCTGGAGCTGTTTCTCTTAGTTATAGGTTGACTGGTAGGAGCGCTTTTGTAGATTATGTTTTTCATTATAATTCCCGAAGGTCTCAAGCCAGCCATGGAGAAGAGATTTGCTGCGCAGAAAAACAATGATATGATCAGACGGAAGATGGTACTGAAGATTGGCAAAAAAAATAAGGGAAAAGCTCTTGCATTTTATTGCGCTATCTGCTATAATAAATAAGCACTTCAGAAAGGCATATATCGCGGAGTGGAGCAGTCCGGTAGCTCGTCGGGCTCATAACCCGAAGGTCGTAGGTTCAAATCCTGCCTCCGCAACCATGTTCACCTAAGACCGTCTTTAACGTACTCTGTATGTTGAAGACGGTCTTTTTTCGTTTTCCACGTCGAGCCATGAATATTATAGCAGGTGCGGAGACAGACTTCGCTGTCCTCACTTTTTGATTTCCGGGACCCTTCCCAATACTGACAGGTATTCATAGCCGCCCTAGAGGCCACGGAATCGCTAAAGATTCATGTCCGACTGACCCAGTCATAGCTTGAGCACATCAAGGCGGCTCCGGATGAAACGCCGTCCGCTTCCTAGTCAACACAAGATTTGCAATTAGCAAAAATTAAATTTATAATGGGCATAATATAATACGGATCGCATTGGAAAGGTGGCGATATAAAATGCTCAAGAAAATAATATCAATAGCATTGCCGATACTATTCAGTGTGCTTTTATTAACATCCTGTTCAGCACTTTTTGAACATGCTCTTTCAGAAATGGAGCCGAGGGAAATTAAAGAAGGCTTTTCAGATGCGTTGGTTTCCATATTAGCTGAACAATACGATTTGCATATTCCCGAATCCGCTGTTTTTATAAAGGGAAGCGTCGATCCTGCTTTAATGGATTCCAGCCTATATCTTCTATTTGATGTCAAAGCGGATGAGACAGACGGTATGCTTGGAGATCTTTGGAGTGAACGCTCTAAAGTCAATATTATCGAATTTCCTGTCCAAAAAGCTTTTCGGACAGAGGATACGATAAATGACTTGTTTTTTTCAGAAGAAGATGAAGACGGATATATATGTGTATGTTTAAGTGGCAAGTATCCTAAACATGCCAGTAGAATTAAATAGAAAAGGGCCGGTAACTCCCGGCCCTTTTCTTGCTTATTTTTCAATTTCGATTCCCTGCTGCGCTGCATATTCAGATATACGGATGACAGACTGCCGGTCATAGTGCGCCGTGAGCATATGACTTACAAGTTCTTTTACGTGTTCATTGAATTTGTCCAACAACAAAGTGGCATCGGTCAAACCAGGGTTTTCTGATGTGATTTTTGGTGCTACCAAACTAGCGTAACGATACTTAATTTCACCGTTAAGTCTTACATAAAATAAAGTGTCTGCTATATCTTCATGTGTAAGGTTCCTGATATTGTATAGTCTTCTCCGGAACAATCTAAATAATGATCCAACATGTCTGAGGCGACCGGATATTGCTCTCTGATTGTATTTATGGCTAATTTAATAGCAATCTTATGCTCAACCCACAAATCCTGACCGTTGACGCGATTCCCGCCCGGCACATCCAGACGGAGGCTTAGGTTATGCGCGGGCGCCAAGCTGTACCATCCTTCTGTATGGTATACCACTCGCCAACGCTGATTGGTTCCGTCGTATTTGTGGAATCTGTCTCACCAGAAACAAGGCTCCGCCCAGCGGAGCCTTGTTTCTCAATTAACATTTAAATTCGAAATCTCTTTAATCAAAATGCTATTTATAAAATTGCCTTGGAGCATTTACACCTCCAGTTTTTCTACGTAGCTCATCAACAACTTAAAGTCGTTTTTATTGTTCTTAATCCAGTTTTTATAATCAAGCGAGGTGTGCATGGGCTGCTCGTCCGCATTCGGGATCGTGTCTCCCAATTGCAGTTTCGTTCTCTGGGCCGGGGTCAGATGTAATTTGATCTGATTGAAATATTGCGTAAAATCCTCCGTTAAAGATATTGCATCCAAATATGGAATGACAAGCACACCATATACAGAAAGCCTCTGAATTTTCTCTTCAGTTGTAAAGGCAGCGTTTAGAATGGCGGGTATTTGGGTCTTGGAATCCACGATCAATTGATGCACATAGTCATAGTCCGACCAATCGATATTTGTTTGAGCATATTGGCTCAAAACAGAGTTTCGATCCAGTGCCAACAACACATATACTCCATCCATATAGAAGGCTTCCCTGGCCGTAAAGGATGGGGCATTCGATATCCTGTCCATTAATAACGGCACACCTCCAATTCCCAGTTGATACAACATTTCGGCTTGATCCGAATAGGCTCTGCGTGTGTCAGAGAGGATGGTTGGTTCCAATTCGATCGAATCTAATTTCGTTTCCATAGCGGCAAAATCCCTTTCAAGTTCTCTGGCCCGCACATGGAGGCTGTTTGACATGAAAAACACAAAAACCGCCGTTATAACGATCATTGTCACCGCCATAGGTAACACGAAACGGAAAAGCTTTGTTTTTGTCATTGAGGATACCTCCTTTATATATTATTATATACACTAATTTTTGACATAGTAAGCAACAGGGCTCCCATAACTGGATTGTGAATAATAAGCGTTATAATGGCTATGCTGTAATAATTCATATCCTCCGCACTTGGCATTCACTATACCATTTTCAATGCGGGAAAAGTGTACTACATTGTCAACCGTACCATAAGCCACAATACAGTTGGTTGTAGGTGAATCAACTTTTGTGTATCCTTTTTTTCCCATTTCTTGGGTTGTCTTCGCTAAAGAACCAAATGGATTCATCCATCTGTTTGTAATTCCCAGAGCGTAAGCCAGACAATTGTAAGTCTGCGTACTATCTCCAATTTTGATAAAATCATAGCACATATTCGCATAATCAGATATATTGCCGTTGATTGTATAACCTACCAGTTCATTTGATTTAAAAATAGCAATATAAGCAGCAACATTTTCCGTCTTACCTCCGTATTCCGATAATTTTACCATATAGTCTCCCGGGTTTAAAGTAATTACAATTTTAGAATAATAACCCACGCCACTATCATCATCAAAGGCAATTTCCTCGCCGTTAATGTAGTATAAACCTAAATAAGTATCTCTTAAAGTTCCATAGGAGCTATTTGGTTGCGCTGTTTCAATTACATATTCTGCCCTTGAATTTACTCTAAAAACAAATGCCAAATTACTTCCGACAGCCACTTCGCCTCGTGCAGTTACAGCTCCGTAATACTTAGTTGATTCAACATCATCAAAGTACCACTTCATCTGGGGGGATACGCCGTCCCAGGTCCAGAGCTGAAGCGCTGCGCCGTTTGACTGGCTGGCGCTGTCGACGTCAATGACCATATTTTCGTGCTGAGCGCACATGGGCATGAGCCGGTAGCTGCCGTCGCCATTGGGTATGATCCTCCAGCGCTGCGTCGAGGTGTTGTTCGAGTTATAAACCCACAAATCCTGTCCGTTGACGCGATTCCCGCCCGGCACATCCAGACGGAGGTTTAGGTTATGCGCGGGCGCCAAGCTGTACCATCCTTCTGCATGGTATACCACTCGCCACTGCTGATTGGTTCCGCCATTTAACCCGTGTTGAGTCACGGACGTCGTATTGCCGCCGAAATTGGTGACATCCATGTACTTGCCGCTGTTTACGCTTCGGATATAATAGTTTTTTCCGCTGACGATGCCCGGCGTCGGATTAGGCGCATAGTAATCGTAGTGGATGACCAGATAGGGCTTTGTCGAATTGACATCGGTATCGGTGCCGTGTTCGGACGAACAGATCGAGTTGTAGTCGTTTATACTCTCATTTGTATAGCACACTTCAAATCCGTAATTGCTGCTGGCCGCCGTGCTATATCGATACATGTCCCGGATGGCTGTGGTTACATCAAAAACATATTTTCCGCCGTTCGCAGTCTGGCTTTGTATAAAGGACGCATAGGGCTGCTCCGCCCATGTAACGGATTCGGACACCCAGTCCTCGGTTATCCGATAAAGGGTCATTCCTTGCCACGTGCTTGTACCCGAAGGGGTGGTGAGGGTTAGAGTGGCACCGGTTATGGTGCCGCTGATGGTCGGCATGGTCAGGAACTTAATCAGGCCCCGGCATTTCTTTTGCGCCGAACTCCGATTGCCGACATACATGCGGTCGAGGTCCTGCCGCGAACGTCCACCGCTGCTGGTAGAGTCTTCATAGATATAGGTATCCCACGTATTGGCCGCGTTATTCGTAGCGTAAACGGTGGGATCGACCGTCACGGGATAGACCCGCGCATCGTCCTGCAGCCAGGCAAGGTCCGGGGTAACGGTCAGCCTCCAGCCGTCGCCGTCCTGTTTAAAGTCTACCGCGATATCCGCACTCATTTCATCCGCCGCGTCGGTCATATAGGGGGACGCAATGCAGAAGATTTCCCGGCCGTCTTCGTCTGTGACGGAGATATCGCCATGTTCCAAAACAGTTGGGGTCAACCCATCGGACAGGTAGAGCAGGGTTGTGTAGGATATGGCTTCGTTAGGCGCCTTGTCGAGAAGGAAATCCTCCTTCACCTTAAGGGGGGTGACCGTAAAGCGAACATCCGTATCCTGATCCGCCAGATCGTTGTATACAAGCGCGCTGACGGTTTTTTCGGCAGCCATCTTCGACACGGGAGCGGAATCCGCCGCAGAGATGTCGAGTATTTCCGCAGCGGTGCCGGTCAGCACCAGATCCTCTCTACCATTATTCGTATAATCAGCCGATTTCACTTTATGAATCGTGTTGTCCGAGGAAATAAGTTTCCAGGATATGGTGTGCCCTTCGCTCTCCATTGTCACAAGATCGGCCGGGTTCGCGCCGGGGGTTCTGGCAAAGGATACGTCAAACAGGCCGTCCCGGTTCCGATAGACAACCCCGCCGTTTTTATCGACGGATTCCACCAGACGATTATCGATTTCGTTCCACCCACCGGTGGCCTCATCCTGATAATGTACCGGCATAGTATATGTAGCCACGGCATATGAACCGTCGCTTTTTTGAAAGTGTTTCTCATATTCGCCGCGCAGAGACGTGTCTTCGGAAACAATAACGGGCTCGCTCTTGTACACTTCATCTTTTGCATCAACCGGAACGGACGGGTTGGGAGTGGCCGCATACACATTGGCGCTCAAGCAAAGAGAGAGGTATAGTAAACCTGTTGTAAGAAGCGATAAAAACCGAATTTTAGACTTTCTTTTCAATTGCCGCATGAGACACATCCTCCTTTATAAACGATTTGTGGATCCGGCATTTCTTGTAACAGTATCACCTCCAAAACCGCTTGAATTTCCCTCTTATACATATAATAGTACCATATATTTACAAAAATAATACACACATATTAGATAAATTTAAAATATCATTGATGTTGATATAGTTGTATTTGTGAATATATATTATAATTTAGTGCCAAGACCGATCTGAAGGAGTGAGCGGGCAAAAAGACAACCGGGGGCACCCTTAGTGGATGCTCCCGGCTGTTTGTATTTTGCCAACCGTTTTCACGAATCCGCAAGGCTTGGCTACTGTAAACTTCTTTGAGGGCCGAGACCTGATCTTGATGTCTTACGCCAGGTCGAACGTGGCAGAGACGATCGTATGGAACGGTATTTTTGTCGGATGTGGGTATACTAACTCAAAAATCAAGGGGGTTTTACCATGCCGGCAGCACATAAGGGGGCTATCAGTTTCGGATTGGTGCATATTCCAGTCGCGCTCCATACCGCGACGCAGGACAACGACATCCATTTCAATCAGCTTTGCAAAGAGGATATGAGCCGCGTCCGGTACAAGAAGGTCTGCGCGTCCTGCGGCCAGGAAGTCGGGACGAAGGATATCATCAAGGGGTTCGAGTATGAAGACGGTAAATATGTGACCGTCTCCGATGAGGAATTTGAAAAAATCAAGACCGAAAAGGACAAATCGATCCAGATCCTGCACTTTACGGATTTGGCCGCGATCCGCCCGATCTATTATGATAAAACCTATCATGCTGTTCCGGAAAAAGGCGGGGAAAAAGCGTTTGAACTGCTGCGTCAGGCCATGAAACAGGAAAACAAGGTGGCCATCGCCAAAACCGTAATGGGAAACGGGGAGAAGCTGCTGACGATTCTGCCCACCAGCGAAGGCATCCTGATTGAGACGATGTTTTTCGCGGATGAGATCAAGGAGCTGCCCAAGGAAGTGCCGCATATCGAGGTAAACGAGGCGGAACTCACCATGGCGAAAGCGCTGATCAGCTCCATGGACCGAGCTTTCGAGCCGGAACTTTATCATGACGAGTATCAGGCGCGGCTGCGGGAGCTCATCGAGCAGAAAATTCAGGGGAGGGAGATCGTGGCGCCCGCCTCCGAAAAGCCGTCCAATGTCATCAATTTGATGGAGGCGCTGCAGGCGAGCATCCAGCACCTGCAGGAGGACAGCCCAACGCCGCCGAAAAAGAAACGGACATCGCGTAAGAAAGCGGAAACCGCATGAGCGACCTGTTTGCAGACCGGTCGATCCGCCCTATGCTGATCGGCGCGGACGGGGAAGCGTTCGACGACCCGGACTATATCTACGAATTGAAACTGGACGGGGAACGATGCATCGCCTATCTCGATCCGAAAACCGGGACGGAACTCATCAACAAACGGCAATTGAAAATGCTGTCCAAGGTTCCGGAGCTGTCGGAGCTTCATCGGCACGTGAAGAAACGATGCATCCTGGACGGAGAGCTGTTCTGCCTGGTGGATGGAAAGCCGGATTTCAGCACCATACAGCGCCGCTCTCTCATGTCGAACCGGATTCGGATCGATCTTGCCGCCAGACAATATCCGGCCAGCTTTGTGGCGTTTGATATTCTGGTGCTCGGTTCGGATCCGGTGATGGACCGGCCGCTGATGGAACGGAAAAAGCTGCTGCAGGGGACGGTGAAATCCGAAGAGGCCCGGTTTGCCGTATCCCGCTACGTGGAGGAGAAGGGAATCGCGCTGTACGAGCAGGCGGCGAAGCTGGGGCTGGAGGGCGTTGTGGCCAAGCGGCGGGACAGCGTGTATGTCCAGGGAAAACGGACAAAGGACTGGATCAAAATCAAAAACCTGCTCGACGACGATTTCGTGGTCTGCGGCTGGCTCCCTAAAGAAAACGGGATGATCAGCCTGGTTCTCGGACAGTATCGGGACGGGGCGCTCATCTATAAGGGCCATGTCACGCTCGGCGTCGGCGGCCGCACCTTTCGCGTCATTGCCTCCCATCCGCGGGCGGAGGGGCCGCCTTTCGCTGTGCCCCCCAACCATGAAGAGGCCGAGTGGATACGGCCTGAGCTGGTCTGCACGGTCAAGTATATGGAACGGACGGCAAGCGGCGGGCTGCGCCATGCGGTGTTCAAAGGTTTGCGGGACGATAAGGGGCCGGAGGAGTGCGCGGAACCGTGATCCGGGACTTTCGTATGGGGAACTCCCGATCGGGTTCAGCGGGGGAGGAGGACAAAATTCACAGAAAACGGAAAACCGGACCTGCCGCCGAAGCGATAGGTCCGGTTACCTGTAAATAATAGCCCCGCCCTGCCGTATTGCTGCCTGGATAACCTGCTACTATATCTAGCAGGTGGGCGCCGCCCGGAAGGTTCACGCTCCCTTCTTCCCACGAGTGGGGAGGTCTGCAATCCGCTTCCGGAGCTCAGCTCCCGAAACACATCTGTAGTAGGGTTAAAAGGCAGCGGTCCACGCACAGGGCAGGATACGCGCTCAGTTTAGATCGGTGGGTTCCATTTCCTCGATTTCGTACAGATCGGAAAGGCGCTCTTCGAACAGGCCGGCAATTTCGTCGAAGGTGTCCTCGTCCTCGATCGGCACCAGGATCTCTTCACCGTCCTCCTCCTGCACCTCCAGAATGATGAGTTCCCCGTCGCCGTCCACAAGCTCGGACGGATCGTCATAAACGGGAAGGAGGGCGACATAGCGGCCGTCGTCGGTTTCAATGGCGTCCACCAGTTCAAATTGATGTTCGTGTCCTTCGTCATCCATAACGGTGACGAGATCGGCTCCGTATTCGTCGGCCATTTTCTTTGCTCCATCCTGCGGCTGAGCCGCGCTTTTTGTTCATCCTCCCCTTTATCATACCCTCTTCCGACGAGTTCGTCAAGATGGTTGGGCAGGAAAATCGATCCGGCAGAAATTCACAACGCTTCATAGATTATTCATAAAGAATCTATTGACAATTCACAATCGGGATGCTATACTATAGACACAGAAAAGAGAAGAGAAAACGAGTCGAGAATCGATGAAAGGGGTGAGTCCCATGTACAGCGACGGTGACGCACAGTCTGAAGCCCGGCAGGGGACAGCCCTCTGCGGGCCGGCCTTCTAGGAAATTCCGAGCAGGCAGAAGTGAGGGTTCACCACTTGGCATCGCAGAAATATAGGCGCGGAGAACCGCGGTTTTTGCATCGACCGAGAGGAAATCCTACCCGATTGTGAATCGATTAGACCTGGGAAATTCCTAAAGACCACTCTCGTGGGATCGGAAGCTTAGGCCGGAACGGATGCTCCGGAACTAACGACTTCGAAAATGCGTGATGCTTTTTCCTTAATAGATTCCCACGGGTCAAAGTGAATATTCATATAGATCGCGTATACCGCGGTTCCCCGCATATCCCGCAGGAGCGGTGTCCTATGCGGAATATCGAATGAAAAGGTGAGTCCCATGATGTAAAGACCGCCCGCCGGGCCGAATCCTGTAAGGATGAACAAGGCCAAAGCGGAACAGCAAGGCGGTGATCAATCCGTTTCTTTGCAAAGGGTCGTAAAAAAGATTAAAAAGGTGGGTCCCATGTTTTAGATCGTCGGCTTCATATGAGAAGCCCGAATAAAAATGCTGAACCCCCTCGGCCGGAATGGCCGAGGGGGTTTCCTTTAGCTTCTATTGAGTGATATGCCGTCTATCGCGCTTCAGTGATCCTTTTTCTCCGAATCGCTTTTGCGAAGAACCAAATCGCTGATCAAAGCGGCGATGATGCCGCTGGCCAGCGCAGCCGGTGCAACCGATAAAAATGCATCCGAATAGTTCCATGCGAGGAAGGGATCCGGAACATAGGGGGCGATCCGGTATGTAATGCCGGCGGCGAGATACAGAACAGCGGTCAGCTGCAGGGTCCCGCATAAGATATGACGGGAAAACCGATGAAAGGCCCTCACCTGTTCCCGGATAAAAGCCATACAAGATTTCCAGCCTTTCATGGCTGCCAGCTCCTTCCCCTTTTCTTTCGCGGTGTACAATGGTATACTAAGGATGTGAAAAGAATCCTTCTGTCGTTAATCTCATTGTAACATGGAAATCGCGGCGTCTCAACGGACAAGATTTGCCATGGAAAGGACGGATTATGATCGAAATCGGAGCGTCGACGGCCAATTTTTACCCGGATTTGACCGAGAACGCGCTTAATACGCTGCTGGACTTGGGGTTTCACACTCTGGAAGTGTTTATCAATACCGAATCGGAATTGGATCCCCGCTATATACAGCGCATGCGGGAACAGACGGACGCGGCCGGGGCGCGCATCCTGTCCCTGCATCCCTATATCTCCGGAAACGAACCGTTTCTCCTGTATTCCGCGTATAAAAGGCGGTTTGAAGATGGAAAAAAACTCTATGCCCGTTTCTTCGAAACGGCGGCGGCCTTGGGCGCACAGTACGTCGTCATGCACGGCGACCGGTTGGAAAGCGTACTCCCGCAGGAGGAAGCCATCGATCGGTTCGAGCAGCTGTATGATCTTGGCCGGGAGTATGGTGTGATTCTTGCACAAGAGAATGTGGTGCGTTTTCGTTCCTCTGATAATGCCTATCTGCGGGCTATGCGGGACCGGCTGGGGGAAAAGGCGCATTTTGTTCTGGACCTCAAGCAGGCCCTGCGAAGCGGCCATACACTTGACGCAGTCATGGAGGCGATGGGGGACCGGATCGTGCACGTCCATGTGAGTGATCACAACGCCGCACAGGATTGCCTGCCTCCCGGCCTTGGGGAGACCGATTTTGGGCACCTGATAGATACCCTGAACACACAGCAGTATAACGGTGCACTTATTGTGGAATTATATCGGCAGAATTTTGAGAAGCCACAAGATCTGGTGGAAAGCCGCCGATTTTTGGAGAAGATTAAAAGAGCGAGAATGTGAAAAACATAAACATTTCAAGCTCGAAAAAATAATGTTTTTTGGTTAATAGTCCTCAAATATCCCGATGAATTTGGTGCTTGTGAGCGAATATAGGTTCGGAGGCGGATTAACATTGACAAGCATACGGCAAAATGCTATTTTAGTTGCGGTGAAAATCACACACAAATTTCGACGGGGAAGAGGAATGGAATTGGTGATCGCAAGCGTCGACGACTACGAAATAGAAGCTGGCATCTGCGGCTCAGAGGGAGCAGAGGAGATCGGAACCTATACCTTGAAGCTGATTTTTCTTGGTCATCCGATCGTGACAATTCCCGATCTGGACAGCAACCGCGACGTGGTGGCGGGCTTTGGCGAGAAATTGAAGGGAAACAGTGTGGATCCGGACGATTTATTGATTCTTGTAGACAGTTATCTTGGCGAGGTTTACGGCCTATCTTTTTGATAAATTAAACCTTGCTAATAGACATCCAGTTATGGTATAATCATCCAAAGGCAATCCGGAGTAATTACGTCTTACAATTGATGTGTGTGGATTTTTGCCAGAGGTGATCGTCAATGAAATGCCCTTATTGCGGTTATGCGGAAAGCAAGGTCATCGATTCCCGTCCAACCGATGAGGATTCCCGTATCCGGCGGCGGCGCGAATGCCTGAACTGTGCAAAGCGCTTTACAACATATGAGGCCGTTGAGAATTTACCCATTATCGTTGTGAAACGGGATAAATCGCGGGAATTGTTCGATCGAAATAAATTGTTTAATGGGATGCTTAGAGCTTGCGAGAAGCGTCCGGTATCGATCGAAACTCTGGAAAAAGCTGTGGACGATATTGAGGTACAGCTGCAGAACTCTCTTGATAGGGAAGTCTCGGCCATGGTGATCGGGGAATACGCCATGGACAAGCTCAAGGAAATCGATGAAGTGGCTTATGTACGGTTTGCATCTGTCTATCGGCAGTTCAAGGATATCAATTCATTTCATGAAGCGATCAATACTCTCCTAGGGGATAAGGATTAGGGGAGAGAAAAGCCGTCTGCACTTGGCAGACGGCTTTTTGTATGAAAGAAACCCACTCGCCAGGCGAGTGGCTACAAGGGAGGAAAGTTGGATCAAACTCCGCCCTTTGCGGAAGAATTGCTCGATTATGAGATGGGATATGCAGCGGTTCGACTGCTTGAAAAATGACAGCTTATTCGGGGAAACCGTCCGGCAGCTGGCAGAACGGGATGCCGTCGTTATGCTGACAAACATCCAGCTTTTCTTCCCGGTCTCTCGGATTCCGATATTGTGGAAGAGATCGTTTCTACTTTTGAAGAATATGGCCTGAATTTCAGCTGCTGTCACGATTTCGGCTGAATCAATAAAACGGCACATGTAAAGCAATCTGGCTTTACATGTGCCGTTCCACCTTTTTCATGGAATCCTCCGTATTTCCCGGGCAATACTGAAAACAAGCCCGGATATGTTGGAGGAGACAAATTTCATGAGCGTCAAACAACTCGCGACCGAAACCAAATGCAGTCTCGGCCTGTTTTGCATCGGCGGGGGCGTCTACAACCTGATCGAAATCTTCTGGAGAGGCTATACCCACTGGTCCATGTTCATCGTCGGCGGGACCTGCTTTCACCTGATCGGCAAAATCGGCAGTCATTTTCAGAAATGGAACATGGCTCGCAAATGCGCGCTGTGTTCTCTGGCGGTGACGGCGGTGGAGTACGTCAGCGGCTGTCTGTTCAACCTCCGTCTGAAGCTGAACGTCTGGGATTACAGCGAGATGCCGTTCAATTTGAGCGGCCAGGTCTGCCTGCTGTACACCGTTCTGTGGGGCTTCCTGAGCGCGACCGCCATGCCTCTTTACCGCTTTTTCCGCCGCAAACTCGAAACCGGCCGGTTTTTCCCGCTTACGAATGCGCTTGAGTCTTGAAGGTGGGACAAACTCCCTGCAGGGGACATGCCTCGCAATGGGGAGATCTGGCCGGGCAGACGTCTCGTCCGAACAATACGAGACGATGACAAAAGCTGTTGCTTTCCTCGGGAGGCAGCAGCTTTTTTAGCTGCATCTCAACCTTATAGGGGTCTTTGGTATCACACAGCCCCAACCGGTTGGAGATACGGATGCAGTGGGTATCCGCCACCACGACACCGGGGACATGAAAAATGTCGCCACAGACGAGGTTGGCCGTTTTGCGGCCAACGCCCGGCAGTTTGATGAGCTCCTCCACCGTCCGGGGAATTTCACCGTGGTACACATCCCGCAGCATCCCGGCCATGGCCACAATGTCCCGCGCTTTGGTTTTATACAGGCCGCAGGAACGGATGTATTCGCCTACCTCTTCGGGTGAGGCGTCGGCAAAGTCGTCCAGAGTCGGATACCGGTCAAAAAGCGCGGGCGTTACCAGATTCACCCGCGCGTCCGTGCACTGCGCGGACAGGCGGGGGGCGATCAGAAGCTGGAGCGGATCGGTGTAGGTCAAGGAGCAGATGGCGTCCGGATAGCGCTCCCGCAGCGCTTCGATGGCCGCCAATGCTACGGCTTTTTTGCTCATAAACAGGTTCCTTTCTGTCAAAATTCGCCCAAAACCGGCCGAAATACGGATAAACTGGTCGAATTTCAGTGTATCACGATGACAGAATCGTGTCAATCCGCTATACTATTGAGGAAGAAAGGGGGAGATAGCCATGCCGAAGGGATTTCCACCCATTGCCGCGCCCGACGCCCGGGTGCTGATCCTCGGCACCATGCCGTCCGAGACGTCGCTCGTGAAGCGGCAGTATTACGGCTACGGCACCAATGCCTTTTGGCCGATCGTGTATGCACTGTGGAACGAACCGTATGAGGAGGATTACGAGAAACGGTGCCGTTTTCTGCTGGAAAAGCGGATCGCGTTGTGGGATGTGCTGGCTGTCTGTGACCGGCCGGGCAGCGCCGATGCGGCTATCCGGCATCCGGAACCCAACGATTTTGGGGCTTTTGCCGCCTCCCATACCGAAATCGAGCGGTTATTTTTCAATTCCGCCAACGCCGCGTCGTTTTATCTGAAGCTTGTAAAGCCGGATCCCTTTGCAGGGATCGGGCGGGAAATCCTGCCCTCCACAAGTCCGGCCCGGGCGATGCGCTTTGCAGACAAGCTGGCACGTTGGCAGCCGGTCCGGCGTTTCCTTGAAGGAAACGGCTGAAAGTGCAGGGAATCCGGCCGGAATTCTGAGAAAAGGACTTGCGCCTCCATGGGAAATGGTGGTATGATAACGCTATCATTGTGTATAAAGGGGATTTGTGCATGTACACCGAATTGATGGACAACATTGGCTTTGTCAAAAACGCCGACCCCCAGGTCGGGGCCGCGATGGAGAAGGAGCTTGCCCGCCAGCGCCGCAACCTGGAACTCATCGCGTCGGAAAACATCGTGTCGCCCGCCGTCATGGCGGCCATGGGAACAGTACTGACCAATAAGTACGCCGAAGGCTATCCGGGCAAGCGCTATTACGGCGGATGCCAGGAAGTGGACGTGGTGGAGGAGATCGCCCGCCAGCGGGCCTGCACGCTCTTCGGAGCCGAACACGCGAATGTGCAGCCCCATTCGGGCGCCCAGGCCAACCAGGCGGCCTATTTCGCCCTCATCGAGCCGGGCGATACGGTCCTCGGTATGAATCTGGCCCACGGCGGCCATCTGACCCACGGTTCCCCTGTGAATTTCTCGGGAAAACTGTACAATTTCGTCCCCTACGGCGTCGATCCCAAGACGGGGTTCATCGATTATGATGCGGTGCGCGCCCTGGCTCTCGAACACAAGCCGAAGCTGATCGTGGCGGGTGCGAGCGCCTATCCGCGTGGAATCCGTTTTGATCTGCTGCGGGAGATCGCGGACGCTGTCGGCGCCAAGCTGATGGTGGACATGGCGCATATTGCGGGTCTGGTGGCCACGGGCAACCATATGAACCCGGTGCCCTATTGCGAAGTGGTCACCACGACCACCCACAAAACCCTGCGGGGTCCCCGCGGCGGCCTGATCCTCTGCCGGGAGGAGTATGCCAAAGCGATCGACAAGGCCGTGTTCCCGGGTTCCCAGGGCGGCCCGCTCATGCATGTGATCGCCTCCAAGGCGGTTTGCTTCGGTGAGGCACTCAATCCCCGGTTTAAAGACTATCAGGATCAGATCGTGAAGAACGCGAAGGCGCTGGCCTCCGGCCTGCTTTCCCGCGGGATGAAGCTCGTCTCGGGCGGCACCGACAACCATTTGATGCTCATGGATCTGCGGGAGACCGGTATCACCGGCAAAGAACTCGAACACCGCCTCGACGAGGTGTACATTACGGCGAACAAAAACACGATCCCTGACGAACCGCTGTCTCCGTTTGTTACGAGCGGCCTGCGTCTCGGCACCCCGGCGGTGACCAGCCGCGGCCTCGTCGAAGCGGATATGGACCGTATCGCCGGTTTCATCGCCGACGCCGTGACGGATTTCGAAGGTAAGGCCGACGCCATTCGCACGGGTGTGGATGAGCTGTGCAGCCGGTATCCTCTCTACGAGTAAGGAAACGGAAGAGATAGGGGAGATGCGGGATGGCCCTGTTTGAAGGAACGCTGCGCGCGGATACCCTGGGAATGGAAACGACGGTCACGGTGTCCCTGCCCCAGAACGGGCAGGGATCCGGCGGCACACCGGTTCTGTACCTGCTGCATGGGCTGGGAGACAACCATTCCACCTGGGTCCGCCGCACGAACATCGACCGGTACGCGAATCAGGAAGGAATCGCGGTCGTCATGCCCGAGGTGCAGCGCGGATTTTACACCGATATGGCCTATGGCCCTGCGTATTTTACCTATATCACGGAGGAGCTGCCGCGCCTGGCCGCGTCGCTTTTCCGGGTGACGGACGATCCGGCCCGCACCTACATAGCCGGATTGTCGATGGGGGGCTACGGTGCCCTGAAAGCGGCATTGCGCTGCCCCGACCGCTATGCGGCGGCGGGCTGTTTTTCGGGTGCGGTGGATATCCGCAGCCGCTTGAAGGATCCCGGCGGTCTGATGGGACCGGGGGAGATCAAGGCGGTCTGCGGCGGAGAAGTCGCGGCGGAGGACGATATCCTGATGCTCACCGCCAAGGCGGTGACGACGGGCCGGCGGCTGCCTGCCCTGTATATCACCTGCGGGCTGTCGGACTTTTTGTATGAGGACAACCAGCGGCTGCACCGGCAGCTGGAATTTCTGCGCATTCCCCATGTGTATGAGGAATGGGCCGGAGCCCACGAATGGGAATTTTGGGACAGGAGCGTCCGGCAGTTCCTGCAGTTTATTCGGGAGTAAGCCGGCTTCCGGCGGTATCGAGCGAAAGGGTGAACAGTGGTATGGCGGCGCCTCTCGCCGACCGGATGCGTCCGGATTCCCTGGACGGCATCGTCGGCCAGCAGCATTTGATCGCCCCTGGAAAAGCGCTCCGCACCATTGTGGAGTCGGGGCGTATCCCCAATCTGATTTTCTACGGCCCGTCCGGCGTGGGGAAGACCACGCTCGCCGGGATCATCGCCAGGCGGACCGATATGCGTCTGCACAAGCTCAACGGGACCACGGCCTCCACGAGCGATATCAAGGCCGTGGTGGAGGAGCTCGATACCCTGGCCGGGGTGGGCGGCATCCTGCTGTATCTCGATGAGATCCAGTATTTCAACAAAAAACAGCAGCAGACCCTGCTGGAACATATCGAAAACGGCCGCATCACCCTGATCGCCTCCACCACCGAGAACCCGTATTTTTATGTCTACAGCGCGATTCTCAGCCGGTCCACGGTGTTTGAATTCAAGGCGGTGGAACCGTCCGATGTGGAAAAGGCTGTGGAGCGGGGCTTTGCGTTTCTCGCAGAGGAACAGGGGACCCCGGTCATCCCGGAAGAGGGGGTGACGGCGCATATTGCCCGTTCCTGCGGCGGAGACGTGCGTAAGGCCCTCAATGCGGTGGAGCTTTGCGTGCTCGCCACGCCGCCCGACGGGGAAGGCGCGCGCCGCGTCACCCTCGATATCGCGGGGCAGCTCGCGCAGCGCAGCGCTATGCGGTACGACAAAGACGGGGACGAACATTACGATATCATTTCCGCCTATCAGAAATCCATGCGGGGTTCCGACCCCGACGCGGCGCTGCATTATCTGGCGCGCCTGCTCGAAGCCGGGGATCTGCCCTCGGCCTGCCGGCGTCTGATGGTGTGTGCCTGCGAGGACGTGGGGCTGGCGTATCCCCAGATTATTCCGATCGTCAAGGCGGCGGTGGACGCGGCGCTGCAGGTAGGTCTCCCGGAAGCTTGTCTTCCGCTGGCCGATGCGGTGATCCTCGTGGCAACGGCGCCGAAATCCAATTCCGCCCACGACGCGATCCACGCGGCCATTGACGATGTGCGGGCCGGAAAAAGCGGTCCGGTGCCGCGCTGTCTGCAGAATAAGCATTACGACGGGGAGGATGCGGCGGTCAAAGGTCAGCATTACCTTTATCCGCACCGTTTTCCGGACCGTTGGGTGGAGCAGCAGTATATGCCCGATGTGCTGCAGGGGACGACCTATTACGTACCCGCGGAGAATAAAAACGAACAGGCCTTCAAGGCCTATTGGGATACCGTGAAAAAGAGGCGAAAGAACGAAAAATAACGTTTTGGAGGGGTTCGATGACTCAGGAAAAGATCTGCATGCTCATCGCCATGGGCGTGTACATGGCCGCGGTGCTGGTTATCGGCATTATCTGTGCCAAGCGAAATAAGACGGCGGACGATTTTTATCTGGGCGGACGGAAGCTGAATCCTCTGGTGACGGCCATGAGCGCCGAAGCCTCGGACATGAGCAGCTGGCTGCTGATGGGGCTACCGGGACTCGCCTACCTGACGGGCATATCCGACGCAGGATGGACGGCGATCGGCCTTGCGGTCGGCACCTATATCAACTGGCTGGTGGTGGCCAAGCGCCTGCGGCGGTATACCGTCGTTGCGAACAACTCGATCACCCTGCCCGACTTTTTTTCCAACCGCTTTCACGATAAGCGCCGCATCCTGATGTGTGCGTCCGCGATCGTGATTCTGATATTCTTCGTTCCGTACACGGCGTCCGGCTTTGCCGCCTGCGGCAAGCTGTTCAGCAGCCTCTTCGGCGTCCCGTATATGACGGCCATGGTCGTCAGCGCTGTTGTCATCGTCGCTTATACCGCCATCGGCGGGTTCCTGGCCGCGAGCACGACCGATTTGATGCAGGGCATCCTGATGTCCTGTGCCCTGGTCGTCGTCCTGATCTTCGGCGTGGTCACGGCCGGAGGCGTGGGCGCTGTGATGGACAACGCCAAAGAGATCCCGGGCTATCTGAGCATGTTCGATTCCTATTCGCTGAAGACGGGTGTCAGCACCCCCTACGGCGGACTCAACATCCTCTCCATGATGGCTTGGGGCCTCGGGTATTTCGGCATGCCCCACGTGCTGCTGCGCTTTATGGCCATCCGCAAGGAGAGCCAGCTCAAAACCTCCCGCCGCATTGCGTCGGTCTGGGTGGTCATTTCGCTGTTTGTCGCGGTCGTCATCGGCATCGTCGGCGCTTCCGCGCTGCCCGAGCTGGTCGATCGGAGCGCACTGATCGGGGCGTCCGATGAAGCGCTCAAGCAAGCCACATCGACCTCGGAGACCATCTTTATCGCCATCGCCAATGTACTGGGCAAAAGCGGCGTTCTGCCGGCTCTGGTCGCGGGGGTCATCTTGGCCGGTATTCTGGCCGCCACCATGTCCACGGCCGATTCCCAGCTGCTGGCCGCCTCGTCGAGTGTCTCCCAGAACTTTTTTAAAGGGATCATCCATAAGAAAGCCAGCGATAAGACCACGATGTGGGTGGCGCGCGGAACCGTCATCGTCATCGCCGTCATCGGTGCGGTCATCGCCTCGAACCCGAACAGCTCGATTTTCGAGATCGTCTCCTTTGCTTGGGCGGGTTTCGGCGCGACATTCGGCCCGGTGGTCCTGTTCTCTCTGTTCTGGAAGCGGACGACGCTTGCGGGAGCGCTCAGCGGCATGCTGGCCGGCGGGATCATGGTGTTTGTCTGGAAATTCCTGCTCAAACCGCTCGGCGGCTTGTGGGGGATTTACGAGCTTCTGCCTGCTTTTCTGGTGGCCTGCCTGGCGATTCTGGCGGTCAGTCTGCTGACCAAAGCTCCCGGCGAGGAAATCGGCAGGGAATTCGATCTGGCGGCGTCCAAGGCCCCGCTGGAGGAATTGGAACAAGAGGCGTGATCTAACCGGACAGGCGCGGCGGCGTCTGTCCGGTTTCTTTCATTCATTGGTAGCTTATATGGAGATTTGCGTGAGAGCCGGTTCAAACCGCCAACTCTCAATCGCCCTGGAGCTTAGGACAGTATACGGTTTTGTAGAGAAAAACAATACAATAACTCGGCGCGTCCGGCCGGGCGGAGGCGGAGCGGTTACAATAGGAGAAAAGACAGGAGGCGGTCGACATGGACTTTATTTTGCGGGAATGGCGGGAGGAGGATATCCCCTCTGTGGCCGTATATGCGGACAATCCCCGGATCGCGGCCAATCTGCGGGACGTGTTTCCCCATCCTTACACCGAGGCGGACGCGGTTTCGTACGTGCGGGGCTGCATTGCCGCAGGGGACGAAGGGCAGCTGACCCGCGCGATCGTGATCGGAGGGAAGGCGGCGGGCAGTATCGGTGTATTCTGTGGCCGCGACGTCTACCGCCGCAGTGCCGAGATCGGGTACTGGCTGGCGGAGCCCTTCTGGGGACAGGGGATCATGAGCGAGGCCATCCGGCGGATCAGCGAGGAGGCGTTCCGGCGGTTCGATCTCGTGCGGCTGTACGCCGAGCCCTTTGCCGCCAACATGGGATCGCGGAGGGCGCTCGAAAAGGCGGGCTTCGAGCTGGAGGGGATTCTCCGGAACAGCGTGTACAAAAACGGCCGGATGCTGGATTCCTGTGTTTACGCACGGCTGAAAGAGACCCCATAAAGGAAAAGCGCCGGAAGGATAGGGTTTCTGTGGGAAGGAGTCCCCGCAGGGTGAAAAGCCTGCGGGGACTTTTTATGCTAACCGGATAAAGAAAACAGGCACTACCGATGTTTCGGCAGTGCCTGTTTTTTAAAGATTTTCGTTTTTCAGGGCGTCGACGATGTTTTCCTTCTTGACCTTGCTCATGGAATACATCATGGTGACGAACACCACAAGGAAGACGCTCGCCGATGCGATGAGGATGGCCACCCAGGGCAGGGTGAAGGCCATGCCGAGGCCCTGGCTCATCGACAGATAGATGAGATAGGTGGCGATGAGGGACAGGGGCAGACCGTAGAGCAGTGCCTTGAGTCCGTAGAATATGCACTCGAAGTTCATCATCCGGTTGAATCCGGACGGCGTGATGCCCACCGATTTGAGCATAGCAAATTCCCGCCGCCGCAGATTGATATTGGTGGAGATCGTGTTCAGGACGTTGGCGATGGTGATCAGGCTGATGAGAACAATGAATCCGTAGGAAAACACATTGACGACCAGCAGCATGTTCCGGTTGATCGCGGTCATCTCCGCGATATCGGTCAGGCTGTATTGGGCGATGCCGTTTGCGGCCAGGGTTTTCCGGATATCGTCCGACAACTGCGCGGATTTGGATGCCGAAGTGAAATACAAGCGTATCGGTCCGGCACTGCTCCAGTTGGCAGCGGTCTGATCGTATACCTCGTCCGATACATAGACGAAAATGTGGTTGAAGAGGGAGGCCGCGTCGCTGCCGACAGGTGTTTCACTGGTGACGGTGCCGACGGAAAGCGGAAGAGTGACATCCTGCTGGAAGACCTCGTCGTCCTTGTTCTCGCTGGTTGGAATTTGGCTCATCAGATCCAAGGAGGAGGGCGCCTTGGCAAACAGACGGTCGATCTGGCGTTTGCCGTCGTGGAAATACTGAATCGCGTCCTGTACGATCCCCTTTGGGGCGCTCGTGTCCCGATAAGCCGCGGGATCGAGGCCCAGCCGGCTGAGATAAGCGCGGAATGAGGCCTCGCCTAGCGCTTGAACGGTCACCTCGATGGTATAAGTACCGTCATCGTTTTCCTGCAGTACATTGTGCTGCAGCAAACGGGGGGAGAGCGCATCGCGGGAGACGCGGACGGTGGCGGTGGCCCCCCGGAGGACGGTATACTCCTTCACATCGGGCAGACCGGTCAGCAGCGGCAGCGCCCGTTCGGTATCCTTCGGATAACGGGGATAGACGCTCACGTCATAGGTATATCCGCCGTACACAGAGTCGGTGCCGGAGGCCATATACTGGCTGAAGGAGGACGCGGAAACGAAGAGCACGATGCTGATGACCAGAGAAAAAACAGTCGCCCGGTAACGGCGGCGGTTGCGCTTGAAGTTTTTGAGGGCCAGATCCCCCTCCATCCCGAAAAGTCTGCGGGAGAGGCGGGAGGTTTTCACCTGGCGGGAGGAGAGCTTCACGTCGCCGGTCTGGCGGATGGCCTCGATGGCCGAAACGCGGGAGGCCCGCCTGGCCGGAATGTACGCGGAGATCAGGATGGTGGCGAAGGCGATCACCGCGGCGACGATGACGGCCGCCGGGGAGACCGACAGCTCGAATTTGGCGCCGACGCCGCCTGCCATATTCATGCTGGCAAACGCGTCGCCCAGAAAATACAGGGTGACGCCGATGCCGGCGATACCCGACAGGATCCCGATGGGCACCCCGATCAGACCGATGAAGCCCGCCTCAAAAAAGACCGAGCCGCGGATCTGCCGCGAGGTCGCGCCCACACCCGACAGCATGCCGAACTGCTTGGAACGTTCGCTGACCGAGATGGCGAAGGCGTTATAGATCAGGGAGACGGAGCCGATGAGGATCAGCAGCATCAACACCGCCCCCATGCTGTAGAGCACGGCGTTAAAATCGCTGTTGCGGCTGCTGCCGCTGAAATCGAGCAGCGAATCGTGGGTGGAGGCGGAAACCGGGTGAAGCGTATTGAAAAAGGATTCGGTCAGCGGAACGGCGTCCCGGATGCGGCGGGCTTCCCAGGTCAGGATCACCGGCGTGTCCGGGGTAAGAGAGGCCGGGTCGAGGGCCGACAGCGCGGTGAAGCCCGGCGCCGAATACGGCTCGAAGGACGGGCGGGAACAGAGTCCCACAACGGTGTAGGTTCGGGTTTCCCGCACCCGGATCGTTTCGGGTTCCTCTTCATTGAACGGATTGGTCTGGGTCAGAGGGGATCCGTCGTCGGCGAGGCGGTCCCCGACGGCCAGGGTGAGCGTGTCGCCTTCCTTAACCGTTACGCCGCCGCTTGTCAGAATATGCTCGGGGACGAGGAGTTCGTCCGCGTTCTGCGGCATCCGGCCGCTGACGAGGCGGATGCCGAGGAGATCGAAGGATGCGGGGTCGAAATTCTGAATATAGAGATAGGGTTTATAATCGTTCTGGGAATCCGCGAGGGCGGCATAGCCGACTTCCTGCTGAACGGCGACGGTCTTGACTTTGCCGTTGTCTTTGACCTGATCCAAGGACGAGTAGGGGAGACCGGTGAGCTGGGATTGCCAGGATCCTTCGGAGGCGAGAACCGACTCGAGAAGAAAGTGCTGCATGGTGGAAATGAAGGTGGTCACGGCGGTGAACATGGCGGCCGATAGGATGACGCCGATGATGGTGACGACGGTGCGGGTCCGGTTGCGCCGGAGGGTTTTGAGAGTGACCTTGCGTAAGACGTTCATGCCCGCATCACCTCGTCCCGGGCGATGCGGCCGTCTTCGATGCTGATGATCCGGTCGGCCTGCAGCGCGATTTTTTCATCGTGGGTGATGACGATCAGAGTCTGGTTGTATTTCTTATTGTAGAGCTTGAGCAGGCTGATGATCTCGGCGCTGTTTTTGCTGTCCAGATTGCCTGTGGGTTCGTCGGCCAGAACGAGGGAGGGGCTGTTGATGAGCGCCCGGCCGATGGAGACCCGCTGCTGCTGCCCGCCCGAAAGCTGGTTTGGCAGATGCCGCAGACGCTCCCGCAGTCCCAGCGTACCGACCAGGTCGCTTAAAAAGGCGTGGTCGACCTTCCGTCCGTCCAGCAGCAGGGGCAGCGTGATATTTTCCTCCACGTTCAGAACCGGTATGAGATTGAAAAACTGATAAATCAGGCCGATCTGGCGCCGCCGGAAGATAGCGAGGTTGGTTTCGTTCAGGCTGTAGACGTCGGTGTTGTCGATCAGCACCCGTCCCGATGAGGGGGTGTCGACTCCGCCCAGGATATGCAGCAGGGTGGATTTGCCCGAACCGGAAGGCCCGACGATGGCGACGAAATCCCCCTTTTGAATCGAGAAGGAGACGTTATTCAGCGCCGTGACGGCGGTATCGCCCTTGCCGTATACCTTGCATAGATTTTCCACTCTCAGAATGTCCACGATATTGACTCATTCCTTTCAAGAGAGGCTCGAAACGGACCCTCCCTGTTGATGATGCATTCAGTATACGGTTTCCGGATGACAGACCGGTGACAAATCCGGTGACAGTTTCGTCACGCGGATCAGACGACGGTCTTGTATAGGCGGATGTCGAAGCGGGTGCCCTTTTCGGGGGTGCTGTCGACGGTGATACAGCCGTTTTCCCGTTCGAGGATGGTTTTGGCCATGGCCAGGCCGATGCCCGCGCTGTCCTCCGAGGCGTTCTGCCCCTTATAAAACCGGGTGAAAATGTGGGGCAGGTCGCGTTTGGATATGCCTTCGCCGTCGTCTTCGATCCGGATCTCGCTGTAGAGTGGATTTTCGAGCCAGGAGAGGCGGAGATGGCCGCCCGGAGGCGTGTGTTCCATGCAGTTTTTGAGGATATTGAGCAGGGCTTCCGCCGTCCAGTGCGGATCACACGGACAGCAGGCGTCCGCTTCCCCTGTGTACGTGAGGACTTGATTTTTCAGTTCGATGGGAATGAGCAGGGGGGCGGCGGCCTTTTCGAGAAGACGCTGAATCGGGACGGTCTCGTGGCGGAGGGTGATCACGCCGGCGTCGAGCTTGGACATCTTGAGCAGGGAGGAGACCAGCCACTGAATCCGCTCCAGCTGCCCCCGGATCCGCTCGGTGAATTCCGCCCGCTTATCGGACGGCAGGTGCTCGTCCCGGAGCAGATCGGCCATCACCATCATGGAGGTCAGCGGCGTTTTGAGCTGATGGGAGATGTCCGCGAGGGAATCGGCCAGCTGTTCCTTTTCCCGCTGCAGAAGACCGGCGTTTTCCGAAAGCATGACCGTCATTTTATAAAGCTCGCTTCGAAGTATACTCAGCTCGCCTTCTTCATTGTCCCGGACGTCCAGCGCGTAATCCCCGGTGGATATCCGTTTGAGATACCCCGATAATTCACCGATCTGCCGGTACCGTTTGTGGGTAAACAGCATCGCGAACCCGCCGATAACCCCGCCGCTTACGAGAGCGGCCGCCCCGGCGGCGAGACCGATGAGAAATCCGGCTCCGGAGAGGATCAGCAGGCATGCGGCGAGCACACTGCCCATCCATCGGACCTCCCGGTTGCGAAAAAAGCCCATGATTGCCGCCTCCTCAAATCGCATATCCCAGTCCCCGGACGGTCTTGATGATCACCGGATTCTGAGGATCGTCCTCAATTTTTTCCCGCAGCCGTTTGATGTAGACGGTCAGGGTGTTGTCGTTGACGAAATCGCCCGAGACGTCCCAGATGCCTTCGAGCAGCTGGGTGCGGGAGAGCACCTGTCCCTCGTGGTTGATGAGGGTCAGGAGAAGGCGGTATTCGAGCGCAGTGAGGAAGACGTCCCGTCCGCCCTTGGTCACCGAGGCAGAGGCCGTGTTGACGCGGACGTCGCCGTATTCGTAAATGCCGGTTCCGCCGGCCGTCTTGGCCGTGCGGCGCAGCACGCTCCGGATGCGGGAGATCAGCTCCCGTATCCGGAAGGGTTTTGTGATGTAATCGTCCGCGCCCATATCCAATCCCATGACCACGCTGCCTTCGTCGTCTCGGGCGGTGAGAAAGATGACGGGCATGTCCGGCACCCGTGCGCGCGCGGCCCGACAGATCGAAAAGCCGTCTCCGTCCGGCAGGGACAAATCCAGCACGGCCAGGTCGAACCGCTGAGTTTCTAGCTGTTCGAGAGCGCTTTTCTGCCCCGTACACAGCACAACGGCGAACCCCTCCTGCGTCAGAGAATAGTCCAGACCCGCGGCGATGCCCGCGTCGTCTTCTACGATCAGCAGCGTCGGCATAGTCTCTCCTCCTTTGTCGTCTCATCCCATTGTACCCTATTTCAGAGGATTTTGCATGACGAAATGGTCACAAATCCGATGTGGCATATCTTCACAGCAAATCGGCGCGAAAACCATTCCTTTTCGGGGCCGGGACCGGTACAATAGAAGCCGGAGAGGAGGCGGCTGTTTTGAAAAAGGGAGAATGGATCCTGTGGGGCGCAGCGGCCCTGCTTTTGATCGTCACCTGTGCCTTGGCGGCGGCCGGCGCTCCGGATTTTGCCCCGATCACGGTCGTCTATTCCGACGCGGCGTCCGTATCGCCTGCGTCCTCTCAAGCTTCGCTCCCGGAAGCTCTGGACAGCGCTCCCGCTTCCGAACGTCCGCCGCAATCTCCATCATCTCCCGCGTCGCCGGGCACGGACGAGAGCCGGACACCGTCCGTGTCTTCACCGGTTCCGTCTTCTGCTGAGCCTGTTTCCTCGGCGCCGCCGATGGGGAAGATCAACCTGAATACGGCCGGCAAAGAGGAGCTGATGAGCATCAAGGGATTGGGGGAGGTGTTCGCGGGCCGGATCATCGAGTACCGCGAACGGCACGGCGGATTCGATTCCCTGGAGGAACTCATGGAGGTGGACGGCATCGGTGAAAAACGCTATGAAGCGTGGAAACCGTATCTGACCCTTTGACGTCCCGAGGGAGAATATGGGTTGAATCCGCGGCGACAATCTGCTATACTAATTTTTATTATGAATCCACAGCTCGAAACCCTGCGTCTCCCAAACCGGACGTGAACAAAGGAGCGTCTTCTTATGCGTGTAACCCTGCTGACCTATACGCCGGACCCGGAAAGGACGGTGGCCTGCGCCGCCCGCCTTTGTTATTCCCCCGCCGGGATCGACGATGTGATGGACAAGCTCACGGATGAAAAAACCGCCGCGTTTGTCGATATGCTCTCGGAAATCGGGCACGAAAGCCCCATCGAACACGCGAGTTTTACCTTCGGCATCGAAGGGGTGTCCCGTTCGCTGCTGGCCCAGATCACCCGGCACCGCATCGCGTCCTTCAGCGTGCAGAGCCAGCGGTATGTGGCGGAAAATCATTTCGAATATGTCCTGCCGCCCGAGATCGAGGCGCTGCCCGAAGCGGCCGCCGTCTATCGCCGGGCGATGGAAGAGGATCAGGCGCATTATGAGGAACTGACCCGCCTGCTCAAGTCCAAACACAAGCAGGCGCTTCTCGATGCCGGGATGGCGGAAAAGGCCGCCGACCGCGCGGCCGAAAAGCGGGCGATCGAAGACGCGCGCTTTGTGCTTCCCAATGCGTGCACGACCAAAATGATCGTGACGATGAACGCGCGCAGCCTGCAGAACTTTTTCCGCCATCGCTGCTGCAACCGGGCCCAGTGGGAGATCCGGCAGCTCGCCGAGCAGATGCGGGCGCTGTGCGTGGAAGCGGCACCGAATCTGTTTAAAATTTCTGGCCCCGCCTGTCTGAGCGGTCCCTGCCCGGAGGGGAAAATGTCCTGCGGCAAAAGTCGGGAGATGCGGGAAAAATACGCAGCGGCAAAGGAGCGGTAAGGCGCATGGGACAGCTCGTCGTGCTAGACGGCCTGGACGGCAGCGGCAAAACCACACAGCTCGCCCGGCTGGACGGGTATTTGGCCGGCCGTGGGATACACTATAAGCAAATCAGTTTTCCGGATTATCAGAATCCCTCCTCCGCTTTGGTGCGGATGTATCTGGACGGCGTATTCGGGACGTCGCCGGAGGCGGTGAGCGCTTACGCGGCTTCATCCTTCTACGCGGTGGACCGTTATGCGAGCTATAAGCAGTTCTGGCAGCCGGATTACGAAGCGGGCGCCCTCATTCTGGCCGCCCGCTATACCACGTCCAACGCCATTCATCAAATGGGGAAACTCCCTAGAGACGAATGGGACGCCTATCTTCGCTGGCTGGAGGATTACGAATACCGCCTTCTCGGACTGCCGCGGCCGGATCTGGTGATTTTCCTGGATATGCCGCCGGAGGTTTCCCAGGCACTGCTCTCGGAACGGTATCAGGGGAACGAGGCGAAGCGGGACATCCACGAACGGGACCGCGCCTATCTTCTGCATTGCCGCGAAAGCGCGCTTTATGCGGCGAAAGCGCTCGGCTGGCAGGTGGTTTCCTGCGCCGAGGATTCCGTGCCTCTGCCGGTTGAGACCATCACTTTGAGGCTGAAGAACCTGCTGGGGTCGCTTCAGGATCTCCATGATTAAGGAAGTAGCCATTTTATGATGCAGACCACAATGGATTTGGAATTTCATTATCCGCAGATCGACGACGCATCCTGGGCCGCCCCGCTGCTCCGCTCCGCCGGGCGGATGGGGTGCGAGTATTCCTTCACCACGATGTTTATGTGGCGGATGTTTTATCACAACCGCATCGCCAGATGGCGGGACACCTTGTTTATCAGCGCGGGGGAGGAAGACCCGGTCTATCTGCCGCCCGTCGGGCCGTCGCTCTACGAGGGAGTCGGCTTTTTGCTGGAGCGGACCGGCCGCAAGGGCCAGGCTTTGAAGCTGGTTGGGGCCGACGCCACCGTTGTCGAACGGCTGGAGGAGGCTTTTCCGGGCCGTTTCCAGTTTACGTCTCAGCGCGGCGATTTCGATTATATCTACCGCACGGAGGATCTGGCTCAGCTGCCGGGCAGCGCGTACCACTCGAAACGCAACCATATCGCCGGATTTTCCCGTAAATTCGATTGGAGCTATGAGCCGATCAGCGACCGCAATACGGCGGAGGTCGAGGCGATGGCGACCGAGTGGTGCCGCCAGAAGGGTAACTGCCGGGACAAAGGCCTGAAAACCGAAAACTGCGCGATTCGGGAAGTACTGCGCAATCGCGAGGCCCTGTCCGTCCGGGGCGGGCTGATCCGCGTGGACGGCCGGGTCGCGGCCTTTACGTTCGGTTCTCCCATCAACGACCGGGTGTTCGATATTCAAGTGGAAAAGGCCCTGCCGGCTTATCCGGGCGCTTATGCCGTGATCAACCGGGAATTTGCCTCCACGCTCGGGGAGTATGCGTTCCTCAATCGTGAAAATGATCTGAATATCGAAGGGCTGCGCAAGGCTAAGCTGTCGTACCATCCGGCGATGATTTTGGAAAAATATACCTGTACGCAGATCAAGTGAACGGAGAAGGACGCGCTATGGACGAAACGCCGCGCTTTGCCTGTCAGGGAGACCGAGATGTCCTGACGGATCTGTGGCTTGCCTGTTTTCCAGGGGATACCGTGGAGACGGTCCAGGCGGTGTTCGACCGGGTGACGCTGGAGACGGATGCGCTGGTGATCGAACGGGACGGGATTCCCGTGTCGATGGTGTTCCTGCTGGCCCAGCAGTACCGGACGGATGCGGGGCTGTATCCCGTTCAGTATATCTACGCGGCGGCGACGCTTCCAGCCTATCGGGGCCGCGGGTTGTGCCGTACCCTGCTGGAAACAGCCTTCGAAATCGGCCGGGAGCGCGGCCAGACGGCCTCTTTTCTGCGTCCGGCGTCGCCGCCCCTTTCAGATTATTATCGTAGGCTGGGGTATCGTCCGTTTTTCCGGGCGCAGGAACGCCGCTTCTTCAGCGGCCGCCTGAACGAGACGGCCGGGTTCCCGCAGCTTCACAGGGTTCGGGATTATGGCGCGGCGCGGGAAGCCGCCCTCTCCTCCGGTCCCGCCCACGTGCTCTGGGATGAGCGCTGGACAGCGTTTGCCCAGCGGATGGCGGAAAAGGCCGGAGGCGGCGGCTTTGCGTTCGACGGTATCTCCGGCTGCGCGTTATGTGAGCCGGACGGCGAGACGCTCTTCATACGCGAACTCCTCTGCCCGCCGGAACGGACCGGCGCCTGTCTGGCGTCTCTGCATGCGCAGTTCCAGCTGCCGGATATCCTCTGCCGGATGCCGTCGAAGCCGACGGCGAATCCGGAGGAGGATGGGTTCGGTTTGTGGTACCCTTTGAATGAAGAGGGACGGCGGCTGCTCGAGAGCGCCGCTTCCTGCAGGCCTTATATGGGGCTGGCTTTAGATTGAATATGGTGGTGTCAAATCAAGATGGTTTTAGTGTTTTTGGCGGATGGCTTTGAAGAAATCGAGGCGCTGACGGTGGTGGATGTTCTGCGTCGGGCGGAACTGGAGGTCGTGACGGTGGGAATCGGGGATAAACTTATCCGCGGTGCTCACGGCATTTTGGTCGGAACCGATACGGACGACGGCCGGATTCCTACCAAAGACCTGCAGGCGGTGGTGCTGCCGGGCGGTATGCCGGGCACGCTGCATCTCGAAAAGGCGGATGCCGTCCAGCGCATGATCGAATTCGCGCTTGTGAACGGCGCGCTCATCGCCGCGATCTGTGCCGCACCGTCCATATTGGGACATAAAGGCCTGCTCGAAAACCGCAGGGCCGTTTGTTTCCCCGGATTTGAAGAAGAGCTCTGCGGCGCGGTCCTCTGCGACCAGCCGGTGGTCACGGACCTGCCGTTCGTAACCTCCAAAGGAGCCGGTACGGCCATGGCGTTCGCGCTGGAACTCGTCTCTCAGCTGGTTTCCCCCGACATGGCCGCGAAACTGCGCGCTTCGATGCAATGTCGGTAGGGGATATCCGGCCCATGAAGGCCGTCATGAGAGAGCAGTACAAAGACTATCGGCGCCGGATGGATCCCGCACAGAAGAGCCGCTTTGATGAGGCGATCATGAAGCGGGTGACCTCCCTGTGGCAGTATAAACAGAACGATTTGCTGCTGGCGTATGTCTCGACGCCGATCGAAGTGGATACCCACGCGATCATCCGCCGGGCCCTGGACGACGGCAAATGCGTCGCGGTTCCCCGCTGCGTTCCGGGGACGAGACAGATGGAGTTTTACCGCATCGCCGGGCTGGAAGACCTGGTTCCCGGGACCTTCGGGGTGCTGGAACCGGAACCGCATCCCGATACGTTGGTAACAAATTTCGAACACGGCTTGTGTTTGATCCCGGCATTGTGTTATGATTGGAGAGGTTACCGGCTGGGATACGGCAAAGGGTATTACGACCGTTTCCTGGCGCATTTCGGCGGCGACATGGTGGGGATCTGCTACAGCGACTGCGTGCGCCGCAAGCTGCCGCACGGCCGCTTTGACCGCCCGGCGGATCTCTTGGTTACGGAACGGTATCTGCGCCGGACCGTCCGCTGAGTTCGGTTTCGCGCGGACGCGATCAATCAAGTCAGGAAAGGCCCGGCCATCGTTATGGGCCCAAAGGGGGGCGGGGAAGGACATCGAATGTCCCTGCTCATCCCGTATGGCTTGCTAGGAGGAAAATGCTATGACGGACGATCAGAGAGAGAAGGATATCGACCGCCTCATCGAGGACATTGAGGCGGAAAAGCGCTCGCGCCAGACGCCTTCCCAACCCCAGCCGGTCCGGGCGCCCGAGGATATCGCGGAGGAGCGGAAAGCCAAGGTGTCCGGATTCCGGCTGCAGCTCGATCTCGACGAAGAATACGGCGATGTGCCGCCTGCGGTGGGTGCGGCCGCACCGCCTCCCATGCAGGCGGCTTCAGCCCCCCAAGAACCTCTTGAACCGCTTTCGCTGGAGCTGGAGACAACGGCGGCGCCGGAGGAGACCGGTCCGGAAGTCCAGACGGTGCCCTTGATTGCCGAAGAGCAGACCGAAGTACCCGAGAATCGGGCTTCTGCTAAAAAGCCGAAGAAAAAAGCCAAAGACCGGACGACATGGGGCTGCATCCGCGGTGTAATTTATGCGGCGGCGGTGTTGGTCCTCTCGGTGACGCTCGCCTATTTTGCCATTTCGGGCGGTATCGATCTGACCGGCCTCAACAAATCCGATGTGGTGGTGGATGTGACCATCCCGGACGGGGCTTCGACGGAAACGATTGCCAAGATCCTGAAAGAAAACGGGTTGATCGATCAGCCGTTCATTTTCCGCCTGTATGCGAAAGTGACCAATGCGGACGGCACCTTGAAGCCGGGTACGTTCAGCCTGACGCCGAATATGGGCTATCAGGTTCTCATTGAAACCATGAGCACAGGAAAGCCCCGCGAAGTGGTCTCGGTGGTGATTCCGGAAGGGTTTACGCTCAATAAAATCGCCGACCGCCTGGAAGAAAACAACGTCTGTTCCCGCACCGATTTCTTTACGGCGGCGAACAATATGTCGTATGATTACGAATTCCTCAAAGATCTGCCCACGACCGATACCGGGCGGGTCTATCCGCTGGAGGGGTATCTGTTCCCCGACACGTATGAATTCTATACGGGTAGTTCGGCGGAAAGCGTCATCCGCAAGTTTTTGGATAACTTCAACAGCCGCGTGGACACCAGCCTGAAATCAGCCATCAAAGCCCGGGGGATGACGATCGATCAGGCGATCACCCTCGCGTCCATCATCCAGGGAGAAGCGGCCGATACCGATAATATGAACAAGGTTTCCCGTGTTCTGCAGAATCGTTTGGCCAATCCCGGCACCTATCCCCGCCTGGAATGCGATTCCACCAGCCTCTATGCCAAAAATTTGGTTCCGGGCGAGGGCGGCGGAGCCGTGTTCGTAAAGGCTTATAATACGTACGAGCGGGAAGGACTGCCGATCGGTCCCATCAACAATCCGGGACTGGCGGCCATTCGGGCGGTTGTGGAACCGTCCGAGGATGCGGATATCCAGAAGTGCTATTTCTTTGCGACGGCGTATATCGACGACGTGCCGCAGTATTTCTATTCCAAGACATTTGATCAGCATAAAAAGATCTGCCAGAAATACGGAATCGGCATATACGGAAAATAACAAAAGTTTTGTGATCCGGGCCTCTGAAAAGGGGCCCGGATTTTTGTCTGTATGGATGTTTTGTGTGAAAGGATTACTTCCCCGAAACGTGGGCCATACTACCTGTGTGGAACCACTCGGCTGTGCAAAGGGGATTTTTATATGAAAAAACGGTCACTGGTGATGTTTGCGGCGGTTTTGTTCGCCTTCAGCGGTCTGATGGCCAAGGTGTATGATCTGACGGCGGGCGGATTGTCCCAGACGGCCGACCGGCAGTCAAGCTTTACGCTGACCATCGCCAACAGCCGCGGTACGATTTACGACTGTCATTTGAATCCGCTGACCAACACCGGAACCGAGCGGCGCGCCAGCATCGCTCCGAATCCGGAGGTGCTGGCCATTTTGTCCAAATATCTGGATGCGGAAACCTGGCAGTCTTTGAGCGAGCGGCTGCAGGAGGGGAGACCGGTCATAGCCAATCTGGGGGACCGGGCGCTCCCGCTGACGGCGGGGCTGTCGGTGTATACGGTACCGGTCCGGCACAGCGGGGATGTGCTGGCCCCGCATCTTCTGGGGTATCTCGGCAGCGATGGACTGCATGGTGTCACCGGTGTCGAGCTGGCGTTCGATGAGCAGCTCAACGCGTCGGCGGGATCGCTGAGCATCACCTATAAAGTGGACGGTTCGGGCAAACCGCTGCAGGGAGAGGTGCCGACGGTCACCGATACCCTGGCGAAATCCAAGGGCGGCGTGGCGCTCACCATAGACAAGGAGATTCAGAAAATCGCGGAAGAAGCCGCCTATGCGGGCATTCAGAAAGGGGCGGTTGTGATTCTGGACCCCTCCACCGGACGGATATTGGCGATGGTCAGCGTGCCGGAATATCAGCCGTCCCATTTGGCCGATTACCTGGAGGATCCGAACGCGCCGCTCCTAAACCGGGCGCTGTGCAACTACAACTGCGGTTCCGTTTTCAAAATCGTGTCGGTTGCGACCGCGCTTGGAAAGGGAATACCCCTTACGCAGACATTCGCCTGCAGCGGCCGGATCCCGGTGGGCTCGCTGTCCTTTGGCTGTTCCTACAAGCTGGGGCACGGTGTTTTGGATATGACGGGCGGATTCGCCCAGTCCTGCAACCCGTATTTCATCCAGCTCATGCAGATGGCCGGCGGCGAAGCGCTGTATAATCAGGCCGTCACCCTCGGTTTCGACCGGCCGATCCTGCTGGCGGACGGGATCAAAACCGCCAGAGCGACCCTGCCTTCGGAGACGGAACTCCAGTCTCCCGGCGTACTGGCCAATCTGTCGTTTGGGCAGGGCTCCCTTCTCGCCACGCCCGTGCACGTCGCGCAGCTGGTGGCAACGGTCGTCAACGACGGGCTGATGATCCGTCCGACGATTCTGCAGGGGATGGTTGATGAAAACGGCACGCTCACCGAACAGGCTGCCGATCCGCCTGTACGGGCCTTTTCGGCGGATATTGCGGCGGAACTGCGCAAGATGATGATCGAAGTGGTCGAAAACGGAACCGGTAAATCCGCGAAACCTCTGAACGGAGGAGGCGGCGGCAAGACCGGCACCGCCGAAACCGGCTGGGTGGAAGACGACACCGCCCTTGTCCAAAGCTGGTTTGCCGGTTTTTATCCCGCGGAGAATCCCCGGTATGCCATTGCCGTCCTGGCAGAGGACACCAATCGTACAGGATCGAAATCCGCACCGGTTTATAAAGAAATCTGCGAAAATCTGTATCTCCTCGATAAAACGAGGTCGTGATCAAGGCCGCGGGATATCCCGCGGCCTTTTGCTCGTTTCGGCCAAAGAGCGCTTGACAAAACGGCAGGTCCGTTTTATACTAAATTTATATCGTGATATGGCCACAAACGATGACGGGAAGAACCTGTCGCCGCTGCTTTCAGAGAGGATGGCCGCACAGCCTCTGCCGCTGTGCGCTGTAAGGCTGTCCAAGCGGGTGGGGCAGGGGGCCATCCCTGAGTTCCGCTGTGAGGAATGGCGGCGTTTCCCGCGTTAAGGGGTTCAAGCGGCATCGCTTCGGCGGTGCAAGTTGGGTGGTACCACGGAAGCCTCCGTCCCATAGTTGGACGGGGGATTTTTTATGGAAGGAAGTCGGTTGTATGGAATGGACAGGACTGAACGATCTGCGGGAGAAGTTCCTTGCCTTTTATGAAAGCAAGGGGCATCTGCGGCTGCCCAGTTTTTCGCTGGTGCCGCAGAACGATAAATCTCTCTTGCTGATCAACTCGGGTATGGCGCCGATGAAAAAGTATTTCACCGGTGAGATTACGCCGCCCCGCAAGCGGGTGACGACCTGTCAAAAATGTATCCGCACCCCCGATATCGAACGGGTGGGCAAGACGGCGCGGCACGGCACGTATTTCGAGATGCTGGGCAATTTCAGCTTCGGCGATTATTTCAAGCACGAGGCCACGGCCTGGGCCTGGGAGTTCTGCACCGAGGTGCTGCAGCTGCCGGTGGACCGTCTGTGGGTGTCGATCTATGAAAACGACGATCAGGCGTTCGACATTTGGACCAAAGAAGTCGGCGTGGCGCCCGGACGGATTGTCCGCCTGGGCAAGGAAGACAATTTCTGGGAGCATGGCACCGGCCCCTGCGGTCCCTGCTCCGAAATCTATTTCGACCGTGGCGAACAGTACGGCTGCGGGTCGCCCACCTGCGGGGTCGGATGCGACTGCGACCGGTATGTCGAGTTCTGGAACCTGGTGTTCACCCAGTTCAACAGCGACGGCAAGGGCAACTACACGCCCCTCGAGCATCCCAACATCGATACCGGTATGGGGCTGGAACGCCTGGCCTGCATCATGCAGGGGGTGAACAACCTCTTTGAAGTGGATACCGTCCAGAATATCATGAAACACATCAGTCGGATCACGGGCGTCGCTTATGGCGCATCGGAGCGCAGCGACGTTTCTCTGCGAGTGATTACCGACCATATCCGCTCCACCACCGTCATGATCGGGGACGGCGTCATGCCCTCCAATGAAGGACGCGGCTATGTGCTCCGCCGCCTGCTCCGCCGCGCGGCCCGGCATGGGCGCCTGCTCGGAATCCACGGTCCCTTCCTGTATCAGGTGTGCGAGACGGTCATCGCGGAAAACGCGGAGGCCTATCCGGAACTGAAGGAGAAACAGGATTTCATCGTCAAAGTCATCCGTAATGAAGAGGAAGCGTTCGAAAAAACCATCGACAGCGGTCTGACTCTGCTCGAGGAAATGCTGGCAGGTATGACCGAAGAGGAAAAAATCCTCTCGGGTGCCGATGCGTTCCGCCTGTACGACACCTATGGATTCCCGGTCGATCTGACGCGGGATATCCTGGAGGAAAAGGGACTTTCAGTCGATGAGGAACAGTTCGGCGTCCTCATGGCCAAACAGCGGGAGCGGGCCCGCGCCGCCCGCAAGAAGGTGGGCAGCGACGCCTGGAAAGCCGGTATGGGTGCGATCGAACAGCTGATGGCGGGCGGCTTTGTGGGGTACGATACCCTCTCCACCACGGCGCGGATCGCGGCGATCATACGGGATAACGAACCGGCTGAAAGCGTCGGCGAAGGCGAAGAAGCGGTTTTGGTGCTGGATGTGACCTCCTTTTACGGGGAGAGCGGCGGCCAGGTGGGCGATACCGGTGAAATCGTCTCGGGTGACGCTGTGTTCCGCGTTACCGATACACAGAAAACGGCCGGCGGCGTCATTCTGCACATCGGCGTGATGGAAAAGGGATCTTTGAACGCGGGCAACCGCGTCACGGCGAACGGGGAGGAAAAGGCGCGCGTGGCCACCATGCGGAACCATTCGGCGGCCCATCTGCTGCAGGCGGCGCTGCGCCTTGTGCTCGGCACCCATGTTCAGCAGGCCGGACAGCTTGTTGGCAGCCAGCGGCTGCGGTTTGATTTCACCCATTTTTCCGCTCTCGATCCCGAACAGCTGTCCGCTGTCGAAGATCAGGTGAATGCTTGGATCCTCGAAGCGCTGCCCATTGACGTCCGGGAGATGCCGATTGACGAGGCACGCCGCCAGGGCGCTATGGCGCTGTTCGGTGAAAAATACGGCGATATGGTCCGGGTGGTCCGGATGGGGGAGGCCTCCATGGAGCTCTGCGGCGGCACCCATGTGGACAATACGGGTAAACTCGGCCTGTTCCATATCCTCAGCGAGACGTCGGTGGCTTCGGGTGTCCGGCGGATCGAGGCCGTGACGGGTACGGGCGTCCTGTCGCTGATGCGGGATACGCAGGAATTGCTGCAGCGCACCGCCGGAGCGATGAAAGCGAACGGTCCGGAGGATCTCGAGCGGCGGGCGCTTCAGCTGATGCATGAGCTGAAGAAGATGAAACGGGAACGGGATTCTCTCAAATCCCAGATGGCCGGCCAGCAGATTGAGGGCCTGTTCAGCAAAGCCAGGGAGGTTCGGGGCATCAAAGTGATTTCCGCGGCCTTTACCGGCACCGGGGCGGATGCGGTCCGCTCGATGTGCGACCAGTGCAAAGGTATGGTACAGGGCAGCGCGGTGATTGTGCTCGCCGGGATGGATGAAACGGCCGGATCGGTGTCGATTGGCTGCGCTTGTACCGCTGAGGCCGTCTCAAAAGGCGCTCATGCGGGGAACATCGTCCGGGAAGTCGCGGCCATCTGCGGCGGACGCGGCGGCGGACGTCCCGATATGGCCATGGCGGGCGCCAAAGACCTGACCAAGGTGGATGACGCGATCAACAGTGTGGACGAGATTCTGGACAAACAGCTGTCGAAGTGAGGAGGCTTTCCTATGGACTGCGTTTTCTGTAAAATACTGGCCGGGGAGATCCCCTGCAAAAAGGTGTATGAAGACGATCTGGTTCTGGCGTTTCACGACATCGAACCCAAAGCGCCTGTGCATGTGCTGATCATCCCGAAAGAGCATATAACCGGAGCGGGTGCGGTGACGCCGGAAAACAGCGCCCTGGTGGCGCATGTATTTGAAGTGGTGCCGCAGGTTGCGCAAACGCTCGGCGTCACGAGCTTCCGGGTGGTGACGAACAACGGCGCCGATGCGGGGCAGACCGTGCCGCATCTGCATTTTCATCTGCTCGGCGGCGCTACATTGGGGGATATGGCTTGACTCATGACGGAGATTATACTGGATTTGGAATGGAACGGATCCTATTCCAAAAAAGCGCATGGGTATTTCAATGAGATCATCGAGATCGGCGCTGTGCGGGTTGAGGACGGCGTCCGAATAGCGGATACGTTTCACGCCGTTATCCGCCCGGTTTTCAGCAAAAAGCTGACGGAATTCGTCACCAATCTCACCAGCATCACCGACAGCGACCTGGAAGACGGTACCACGTTCCCCGAGGCGGTCGCGTCGTTCTGCCGCTGGGCCGGAGAAGGGGAGACGGTGCTGCTCACCTGGAGTACGACCGATCTGCTGGTTCTGATGGAAAACTTCGAGCACTACTTTGACCGCAAGACCATCCCTTTCATGAAAGCCTATGCGGATCTGCAGGCTTATGCGCAGCGGCGGATGGGGGACGATCTGTCCCGTCAGCTCGCTCTCGGAAAGGCTTGCGAAATGCTGGAGATCTCCGAGGAGGGGGCCGATCTGCACCGGGCCCTCGACGACAGCCTCCTGTCCGCCCGCATTTTCGTCAAGCTGTACGATGAGTCCTTTGTTTCGGAAATCCGGCCGGCCGATGCGGCGTTTTACGACCGTTTGACGTTCAAGACCACCTATGTCAGCGATATCGACAGCCCGCTGATTCCGCGGAGCGAGCTGCAGTTCCGCTGCGAGCACTGCGACCGGAATCTGAAACGGACGGGGGACTGGAAATTCCGCAACCGTGCCTTTTTTGCGGAATTTCGATGCGGAGAATGCGAACGCAAGTATACGGGCCGCATCCAATGCAAGCTGAAATACGAAGGGGTCGTCATCAAAAAGAAACTAACGGAAAAGGTCAAAGAAGAAAAGACCGTCGCTGCGGAAGAGGTACCGGAGGCCGACAGTGTATCATGAAACCGAAAAACCGAATCCACAGGCGCTTTGCAGCCGGCTTTGGAACACAAGGGGCGGAAACCGCCTTCTTGCGGGCGCCGTGCCGGGAGCCGCGCTGATTCTCGGAATGCTGCATCTTCTGGGGGTTCCCCTGACGGGATGGATGCCGCCTTGTCCGTTTCATCTGCTGACGGGCTTCAACTGTCCCGGCTGCGGTACCACCCGTATGGTTCAGGCGCTGCTGGAAGGGGAGCTTGGACAGGCGTTTTCCTACAATCCTTTTTTCTTTGTACTTCTGTTTGCCGCCTGCGGCGCGTTGATCTGGTTTTTCTTACGTACCTTTCGGAAAGGGTGGAAACCCCTGCGCATAGACTGGAAAAACCGCTGGTGGCTGGTGTTGTTAGGGCTGTTTCTCTTGTTCGGCGTGCTGCGCAACACGCCGTGGTATCGGCAGTTCTTTTTCTAGTGTAATGGTATATAGCTTTACAAGTTGAAGGCGAGGTTGCAATGTGACAGACGCGGAGATAAAGAGCCGATTGCGCGGTATACGCTGCTTTTTGCTGGATATGGACGGCACGATATATCTTGGGGACAAGTTATTTCCCTTTACAATATCGTTCCTGGATACCGTCCTAAAAACCGGGCGGACCTATCGTTTTTTTACCAATAACTCCTCCAAAAACCGGCAGGCGTATCTGGAAAAGCTGTCGCGGATGGGCATCGTCGTGCCGCCGGACTGGATGTATATCTCGAATCAAGTTGCGGTGAAGGTGCTCGGAGAGCGGTATCCGGACGGCAGTTTGATGGTGCTGGGAACCCCCTGTCTGCTCCGTGATTTTGAAGCGGCCGGGTTTCGGGTGAACACGGGGGAGGTGCCGGATGCGGTCGTACTCGGGTTCGATACCACCATCACATACGATAAAATTTGGGCCGCGTGCGACGCGATTCGGGCCGGGGCTGCGTTTTATGGCGTCAATCCGGATTGGAATTGTCCGGTCGAGGACAGCGGATGGATGCCGGACTGTGGGTCAATGGCAAAAGTGATCGAGGCGTCGACCGGCGCCGTTCCGGAATTTTTCGGCAAGCCGACCCGTCATACCCTGGAATTCATCCTGGAGCAGACCGGTTTTCAGCCGGAGGAGCTCGCGGTGATCGGAGACCGGCTTTACACCGATATCGCACTGGCGCAGGACAGCGCGGTGACCTCCATCCTGGTTCTGACAGGGGAGGCCACCCGGGAAGACGCGGCGGCATCGCCGACTCCTCCCGATATCATGGTGGAATCCCTGGCGAAGCTTCGGGATCTGCTGAATCAATTGGCGTAAAGTATAACGGCCGCGGCCCTGTCGGGTACGCGGCTGTTTTTTATGTCGGACTTGACTCGCCCCTTGGGGGATGGTTTAAGATAAGGCGGAGGTGATGTGTCGTGTGGATAAAAGAGGTCTGCGCGGTCTGCGGGCTAACGAAAAAAGCGGTGGAGTATTACGAGAAAAAAGGCTTGATTTCGCCTGAAACTACGGAAGGAGGATACCGGGATTTTTCCCGAGAGGACGTCGGCAGGCTTCAAAAAATCGCTCTCCTGAGGGAACTCGGTATGTCCGTCGAGGACATCCGGCAGGTGCTCTGCAGCGACAGCCCGGCTCGTCTGCTTGCGGCCGCCGCCAGGAAGCAGGAGGCGGCCATCGCTGACGCCCGGAGAAAGCAGAGGCTGCTGGCCCGTCTGGGAGAGGGGGCGCCGTTTGACGAGATAAGCGCCGAAGCGGCCCATCTGGTCGAAAATCAGACGATACTCGACAGGCTGCAGCGGTTATTCCCGGGGCCATACGGCCGGTTTATCGGGCTGCACTTCGCGCCCTATCTCCAGGATCCGATTGAGACCGAGGAACAGCGGGCGGCCGGCCGGGAGATCGTCGCGTTTCTGGACAACGCGGAGCAGATCGATTTCCCGGACGAGCTGATGGATTACCTGGAAGAGGTGACGTCCCATTGGGACCCGGACGAGCTGCAGCGCGGCATGCAGGAGGGGCTGGACAAGATGCTCGGGGACACGGAGGCTTATCTGGACGACAACAAAGAGAGTCTGGAGCAGTATATGGCCTATCGCCGGTCAGAGGAATTCCGGCAGTCGCCGGCCGGCCGGATGCAGGAGCTGCTGCGGCAATTCCAGAGGCAGAGCGGATACCTCGAGATTTTTCTGCCCAATCTGAGGCGGCTGAGTCCCTCTTATCGCGCCTATATGGAACAGCTGGAAGCGGCGAACGGCGTATTTCTGTCCCGATATCCGGACGCTGCCGGATGGAATGACGATTAAAACCCCAATCGCCGATCGAAGCCCCCTCTTGCTCGGGAGGGGGCTTCGATTCATCACGGCGGCGATCTGGGAGGAACCGGGGGGTGGAGTCAGGCAATATGCATACGGATGGAGTTTGAACACGTTTCCGGCGATGACGTATACGCCGTCATGCTAAGGAAAAAGCGGCAGCCGTGAAGACGGCTGCCGCTTGGTCAGGACAAGGACCGGCATCGACGGATTCGCATCCGCCCGGTCTTGGAGGCGAAAATCAGGAGAGGGCGGCTTTGGCAGCCGAGAGGCGCTTTTGCACCTCGTCCGCGCCGAGAAGGCGCATAACGGCGCAGAGATCGGGGGTGTTCCGCCGGCCGGTCACGGCGATCCGCAGCACCGTACTGACGTCTCCGGCGTGGCCTTTCCACGCCTCCGGCTCCTTTTTATACACCTTGACCTCGGGACAGAAGCCGAGGGACGGGCAGAGGTCCTTGATCCGGGCAAACCAGTGCTGCTGGTCTTCTTCCGGATCGTAGGCGTCCTGATAGGCGGTCAGAATAGCGGCGATATCGGCGTTTTGCAGCGTTTCCGGATAGACGAGCGAAGCGGGATCGGGCGCCGCATAAAAATAGGCGGCATAGCCGGGTGCATCGCTCCATTTGGCGAGATCCTTGCGGGGTTTGGGACCGCCGCGGTCGATGGAGAAGACCGCCTGCGCATAGGCCGGGTCCCGTTCAAGCAAGGCGCTGAACGCCTGATCATAGGTTGCCGCCCATTTCCGGATGCAGGCGGTGACGGCCGGCGCATCCAAATGCGCGATGACATTTTTGCATACATCGTTGAGCTTGTCCATATCGAACAGCGCGCCCGAGACGCTCATTTTTTTGAGATTGAAGGGGAAGGCGCTGCGCGGTGCGTCCGGATTGCGTTTGCGCCATTCCTCGTAATCGCTGTTTGCGACCGTCATCAGATATTCGAGCACGCCCTCGGCGGGATATCCCTGCTCGGTGTAAAAGCGCATGGCGGCCTCGGGATCCTTTCGCTTGGAGAGTTTTCGCTTGCCGCCTCCGTCCTCTTTCATGATGGGACTGACATGGGCGTATTTCGGGGGCTTGAAGCCGAGCAGGCGGAACAGCTGCAGGTGTTTGGGCACGGAAGACAGCCATTCGTCGCCCCGGATGACGTGGGTGGTGCGCATCAGATGATCGTCCACCGCATGGGCAAAATGATAGGTGGGGATTCCGTCGGATTTGAGCAGGACAAAATCTTCGTCGTTTTCCGGCATCTCGATCCGGCCCTTGATGAGATCGTCGAACTGGATCCGGCGGTCCGGATCGCCTGGAGCGCGCAGCCGCACGACATAGGGCGTGCCGGCCTCGATTTTCTCGATCGCTTCCTCGGGGGAGAGATCGCGGCAGGAAGCAAAGGGACCGTAATACCCGGTCCGCTGCTTAGCCTGCTCCTGCCGGTCCCGCACCTCGGCGAGATGCTCGGGGGAGCAAAAGCAGGGATAGGCCAGTCCTTCCTGCACCAGTTTTTTCACATAGGCCTGGTAGATCGAGCCGCGCTCACTCTGCTTATACGGTCCGTAGGCGCCCTTCACCTCGCCGGGAGCGACAAACCCCTCGTCGATGGTGAGACCATAGGCGTTCAGACCGGCGAGGATATCCGCGGCGCCGCCCTCGACTTCCCGTTTTTTATCCGTGTCCTCCAGCCGGAAGTAAAACAGGCCGTTCGACGCGTCGGCCGTCAGCCGGTTGACCATCGACGTGAAGAATACGCCCAGATGCAGGTATCCGGTCGGGCTGGGGGCGATACGGGTCACCCGGGCCCCTTCGGGAAGGATACGGGGCGGATAGAGCGCTTCGTATTCCTCCGGTGTTTTCAAAGGGCCGGGGAAGAGGACGCCGGCCAGTTTTTCCAAAGATGTCATGGATATCCTGCCTTTCCGCGCCAAAAAGGCGCCGGGGGTATTCGGAAGGGCCCTGTGGGCCTCCCATATTGGTTCATTTTACCGTTACCGCTTGAAAATGTCAATGTAAGTATGGTAAGATAGTAAAGTATATAAGCTAAAAGCTTTATAAAAAATGAACCGGAAGGTCGGAATCAACATGCTGTCGTTCTCCTTTGCCGATCGGGTGCAGAACCTGAATCCGTCTGCCATTCGTGAAATTCTCAAATACTCCGCCGATCCCGAGGTGGTGGGTCTCTCGGCCGGAAATCCGGCGCCCGAAGCCTTCCCCCTCGATACGATTGCGGAACTCTCCGCTCAAATTTTCCATGAACATCCCATCGACGCGCTGCAGTACGGCACCACCGAGGGCTATGGACCCCTGCGCAGCCGGCTGAAAGCGTATTTGAAGGAGAAACACGGCATCGGCCGGGATTTCGATGAACTCCTCGTCACCAGCGGCGCGCAGCAGGCCATCGAACTCGTTGCGAAAGTCCTCTGCAATCCGGGGGACGTCGTGCTGTGCGAGTCTCCCAGCTTTGTGGGTGCGCTCAATTCTATAAAATCGCTCGGGGCCCGGCTCGTCGGGGTGCCTCTGGAAGAGGATGGCCTCGACATCGCGGCCCTGGAAGAGACGCTAAAAACGGAGAAAAACGTCAAGTTTCTCTATATGATTCCGAATTTTCAGAACCCGTCCGGAATCACCACGTCCCTCGAAAAACGCCGCCGGATTCTGGAACTCGCGGAGCGGTACGGGTTCCTGATTCTCGAGGACAACCCCTACGGTGATCTGCGGTTCGAAGGGGAACACGTGCCCGCTGTCAAATCCTTCGACGAAAACGGGCATGTGGCGTATGTCGGCAGTTTTTCGAAGGTGCTCTCACCGGGCATCCGGGTGGGGTATGTGATCGCGCCGTCGGCTTTGCTCGCGAAAATGATCGTGTGCAAACAGGGCGAGGATGTCCATACCCCTATGTGGAACCAGATGCTGGCCGAGGCTTTCATGCGGGAAACCGATTACGAGGCGCATCTGCGCCGCCTGCAGGAGATTTACCGGAACAAAGCGCAGTTGATGATCGATCTTGTGGAAGAGCATCTCGTGCCTGCGGGGATCACCTATCATCCGATTCAGGGCGGCTTGTTCCTGTGGTGCGAACTGCCGGCCGGGACCGATATGCCCGCCTTCTGTACGGCCGCCGTCAAGGATCACAAGGTCGCGGTGGTGCCGGGCAACGCGTTCCTGACCTCTCCCGATCTGCCCTGCCTGTCGTTCCGGATGAACTTTTCCACCCCCACCGATGACGCCATGCGCAAAGGGCTGGCTCGTCTCGGCGCTTTCGCCCGGGATTTCTTAAAATAAAACCTCGGCCGTCCGGCCGATCCGAAAGGGACGAACCCACTATGTCAACTGCCAATGAAACCACAGAGCCCCGCCGCAAACGGGCACTGAGCCTGATCCAGCCGTCCGGGATTCCCACGCTCGGGAACTATCTCGGCGCCATGCGCAACTGGGTGGCGCTGCAGGACGAGTTCGAATGCATTTTCGGGGTGGCCGATCTGCACGCCGTCACCGTCCGTCAGGAGCCCGCCCGTCTGCGGCAGCGCACCTATGAGGTGTATGCGCTGCTGCTGGCCGTGGGCCTCGATCCGGAAAAATGCCTGGTGTTCGTCCAGTCTCAGGTGCCCGCCCACGCGGAGCTCGCCTGGCTGCTCGGCTGCTGCACCCAGTTCGGAGAATTGTCCCGTATGACGCAATTTAAGGATAAATCGCAGAGTCATGCCGATAATATCAATCTGGGCCTCTTCGCGTATCCCACCCTGATGGCCGCGGATATTCTGCTTTACCGCCCCGATCTCGTGCCGGTCGGGAAGGATCAGAAGCAGCACTGCGAACTGACGAGAGACATCGCCGGGCGGTTTAACAATCTTTACAGCGATACGTTTGTGCTTCCTGAACCGTATATTATGCAGAACTGCGCCAATGTCCTCTCGCTGCAGGAGCCGGCCAAAAAGATGTCGAAATCGGACAGCAATCAGAATGCGTTTATTTCCATGCTCGACGAACCCGATGCGATTCTGCGCAAATTCCGCCGCGCCGTCACCGACAGCGAGGCCAGGGTCTGCCGCCGTGAGGATAAGCCGGGGGTGAGCAATCTCATGGAAATTTACGGTGCCGTCACCGGCCGGACATTCGATCAGATCGAAGAGGAGTTCGACGGACGGGGATACGGGGATTTCAAATCGGCCGTGGGCGAGGCCGTGGCCGAGACGCTGCGCCCGATCCAGGACCGTTTCCACACCTACATGGGGGATAAAGCGCAGCTCGATGCCCTGATGAAGGAACAGGCCGGCAAGGCTGCCGTCATCGCGTGCCGGACACTCGATAAAGTCAAGAAAAAAATGGGCTTCGTGCTGACAAAATAGACGAGGCAGGCCGGCGGCGGTTATGCCGGGAGGAAGGTTGAAAATCATGGGCGTCCAAGACCGGATCCACTTCAATTCCAATGAGGAATACGAACGTTCGGTGTTCCAATTTGTCCAGATGACGGGCAATATGTCCATCAAGGAAGCCAAGCGCGCCATGGATGGGCTGGTGGAACGCGTGCTCCCGACCCAGGACTTCCTCACATACCGCTGCGGAGGCGGCCGGAACCGCCAGGGCAGCATCCTGTATGTTTTCGATACTGGATACCGCTTCCAGAACAGCCGGGAACGCATCTTTGCCCATACGCTCAAAAACACTCGCCGGGAAGACGGCGGAAGTGAGTATTACGGCCTGTTTATCCAGCGGGAAAGTCTTCTGAGGGACGACATCCGCGCGAAGACGGGCTGCTGGCACATCGGCGACATTGTGTTCAGCGATATGAACGAGCTCAATGAACTGCTCGGCCATCTCGCGGAGGAAGCACTGTATGAAAACTGGCGTTTCACCAATTTTCAGACCAAAATCACCCACCCGATTCTGAAAAACTATCTGGAAAACACCTATTTTCAGCTCTTCCGCCAAGGAAAGATCTATATCAATGAGGAAGAGGAGAAGATGCTGCTCAACACGGGGCTCATCGACGCCTCGTTCAATGAGCTCTACCTCGTCTGCGACATTGTACCGGAATCGGCCAGGGATCCGCTTTTCCGGCAGGAATACCGGAACCCCGAGATCTACAAATCCAGCAACCGGGTGTTCTGCAATTATTCGCGCAATGCGCCCCTTGAAATGGCGACGTTTTACGACGATCCCGGCGATCTGCTGTTCAACTGGGAAATCGCGCAGAAACCGGGCGGCATCAATATCGCCGACGAACACATCTTTCAGGACAACATGAGCCGCATTAACCTGGGACTGCGGGATCAGGCGCTGCGGTTCAATTTTGACAATATGCAGGATATCGCCCGCTGCCGCCAGATGTTCGAGGGGGCGCTCAAAGCCTCTCTCGAACTCTCCAAACGCAATTATAAGCTGGTGGCGCCGCAGTTTTGGCCGGCTACCGGCAAGATCCAGTTCCTGATGCCGATCTATCTCGAGGGGGTTCAGGCTATCCAGGAAGGGGAGTCCAAGGAGGTGCTGCCGCCGACGGTGGCGCTCAGTATGGAGATGGTGCACGGGCAGTATATCGGCACCACCATCCTGACGCTCGACATGGCGTATCAGAACGCGCGCCTGATTGCCCGCCCGGATGGGTTCTGGCTGGATGCGACGAAGATCTTTGCCACCTCCAAAAACGAAGGATAGGGGAGATGGTCTGTCTTGAATTGGCGCAGCAGCGGTTTGCGGCTTTTAGCCTGCGCGGTCGTTTTGTGCAGCCTGCTCAGCCCCTGCGGCTGTTACAAGGATGACGACCGGCGGGATGAATCGGCGCCGGTCGTCACGGTAAACGGCCAGCGGGTGGAGACCATGACGTTCTTGACCGCCGAACAGCCGGCGACCGAGGAATCCTCGCCGCAGTTCCAGATCTATCTCCAGGAACACATACCGGTGGAGATCGCGTATTCGGATACTCTCCTGATCGAGATCGGCGGCCATGGCCCCGAAAGTCTGGAACTGACCGATTATCTGATCGATCAGAACGGAAAAATCCAATATGGACGGATGGCGATGGAGATGACACTGCCCATATATGCCTCCGAAAAAACCGCTTTTTATCCTGTGGATGTGCATACGGCGTCCTACTTGAGTTCGACGTATTTCAATAAAACGGATGGCCAGTGGCGGGGCCTGCGCGTGAGGATGGTCAATCGTCAGCAGGAATATGAGTACGTGTTTGTCCTGCGGGTCATGCAGGTGGACTGAACGCTGTTATACATAGCTGTAAAACCGGCCAAAGCCGTGTGAGGAATCTCACACGGCTTTTCTTTATGCCTATAAACGATATTTTTTTATTGACAATCGATAAAATTATGGTATGATAGGGATGTTCTCGAGAGAAAGGAGGACCGAAGGATTGGATAAGAAACCGTGCCGCGGGAAGCGGTGGCGCTCGGGCTGCCAGTCTGTGTAAGCGGCGGACTGGGCAGGAACAGAAAGAAGGGAAGCACAATGGATTTTGAGATTGCAGAACCTATAGAAACGAAAACCCCGCCGGCCGCTGCCCCGGACGGCGGGTCGCTGCCGGCTGTTAAGCCGCTTGTCCCGCTGGACAGGCGGGACAAGATCGGTTTTGTTTTATTGGCGGCATCCGTGTTTTTGTTCATGGATTTCGCTCTTTACGGAGGATTTGCCCTGGGTTTTTCCATCGCCTACGGCGTTTTGTTTATCCTGACCACCGTCTATCTGGCCGGACGCCGGCCGACTGGATTTGGGTTGTTCTGCGGCATCCTGTCGCTGGCGGCCGCGGCGGTTCCGGCACTGTACCGCGACACATTCCTAAACGCACTGATCGTGTGCCTCGATGCTTTTCTCTATTCCGTCTATTCCGGAGACCTGTGCGGCGCCTTCACCGCTTCGGAGGGGATGGAATGGATGGAGAGCTGGTTTCGGAGCACGGTGGTCGCGCCGTTCCGTTATGCGGCTGAACCGTTCCGCTCCGTCATCCATACGATCCGGAACGGAAAAATCGCCCATTTGGGACAGATATTGCTGGGCCTTCTGCTGGCGGTTCCCGTTTTGATGATGGTGGTGCCGCTCCTTATGCAGGCCGATGCGGCCTATGAATCGATGATGTCAGGGCTTGCGGCCCGTCTCGGAGACCTCGTGCCGCGTCTGATCCTGACGGCGCTGGCGGCGCCGTTTTTGATTTCTTTTGTATTTGCACACCGCAAAGCACTGGAAACGCCATCCGCAGCCGCCCGGAATACCCGGATGCAGGTGGCGGGGACGCCGCTCCTGACAGCGCTGCTCACGCTGCTCTCTCTCGTATACATCAGCTATCTGCTGTCGCAGCTGGCATATTTTTTCAGCGCGTTTTCCGGTATGCTGCCGGCCGGGTCGGGTCTGACCTCCTCCGCATACGCCAGACGCGGTTTTTTTGAGCTTGTCGCCATCTCGGCCATCAACCTGACGCTGCTGCTCCTTGTGCAGCTCGTGGGTAAGCGGGGGACGAACGGCGAAATTCCCGCAGCGGTCAAAGGGCTGTCGTTGTTTATCGGTGGGTTCACTCTTCTGCTGGCGGCGACGGCCTTGTCCAAAATGGTGCTGTACATCCGGCTGTACGGCATGACCCGTCTGCGGATGCTAACCTCGGTGTTCATGATCGCCTTGGCCGTGACGCTGCTTTTCGTTCTGCTTCGTCTATTTTTCCATCGGTTTCCGCTGATACGGAGCGTAATCGCGATCGCCGCGGTGCTGCTCGTGTCGGTGGCGTTTGCCGACGTGGACCGGTTCGTCTCATCCTACAACGTGCAGGCGTATCGCGACGGACGGCTCAAGGAGATCGACGTCGAACATCTGGGCCGGTTGTCGGTGTCCGCGGTTCCGGCGGTGGTCCGGCTGCTCGACGATGCGGATCCCCAGGTGGCCGCGGAGGCCGGGACGGTTCTGCGCCATTGGACGTCACGCCTTACAAACGCGAGCTTTTGGGCCGAAAACGGCCAAATCATCGACAGACGAGGCTTTTCCCTGCGTTCCTTTAACCTGGCCGAAGAACGGGCCTATGAGCTGATCCGTGAACATTATCCGCGTTTTGCCCTTTCGGAGAACGGCGATGTATCCTGAAGCAAAAAGAAGGGATTGTCTTTTTCTTCCAGATGGATTATGATACCGTTATGGCATATTCTGTCAGGAAAGGGAGGAAACAGGATGTTTTTGGCGGATCTGCATATTCACTCCCGCTATTCCCGGGCAACCAGCCGAGACTGTGTTCCCGAACATCTGGATTTGTGGGCCAGACGGAAAGGGATCGATGTGATCGGGACGGGGGATTTCACCCATCCGGCCTGGCGGGAGGAGCTGCTTGAAAAACTGGAACCGGCCGAAGAGGGCCTTTACACCCTCAAGGATGCTTTCCGGCTGCCATGTGAAACGGACGGACATACGCCGTCTCCCCGCTTTATGCTGACAGGGGAAATCAGCTCGATTTACAAGAAAAACGGCCGGGTGCGGAAGGTGCATAACGTGATTCTCCTGCCGGGGCTGGAAGAAGCGGACCGCCTGGCCAAACGCCTCGAAGAGGTGGGAAATCTCCATTCCGACGGCCGGCCCATCCTCGGACTCGACAGTCGGGACCTGCTCGAAATCACCTTGGAAACCTGTCCGACGGCCGTGTTCATTCCTGCGCACATCTGGACGCCGCATTTTTCGCTTTTCGGGGCGTATTCGGGATTCGATGACATAAAGGAGTGCTTCGAGGATCTGACGCCCCATATCCACGCGCTGGAGACGGGGCTGTCCTCCGATCCGCCTATGAACTGGCGCTTGTCCGCGCTGGACGGATACACACTGGTGTCGAATTCCGATGCTCATTCGCCCGCCAAACTCGGGCGGGAGGCGAATCTGTTCGATACCGCACTGTCCTATCCGGCGATGGCCAAAGCTTTGGAAACGCCGTCCGACAAGGGCTTTTGCGGAACCATCGAGTTTTTCCCGGAAGAGGGAAAATATCACTTTGACGGACACCGCCACTGCCGGCAGTGCCTCAAACCGGAACAGACCGAGGCGGCGGACGGAAAATGCCCGGTCTGCGGCGGACGGATCACGGTGGGCGTTCTTCACCGGGTGGAGGAGCTCGCCGACCGGGAAGAGGGATTTCGGCCGCCGGACAGCCGCCGCTTTGAAAGCCTGGTTCCTCTGCCGGAGGTCATGGCGGCTTCGACGGGCCGCTCCGCGGCCGGGAAAAAGGTGCAGGAAGCCTATCTGGATCTGCTGCGGGAATTGGGACCGGAATTTTCGATCCTGCGGGAGATTCCGCTTGATGATATCGAACGGGCCGCCGGTCCCTGCATCGCGGAGGGTATCCGCCGTCTGCGGGAGGGAAAAGTGGAGGTAAGTCCCGGCTACGACGGCGAATACGGACAGGTCCGCATCCTCGATCCGGAAGAAATCGAGCGCCTGTCCGGGCAGCTATATCTGTTTGAGGGGCGCACGCGTTCACCGGAGAAGGCGGCTAAACGGCAGGGAAGGGTCAAATCTGCGCCGTCCCGCTCTGAAGCGGCGGAGCCGCATGACCCCGCGCCGCATTACGGTCTCAACGACGAGCAATGGGAGGCCGCCTCTTCCAATGAACGGACCGTGGCCGTGGTCGCCGGTCCGGGGACGGGCAAAACCAGGACCCTGGTTTACCGGATTGCCTATCTGGTGGAACAGCGGGGAATCGATCCGTCCCATATCACTGCCGTGACCTTCACCAATAAAGCGGCGCGGGAGATGAAGGAGAGGCTGCTTAACCATTTTGGGGATAAGAAAGTCGTCAAAGCCATGACCATCGGCACCTTCCATGCCATTTGCCTCGACCGCCTCTCGAAACGGCGGGAGGGCGCGGCCCTTCTGGATGAAGCGGAAGCGGCGGCCATCGCGGCCGACATTCTCGCCGATATGGATCTGAAGCTCTCGCCGAAAGATGCCCTGCAGGCCGTTTCCCGCCGCAAAAGCGGCTTGATCGATCCGGAAGACGGAGAAAAATCCGCCGGCCTGGCTGCCTTTTTCGAGCGGTACGCCGCCCGGCTGAGGGAACTGTCGGTGATGGATTTCGACGACATCCTTCTCGAGGAACTCCATCGCCTGGAAACAGGGGAGGAAACCAAACGGGAGGGCTTTACCCATCTCCTGGTGGATGAATTCCAGGATATCAATCCCGTGCAGTTCCGCCTGATCGAGTCGTGGGGCCGGGACGGGGAGAGCCTGTTCGTGATCGGTGACCCCGATCAGGCGATTTACGGATTTCGCGGCTCCGACGCGCACTGCTTCGACCGGCTGCGGGATGCCCGTCCGGACCTGCGCGAGCTCACGCTTTTCCGGAACTACCGGTCGGCTCCGGCGGTGGTCGGTGCGGCGCTGCCGGTTCTGTTCCGCGCCCCCGGAGAGGCGCCGCCCCGTCTCGAAGCGCAGAGGACGGACGGCGATCGGGTACGGCTGCTGACAGCCGGCGATCCGTTCGATGAGGCATTGTTCATCGCCAAGGAAATCGGCCGTCTCGTCGGCGGCCTGGATATGCTGGAGACCGGCGCGGTCCCGTCCGCCCGCCGGACATCGGTGGGCTTTTCCGATATCGCCGTTCTTTATCGGACCCATCGGCAGGCGGCGATCATCGAGCAATGCCTGCAGAAAGAGGCCATTCCCTATGTGATTTCCGGGCGGGAGGACTATTTGAGCGAAGAGCCGGTCCGGCGTGTCCTGGCTTTTTTCCGTGTTCTGGACCGGCCGGGGGATACGGTTTCCCTCCGCATCCTTCTGCGCGCCGCCGGAACCGCCGACGCAGCGGGGATACTGGAGGCGTATGCGAAGGGCAAACCCAAAATCCCGGAGCTGGCGGATCTCCTTGCCTACACCGATCCGGCCCTGGTCCCCCTGGCGGTACGGATGCGGGAGGTTTATCCCCGGATACGGCGGGAAAAACCGGAGATGCTGTTGGAGGAGCATATCCGGGAGACATTCCCGGACGGTACTGTACCGGCCGTGCGGGCCTCGCTCGACCGGCTGCTCGATATGGCGGTGCTCTATCCGCATATGGACGGTTTTCTGCAAGATTTGACCCTTGGGCAGGAGGCCGATGCACGGCGCAGCGGCAGCCGGGCGTATCACGCCGACGCGGTTTCCCTGATGACGCTGCACGGATCCAAGGGGTTGGAGTTTTCCGTCGTCTTTCTGTGCGGTGTCCGGGAAGGGCTGCTGCCCCTGACGGCACCCGGACGGCCGTGCGACATGGCGGAGGAGCGGCGGCTTTTCTACGTGGGCATGACCCGGGCCAAGGACGAACTGCTGCTCCTGACGGGGGAAGACACCTCGCCATTTCTGCGGGATCTGCCGGGAGACCATCTCCGCAAAGAGAGCACGGCCTCCTTCCGCCCGGCCTACGGCGGCAAACAACTGAGCCTGTTCGATTAATAGTAACCCCCCGGCGTTGCCGGGGGGTTACTATTGTGGATCATACAGCAATGGCGCCCAGAACTTTGCCGATGGAGCCGCCGATCAGCAGGTTGGCGCGTTCATCGTAAGGAGTGGGATCGCGGTTGATCAAAACGAGGCGTTCGCCGCGGTAATAGCGCAGAAGCCCGGCGGCCGGATAAACGGACAGGGACGTGCCGCCCACAATCAGCATGTCCGCCTGTTCGATCGCCTGAATGGCTCCGGAGACGGTATCCTCGTCGAGCGGCTCCTCGTACAGAACGACGTCCGGCTTGATGACGCCGCCGCAGGGGCAGGTGGGAATTCCGGAGGTTTGCCGCATATCCTCGAGAGTATACCGGCGGCCGCAGGAGCGGCAGGTATTGCGGTGAACCGAGCCGTGCAGTTCGTAAACCGCCCGGCTTCCCGCTTTTTGGTGCAGGCCGTCGATGTTCTGTGTTACAATGGCCGAAAGACGGCCCGCTTGTTCGAGTTCGGCCAGCTTCAAGTGGGCGGGGTTGGGTTCTGCGTCCGGCATCAGCATCTTTTCCCGATAAAACCGATAGAATTCCTTCGGGTTTCTCTCAAAAAAAGAGTGACTGAGGATGGTTTCAGGCGGATAGGCGTAGGATTGGTGATATAGCCCGTCCGTGCTGCGGAAGTCGGGGATGCCGCTTTCGGTTGAGACGCCCGCACCGCCGAAAAAGACGATGGAACGGCTGTCGTTTACCCAATGCTGCAGGAGCGCCTGCTTGTCCATGAGGATCCTCCTTCCGTATTTACACACCGGTCAGGTCAAAAGCCGGGATGAAGGCCTCGCCGGCGCTTTTCCGCTGCTGGACGTAGCCCTCGGTGAGCCTCTTTTCCACCAGATAGTCAAAAACCTTGCGGCACTCCCGCGCCGTCAGGCGCCTGGAGAGTTCCGGATGATCGGGGATAGGGGCCATAGGGGTGTACTGAAACATCAAACTGACATAGGTTCCTTCCGGCAGATGGTCCGCCAGCCAATCCAGCACCTTGAGAGAATTGACCGTGTGTCCGGGCAGAACCAGGTGACGCACCATGGTGCCTTTGACGGCCAAGCCGTTTTGATCGAGCTGCATGGGCCCAGTCTGCCGGGCCATTTCGAGGACGGCTTCCGACGCAAAATCGGCATAATCGGCCGCACCGGACAGATCCTTGGAGAGATCTGGATCGCTGTATTTGAAGTCGGGCAGATATACGTCCACCGCCCCTTCCAGCAAACGGAGAGTTTCCGTCCGCTCATAGCCGCTGGAATTGTATACGACCGGCACAGGGGGACGATAGAGCGCGAGCGCGTCCAGAACGGTATGGGCGTAGTGGGTGGGATTGACCAGATTGATGTTGTGAGCGCCCTGATCCACCAGTTCCCGGAATATATCCGCGAGGCGGGCGGGGGAGACCGTCTGACCGAAGCGGTCATGGCTGATCGGGGCGTTCTGACAGAAGGCACAGGATAGGGAACAGCCGGAAAAAAATACGGTTCCCGAACCTCCGGGGGCGCCGGGCCGGCCGCTGATGCAGGGTTCTTCTCCCACATGCAGGGCGGCCCGCGCCAGGACGGGCTCGGACGGCATCCGGCAGACGCCGGGCCCCTGGAACGGAGTCCGTTCGACCCCGCAGCGGCGGGGACAAAGCGTACATACAAATGCGGACATAGCAGGAGATTCCTCCATTCAGCAAGAGGCGCATCCCGTTTAACAAACGGAATGCGCCATCTTCCAGCCGTTGTTTATGCGTGCTCGCGCACCTTGAATCCGTAGCCCCACACAGTTTCTATGGACAGATTCGTATCGCGGAGCTTTTTGCGCAGGCGTTTGACCGTGTCGTCCGCCACCCGGGTGCTCGAATCGTTTTCAAATCCCCAGACCGTGGGCAGCAGCTCGCTGCGCGGAACCGCCCGGGACGCGTTTTTCATCAGATAGGTCAGCATGGCGAATTCGGTCGGGGTGAAGTGGATTTCTTCCCCCTTAGCGTCGTAAGCCGCCATATTGTCCAGATCGACCGATACCCCGCCTAGAGTGATCCGGCTGGTCGGCGCGACCGGCTTGCAGACCAGGGCGATATCGGCTGTGATGTTCCCGGAACTGAGCTCGTCGGTGATATTGGTGTATTCAAGGGAATACCCATTATTGCGCAAACTGGTCACCAGGGTATCCAACATCTTATTGTCGTCCCCATATACATACACCAGCTTCGGCATAATCGATTCCTCCGCTCCCACAAATTGGCTTTATTCTACAATTTATGTGTGTTATTTGTGTGAATAAGAATCGACCAGTTCTTGAACAAATTATGGACAAGAGGTCAGCGGCTGTATTCGGACAGGAGCCGCTGTTTTTCGTCCCACAGGGGCTGGGACAGATCCACATAGTAATTGTGGGGATTTTCGAAGCGGAGCACCTCATCCCACATGGTATCCACCTGTTCGCGGCAGTACTGCCGGACCTCCTCAATATCCGGGAGCTCATAGACGCATTCCCCGTTCCGGAAAAGCTGTTTCTGGAGCGGGACAGCCCGGAAATTTTCCACCGTCTTGCGTTTCCAGATGTGGTCGGGATCGAAGATTTCATAGGGTTTTGTGTCGTCGATCACTTCGTCACGCAGGGTCAGAACGTCCGCGATGGCTTTGCCGGATTCCAGGTCGAAGAGACGCCACAGATTCTTGTAGCACGGATTCGTGATTTTGGTGACGTTTTCGCTGACCTTGATGCGGGGAATGACAGCGCCGTCCTTCTCTACGGCCGCGAGTTTATAGACCCCGCCGAAGATAGGGGTGCTCGCCGCCGTGATCAGCCGTTCACCCACGCCGAAGGAATCGACTTTAGCGCCCTGGCCGATCATGTCCCGGATGATGTATTCGTCGAGGGAATTGGAGGCACAGATCTGGCAGTCGGGGAAGCCCGCTTCGTCGAGCATCCGGCGGGCCTTTTTGCTCAGGTAGGTGATGTCGCCCGAGTCGATCCGGATCCCCTTCGGACGGTATCCGTTCGGCAGAAGCACCTCGTTGAAAGTGCGGATCGCGTTGGGGACGCCGGATTTCAGGGTGTTGTAGGTATCGACCAGCAGGGTACAGGAATCGGGATATTCCCGGGCATACGCCTTGAAGGCCTCGAGCTCGCTGTCGAAGAGCTGGACCCAGCTGTGTGCCATGGTCCCGAGCGCGGGGATGCCGAAGGCCCGGTCGGCCAGGGTGCAGGCCGTGCCGACACAGCCGCCGATATACGCGGCTCTGGCGCCGTAGACGGCACCGTCATAGCCCTGGGCTCTTCTGGAACCGAATTCCATGACCGCCCGGCCCTGCGCCGCCCGCACGATCCGGTTCGCCTTGGTGGCGATGAGGGACTGATGGTTGATCGCGAGCAGAATCATGGTCTCGATGAACTGGGCCTGGATGACGGGTCCCCGGACGGTGACGATCGGTTCGTGCGGGAAGATGGGAGTGCCTTCCGGAACCGCCCACACGTCGCAGGAAAACCGGAAATTCTGCAGATAGGTGAGGAAGTCTTCGCTGAACAGGTGCCGGCTTCGCAGATAGGCGATGTCCTCCGGCGTAAAGGAGAGGCGGCGCAGATACTCCACCACCTGCTCGACCCCGGCCATGATCGCCAGGCCTCCGTCGTCCGGAATATGCCGGAAGAACATGTCGAAGTAGGCGATTTGATCGCCGAGTCCGTTCTGAAAAAAACCGTTCGCCATGGTCAGCTCATAAAAATCGGTGAGCATGGTCAGATTGTCCGTACCGTATTGGGGGGAATTGGTGCTCATGATGATCGGCTCCTTTGTCTATTGGTAATCCGTGTTACAGAAGGTCCCGGACGAGTTCGACGCCTCCGGCCTGCATGGCCGTCAGGGCCAGGACGTTCATAAGGTCGGCCGGATGGCCGTCCGCATCAAAGGTATCCACCAGGGAGAGGGGAACGACCACCCGCAGGGGCAGGTTGCGCGTGTTGTGCCAGGCCTTGGCGGCGATGGCAAACTGCTGGACGCAGATGTCGGTGCAGTCCCCGACGACCACGTAGGTGTGGATCCCGGGCGCGCTCCGTCTCCAACTGTCGAAAGCCGGCTCGAGCAGGCCGTTGGTGGAGTTTTTCTCAATCAGCGTATAAGGGCCGGCGGCGGCCTCGATTTCCCGGCAGAGCCGGGCCTCTTCGGTGCCGCGCAGGCAGTGGGGCGGATAACTCGCGAGTTCCAGACTGTCAGGGGTGTGGCAGTCCGCAAACGCGACGATTTCCATCCCGGCAGCAGAGCAGCGTGCCGTCAGAGCAGCCGCTCCGGGAAGCAGGGCCTCGATCCGGGGACTGGAAAGCGCCCCTTCTCTGGCGAAGCCTTCCACCAGGTCCACCAGGATGAGCGCCGTATGCGCCGCGTCCAGCTCGTCAAAGGCCAGAGAGGGAAGAGACGTCAGAAAATCATGGGAACAGGACAGGGTATCCCGGCCCTGCTGCAGCAGCGTTTCGCGTTCCGGTATCTGCATGATATAAATGCCTTCCTTTCTTTGAATCGGGACATTGTGGGGTTCGCCGCCGGCACAAAATCCAGTTGAAATGACTCTGAATGAGCTCCGCCTTACTGGCCGTACCGTTCCCGGTAGGCGCCGATGCAATGGGTGATGATCTCGAGCGCAGCCTCCCGTCCCAGAGCTTCTTTAACGACCGTGCTCTTGCCTTCCAGGGATTTATACACCGAAAAGAAATGCTGGATTTCATTGAACGTGTGGGCGGGCAGCTCGCCGATGTCCCGATAGCCGGACAAGGACGGATCCCGAAAGGGGACGGCGATGATTTTCTCGTCGATCGAGGCTTCGTCCACCATTTTGATCACGCCGATGGGAAAGCACTGCACGAGAGTCAGGGGTACGATCGATTCCTGGCACATCACCAGAACGTCGAGCGGGTCGCCGTCGTCGGCATAGGTGCGGGGGATAAAACCGTAGTTGGCCGGATAGTGGGTGGCGGTATACAGCACCCGGTCCAGGCGGAGCAGGCCGGTTTCCTTATCGAGTTCGTATTTGTTTTTCCCGCCCTTGGGAATTTCGATGACAGCGGTGAAGTCGTCCGGACGAATCCACTTTTCGTCGATATCGTGCCAAATGTTTTTCACAGCGGCAGCCCTCCTCTTTCTTTGATTAGGATGGGTTTCCCCGTTTTAAAAATACACGGGAATAAAGAAAAGAGCTGCGCCGGTGGGCACAGCTCTCGGGTGTACGATGTCCTCAGACGGCGCGGGTGACCTTGCCGGAACGCAGGCAACGGGTGCAGGCGTAGATTCTCTTGGGGGAACCGGACACCATCGCCTTCACACGCTTGATATTGGGCTTCCAGGTACGGTTGGAGCGGCGATGGGAGTGGGAAACCTGAATGCCGAACGTAACGCTCTTACCGCAAATATCGCATTTTGCCAATTTCTGCACCTCCTTGTGGGCCAATGGGATGATCCAAGGGGTCATCCTCTAAAAAGCAACGGATATATATTAGCAGATATCCCGCCTAAAAGCAAGTTTTTTTTTGGAGATGTTAAAAAAACTTGAATTCTGCGCCATTGGGGTGGTTTGTCCTTGTAATTCCCTTTCGTTTCCAGTATAATACTTCAAGTATACCCATCCGGATTTCCGACACGAGGAAGGACTGCGTTTATGCTGATCACATTGCTGGGCAACTGGGGAAAATTGTCGTTTTGGGATCTTCTCTTTATGTTGATGAGTTACGCGGCGGTCATCTTTGTCACCCTGCCGCTCCATGAAATGGCACACGCGTTCGCCGCCGACCGGCTGGGGGATCATACGGCTAAGTGGAACGGCCGCCTGACGATGAATCCGCTCCGGCATCTGGACGTCTTCGGCACCATCATGATCTGCCTGTGCGGCGTCGGCTATGCCAAGCCGGTCCCTGTCAATCCCTATAATTTTAAGCATCCGAAACGGGACATGGCCCTGACGGCGCTGGCCGGGCCCCTCTCCAACCTGCTGATGGCGGCCCTGTCCCTCGCGATTTTCCGTGTGCTTTATACCTTTGTGGACTCGATCTTGATTTTGAATATGGCGGCGTGGGTGCTGGTGTATACCTTTGCGTCCATCAACATCGGTTTGGCGGTGTTCAACCTGCTGCCCATTCCGCCGCTGGACGGATCCCGGATATTCGGGTTTTTCCTGCCTGACCGTTTTGTCTATACCATGGAACGCTACGCGCAGTATATCACCCTTGTCATCATGGCCCTGCTGCTGACCGGGGTTTTGGATATTCCCCTGAATTTTCTGCGGGGCGTGGTGGGGAATTTCCTCTGCCTGATTTTGGGGCTGCGCGGCATCGTCGCCTTTTAAGGTTTCTGAACAGGGTGTGTTGACATGGAGGCCATCTCCTACAAGCTGCCGGATTTTGAGGGGCCGCTCGACCTGCTTCTCTTTCTGGTGCAGAAAAACAAACTGAATATTCTGGACATCCCGATACACGAGGTTCTCGATCAGTACATGGAGGCGATCCGGCAGATGCGGGAAGCCGACCTGGACGTGGCGACGGAATTTTTGGAAATGGCGGCGCGGCTGGTTCAGATCAAATCGTCCATGCTTCTGCCGCGCCACGAGGAGGCTGAAGCGCTCCGGCAGGAACTGGTCGGTGAACTGATCGAATATCAGCTCTGTCAGGAGGCGGCCCGCCGGATGGCGCAGCTGCATATCGGGGGCGATCTGTTTATACGCGAACCCGAGGAAATCGAGCCGGACCTGACCTATCGGCGGGAACACCCTCCCGGGGTGCTGCTCGACGCCTATCTCGCTGCCGCCGGCCGCGGCAAACGCCGCCTGCCCCCGCCGCCCCAAGCGTTCAGCGGCATCGTCTCCCGCAAAATCGTCTCGGTAGCCTCCAAAATTTTCGGGGTCATGCGGCGGCTGGCGCGAAAAGACACCGTGGCCTACGATGATTTGTTTGCCGATGCCCATTCTAAATCGGAACTGGTCGCCACATTTCTGGCGGTGCTGGAACTGATCAAGGGAAAGCGCGTCCGGGTCGACGGAAGCGGAAATGCCGTGACAGTCCGGCTGCTGCGGGGCCAAAAGGAGGATTCTAGTGGAAATTAAACAGTACCAGGCCGCCATCGAGGCGGTTCTGTTCGCCAGCGGGGAACCGGTGTCCGCCTCGCGGCTGGCCGAGGTTCTCGAATTGGATGAGGAAACCGCCGTCCGGCTGGCGGACGATCTGATGCAGGATATCAACACCAGGGGCGGCGGGCTGCGGATGCTGCGGCTGGATGACCGGTATCAGCTCTGCACAGGGGCCGACTACGCCGTTTATATCCGGAAGGCGCTGGAGATCCGGCGAAACACTCCCTTATCCCAGGCCGCCATGGAGGTGCTGGCCATCGTCGCGTACAATCAGCCCGTCACCCGCGCGTTCATCGAACAGGTCCGGGGGGTGGACTGCGGCGCGGTGGTGCAGGGCCTTGTGCAGAAAAGCCTGATCGAAGAAAAAGGGCGGCTGGAACTGCCGGGACGCCCGCTTTTATATGGTACCACCGCGGATTTTCTCCGCTGTTTCGGCCTCCAGTCGCTGGAGGGGCTGCCGCCTCTTCCGCAAAAAGAGGATGAAAATGCACAAATGGACGAAACAACGCTCCATGATGTGATTGAACAGGCGGAAATTGCGGAAAACTGATAGTAAGGCCGTTTGAGACGTCCGGAGCGAAGGGGGGGAGAGGCGGATGTCGGGATGGACCGTTCTATGGATCGTTTTGCTGTCGCTTCTCGGGCTGCTTCTCCTCTTGCTGATCGTCCCCATTTATCTGCGCATCACCTTTCAGGGGGAACTGACGGTCAAGATCCGGATTTGGGGGATTCCGTTCAAGCTCTATCCTAAAAAGAAGAAAAAGGACAAGCCCCCCAAGGCTGAAAAACCCCGGAAAAACCAAAAAGCAAAGCCCGAAAAACTGCGGAAGGAATCCTTTTCCGTTTCCCAGATGCTCAAAGAGGACGGCGTAGGGGCGGTGGTGTCGTATTACACGTCCCTGGCCCGTATGCTTTCAACCGAGGCGAAACGGCTGCTGCGGGCGATTACGGTGGATCATCTGGACATCCGGCTGACGGTCGCGTCGGCGGACGCGGCAGAAACCGCGCAGAATTACGGCCGCGTTTGCGCGGCGGTTTTTCCGGCGGAGGCGATGCTGGAAAGCTGTATCCGCGTCAAGCGGCGGAGAGTGCGTGTGGATCCGGATTTTCTGGCGGCAAAAGGTAAGGCGGCTCTCGATATCCGCCTGCATGCCGTTCTTTTGCGGATCACCTGGAGTTTTTTCCGGTTGTTGATCTCATTTGCTTTTCATCAACAAGTTCCAACAGACCCGAATATGAAGGAGGCTGGCAGTCATGGATAAAGAAACCAAAGTGGAAAACCTGATGGGCGTGTCCATCGACAAAATCAAGCAGATGGTGGACGTGAGCACCGTGGTGGGGGACCCGATTCCCCTTTCGGACGGCACCACCCTGATCCCTGTATCCAAAGTGTCCTACGGATTCGCCTCGGGAGGTTCCGACCTGCCCACAAAAGGGGAAAAGGATCTGTTCGGCGGCGGCGGCGGGGCCGGCATCAACATCACGCCCATCGCGTTTATTGCGATCTCGAACGGCGATGTCCGGGTGCTTCCGCTGGTGTCCAATCCGGACTCGAACAGCCAGATCGTCAACCTGGTGCCCGAGCTGGTGAACAAGGTGACCGATCTCTTCAAAAAGAAGAAGGAAAAAACCGAGGTGACCACTGTGGAAGCGGATAAAGACTCCGCGACCGTCACCGTCACGCAGACCGAGAGCAAGTAATCAAACATCTTTTTTCATCCGCCGGCATACAGTTTCTTGAGTAACGAAAACAGGCGGGTGATGCAGATTGTGGAAAATTGGGCAAAAACTGATCCTACTGCCGGTGGTGTGCGGCTTGCTCGCGGCCGGGCCGTTTAGCATCCCGGCTGCCGCGGAAGAGCCCTCGTCGGTATCCGCGCAGTCGGCGATCCTGTACGAACCGTCTTCCGGCCGGATTCTGTTTCAAAAGGACGCGCATACCCCCCGTCCCATGGCCAGCACGACCAAGCTGATGACGGCGCTGATCGCGGCGGAGGCAGTGCCGTTTGACCGGGACGTCAAGGTGACGGAAGAAGCCGTGCGGGTGGAGGGCTCCTCCATGGGGCTGCGGGCCGGAGACTGGATTTCCATGGGGGATCTGGTGACCGGGCTGCTGCTGGCATCGGGCAACGACGCGGCCAACGCGATTGCCCTGACGGTCGCGGGCTCCCTTCCGGCCTTTGCGGAGATCATGAACCGCAAGGCGGGGGAGCTGGGTATGCAGGATTCGCATTTTGTCTCGCCATCGGGTCTCGACGGGGACGGCCACTCCTCATCGGCGTATGATATGGCGCTGCTCGGTGCGGAAGTGCTGCGCCATCCGGAGCTGGCTAAAATCTGCGCATCCAAAACCGCGCGGATTCATCTGGGGGATCCCAAGCACGAGGCGACGCTGAGCAACCATAACCGGTTGCTGTCGCTTTATCCCGGCGCCATCGGCATGAAGACGGGCTTTACGACCAAAGCCGGCCGTTGTCTGGTTTCAGCGGCCCAGCGGGACGGCGTCACTCTGATTGCGGTCACGCTCAAGGCGCCCGACGACTGGAACGATCACATCGCACTGTACAATTACGGCTTTTCCCTGACCGCATCCTGCCCGCTTCCAAGACCCGATCTGCCGCTGTTTCCCGTGGCGGGCGGAACGGAGCCGGCGGTGCCTCTGACCATGGAGGATCCGCCGACTGTCTCTCTTCTCAAGGAAGAAGTGGATCAGATCACCTGTACGGTTGAACTGCCGCGTTTTTTGGTGGCCCCCGTTGTGCAGGGTGAAACCGTCGGCGTGGTCCGCTATGCGGTGGGGGACCGGGAACTCTACGCGATTCCCATAACGGCCGCCGGGAGTATCGACGCCCGGCCGGTGGCGGGCTATGGTGAGCGGATGCGGAACTTGTTCCGGGATCTATTACGGCAGTTTCTCTTATAACGGAATGAAATAGAAACGAGGAATATACATATGGCGCGTGTGCGGCTGCAAAAATTGCTTTCCGAGCGGGGCATAGCTTCGCGAAGGAAAGCGGAAGACCTGATTGAACAGGGGAAGGTCCGGGTAAACGGGCATCCCGCGAAGTTGGGGGACAGTGCAGACCCATATAAGGATCTGGTAACCGTCTCCGGCCAGAAGCTGCCTCCATCCGCGTCTTTTGTCTATATCATGCTGCATAAGCCCCGCGGTGTCGTCACGACACTGCAGGACGAAAAAGGCCGTCGGTGTGTCGCCGAGCTGGTGCGGGACGCAGGAGTCCGCGTGTTTCCTGTCGGCCGCCTGGACCGGGACTCCGAGGGCCTTCTTTTACTGACCAACGACGGGGATTTCGCCAATGCGATGATGCATCCGGCCGCCCATATGCCGAAAACTTATCGTGTGACCCTGCGCAACGAAGTGAACGCGGAGCAGATGCAGCGTTTTCGGGAGGGCCTTATCCTGGATGGGCGCAAAACCGCGCCGGCCGAATTTGAAATCGTCTCGTTTGAACCCGCTTCCTCCGACACGCCGCCCCGGACCGTCGCCCAGATCGTGCTGTATGAAGGGCGGAACCGTCAGATCCGGCGGATGTGCGAGGAGCTCGGACTCGAGGTGATCCGCCTGCGCCGCATCGCCATCGGGACCCTGAAGCTCGGGATGCTCCCGGCCGGGAAATGGCGGCATCTGGAACCCAAAGAGGTCCGGGACCTGCTCACGGCCTCCAAAGTGGAAAAAAAGATTGCCGCCGGATACATCAAACAGGGAAGAGAGGGCGGTGCTCATGCTCACCATCGCGGCCGCCGATAAGGACAGAACGGCGCAGCTCGCCGGGCGGTATCCGGACCGGAAAGACGTCTCCTGTTTGGCCGCGCAGGAACAGGGGCGGGAGGTCGGCTTTCTGGTGACGTCGGAATCGGAAGATACGCTGTATCTGCTGGAGGCGGAAGCGCAGGATGACGGAGTGCTGGAAGGATTGGTGCGCGCCGCTCTGTTTTCTGCGTATCGTGCAGGCCGGCGGCAGGCCGTATCGGCAAGCGAAGGCCTGTTTTCGCTGCTGCGGCGCCTGCGGTTTGAGGAACGCGGATCCGACAGGATCTGTATGCTGTCGGAGTTCTGCAACAGGCCCTGTTCGCATGGAAAGGCGCAGTCGTAATTTTTTTGCACCGCTTTTTCGATAAAATGGTTGTCAATCGGCCCGTTTTGCAGTATAATAAATCCAATTTGTAATATGGGGGAGTTTGGGGCAGTTGGGTTCCTTTCTCCCCTGTACTTCCTGGCATTTCCCCCAGATTTGCAAAAACGACGCTCGGAGGTAGGAAAATGAGTATGCAGAATCCGCTGGAAAAATTGGCCGATGCGGCCGCCGCCTGCAGCGATTCCCAGGCGCGCGCACTGCTCGGACAGTTTTTCGACGAAGGGACCTTTGTGGAAATCGATCGGCTGGCGAAGGACGGGGACAAGCCCGCTGAAGCCGTCGCCGGCTATGGTCTGGTTGGCGGGATGCCGGCCTACGCTTTCGCCCAGGACAAAGCCGTATGCAGCGGCGCCATCGGGAAAGCACAGGCGGCGAAAATCAAAAAAATTTACGAGCTGGCCGCCCAGAACGGTGCGCCGATCGTCGGCTTTTTCGACAGCGACGGTGCCAAACTGGGAGAGGGACTGGACGCGATGGACGCCATCGCCGAGCTGCTGCTCGCCTCGAACAATCTGTCGGGTGTCGTTCCGCAGCTGGCAGTCGTCACCGGGGCCTGCGTCGGAACGTCCTCTCTGATTGCCGCGACCTCCGATCTGGTGATCATGGTCAAGGACGGCTCCTATTATCTGAGCAAGGACGACGAAGGCGGCCAGGCCGACGTTATGGCCGAAGATACGGCGGATGCGATTGCCAAGGCGAAAGCTCTGCTGTCCTATCTGCCTTCGAACAACCTCGCCGGTCTCCCGGTTTATGAGAGCGGTGCGGTCTCGATGGGCCCCTGCGCATCTGCCGGCGATTGCCCGGCTGCCGTGGCGGATCCCGGCACCTTGTTCGTTCTCGCGGAAGGTTCCGATTGCGTCACCGCTTTCGGACAGGTGGACGGCATGGTCTGCGGTCTCGTCACCCTGACCGGCGACGCCGTCTGTTCCTGCACCGCTTCCCGCGTCGCCCGTTTTGTCCGGCTGTGCGATGCGTTCTCCCTGCCGGTTCTCACCTTTGTGGACGCGGCCGGATTCAAGGGGATCCGCGGCGCGGCCAAATTGTCCCAGGCCTATACCGAGGCGACGACCGCGAAGATCAGCGTGATCACCGGCCGGGCCTACGGTCCGGTTTACATCGCCGTGGCCGGCAAGCTGGCCGGCGCCGATGCGGTTCTCGCCTGGCCGCAGGCGGTGATTTCACCGCTCGCACCCGAAACGGCCGTGCAGATTCTGTGGCGTGACCGTCTGGCGGCTATGCAGGATCCGGTGGCTGACCGCGAGGCGCTCACCGCGGAATACGCGGCGGAGGAAGGCTCTCCGTTCAAAGCGGCTGCCGGCGGGTATCTGACCGATATCGTGACTCCGGAGGAAACCAAAGCCAAACTGGCGGCGCTGCTTGAAATGCTCGCCGGAAAACGGGTTTCCCGTCTGCCGAAGAAGCATTCGAACATCCAGCTGTAATCGCAGCCTCGTTCGAGACCGTATAGAATTCATGAAGAGAAAGGCATGATCAGGTTATGAAACGTTATCAGATCACCGTTAACGGCAATGCGTATGATGTCCAGGTGGAGGAAATGGGCGGCGCGTCCGCTCCCGTTCAGGCGGCTCCCGCCGCCCCGGCTGCACCTGCGCCCGTAGCCGCTCCGGCTCCGGCGGCTGCCCCGGCCCCTGCCGCTGCGCCTGCTCCGGCGGCTGCCTCGGCTCCGGCTGGTGCCGAAACCATCAACGCTCCCATGCCCGGCAATATCGTCAACATTCTGGTCAGCACCGGCGATACGGTCTCCAAGGGCCAGGTTCTGCTGGTTCTGGAAGCCATGAAGATGGAAAACGAAATCATGGCCCCGCACGACGGTGTCGTGGCGGGCGTGCATGTCAGCAAGGGCGAGAGCGTGGATTCCGGCAAACTGCTTATCTCCCTGCAGTAAGCGCAAAACGGCGCGAGTTTGAAAGGAATGATCGGATTGGCTAAGGTCGGAATTACCGAAACCGTCCTGCGGGACGCGCATCAATCACTCATCGCCACTCGTATGACTACAGAAGAGATGCTGCCGGTTCTCGAGCAGCTCGACGATATCGGCTTCCACTCTCTGGAGTGCTGGGGCGGCGCCACGTTCGACGCCTGCCTGCGCTTTTTGAACGAGGATCCCTGGGACCGGCTGCGCACCCTGAAGAAGCATATGCCGAAAACGCCGCTGCAGATGCTGTTCCGCGGACAGAATATGCTGGGATACCGGCATTACGCGGACGATCTGGTCGAGTATTTCGTGCAGAAGTCTGTGGCAAACGGCATCGACGTCATCCGGATTTTTGACGCGCTCAACGATATCCGGAACCTCGAGACCTCCATCAAAGCCGCGAAAAAGGAGAAGGGCGCCCATGTGCAGGTGGCGGTCTCCTATACCACCAGTCCCGTGCACAACATCGATTATTTTGTCAAGTACGCAAAGGCTCTGGAGGAAACCGGCGCCGATTCCATCTGCATCAAGGATATGGCGGGTCTGCTCGTGCCTTATGAGACCTACGATCTGGTCAAGGCGCTGAAAGAAACCGTCAAGATCCCGATTCAGGTGCACTCCCACTTTACCGCCGGCATCGCGGATATGGTGATGCTCAAGGCGATTGAGGCGGGGGCGGATGTCATCGACACCGCCATGTCGCCGCTGGCGCTCGGCACCTCTCATCCGGCGACCGAGTCTCTGGTCGCCGCGCTGCAGGGCACGCCCTACGATACCGGACTCGATCTGAAGAAGCTCAGCGATATCAGCGCCTATTTCCGTACCCTGCGCAAAAAGTATCTCGACAGCGGCCTGCTCAACCCCAAAATGCTGGAAGTGGATACCAATGCTCTGATTTATCAAGTCCCCGGCGGCATGCTGTCCAACCTGGTCAGCCAGCTCAAGCAGGCGGGCAAGGAAGACAAGCTCGAAGAGGTGCTGCAGGAAGTGCCGCGTGTCCGCGAGGATGCCGGCTATCCGCCGCTGGTTACCCCGTCTTCCCAGATCGTGGGATCCCAGGCCGTGTTCAACATCATCGGCGGGGAACGCTACAAGATGGTGACCAAAGAATTCAAGGGCCTTGTCCGGGGCGAGTACGGCGCTACGCCAGTCCCGATCAAGCCGGAATTCATTCAGAAAATCATCGGAGACGAAGAGCCGATCACCTGCCGTCCGGCCGATCTTCTCAAGCCCGAACTCGACAAGATGCGGGATGAGATGAAGGAATGGTACGAACAGGAGGAGGATGTTCTCACCTATGCTCAGTTCGGGCAGGTGGCGGTCAAGTTCTTCGAGAAACGCCGCAACGATCGGTATCATATCGACGGGGACCATCTCCATATGGAGGAACAGGTTCATCCGGTCTGATAGACACATGGACGAAAGCCCCATTCGGGGCTTTCGTTCGTCTATTCCCGCCTGCCGTCATGCGCAGGCCACGGAGAGGAGAGGTCTCTTTGATTAGAAGTATGACCGGGTTCGGCCGCAGCCAGCGGACCATCGGCGGTTTGGACATCACGGTCGAGCTCAAATCGGTCAATCACCGCTATTACGAGTATTCGTCTCGGCTGCAACGCGCCTACGGGTTCCTGGACGACAAGCTCAAATCGTATCTGCAGAGGTACGTCTCCCGCGGGAAACTCGATGTCTACGTTTATATCGATGCCCTCGAGGCGGAGGGCGGAGACGTGTCGGTCAACCTGCCTCTCGCCAAAAGCTACAAGCAGGCGCTCGAACAGCTGCGGGACGGTTTGGATATGAAACAGGCGTCCTTCGGACTGATGGATATCGCCCGTCTGCCCGACGTTCTGACCGTTCACCGGGCTCCCGAGGACGAGGACGCCGTGTGGGAAGCGGTCAGGTCAGTGGTCGATGAGGCAGCGGGGCGCTTCTGTGCCATGCGGGAGACCGAAGGCGGCCGGCTGCGGGACGACATCCTGTACCGCCGGGCCCAGATCCTGGAAAACGTGACCAAAGTTGAGGCGCGTTCGCCGCAGACCGTCCGGGAACACATGGACAAGGTGGAGGCCCGGATGCGGGATCTGCTGAGCACTGCGACGGTGGATGAGCAGCGGCTGCTGACCGAAGCCGCCTTGTTTGCGGATAAGATTGCGGTGGCGGAAGAAACCGTCCGTCTGCGCAGTCATCTGGATCAGCTGGAGCAAATGCTGGACGGCGATGAGGCCATCGGCCGGAAACTGGATTTCCTCGTGCAGGAGATCAACCGGGAGGCCAACACCATTGGCTCCAAGGCTCAGGATGTGCAGCTGGCCCGCGTGGTCGTTGACATCAAGGCGGAAATCGAAAAGATACGGGAACAAATTCAAAACATCGAATAGGACAGAAAGGGATGCATGCATGAAACTGATCAACATCGGCTTTGGCAACATGGTCTCTGCCAACCGTCTGGTGGCTATTGTCAGCCCCGAATCCGCCCCGATCAAGCGGATCATTCAGGATGCCAAGGACAGAGGGACGCTGATCGACGCCACCTATGGCCGGCGTACCAGAGCCGTCCTCGTCACCGACAGCGATCACGTGATCCTGTCGGCTGTCCAGCCGGAGACGGTCGCCAATCGTCTGAACGACCGGGATGCGGAAGACGAGGAGGAGATTGAGGAGAATGAGTAATCCATCTGCCCGCGGGATGCTGATCGTCCTTTCGGGACCTTCCGGCTCCGGAAAAGGGACGATTATCAAAAGCCTTTTGAACAGCCGCCGCGACACGGTGCTGTCGATTTCCGTTACCACGCGTCAGCCCCGTCCGGGCGAAATCGACGGGATCCACTATTTCTTCCGGACCCGGGAGGAATTTCTGGAAATGATCTCCTCCGGCGATCTGCTGGAATACGCCGAATATAACGGCAATTTTTACGGCACGCCGGAGGAATCCATCAAAAAGTGGCTGGCGGAAGGCAAAAACGTCTTGTTGGAAATCGAGGTGCAGGGCGCGGAACAGGTGATGGACCACCGGTCCGACCTGGTTTCGATCTTTATCACCATTCCTTCCATGGAGGAATTGGAACGCCGGCTGCGGGACCGCGGGACAGAGAACGAAGACACCATCCGAGGCAGAATGGAAGTGGCCAAGCGGGAACTGACCCGTGCATTCCGTTACGATTACGTCGTTCTCAACGACGAGGTGGATCTGGCTGTCGGGCGGATCAACACCATCATTGACGCAGAAAAAATGCGGTACAGCCGCATGGAAAAAACGGTTTTGGAGGTATTGCAGGATGCTCAGACCAACGGATATTGAGAGACTCAAGGGAAAAGACAGCCGCTACGCCGTCGTAGTCGGCATCGCCAAACGGGCGCGCGACATCGCGGAAAACGCGGAATCGGAGGGCGTGATTCTGACCGAAAAGCCGGTCAGCATGGCGATCCAGGATTTCACCAACGGCGAATACAAACTGATCGTGCCCCGCAAAACGGAAGCGGATTGAAAACGATCCCGCAAAAGAACGGCGGAACGGTTTCGGGAGAACGGTTTATGGCGGCTGCGGTTGAGGAAAGCGGTTCGGTGCGGGTGGCGGAAATCGCCGTCGATCAGGCCGCTTACCATTTCGATAAACTGTATACGTACAAAATCCCGGATACACTCGGTGGCCCTCTTCGAGGATGCCGGGTGTTGATTCCTTTTGGTGGGGGCGACCGCCGCCGCCAGGGAATCGTGATGGCGGTAGGGGAACGTCCGGCGGCCGCGTGCGGCCGGCTGAAGCCGGTTTTGGCGGTTCTCGATGACCAGCCGCTGCTGGACGAGGAAATGCTCGCATTGGCGGTTTGGATGAAAGAGCGCACGTTTTGTACTCTTTTTGAGGCTGTGCGCGCCATGCTGCCGGCCGGACTCACCATGCGGGTGAAGGTGACGTATCGGGTGGCTCCGGCTTTGTCCGAGGATACCCTGCTTGCACTGTCCGCGGAAGAAAAACGGATCCTCGACCGGGTGCGGGCCAGATGTGCACGAAGCGAGAGGGGAGCCGACCGGGAAAAGCTGCTCCTGGAGCTGGGGCTCGACGCCGCCGCGCCCGTGCTGAAGCATCTTGAGAAAAGCGGCATTCTGCTGCGGGACGAGGATGCTCTCCGGGTGGCGGGCGATGCGACGGTCCGCATGGCCAATCTGGCGGTGTCGCCGGAAGAGCTGGCGGAGTATATGAGCAGTAAAGCCTGTACGACGAAGCAAAAGGCCGTTCTCACTCTTCTGGAACAGACGGGAAGTGCGTCGGTCAAGGAATTGTGCTATTTTGCGGGCGTCACGGCCGCGGTGCCGGCGGCGCTGGAAAAAAAGGGCCTGATCGCGTATATGGATCAGGAGGTCCTGCGCTCTCCCAACACGGCAGCGGAGGATCCCGAAGTGCGGTCGACGCGGCTGAATCCCGAACAGCAGGCCGCTTTTGACGGCCTGCTGCAGCGGGTTCGCAGCGGAGAAGCCGCCTGCGCGCTGCTCTATGGCGTCACCGGATCCGGAAAGACCCAGATTTACATGAACCTGATAGACCGCGTAATCGAAGAGGGGCGTCAGGTTCTCGTCATGGTTCCCGAAATTTCGCTGACTCCGCAGGCACTTGCTCTCTTTATCAGCCGGTATGGACGCCGGGTTGCCGTACTGCACAGCGGGCTGTCCATGGGGGAGCGGATGGACGAATGGAAACGCATCAAGCGCGGCGACGCCTGCATTGTTGTCGGAACCCGGTCGGCGGTTTTTGCGCCATGTTCCCGTCTTGGGCTCATCGTCATGGACGAGGAGCAGGAACATACCTATAAATCCGAATCTTCGCCCCGTTATCACGCGCGCGACGTCGCCAAGTTCCGCTGTGCCCACCACAAGGCATTGCTGCTGCTGACCTCGGCTACTCCGTCTATCGAGTCGTTTTACGCGGCTCAGACGGGCCGCTACAGCCTCCATACGGTTCTCAGCCGATACGGGGAAACCTGTCTGCCTCAGGTGGACATCGTCGATATGCGGGAAGAAGAGGATGAACGCGCCATTTTCAGCAGGCCTCTGCAAACCGAGATCCGCTCCTGTCTGGACAGCGGACGCCAGGTGATACTCCTGCTCAACCGGAGGGGGTACAACACCTTTGTTTCCTGCCGAGCCTGTGGTCATGTCCTGACCTGTCCGTCCTGCAGCATCTCGATGACGTATCACCGAGCGAACGGCCTGCTCGTCTGTCACTACTGCGGCCATATGCAGGAACCGGTATCGGTTTGCCCGGAATGCGGGTCCGACCGGATGCGCTACTCCGGACTGGGAACCCAGAGGGCGGAACAGGAGCTGACGGAACTGTTCCCGGACGCAGCCGTCCTGCGGATGGATACCGATACCACCATGTCCCGCTTCGCCTATGAGAAAAAATTTCAGGAGTTTTCCGAGGGGAAATACGCCATCTTGATCGGCACCCAGATGGTAGCCAAGGGTCTGGATTTCCCGCATGTCGGGCTTGTCGGCGTTTTGTCGGCGGATCAGTCGTTGTACGGCGACGATTTCCGCTGCTTTGAATCGACGTTTTCGCTGCTCACGCAGGTCATCGGCCGGGCGGGACGGCGGGATATTCCCGGCCGGGCGGTCATTCAAACCTACACCCCTGAAAACTATGTCATTCATTTGGCAGCTCAGCAGGATTATACCGGTTTTTATCAAATGGAAATCGGTGCCAGAAAAATGATGAAGTATCCGCCGTTTGCGGATTTGTGCCTGTTCGGTTTTGTCGGAACGAACGAAAACCTGGTCCGGGAGGCGGCTCTGCGGTTTCTTCATCTTTTGCAAACCACAGTGACGAACGAGTATCCACAGCTCCCGGTTATCGCGCTGGATCCGACGCCGGCTGTCGTTTCAAAAGCGGCGGGCAAATTCCGGTATAAGATTTTGATGAAAACGGTCAATACTATCCCCATGAGGAAAATGGTGGGAGATTTGCTCTGCCGTTTCCAGCAGGCGCCGGAAAACAAAAACGTGACGCTGTTTGCCGATATCAATCCGGCGGGCGTGCTGTAGCCAGTCCGCCGCGTATCCCAGATTATCCAACAACACACCTGACAGTATTCTAGGGAGGTTTTGACAATGGCGCTTCGCAACATTCTCAAAGACGGTGATCCGGCTCTCGGCAAGGTTTGCCGTCCGGTCACGGAATTCGACGAAAAACTCGCACAGCTGCTCGACGATCTGGCGGATACGCTGCACAGCACCGACGGGGTCGGGCTGGCCGCGCCGCAGGTAGGGGTACTGCGCCGTGTCTTCATCATGGATTTCGGCGACGGCGTCATCGAGGCCGTCAACCCCGAAATTGTGAACACCAAAGGGGCCCAGGAAGGCCCTGAGGGCTGCCTGTCTTTTCCCGGGGAATACGGGATCGTACGCCGCCCGCAAAAAGCCAAGCTGAAAGCGCAGGACCGACATGGCAAGTGGTTCTACTTTACGGGAGAGGATTTGGTTGCCCGCTGCATCTGCCATGAAAACGACCATCTGGACGGCGTCGTTTTTAAACAGCACGTCATCCGGATGCTCGGCCCGGACGAATACTGAGCAGGGGAGAGATCCACGTGAATATCGTGTTTATGGGCACACCGGATTTTGCGGTTCCCTGTTTGCGGACGCTGCTGGACGACGGTCACCAGGTCTCTTTGGTGGTCACGCAGGCCGATAAGCCCAAAGGGCGGGGACATCATTTGACGCCTCCCCCTGTCAAGGAACTGGCCTTGTCGTGTGGGATTCCGGTCTATCAGCCGGCCTCTCTGCGGACCGAGGACGCGGCGGAAGTCATAGCCGCCGCCCGGCCGGACCTGATCGTCGTTGTGGCCTATGGCAGGATCCTGCCGCCGGCTCTGCTGTCTCTGCCCCCGCGGGGCTGCATCAACGTGCACGCCTCTCTTTTGCCGCGATACAGGGGCGCCGCTCCCATTCAGTGGGCCATACTGAATGGTGAGACGGAAACCGGGGTGACCACGATGCAGATGGACGCCGGATTGGATACAGGGGATATGCTGCTGTCCTGCCGCCGGCCGATACCAGACGATATGACGGCGGGGGAACTCTTTGACGCACTGTCGCAGGAAGGTGCGGCGCTGCTGTCCCGCACCCTCCGTGAACTGGAAAACGGAACTTTGCGGGCGGTTGCGCAGCCGGAGGAAGGCGCGTCTTACGCGCCGATGATCGACAAGGCGCTGTCGCCTATCGATTGGACCAAACCGGCGGAGGTTTTGCACAATCAGGTGCGGGGGCTGCAGCCCTGGCCGGTCGCATCCGCGGCCATCGATGGCAAGCGGCTCAAAGTGCACCGCAGCCGGGTGGGAGGTTTCTGTGAGGCGGAACCGGGCATCGTTGTGAAGCTTGACCCCTTTACGGTCTCCTGCGGGGGGCATACCTCTCTCGAACTTCTGGAAATCCAGGCGGAGGGTTCCAAGCGGATGCCGGCGCCGGCCTATTTCCGCGGACATCCGGTTCGGCTCGGCGATTCTCTGGGATAAAGCGTATCAGACGGAAAGGACGGACAGCGCATGTGGCTCGATTATTGGTATTTGATATTGGTGGTGCCGGCCCTTCTGGTGGCCCTGTTTGCCCAGATCAAAGTGCAGTCGACCTTTAAGAAATACAGCCAGATCGGTACGCGTTCGGGACTCTCCGGCGCGGAGGCGTCGATGAACATCCAGCGCCAGAATGGGATCCAGGTGCCGCTCGAACAGGTAAAAGGTTCCATGACGGACCATTATGATCCCCGCGTCAACGTTATCCGTCTGTCGGAAACGGTGTATGGAGTGCGGTCGATCGCCGCCATCGGCGTGGCGGCGCATGAAACGGGCCATGCCCTGCAATATGAAAACGGATACGGGCCCATCAAAATCCGCAGCGCCATCCTGCCGGCGACACAGTTTGCCACCACCGTTTCCCCGTATATGATTCTGATCGGTCTGCTGACGACGATCGAATGGCTGACGATCGCCGGCGTGGCGTTTTTCGGGCTGTCCGTCGTGTTTCAGCTGCTGACTCTGCCGGTCGAATTTAACGCGAGTTTCCGCGCTTTAAAGGCGCTGAGTGCAGGGGGACTGCTGACCTCCGAAGAACTCGAAGGGGCCAGGCGGGTGCTGTCCGCCGCGGCCATGACCTATGTGGCGGCACTGTTTGTGTCGCTGATGAGCCTTATCCGGCTGATCATCCTCATAGGCGGCCGGGGCCGGAGGAACGACTGATGGGCGGAGATCCTCGCGCGGCGGTCGTCCGGACACTGCTTCGTCTAAGACGGGATAAGGGTTATTCGAATCTTCTGCTCGACGATCTGCTCTCGCGGGGGGATATCTCGCCGAAGGATCAGGCCTTTGTTTCGCGTTTGTTCTACGGGGTGCTGGAACGGGAAATCACCCTCGATTATGTGCTCTCCCGCTGTGCCAGTCTGCCGCTGCGCAAATGCCATCCGGTGGTGCTGGAGATTCTGCGGGTGGGAGGCTATCAGCTGCTGTTCATGGATAAGGTCCCGCCGTCGGCGGCCGTCAACGAGGCGGTCCGCTCGGCGAAAGCCATGAAACAAGGGCATGCTGCAGGGTTCGTCAACGCGGTGCTGCGCCATGTTTCCCGCCAGGGGCGGGATCTGCTGCAGGCTCTGCCGGAGGGGGAAGAGGGGGACGATATCCGCTACTCCTGCCCCCGGGACCTTCTCCGTATGTGGAGGGACGCCTATGGTCCGGATACTGCCCTCCGCCTGCTTGAAACTCTCAACGATACGCCGGATGCCGTCCTGCGTGTCAACACCCTTTTGACGAATCCCGAAAAATTCGCCCGGTTGCTGGAAAACCACGGCATTAATTACCAAACTTGCCGGGGGTTGCCGGCCTGTTTTCGTTTGAAATGCTCTTCTTTGCTGAAAAATCTTGAATCAGAGGTCGGAAACTGGTATTATTATCAAGATACCGCATCCCAATGGGCCTGTCTGGCACTGGATGCTAGGCCCGGCGAAACGATTGCGGATGTCTGCGCCGCTCCGGGCGGAAAAAGCTTCACGGTCGCCCAGGTGATGGATAACCGGGGAAGTCTGTACGCCGGAGACATTCACGCTTTTAAATGCGAGGATATGGAGCGTCGGGCCAGCGCGCTCGGCATCCGCATCCTGCGTACGCAGATGCGCGACGCGGCCGGTCCTTATCCGGACGAGTGGCGGGGGCGGTTTGACCGCGTGATGTGCGATGTTCCGTGTTCCGGGCTCGGCGTGATACGCCGCCGTCCCGAGATCCGCTATAAGCCGCTCGATTCTCTGCGGGACTTGCCGGAACAGCAGTATGCCATTCTGCAGCGGTCTGCGGAGATGGTGAGGCCAGGCGGTGTTTTGCAGTATTCCACCTGCACCCTTCGTCCGGAAGAGAACGAGCAGGTAGTGACGCGGTTTTTGCGGGAGCATCCCGCGTTCTCCCCGCGTATACTGCCGCTTTCCTCCTGTTTTGAAGCGGCGGGACTGCCGCCTCATTGGTATATCACCCTGTTTCCGCATATACATCAAACGGACGGCTTCTTTATAGCCGGTTTCATTCGAAACGAGGTGGACGCGTGAGCGTCTGTGACATCCGAAGCCTCACGGAGGAAGAGCTCCGTTCTCTCGTGGCGGAGTGGGGACAGCCCGCTTTTCGGGCGGCGCAGATCGCCTCCTGGCTGGACGGCGGGTGCGGGTCTTTTGAGGACATGCGGAACCTGCCGGCTGTTTTGCGGGAACGTCTTAGCCGGCATTTTACGATTCCCAGCGTCGATATAAAGCGAAAGCTCGTTTCCAAGCTGGACGGCACGGTGAAATATCTGTTTGGCCTCGCAGATGGGGAAGCGGTGGAATCGGTCCTGATGCAGTATCAGCATGGATGGTCTCAGTGCTTGTCCACCCAGGTGGGGTGTCGGATGGGTTGCGCTTTCTGTGCCACGGGAATGGGCGGGTTTTCCCGCAATTTGACCCCATCTGAAATGCTCGGGCAGATTGCGGCTGCGCAGGCCGACCACGGCATCCGGGTATCTTCCGTCGTCCTCATGGGGATGGGGGAACCGCTTGACAATTATGATAATGTGCTCCGTTTTTTAAAAATCCTCGGGCAGCCCGGAGGCATCCAAATCGGGATGCGGCATGTGTCGCTGTCCACCTGCGGCCTGGTCGACGGCATCCGCCGCCTGATGAAAGAACAGCTCCAGCTGACATTGTCTGTTTCGCTGCATGCGCCGAACGATGCCATCCGATCGTCTCTCATGCCCGTCAATCACCGATATCCGATAGCGGAGCTCTTGGCCGCGTGCCGGGAATACGGGGAGACGACGGGCCGCCGCGTTTCCTATGAATACGCGCTTATCGGCGGCGTCAACGACAGCGACGAGTGCGCCAGGGAATTGGCGACGCGGCTGAAAGGCAGCTTGTGTCATATCAACGTCATTCCGGCCAACGAGGTGGAAGGAAGCGGTCTTGGCCGCAGTACCCGGGAACGGCAGCGGGCATTCTGCTCCGTTCTCTCCAACCTCGGTCTTAACGTAACCGTGAGGCGCACTCTCGGCTCCGATATTCTCGCCTCCTGCGGCCAGCTGCGCGGGCAGGAGCGGCAATCGGCATCGGAACGGGAAAGGAGGAACGTGCGGTGAAGGTAATCGGCAGAAGCGATACCGGCCGGGTCCGGCCGACAAATCAGGATGCTTTTGTCTGCGGTCAGCTCTCCGATACCACCTATTTCGCGGTGGTTTGCGACGGCATGGGCGGAGCGAACGGCGGCAATGTGGCCAGCGCGATTGCCATCAAGGTGATCGCCGACCGGATCGTGGATTCCTACCACGACGGCATGGCTGAAACCGCTCTGCGCCATATGCTGGATTCCGCCGTTTCCGCCGCCAACATCGAGATCTTCGACGCCGCGGCGGAAAACCTGGATCTGCGCGGCATGGGCACCACCGTGGTGGCGGTGATCGCCCAGGAAGACAAGGCCTATATCGCCCATGTCGGGGACAGCCGGGCGTATATGGCGACACCGGACGGTCTTGAGCAGATTACCCGGGACCATTCCATTGTCCAGGCGATGGTTGAAAAGGGGCAGCTGACTCAGAACGAGGCAAAGAATCATCCCCGCAAGCATTTTCTGACCCGCGCCCTCGGTGTGGAGGAAGAGGTGGACTGCGAATTCACAGAAGCCGAATTTTTAAAGGACTGCGTCCTGTTACTTTGCACGGACGGCCTGACCAATATGGTTGAGACCGATGATATATATGCCATTATTCAAGCATCATCGCCGGATGAGGTTCCGGATGCGCTCATCGCCGCGGCGAATATGGCCGGCGGCAGCGACAATATCACCGCCGTCATGTTCACGCATGCATGACCGGATATCCAAAGAACCTCATGCGCCGCCTCCATGACGGGGCGGCTGGCGGATTCGGGCCGCGGCAAAGCCATGAAAGCTCCCGGTTACTGCGAAAGGAATGATCATTTGCATGGATAAGTATATCGGCAAACGATTGGATGGTCGTTATGAGATTAAGGAGATCATCGGTGTCGGTGGCATGGCCTATGTTTACAAGGCGTATGACACCATCGATGACCGCATTGTGGCGGTGAAAATCCTCAAAGACGAATATCTGGCCAATGAGGAATTCACGCGCCGATTCAAAAACGAGTCCAAGGCGATCGCCATCCTCTCCCATCCCAATATCGTCAAAGTCTACGACGTCAGCTTTGGGCAGCGTTTGCAGTATATCGTGATGGAATACATCGACGGCATCACGCTCAAAGAGTATATCGAACAGCAGCAGGACATCAAGTGGAAGGAAGCCGTCCACTTCACGGTGCAGATTCTGCGCGCCCTGCAGCATGCACACGATAAAGGCATCGTCCATCGCGATATCAAGCCGCAGAATATCATGCTCTTGCCGGACGGCACCATCAAGGTGACGGACTTCGGCATCGCGCGGTTCTCCCGGCAGGATATTCGTGCCACGAGCGCTACCGATAAGGCGATCGGTTCCGTGCATTATATCAGCCCGGAGCAGGCGCGCGGGGAGATCACCGACGAGAAGGCCGACATCTATTCCGTGGGCGTAATGCTGTACGAAATGCTGACTGGCCGTCTGCCCTTCGAAGCCGACAATGCGGTTTCCGTGGCGATCATGCAGCTGCAGTCCGAACCCAAAATGCCGCGGGATATCAATCCCTCCATCCCGGAAGGGCTGGAGGATATCACGATTAAGGCCATGCAGAAGGATCCGTCCAAACGGTATCAGTCGGCGGCCGAAATGCTCCTCGATATCGACGAATTCAAACGCAATCCGAGCATTCATTTTGAATATAAGTATTTTGTGGACGAGACGCCGACCCGCTTCGTTGAGGCCATTACCAAGGTCAAGGGGGAACCTCCGGCACCGGCGGAGCCCGAAGGCGAGGCGGAAACGGAGGAAGAAGAGGAGGAAGAGCGCAAAGGCCCACCCGTTTTGCCCATTCTCATGGCGATTGCCGGGGCTTTTGTCCTGGTCGCCCTGATTTTCGTGGTCATTGTGGTTCTGCAGATTGTCGTCCCGAATAAAGATGTGGAGGGGAATGAAGTGGTCATTCCCACTTTCACGGGGCTCAACTACGAAGAACAGATTACCAACAATCCCGAATGGATCGCGGCGTTTGATTTTGCGGATCCCATATATGTATACGATGCCTCGCCGAAAGGGACGGTTCTCAAACAGAATCCGAACGCCGGATTGACGGTGAAGGTCAAGAAACAGAAGATTCAACTGACCGTCAGCAAAGGGCCGAAGATGATTCAGGTTCCGAATGTCAAGGGCCTGCATCAGGATGATGCGACCGAACAGCTGCGTTCCAATGGATTTGAGGTCGCCTATCTGCAGCAGTCGAGCACCGATGTGCAAAAAGGGCTGGTCATCAAAACCGCTCCGGCGATGTATCCGGAAATGCTGGTTGAGGGCAGCACCGTCACCTTGGTTATCAGCACCGGTGAGGAACCGGTCCCGGATGAAAATATCCCCAATATCAAGGAAACCTCGCTGGAACAGGCTAAGCAGCGCCTTATTGACAAGGGCTTCCTCGTCATCGATTCGAATATCGTGTATCAGAACCATCCCTCCTATGCGGCCGGCACAGTTATTTCCCAGAGCCCGGCGGGGGACACCATGGCGGCCCCGGGAACGGAAGTCATTCTGACCGTCAGCACAGGCTTCCGCGACCTCGATCTGACGGTTCCGCTGCCGGAGATCGATACCGGTATCGACCTGAAGGTGTATATTGACGGCAAGGAACAGGATAAAGCGGAATACACCAGTAAGCTCAAGGGATTGCTGCCCAATGTGATCAAATCGGTGAATATTCCCTTTACCGAACAAAAAGCGTCCTATCAGGTGTCGATCTATGTGGCGAAATCCGGATCGACGGATTTCAAACGGTATGCCGAATATCAAGTGGACGGGACAAAGGGGAAGGCACAGCAGTCATACTTGAATCCGAATGTTTTCCCGGCCTCCTCCGATTCATCCACGTCTTCCAAACCGACCGATTCGAGCACGCCGAATTCCAAACCCGACAAGAAACCCGATTGACCCGTATCGAGGGGGAATCCGTTGTGAACGGACAAACGGACGGCTTGATTTTACAGAGTATCGGCGGCTTCTACATGGTAGAGGCCGCCGATGCGGTCTATACGTGCAAGGCGCGGGGTCTGTTTCGAAAGGACAAGCTGGTTCCTTTGGCTGGGGACCGCGTCGTCCTATCGGTACAGGAGGACGGCACCGGAGTGATCGAATCGCTGCAGGACCGCCGCAATCATCTGATCCGTCCGCCGGTTGCCAACCTGGATCTGCTGGTGGTGGTAGCCTCGGTTGCCGATCCTAGTCCCAATACCCAGGTCATTGATAAAATGATCGCTCTGGCGGAATGGAACGGCATCGAACCGGTTATCGTGATTACTAAGGCGGATCTGCAGGAAACGGACGCTCTGGAAACCGTTTACCGGCAGGCTGGATTTGAGGTCTTTGCCGTTTCCTCCCATGATCCGGATTCCGTATCTCCCCTGCGGAAAGCTCTGCGTGGAAAGGTATCTGCCTTTACGGGGAATTCGGGGGTTGGAAAGTCCAGTTTGCTCAACCGGATCGATCCCCGCCTGTCCCAGGAGACGGGGGAGACGAGCAAAAAGCTCGGCCGCGGTCGTCACACCACCCGTTCCACGGTTCTGTTTCGCCAGCCCGAAGGTGGATATATCGCCGATACACCTGGGTTTTCATCCATTGAACTCGAACGCACCCAGATCATCCGGAAAGAGGATCTCGCCGGATGCTTCCGAGAATTCGACGCCTATTTCGGTAAATGCCGGTACGGGTCCTGTACCCATATGGGAGAAGACGGCTGTGCGGTGGAACAGGCCGTCCGAGAGGGCCGTATCGCCCCTTCGCGGCTGGACAGTTATCAGGCCATGTATCGGGAAGTCAAAGACTGGAAAGAGTGGGAGAAGAGATGAGTCGCTGCGTGATTCTGTCAGCCGGACCGGTAAAGGATCCCGCGCGGCTTCATCCCCTGCTCCGGCCGGACGATTGGATCATAGCGGCAGATGGGGGATGGGGGCTCGCACAGGCGCTGCGGGCGGAGGTTTCCCTGCTGATTGCGGATTTCGACTCGCTGCCGCCCGCTGAAGCAGTGCTTTCGGAAGTGCCGGAAATCATCCGCCTGCCTGTGGAAAAGGACTGGACGGACACCATGGCCGCCGCTATGGAGGGAATCCGGCGGGGCTATCAGGAGTTTTTGATACTGGGCGGAACGGGAGGACGGCTGGACCATACGGTGGCCAATTTCGCCGTTCTGTATTATCTTGTGCGGCAGGGCGCCCGGGCTTGTATGGCGGACGAACAGAACTGGGTGGAGCTGCGCCTTCCCGGTTCTTACCTTCTGGAGCCGCAGGAGGGATATAAATTTTCCTTGTTTCCATATGCCGGAGAGGTGACGGGGCTGACGGAGCGGCAGGTGTTTTATCCGCTGGACAACGCCACGCTCACGCCGGATAACCCGCTTGGGATAAGCAATGAATTTTTAACGGATCCGGTGAAAAACACCCTTCTTCCGGCTGAAATATCCTTCAAATCGGGTGTTCTGATGATTTTTCTTTCAAAAGATTAGCACCATTTCGCCGTTCCCGAATATGCTGGTATTGTAAGCACGGTGAAACCGTGACAATCCGGCTGAGGGGACGGTGTTTTAATGAGAAACAGACGATGTGGTTGCGGAGCCGGCAGCTACTGTGCCGCATTCGGCGCGGGGCTTCTGGTCGCAACGCTCTGCCCGCCCAAGCTCATCCTGATTTTTGTCGCGGCGGCCCTGGTGCTGACAGGCGTTTCGCTGGTAAAAAATTGAAGGGGGCTTCTTCATGAAAATCGTGATTGTCAAGAGTCCGAAGCTGTTCGGAGGATTGCTGCGCCGTCTGTTCGGCATCAAAAAGGAAAACTACATAGAATAAACATCCGGAACGGCTCTGCCGCGGCGTTTTGCCGCGGCTTATGCCATGTTCCGTGAAAATACAGGTTTGCATTTGCCGTAAAATGTTGTATAATAGGGAACGGTTTGGTCTCCGAAAGCCGGAATGCAGGAGAAACGAGTGGGGGACCAGGGCCGAAAACCGGCTTTTCGGCCTGAAGGTTTTGTGCCTTATCTGCAGGTGTCGGCGGCGGATTTCCGATCCGCAGTCAAAGGTACAACGCCCGAGAAAGGAATGGTTATTAGAATGTCAAAAACAGTGGGAACAGTCGTGCGCGGGATTCGCACCCCGATCATTCGGCAGGGAGACGATTTGGCCCGCATCGTGGTCGATTCGGTTCTGGAAGCCGCCAAGGAAGAACAAATTGAGCTGAAAGATCGGGACGTTGTGGCCGCCACCGAGGCCATCGTCGCCCGGGCGCAAGGGAATTACGCGTCCGTTGACGCCATCGCGGCCGACGTGCGCTGTAAATTTCCGTCCGGCCATATCGGGGTGCTGTTTCCCATTCTGAGCCGGAACCGCTTTGCTATCTGCCTGCGAGGTATCGCCCGGGGAGCCAAAAGAATCACCCTGATGCTCAGTTATCCGTCCGATGAAGTGGGCAATCACCTGATCGATCCCGACGTCATGGATGCGAAAGGTGTCAATCCCTGGAGCGACGTGCTGACTGAAAGCCGGTACCGGGAGCTTTTCGGCTATGTCAAGCACACCTTTACTGGTGTGGATTATGTAGAGTACTACACCTCTCTGATTCGGGAAGAGGGGGCGGAGGTCGACGTGTTATTCGCCAATGCGCCTGAAGCCATCCTGTCCTACACGAAGGATGTCCTTACCTGCGACATCCATACCCGTCAGCGGAGCAAACGCCGTCTTATGGCGGCCGGCGCTTCCACGGTGTATGGACTCGACGATATCCTGACCGCTCCGGTCGACGGCAGCGGATTTAACGCGAACTACGGCCTGCTTGGATCCAACAAGGCGACCGAGTCTTCTGTCAAGCTCTTCCCGCGGGATTGCGACGTTTTTGTTGCGCAGGTGCAGGCCCTTCTGAAGGAAGCGACTGGCCGGCAGATTGAAGTGATGGTGTACGGTGACGGGGCGTTCAAAGATCCGGTCGGCCGGATCTGGGAGCTGGCCGACCCGGTGGTGTCTCCCGCGTATACGGCGGGGCTTGAAGGCACGCCCAATGAAGTCAAACTGAAGTATCTGGCGGACAACGATTTTGCGGATCTTTCGGGGGATGCGCTCCGCTCCGCCATCACGAAATCCATTGCGGAGAAGGATCGGGATCTCAAAGGGACCATGCTGACACAGGGAACCACGCCCCGCCGCCTGACCGACCTGATCGGATCTCTTTGCGATCTGACCTCCGGAAGCGGGGATAAGGGTACGCCGGTTGTCCTGGTACAGGGGTATTTTACCAACTACGCGGATTGATATGAAATGAAACAAGAGCGCGCTGCCTTGGCAGCGCGCTCTTGTTTTGTAGTCGGCTTCCGGCTGAATCCATGGGGAAGAGAACGATTCCGGAATAAAATCACGAGTTGTAGGCAAACTGATTTCATCAAGTTGCTTTCATTCATCCATGTGACAGACCAACTTGTAAAGGGGAAGCCCCTGCTCTATCATATTGCCGCAAGCCATGTAAGCCATCCCAATTACGCCGCCTATTTGATCAATAAACAGACGCTGACCATGAAGGATCCGGAAGCTTGTGGAACGGGGACAGTCCATACGATGCGGCTGGGGCTAGAGAGGCAGGCATAGAATTTTTGGCCGTGACGTATGGATTTGGGTTTTCGGATACGGAAGAAGCGCGGAGTCTCGGCGCGGCGTGGATTGCCGATGCACCGCGGGACATTCCCAATCTGTTCGGCCTGCAGGAGATGGTGACGGAATCATGAAAAAGAAACGGGTTTTATGGATCACGCTCGGGCTGCCGACCGTGATACTGCTGACCGTCCTGGCCTTCGTTCTCTATTATCTGATGATCTTAAAAAACACGCTCAAGGATATCACCACCGTGGAGGGCACGGAGATCGTTTTGGCTGTCTATGTGCGGCAGGAAGACGAAGCGGCCTCTGTCGCCGATACGGCCGGCTATACCTACGGCGTGAGCTGGAACGATACGGACAGGGATATAACGGAGACGCTGCTGAATCGGTTGGAAGAGCTTTTGGAAAATCCGCCGGCCGTCACGGAATTTCCGGATGTGTTCGCGCTGGCGGACGGCCTGCGCAATGAGAGCATCGGTGCCCTGATTCTGAATGAAGCATACAAAGACACTCTGGCCGAGACGGAAGGATTCGAGTGGACTCAGGACGGCCTGCGAAAATTGGAATCCTTTTCCTTTAAACAGGAAGAGGAGATCCAGGAAAAACCGGAAGTTCCCGCCTCCGTTCCGGAAACCGTTATGCTGTATATCAGCGGGATTGATACCTATGGCGGATTGTCGGCACGTTCAAGGAGTGACGTGAATATTCTTGTAGCGGCCAATACCAAGACGAAGGAGATCCTCATGGTGGCGACGCCGCGGGATTTCTATGTAGATTTTGCCGTGACGAAAGGACAGAAGGATAAGCTGACACATGCCGGAATCTATGGGGTCGGCGCGTCGATTGACGCGTTGCAGCGGCTGTATTCGATCGATATTCCGTATTATCTGCGGATCAACTTCAGTGGTTTCATCGATGTGATCGACGCGTTGGGAGGCGTGGACGTATACTCGGATTACGATTTTTCCTTGAAGGATATCAAGGACTATCACAAAGGATATAACCGCCTGACTGGCATCGAGGCGCTGGCCTTTGCCAGGGAACGGTACAGCTTCCCTCAGGGAGATTATCAGCGTGCCAAAAACCAGATGGAAGTCATAAAAGCCGTCATCAAGGCCTGTACCTCTCCCTCCGTTTTGAAGAATTTTCGTTCCGTCATGAATGCCGTTGGCAGCAGCTTTGAAACCAATATGCCGGAAGAGCAGATTATGGATCTGGTGAAAATGCAGCTGGCTGAGAAACAGGATTGGAATATCCGCACGTTTACAACGGAGGGCACCGGGGCCTATAAGCCCACATATTCGATGCCGGGACGCAATCTGTCCGTGATTCTCCCAAATGCCGAATCCGTGGAAAAAGCTAAGAACCTGCTATTCGAGATTTTGGCTGCCGCGTAATCACAGGTGATCTCATCTATAGGAAATATAAAAGTCCGCCTGGCCGTTTGGCTGGACGGGCTTTTATACGTTTATCCATAAACGGCTCTGAGAATTTGGAATGTATGGATTCCGTAAGAAATTGGTGTGGAAATTTATCGCAGAATATAGTACAATAGCCGTATTGAATACGGTGCGTGGAGGAAGGGATACCGCTTGAACTTGAAGTTTGCCCTGAGATCGAGGATTTTACTGGCTGTCCTGACGATATTGGCCATGATGGTTTCAGTCGTAGTGATATGGAATACGATGCGGCTGCAGCGGGAAGTCGATGAGCGCACCAAACATTATGTCTCCGATGTCACCATTCAGCTGGCTAAGGATATCGATAACCGGCTGAACAGAAACATCAAGGACTTGGAGTTTATTGGCGACAGCTTTCTGCAAATCGAGCACTATGATGCGGGCGTGCTTAGTGATTTTTTTGACCAAAAATCCAAGACGTTCGGTTTTTCCTCCTTGCTGGTTGCGGACATGCACGGCCGGATATATTCCTCGGATTCCGCCGTTCAGTATGTGGCGCCTTTACCGGGGGTGGAAGAGTCGTTCAACGGATATAACGGGGTTTCTTTTTTGGATATGCAGAGCCTGCTGTATTCCATTCCGCTTTTCCTGGATGGTGAAGTGGTCGGTGTGCTGGGCGGGATACGCGACAAGGAGAATATGCAGGCACTGATCCAGACGGACAGTTTTTCGGGTGAAGGGCTGACCTGTATCGTAGACCTCGGAGGCGAGGTGGTCATTTCACCCACTGATTTAAATCCATTTATGCAGCTGGACAGTATTTTTGCCAAAGATCCGCAGGGGGAAGTCGCGCAGAGCATTTACCGTATGAAAGACGACATGGCGGCGTACGTTTCAGGTACAATCCGTTTTGAAGCGATTGATGGATCGGATCTGGTGCTGTCTTATCATCCGCTGCAGAGTTACGATTGGGTGCTGCTGACGATGGTCCCCAGCAACGTCATGTCTCTCAAGATCGACACCTACATGAATCAGACTTTTCTGATTGTCATCGGGGTTGTCATTGTGATGGCCTGCATTCTGATCGTGCTGTATATCGGGCAGCGTTCCTATACCAAACGCCTGGAAAAAGCCGCCTTTGTGGACCGGGTGACGGGCGGGATGAATAACGCAGCTTTCCAGGTGAAGTGTGAAACGGTATTGCCCAAGGCTCCAGCCAATACCTATTCCATCGCACTGCTGAACATCAAGAGCTTCAAACTGATCAATGAACAGTTCGGCAGCGAACAGGGCAACGATGTTCTGCGGTTTCTAATGCGGGTCCTGTGTGTTCAGGTAAGCGGGAGGGGATTTGCCGCCCGGGCGGATGCCGACAATTTCTTCCTGTGCCTGGCCGAGGCGGATCCCGAGGCGGTCGGCCGGATCATTGATGACATCATAGCGGAAGTCCATCGGGAAATTCAGCTGAGCATCCAGCACAGAGAGGTGCCATATCAGCTGATTCTGCAGCCCGGTGTGTATATTGTGGACGACCCGTCTCTGGAGATCACCATTATTCAGGATCGGGCAAAAACAGCTTGCCGGGATCGGCTTGGCTCAGAAGACGGCGTGTGCAAGTTTTATGACAAGGCCATCACCAGGCGTCTGGAGAAGGAGCAAATACTTAACAGCCTGTTTGAAAAATCCCTGGCCAATCGGGATTTTCAGGTTTATCTGCAGCCGAAGATCTGGACGAAGGATAACCGGATTGGCGGCGCGGAAGCGCTGGTGCGATGGCGGCATCCGAAAGAGGGCATGATTCTGCCGTCCGAATTTATTCCCCTGTTTGAAGCGAATCGTAAAATCTGCAAACTGGATTTGTATGTTTTCGAAGAAGTCTGTAAAACCATGCGGAGGTGGGAGGAGGCCGGATATGAGCTGTTCCCGATATCGGTCAATCTCTCCCGGCAGCATTTTCAGCAGAACGACTGCCTGCAGCCGTTTGCTGAGTTGGCGCGTCAATACCAGATACCAAAAGGATTTCTCGAATTTGAGCTTACCGAATCCCTTTTCTTCGATGATCCCAGCATCGAAAATGTGAAAGCGCATATCAAGGAACTCCACCGGTTGGGATTTCATTGTTCACTGGATGATTTTGGATCCGGTTATTCTTCTCTGAGCCTGCTCATGGATTTCGATATAGACGCTGTCAAGCTGGACCGCCGCTTCTTCAAGGATATCACCAATCCGAAGGTGGAGGACGTCATTGCGTCCATTGTGGAACTATCGCGGAAAATCGGCGCCCAAACAGTTGCAGAGGGTATCGAGACATCGGAACAGCTCGCACTTTTGAAGAAAGTCCATTGCGATTTGATTCAGGGTTTTATCTATTCGAAACCTCTGCCGATTCCGGAGTTTGAAGAATGGGTGGCGCGGCACAGGGAAACATCGCAGCAGCCCTCTTAACTCAAAGGATGAGATAAGGAATTCATATTAAAAGGGTGATTTCAAAGCGAAATCACCCTTTTTCTGTGAGGTCTGCAAATGTCCGCGCAGGACAAGTTATGCGGCGGGGATAATGCCTTTGCGGAGTTTCCAGTTCAGGATCCGCGTCACAGCGTCATCGATTCGGCTGACCGGCACTTCTCCGGTTTTTACGGCGTCCAGCAGCGCCGCATAATCCGTCTCCCAGTCGGAGGTCAGCAGCAGGTCATTATCGGCGAGAATCGCCGCCACGGCCGGAGAACGGCCTCCGGTATACTTTTTGATGGCACCCATCGACAGATCGTCGGTCATGATAACGCCTTCAAAGTGGAGCGTATCGCGCAGGATACGGTGAACCTCCTTTGACAAGGAAGCGGGACCGAGGGGATCCATACAGGCGACGATATTGTGCGATACCAAAATGCTGGGGACACCCTGCTCGATTCCGGCGATAAACGGCAGAAAATCCTGTTCGGCAAATTGGCTGTACGGCCGGTTGTCGTTGGCGATATCGCCATGGGTATCGATGTTGTTGCCGTAGCCGGGGAAATGCTTGAGAGTGCCGGAGATCCCCTCTGCCTCCATAGTGGAGACCACTTTGGCAATGTAAACGGCCGTATTCTTCGCCGACTGCCCGAAGGAACGGGGATAGATATAATCGCTCGCATTGGTGGAAATATCGCATACCGGGGCGAGGTTGACGTTGACGCCCAGACTCAGCAGCAGCTTGGATTTTTCCTGTGTGTCCCGGATGACCTCATCAAAACCGCCTGCCTTATAAACGTCCTGCGGAGATAAAAACGGCGTATTCCGCAGGGCGGGGTTACGGCTGACCCGAACCACGCGCCCGCCTTCTTCATCGGTGGAAAGCAGCAGCGGAATGGTGGAGGCCTGCTGATAGGAGCTGAGAGTTTGACGAACCTGCGCAGCGGTTTTTCCGTCAAAATCGCGGGCATAGAGAACGTAACCGGCAGGCGCGTATTGGCGGATGCTGTTCGCACCGTTTTTTGCCGGGCAGCGGGGCATAAAAACCTGCCCGACCTTTTCCTCAAGCGTCATCTGCGCAAGAATGGCGGCCGCCGTCTTAACCGGAGGCTTTTCCGGAGTGGTAGAGGACGGGGCGGTGGATTGAGTAGGCGTGTTAGACGATGTGGGCTTGTTTGAAGATGTTGTATGGCTTGAGGTTGTGGATTGGCTCGTCGTCGTTGTCGCATCACCGGACGAGACGGTGGTCGTCTCAGTGGTGCCTTCGCTCGATGTCGAGGGAATACTGGACATGGAGGAATAGGGAGAAGACGAGATGTCCGTGCTGTCGGACGGGGCGGGTTCCGTGGATTGGCAGCCGACTGAAGCGGCCAGCAGACACACGGACAGCGACAGGGCGATTTCTCGGATACGGCAGGTTACCCACATAGACAGGATCCTTTCAATTTCGATTCTATTTTATTATCGTACGTTTCCGCTTCGCCGTCAAGAGGAAAGCTTTTCTGACGGCTGCGGGATACGGCCCGGTAATCCCCTGACAAAACACAGACGAATGACTGATTTTGGTCCCAAACGGCAAAAGATCCGGCCGATTTTTGACCTAAACACGGCGAAAGTGTGCTATACTGGCTCCAAACCATGTCTGAATTTGCGGAAGAATGGAGGCGCATCGGTTATGATCCTTCACACAAAATTGCTCAGTTCTTTGGAAAAGGTCTTTGCAGATGAGGAACCTGCCGGAACCGTCCGGCAGAAAGGAAGCGCCCTGCGGGGAGAGATTTTCAGCTTTCAATGGGCCTTCTGTCCGGACGAGGGGGCCCGTCTGGATACCGAGATCCGGGTGGAATCGCCTCTGTCGGACGGCATACGGCTGTACACGGTAGGGCAGGTGCCCTCCATGCTGCCGGTTTACCCCTGGAGTGACGAGCATCATCTGCGCCGCGCCCCCGGACTGTATCCCGATCCGCTTTTTCCCTGCAGCGGGCCGATGCGTCTGGTGGGCGGCCAGTGGCGCAGTCTGTGGGTGGAAGTGACGGTCGGAGTGGACCGGCCTGCCGGCGTTTATCCCATTCGCTTGATTCTGACAGAGGCCGGACATCCGGATGTGCCGTTGGCTGAAGCGGAATTCCGCCTGGAGATTCTGAACGCGCGCCTGCCCGAGCAAACCCTGATCCATACCGAGTGGTTCAACTGCGATTGTCTCGCGGTTCTGCACAAAGTGCCGGTATTCAGTGAGGAGCATTGGACAATCATCGGCAACTATCTGGAAAACGCGGTTCGCTACGGGATCAATATGCTCTTGACCCCCGTCCTCACCCCGCCCCTGGATACGGGCGTGGGACTGGAACGTCCGACAGTACAGCTGGTGGACATCGTCCGCACCGCTGACGGATATCGGTTCGGCTTCTCCCGTCTGAAACGATATATGGACCTCGCTTTGGAAAAGGGCATCCGCTATTTTGAAATATCCCACCTGTTTACGCAGTGGGGAGCACACTGTGCCCCCAAGGTGGTCGTCTGTGAAAACGGGGAAGAGAAACGGGTATTTGGCTGGGATACGGCGGCCGATTCTCCGGAATATGTCGCCTTTTTGCGGGAGTTTCTGCCCGCTCTGCGGGAGTTCCTTGAAAAGGAGGGGCGGCTGGATCGCTGTTATTTCCATATTTCCGACGAGCCCACTCTCGAGATGGAGGACAGCTATCGCCGCGCCCGCGATATCGTCGCGCCGCTGCTGGAGGGCTGCCGCCGCCTTGATGCCTTGTCCGAATATGCCTTTTACGAAAAAGGACTCGTTCCCATTCCCATTCCGTCCAATAATCACATCGATGCCTTCCTGGAGCATAACGTCCCTCATCTCTGGACCTATTACTGTTGCTGTCAGGTCGATGAAGTGAGCAACCGGATGATGGCCATGCCTTCCGCACGCTCCCGTATTCTTGGCTGGCAGCTCTATAAATACCGCATCGAGGGGTTCCTGCATTGGGGCTACAATTTCTGGTTCAGCCAATATTCCAAGCACCCGATCGATCCGTATTATACAACCGATGCGGAGGAGGCCTTTCCCTCCGGGGACGCGTATTTGGTTTACCCGGGCGACGGCGGTCAGCCGGTTCCCTCCATACGGCAGCTGGTTTTTCTGGAATCTCTGCAGGATCTGCGGGCTCTTGAACTGCTGGAGTCTATGACGACGCGGGAAGAGATGGTTTCCTGGATAGACCGGGTCTGCGGTGAACCGCTGACCTTCCGCCGCTATCCACGCGAGGCGGACCGGCTTCTGGATATGCGGGAACAAATCAACGCCCGTATCCGGCAGAGGCTGGAATCCTAATAAGCTTCATGGAAATACCCCACGGATGAAGATCCGTGGGGTATTTTTTACCTAAAATATGGAAAAGCGCGCGAATTCACGTTGGAAAAAGTCTTATTTTACAAAAAGCTGGCCTGATAGTACGATGACATTCCGGAAGAAGCTTGCTATACTGAGACCAGAAAAAGAGATAAAAGAGCGATTGTTATTGTATAAATTGTGCATATTCTGTTGAAGGTGAATTTCCTTTTGAAAACGGAAATAGCAAAATTTTAGAGGGAATTCGCAAAATACGAATAGAATTTAGCGAATATGTCCCATCTGGATAAAGAATAAGATGTGCTAAAATTCATGCGCAGAACTGTTAAAAACGGCTTTTAATGTAAAAAAATTGTTTGAGAGAGGGGTACGAATGAGAAAAAGTTGGATTGGCTGGGTGTTGCTGTTGGCGTTTGCGCTGACGGGGTGCAAAACTATTCCACAGGATTTATCGTCTTCGCCAGGCGAAAACAACGAGGAAAATTTAGAAAGCAGTGTAATCATGACGACAGAGAGTCTGGAGACCACCATAAAAGATTCGACTGAAACAACGGCCCCCGATTCAAGTAACCCCACAGGGAATCCCTCCTCATCCACAACCACGACCAAACCGCCGGACAACATATTCACTCAGGCGATTTCTAACAGACTTACCGGCAATTTTAAAACAGATCCACTGAAAGCGACCGGAGACCTTTATGCCGAAACCTACAGGCCGCAGGTGCATTACAGTGCTAAGACCGGCTGGTTCAACGATCCGAATGGCCTGGTGTATTATGAAGGCGAGTGGCATTTGTTCTACCAGCATAATCCCACCTCCAATATGTTTGGATACTGCTATTGGGGCCATGCCGTCAGCAAAGACTTAGTTCATTGGGAAGAATTGCCGGTGGCGATCTCTCCGACAGAAAAATACCAGATTTGGTCGGGCAGCGCGGTAGTGGATGAACACGATACCTCCGGATTTTTCGGCGGCGGTTCCGGATTGGTAGCCATCTTTACATATGCGGACCAGCAAACGAATCAGTCCATTGGAATCGCGCACAGCGCGGATAAAGGGAGAACATGGACAAGGGTCTCCAGACCGGTGCTCTATACCGATGGAGACAAGGCTTTTCGTGATCCTAAGGTGTTCTGGCATGAGGAATCCGGGAAATGGATCGCCGTTATCGCCGGAGGGCAAGTGCGGTTTTATTCCTCTCCCAACCTCAAGGACTGGACCCTAGAGAGCCGAAACAGCATTTGGACGGAGTGTCCGGATTTCTTTCCGCTCAAGGTGGAAGGCACAAACGAAACTCTTTGGGTGCTGAATATGGCGGGAGAAGGGTATGTGGTCGGTACCTTTGACGGAAAAAGCTTTACTCCGATTCAGGAACAGGTGAAGTATGCGGTCAGCCCCGATCGATATGCGGCCCAGACTTTTTATAACGCTCCGGATGGGCGCCGTATTGAAATCAACTGGATGGGCAATTGGAAATATGCCAACGACTTTGCTACCTTGCTGCCCGGAAATGGTGTTATGACCCTTCCGGTCGAGCTGAAGCTTGAAAAGGAAAACGGAAAATACCGCTTGCTGAGGACACCGGTGAAGGAAATCGATACGCTGCGGGGAGAACACGTGTTTTCGTGTGGAAGTGGATTATTGAAAGAAAGCTCCCAAAATCCTTTTGACGGAATCGAAGGCAAAACGCTGGATATCCAGATAAAATTCAAGCCGTCCGGTCAGGAAAAACTGGGTTTCCGTCTCCGGGCTGGAAGCGGCCAAGAGGTCGTCGTCGGATATGACGCCGGAAGTCAGCAGCTGTATTTGGATCGCAGTAAGACTGTGACCAAGATCAAGGATTTCAGTCGTCAATACAGCGCCGGTGTCCAACCGGATGCCGACGGTTTTGTGGAATTGCGCATTATCCTGGATTGGTCTGGATTGGAGGTGTATGCCAATCGGGGAGAGGCTCTGATTTCTGCGTTGATTCTGCCGGATCAAGAGGCACAGAAAGTGGAGGTGTTCGTAGAGGGCGGAACGGCGCAGATCGTGTCGGCGGAGGCCTACCGTCTAGTGTCTATCCATCAGTAAAATCATTGCACAACCCCTATACCCGGAAAAAGCCGAGCTTTACAAAAAAGATTGGAGGAGACTGGTTTTGAAAAGAGCAATTGTTTTTCCGGCGATTCTTGCTTTGGCGATCGGTATGTCCGCAATGGTTATCGCGGACGAAAATGAATCAAACAAGCCTGTAAGTGCAAAAGAGGTACTTGCCGCTTCTCTCAATACGCTTCAGGCCCCCACGGATGAGAGTGTAGATTCTCTCGTGCAGCCGTCCGATGCCGTTTGGCAGGCGGAATTTACGGATGCCAATAAAACCGAGTGGTTTACAATGAAGATGTTTGCAGACAAATGGGGCAAGGGCTTTTGTTTTGAAACAAGCGAAAGTGTATGGTCCCAGCCGAGGGTCGCGACGCATGACAATGGTATTATTCTGGAAGCCAATCCTTGGAGTGGTGGTGGTTACTGGGATATGTCATCCATTGTTTACAAAGCGGCGGAGGCCGGCACCTATGAGCTAACCGCTGGCGCTTACAAGACAATTTCCAGTGTAGAT
>CABUNG010000003.1 GCA_902492895.1 uncultured Oscillospiraceae bacterium | reverse complement strand
CGGGCCAATGCGGAAGCATTGGCGGGGGCCGGGGAAGAGTCCGGCCGTAACGGTCTACGTTTAATCCCGGCCTTCTTTGCGCGGCCATAGCGAATAAAAAATCCTGGAATTCAGCTAAAAGGAAAGGTTTGACCTGCGGGCCACCTACTTTTGCCGGGGCTTTCTCTTTTGGGCTGCTAAAAGTAGGCAAAACCGCCACCGGGGTGCCCCCGGACCTTACTCTGCCCCGAGCCTTTCAGCTTCAGCTGAATGTGCAGCTTTAGCTGAATGTGCAGCTATAGCTGAAATGAGCGGTGGCCGGCCCGGGAGTATGCCGATATACGATTCGCTCAGAGGCCGGCCCGGTTCTCTTTTGAGGAGAACCTCCCCAGCATGGACACCTGAAACCAACGATACAAGCAGGGCTGCGGCCCGGGGATTTGAGGTGGTTTCCCTCCTATACTCACAGGGAGAGCGGCTCGCCCAGCAGGCTTTCCGCCTCGCTTTCCGGCAGCTCCTCCACGCTTCGCAGCCTGTTTTGGATGATTTCGGTCCGCTTGGCCGCTTTGCCCAGATTGTCCGTGGCCTCGCTGAGCTTTTTCTGGGTGGCCTCCAGCACGTCCCCAAACCGTCCGAAATCCTGTTTGATCGCGCCGAGCATCTTCCACACCTCGCCCGACCGCTTCTGAATCGCCAGGGTGCGGAACCCCATCTGCAGGCTGTTGAGGAACGCGCCGAGGGTGGTCGGGCCCATGATGGTGATCCGGTAGTCCCGCTGCAGGACGGTGCAAAGCTCGGCCCGCCTGGTCACTTCGGCGTAGAGTCCTTCGGTGGGCAGAAACAGGATGGCAAAATCGGTGGTATAGGGGGGCACGATGTATTTATCCCGAATGCTGCGGGCGCTGTCCTTGATGCTCGTCTCCAGCTGTCTGGAGGCGGCGTCCAGCTCCGCCGGGTCCCCCCGCTCCGAGGCTTCCACCAGGCGGATGTAGCATTCCATCGGGAACTTGCTGTCGATGGGGAGGTAGACGGTGTCGATCCCGTCCTCCTTGCCCGGCAGGCAGATCGCGTACTCGACGATCTCGCCCCGCCGGGGCGCCACCTTGACGTTGGGGCGGTACTGCTGGGGAGTCAGCACCTGCTCGAGCAGATTGCCCAGCGAGATCTCGCCCCAGGTGCCCCGGGTTTTGACGTTGGTGAGGACCTTTTTGAGATCCCCCACCCCGGCCGCGAGGCTCTGCATATCCCCGAGCCCTTTATACACCTTTTCGAGCTGATCGTTCACCGTTTTGAAGCTCTCGCCCAGCCGGGTTTCCAGGGTGCTCTGGAGCTTTTCATCCACCGTTTGGCGCATGCTGTCCAGCTTGCGGGCGTTGTCGTCCTGCAGGTTCTTCAGGCGCGTCTCCATCGTCTCCTGCATCAGCCCCAGCCGCCGGTCGATCACCCCGGTCATCCGGTCGATGTCGGCGCCGACGAGCTGATTCGCGTTCTTGACGGAGGTGTTCATCTCCTGCCCGAGCAGGCTGAACCGCTGGGCGGTCTGCCGGTCCTGCTCGGCCATCTCCCGCCGGAGCTGATCGTAGGTCAGCGCCTCCCGCCGCCGCCGTCCGTGCAGCAGCACGGCCAGGAGCACGATATCCAGCAGCACGGCGGCCGCGGCGAGGATCAGGGTCAGCTTGTCCACGGCGCCACCCCCTCGTCAAAGACCACCCGGCCCCCCAGCATGGTCAGCTTCACCCGGCCGGTGAGGGTCATCCCCTTGAACGGCGTATTCCGGGACTTGCCGTGGAGCCCCTCCGGATCCACCGTCCACCGGGCGGCCGGATCGAAGAGGACCAGGTCGGCCGGCGCGCCTTTCTGCAGGGTCCCGCCCGCAAGATGCAGCAGCCGGGCGGGGTTCCAGGCCATCCGGGCGATCAGCTCGGACAGGGTGAGACGTCCAGTCTCCACCAGCTTGGTATAGCAGACCGACAGGCTGGTTTCCAGCCCCACCGCCCCGTTGGGAGCGCTCACGAAATCCGCCTTTTCGGCAGGAGCGTGGGGGGCATGGTCGGTTGCGACGACGGTCAGGGTGCCGTCCTCCAGCGCCTGCAAAACCGCCGCTACATCTTCTTCAGAACGCAGCGGCGGGTTCATGCGGTAATCGGCGTCCCGGCTGAGCAGCTGCGCGTCGGTTAAGGCAATATAGTGGGGCGCGGTTTCCCCCGTCACCCGCACGCCGCGGCGGCGGGCATCCCGGATCAGGGCCACGCTTCCCTTTGTACTGACATGGCAGATATGGACCGGGCAGCCGGTTGCGGCGGCCAGGGCGATCTCTCTGGCCGTTGCGGCCTCCTCGGCGGCCGGGTGGATACCCGGCACCCCGAGCGCACGCGAAACGGCGCCTTCGTGCATGATGCCGCCGGCCGCGATGGACAAATCCTCGCTGTGAGACAGGACCGGCAGCCCGGCGGCGGCCGCCTCTTCCAGCGCCCGCTTCATCATGCTGCCGGTGGGGACGGGGCGGCCGTCATCCGAAACCGCCACGGCCCCCGCCGCTTTGAGCGCGGCGAAGTCCGTCATGTGTTCCCCTTTTAAAGAGGATGTAATAGCGGCGACGGGATACACCCGCGCATCCGCGCGCTTCGCTTTTTCCAGAATCTCCCCGACGACGGCCGGCGTATCGCAGACCGGGCTGGTGTTCGGCATGCAGGCCACGGAGGTCACGCCTCCGGCGGCGGCGGCCCGGCAGCCCGACAGGATATCCTCTTTATGCGTCTGCCCAGGATCCCGCAGATGCACGTGTATATCCACCAGGCCGGGCAACAGGTCAAGGCCGTCCGCCCGGATCTCTCGCGCGTCGGCGGAAAGGGAGGGCCCGAGATCGGCCACGACCCCGTCCCGGATCAGCACATCCAGCGGTTCGTTCTCCCGTTTCTGCGACGGATCGGTCACCCTCGCCCCCCGGATCAGCCAGGTCTCCATACAGGCCGCCTCCCTTCAACTTTCTAACTGTACAGTATAGCATAGAGTCGCCGCCGTTACAATCCTCTATCTGACAAAATTCCACCCCAAGTTGCCGGGAAGCTTGCCGTATTTGAACAAATCCGACATGAACCCCACCGCTTTGCTATTCCTCAAACGCAACAACCTGATTCGAAACGTTCAAAATTTCATAAAAAACCCGACTCCGATTTGGGGTAATGAATTTTTTATGAAATTTTATCGTCAAGTTCTTGCAAAATTCCTCTCTATCGTCTATACTATATCCCAGAATCCAACAACGCCATTTTTGTGTAAAGGAGAGGATCCCATGTCCTATGTCGAAACCGTCCTTGCGGAACTCATCCGCAAGAACCCCGCCCAGGAGGAATTCATCCAGGCCGCCACCGAGGTTCTGCATTCCCTGGAGCCGGTCATCGAAGCCAATCCCCAGTATCAGAAGGCCGCCCTGCTCGAGCGTCTCGTCGAGCCGGAGCGGGTCGTGATGTTCCGGGTTCCGTGGGTGGACGACGCGGGGAACGTACAGGTCAACCGGGGCTTCCGCGTGCAGTTCAACAGCGCCATCGGCCCCTACAAGGGAGGCCTGCGCCTGCATCCCTCGGTCAACCTCGGCATCATCAAATTCCTCGGATTTGAGCGGATTTTCAAGAATTCCCTGACCGGTCTGCCCATCGGCGGCGGCAAGGGCGGTTCCGATTTCGATCCCAAAGGCAAGTCGGACAACGAGGTCATGCGGTTCTGCCAGAGCTTTATGACCGAGCTTTTCCGCCACATCGGCGCGGATACCGACGTGCCCGCCGGCGATATCGGCGTGGGCGCCCGGGAGATCGGGTATCTTTTCGGCCAGTACAAGCGTTTGACCAACCGGTATGAGGGCGTCCTCACCGGCAAGGGGCTGACCTACGGCGGGTCCCTCGCCCGCACCCAGGCGACCGGCTACGGCCTCGTCTATTTCACGGAGGAAATGCTGAAAGTGAAGGGCGACAGCTTTGCGGGCAAGACCGTCGTCGTCTCGGGTTCCGGCAACGTCGCCATCTACGCCACCGAGAAGGCGCAGGCCCTCGGGGCCAAGGTCGTGGCGCTCAGCGATTCGAACGGCTGGGTGTACGACAAGGACGGCATCGACCTCGCCATCGTCAAGGAGATCAAGGAAGTCCGCCGCGGCCGGATCAAAGAATACGCCGACGCCCGTCCCTCGGCGGAATATCATGAGGGCAAAGGCATCTGGAGCATCCCCTGCGACATCGCCCTGCCCTGCGCGACCCAGAACGAGCTGCACCTGGACGACGCGAAGCTGCTCGTGAAAAACGGTGTGCAGATCGTGGCCGAAGGCGCGAACATGCCCACCACCCTCGAAGCGACCGCGTATCTGCAGGAAAACGGGGTCGCCTTTGGCCCCGGCAAGGCGGCCAACGCCGGCGGCGTGGCTACCTCCGCCCTGGAAATGAGCCAGAACTCCATGCGGCTGAGCTGGACCTTCGAAGAAGTGGACGAAAAGCTCCACGGCATCATGAAGGGTATCCATCAGAACGCTTACGCCGCGGCCGAAAAATACGGCTGCAAGGGCAATTACGTCATGGGCGCCAACATCGCCGGTTTCGTGAAGGTAGCCGACGCCATGATGGCGCAGGGCGTGGTCTGAGCCGTCTCCCTGTCCTTCGACTCCCCGGGTTCTTTCCGAACCCGGGGAGTTTTTTGCATTTTAATAAGCAGGGACGGCGCATCCCGCTTGCTGAAACGCGCTGGGCGGGTGAAATCAGAGACCCAGGAAAGAACAACGCCTTATCGGATATCCTGAAGGGTATTCAAGCCGTCAAAAAAGGAAAGGGTGCTGCGCCGTGGCCGACGGTCCGGTACATTCATCCCACCGTACTGCCGTTTGTCATCTCGGCCTGCGGGGGAACCGGCGCTATGCCAAGGAAAAACGCACGATTTTCTCTGACCTTTGATGAAAACGCGGCGAGGGCGGCGCCGCTCCCGCCTGATGCGGACGGCAGCGCCCTATTTTGAGGGCTTTCCACAAGAGGGCTGCGGGGGTATTCGGCATTATTCCGGCTGCGCTTGGTCTGCATGAAAACGATCAGAATCCCCATCGGCCCGGTTCGGCGGCCGTTCAGGACGCCGGGTATGGAAATGCGCTTGTCCTTGCTTGCGGTTCTTGAAAAGAGGGCGGCAGCACCCGGTGCTCTGCCTGCGGGGCGGGCGGTGTTTCGGCCGGAAGGACATGGGAAATCCCGGCTGCGCTGCAAGCGGGAGGAGCCTTCGGCTATAGTTTTCAATCGCGTGCAGGCCCTTCTTTTATATGTGTATCCAGGTCCGGGGCTGCTATGAAAATACGGATGGAAAAGGCGGCGGATTCAGCCGCCTATTTTTGTGTCCGGGCCTAGAAAAGTAAAACCGGAAATGCCCTGCGCCGTCCAGGCCGTTTGTCTCCCAAACGATTTCTTTTTGTAGATAAACGGAACAGGTGCTTGCATGCGAGCCGCATCATCGTATCGTGTTCTTCGCGGACTGAACGCGAGAGGCGGGCTTCGAGCTGGAGGGGGTCCTCCGGAACGGCGTGTACAAAAACGGCCGGATGCTGGATTCCTGCATTTACGCACGGCTGAAAGAGCCCGGATAAAGAAAATTGCATCGATTGACAAGGGGCCACCTTGAAAACGGGTGTGGCGGCGTCATGGCGCCAGCCCGGCGGCCTCATCCGTTTTGCCGCCACCTTTTTTCACCGCCGAAAAATTCCAAAGGACCTGCCGAAGGAGCAAATCGATGGGCGGGCAAGGCCGCAGTCGAGAACGCCGCCGGCCGCCTTTTTGACCGCCGGCAGGTGTGTTTGCCCTTGTCAGCCGATGCTCACATCTACGCGCAAAGCGCGTGGCATTTCAGATGCAGGGATAGCCCTCCGTTCTCGCAGACGCGTAAAACGCGTAATAGGATCTGCCAGCTGCGGGGAATTGTTATTTGCCGCCCGTAAGCGGGCCGCTATCGCTCTGCTCTTTCCCTGCAGGTTATCCCAGGAGATTCGATATAGCCATCTTAGGCGGTATCTCGGCCAGCAGGCCCGGTCAGTGGTTTTACCGTACAAAAAAGCCGCCGGAACATATCCGGCGGCTTTTTCTTTATAGGGTTCAGGGCTCCGCTCTCCAGGTGGTGCAGAGGATCGGCGCGAAGGACGGGGTATCCCGCATGGAGATAAAATCGTTCTGCGCGACGACCAGATGGTCGATGAGCTGGATTTCCACCAGATTCAGAGCCTTGCAGAGGACACGGGTGGTTTCGAGGTCCTCACGGGAGGGCAGGGCGTGCCCGTAGGGATGGTTATGGGCGATGACGACGGCGGTGGCGTTGTATTTGAGTGCCTCGGCCAGGATCAGCCGGGTGTGGATTTCGGCGGCGTTGACGCTGCCCTCGAACACCGTCGAGCAGTGCAGCACCTTGCCCCGGTTGTCGAGGCACAGCAGCACGACGGCCTCGTTTTTCATCCCGAAAAAACGGGGCAGCAGGTAGTTCCCGTAATCCTGCGTACTGGTCAGAACGACGCCGTCGGCGTACTTATCCTGATAATACCGCCAGAACAGCTTGCCGCAGAAACACAGCAGCATCGCCGTGTGGGGTGTGACGCCTTCCACGCGGCAGAGCTCTTCGTATTCCGCCTCGAGCACCCCGGACAGGCTGCCGAAGGTATCGATCAGGCGATGGGCGAGGGGATTGGTATCCTTGCGGGGAATGCTGTAATAGAGCAGCATCTCGAGCAGCTGATGGGAACTCAGCCCATCCAGGCCGGTTTGAAGAAATTGCTCTTTGAAGCGCTGGCGGTGCCCGCTGTGAACGCTCTCAGCCATGCAGCGCCCCTCCTCTGTCCCGCATCCTCACTTTTTCCGGCTGCCCGGCTTGTAGGGGGCCGGAGCGCCGGCCTTGCACAAGGGGCATTCACCGGGCTCCCAGGACTCCACTTCCATGGAGACGACGGAGCGGAAAGGCACGCCGAAGCTGATCCGGCCGCCGGTCCGGTCCACAATGGAGCCGACCCCGACGACCTCGCCGCCCGCCTGCCGGACGATTTCCAAAACCTCGCGGACCGAACCGCCGGTGGTGACGACATCCTCCACGACGAGGACCCGCTGGCCCGGCTCGATCGCAAAGCCGCGGCGCAGGGTCATGGCGCCGTCTTCTCTTTCGGCGAAGAAGTTTTCGCAGCCGAGCGCACGGCTGACCTCATAAGCCATCTGGACGGCGCCGAGGGCCGGGCCGATGACGATATCCACCCGGTCATCCCGGAAATGCTCGGCGAGCGCGGCGCAGAGTTCCTCGCTGTAACGGGTGTTCCGGAAGATCCGGGCGCACTGCAGATAGCGGCCCGAATGACGGCCGGACGTCAGCAGAAAATGGCCCTCCAGCAAAACCCCGGCCTCTTTGAGAATATCCAGTGCACGTTCCTTTGTCATAGGATGCATCCCTCACAATTTCCATTTTTTTGACACAACACCAGTATAGCAAAAAAAATGGGTTTTGAAAAGAGTGAGTCTGTGCTATACTGAAAAAAAGCCACATTTCGGCAAATTCCAACGGAAAGGCGGAACCCTGCGATGCAGTCCGTGACCATCGGTTCCAACGACGCCGGGCAGAGGGTGGACAAATTTCTGCAGAAAACCTACCACAATCTGCCGGTTTCGATGATGTACAAATACATCCGGCAGAAGGATATCAAGCTCAACGGCCGCCGCTGTCAGATTTCCGACCGGCTGCGGGAGGGGGATGTCCTGACCCTCTATGTCAAGGACGAGTTTCTCGAAAAAGCGCCGTCGGTGTACGCGTTTATGAACGCCTCCCGGCAGCTCGAACCCGTGTATGAGGACGAGCATCTGCTGCTGCTCAACAAAAAGGCGGGGCTGCTGGTGCATCCGGACGACGGGGAGTACGGGGACACCCTGATCGGCCGGGTGCAGCGGTATCTGTATGAAAAAGGGGAGTACGATCCGGAACGGGAGCAGGCGTTCGCGCCGGCGCTCGTCAACCGCATCGACCGCAACACCAGCGGGATCGTCATCGCGGCGAAAACCGCCGAGGCGCTGCGGATCCTCAACGAAAAGCTGCGAAACCGGGAAATCCACAAGTATTATCTGTGCATCGTCCACGGCGTGCCGGAGCGGAAGGAGGCGACGCTCGAGGGCTACCTTGAAAAAAACGAGGAACAGAACCGGGTGTATGTGCTGGGACGGGCCAAAGAAGGAGCCCGGTCGATTGCGACCCGTTACCGGGTGCTGGAGGAGCGGGACGGGATGGCCCTGCTCGAAATCGAGCTGCTGACCGGCCGCACCCACCAGATCCGCGCCCATCTTGCCTCGATCGGGCATCCGCTGCTCGGGGACGGCAAGTACGGCACCAACGCACAGAACAAGGGCACCGGCTTTACCAAGCAGGCGCTCTGTTCCTACAAGCTCCGGTTCGATTTCACGACCCCGGCCGGGAGCCTCGCCTATCTGAACGGAAAGGAATTCGCGCTCGAGTCGGTCTGGTTTGCCGAGGAGTTCCGGAAGGGTACGCTGACCGGGAAGCGGTGAGAGGCGGATTGCCGGTATCCTTCTGCGGTAGGCGGGGCAGGGGTCTGCGCGGCCAATCGATGGGCCGGTTCAGGTCCTATGCTTTTTCATACGGGGAGCCGTCAGCGCAAAACTCAGATCCAGCAACCATTTGATTTGGCCGTCCGGTACACGGCCGTCCAAGGAAACGGTGATCCATTTCTCCTTATTCATATGATAGGCGGGGAAAAAACCGGGTTCGGACCGCAGCGAGCCGATCATAATCGGGTCGCATTTGACATTCACGACGTCCAGCGTTGCCCGCCCGGGCCGTCCGACATACCGCTCGGGAATATCCATGACCAAAGCAAACCATTTTCGATTGCGGCGATGCCGGAACACCCTGTAGTTCGGATGTGTCATCCAGGGGGAGTCGGAATCCGCCGGGTACGTTTCGGCTATATAAGCTTCGAGCTCGGTTCTGTTCAATTGGCAGCATCCTTTCAAATCGACTGTGCCGGGTTCATTTTACACCATCCCGGAACGCTTCACAATAGAGACGGCCGACGATTATGGAAAAAAGGACGGCGGATGCCGCCGATTGACAGGATAACCCCATGGTGGTATAGTGAGGGCATAAAAAAGTCTGCACCTCAGGAGATTTCGATTATGCGGATTCGGAAATAAAGCACACGAAGAAGAAAGAGGATGAAACCGAGCGGACGTGTCCGTCCCGGCACTTCTTTTGTTTTTCGTGTGCTTTTTTGCGTCCGAACGCATGCGGCGAAATCGAAAGTGGTGTTTTTTTATGTCCCAAAACAGGCGAAACGGGGCGGGTGAGCCCCTATGGGTATCGCAGAATTTTCTGACCGGCCGGACGGTGATCCGGCGGATGCTGGACAGGACCACGCTGTCCAAAAGCGATCATGTGGTGGAAATCGGTCCGGGGAAAGGGCATCTCACGGCGGCCCTGGCCGAGCGGTGCGGTCGGGTGTCGGCCGTGGAACTGGACGGCGGGCTGTATCACCGGCTGCTGGCGCGGTTTCCCGCCGGAGGCCCCGTCCGGCTGTATCACCGGGATTTTCTCACCTGGCCGCTGCCGAAGGACGACTACAAGGTGTTTTCCAACATCCCGTTTTCGATCACCTCGGCCATCCTCCGGCGGCTGACCCAGAGCGGGCGTCCGCCCCGGGAGGTGTGGCTGGTCATGGAAAAAGGGGCGGCCAAACGCTATTTGGGCCGGCCGGAGACGACTTTGAAATCGCTGCTGCTCGCCCCGTGGTTCGACGGCGATATCGTCTATCATTTTCGCCGGGAGGATTTTCATCCGGCACCGCGTGTGGACACGGTGCTCTTCCATCTCAGGCGCAAGGAGGCGCCCGATCTGCCTTGGGAGCAGCAGCGGGCGTACACCGCTTTCTGCGAACGCGGCTTCGGCGGGGGAGCGGCCGGACTCAGACGGATCCTGACCCGCAACCAGCTCACGGCGGCCCTGCGGGATGCCGGGCTGCCCCGGGATTTCCGATCGGCCGATATGCGGTATGTCCAATGGCTCTGCCTGTTCCGATGGGCTGTCCGCTTCGGAACAGCCGGATGACAGACGCCTCCCTCATGAACCCGATGTTTTCGGGTATACTAGTCGTCCATCCGGTCAGAAATATACATTTGCAGCAGAGCGAAATTTGGACAGAACGGCGTTCCCGTCCTTGCCCTGCGTCAGCAAGGCGGCGTCCTCCGCCTTGCTTTGTCTCAAATTTCGCTCCTGCTCCCAGTGCATTTCCTAACCGGATGGACGACTAGGTGCGTAATGATGAAATCGGCCACCGTATCTTTTCGATGGAATTTACGCCCGTCATCGTTGAAAAACGTTGAAATCGGGTGTTTCCCGGCGGTATACCGCCTTGCCGGTCCTAGATTCCGCTCGAAAATCTGCATACCCGGATACCATCATTACGTACCGAGGAAAACCCATCCATGAAACGGAGGAGATGCAGATGATCACATTCAAAGGCGCCCCCCTGACGCTCCGGGGGACTCCCCTCAAGGCGGGGGACCCGATGCCGCCCTTCACCCTGACGGATGCCTCGCTCGCCGAGGTGCGGGACACCGATCTTACCGGAGTGCGGGTATTCCTGACCGTGCCCTCTCTCGACACCGGGGTGTGCGATCAGGAGGTCCGGCGGTTCAATGAAAAAGCCGCGGAGCTGCCCGGCGTGACCATTGTGGCCGTCAGTCTCGACCTGCCCTTTGCCCAGTCCCGCTGGTGCGGCGGCAGCGGCGTCGAGGCGGTCCGGACCCTGTCCGATTACAAGGACCGGAGCTTCGGGCTGGCGACCGGGACGTTCATCGAGGAACTGGCCCTGCTGGCCCGCGCAGTCTTTATCGTGGACCGGGACGGCAAGGTGGTCTACGCCGAGGTGGTGCCCGAGGTGGCCGACCATCCCGATTACGAGGCCGTGTTCGCCAAACTGCGGGAACTGGTCTGACCCCGCCGTACGGAACGCCCCTCGGATGTCCCATCCGGGGGGCGCCGCGATGATCCGGACATGAGCGGTCCACGGCGCCGGAAGGGCCGCTCTCCGGACGGAGACGGTCCGACGGATCCCTTCAGGCGCGGAGATACCGCACGGATCGATCTCCCCACGGGCGGGTCCCGTTCGTCAAAATCTCCTCAAAAGGCCGGATGGCCAGGCACGGCAGTCCCTCCCTCCCCATATCCTAATAAGGGAGGTGCTGCCCGATGAACGTCAATGAAACGCTTTACGGCATGGAACTCTGCGCCCTCGCGTACAAGGAGGTGCAGACCTGTTTTCCGGGGATGAGCTTAGAGGTGATCGACGACGACAACGGCGTGCAGTGTTACCTCCGGCGGCAGGGCGACACCCTGTACATCACCTTCCGCGGCTCCAATTCCCTCAAGGACTGGAAGGTCGATCTCACCTTTTTTAAAACCTGCATTCCCTACGACGGCTGCAACCCCAAGCTCCGGGTGCATTCCGGGTTCCTGAACGCCTATAAGCGGCCGTCGGTGCGCGGCCGCATCCTCTGCGCGGTCACCCCCGAAATCCAGCACATCAAGGTCGCCGGCCATTCGTACGGCGCCGCGCTGGCCGTGCTGTGTGCGGTCGATCTCGAATACCATTATCCGCAGAAGGATTACGAGGTCCTCCTGTTCGGCTGTCCCCGGGTGGGCAACCGCGCCTTCCGGAAATCGTATAACAAACGGGTGTTCAAAACACTGCGGGTGGAAAACGGAAACGATATCGTCACCAAAGTGCCGCCCGCCCTGTGGGGATTCCGCCACGTGGGGATCCGGATACCCGTGGGGGCGCCCCGCCTGCCCGGCGTGGTCTCGCTGAACGAGCACCGTCCGCAGTATTACATAGCCTCTCTTTTCAGGAAATTTTTCCCGCAGGGTCTTTCCTGAGAATTCGCATTGACAAGGACCGGGAATTGTGCTATACTACGGATGTAATCACGACGTGGAACGGAACTCACATGGTATGTAAGTCATGTTCGTTTGATGATTTACTGCCCTGTGGGTTTTTTGCTTGCCAGAACGATTACCACTCTATTTTCAAGGAGGACCCACCATGTACAACGGCACTGTCAAATGGTTCAATGCGGAAAAAGGATACGGCTTCATCTCCAGCGAAGAGGCCGGCGAGGATGTGTTCGTGCACTTCTCCGCCATCCAGGCTGACGGCTACAAATCCCTCACCGAGGGCCAGAAGGTCACCTTCGAGACCGAGCCCGATCCCAAGAACAGCAGCAAGCTGCGCGCGAAGAATGTGACCGTCGTCGCGGAATAAGCCGACGGAACACGTCCGCCTCTGAAAAGAGGCGGATTTTTTTTATATAGAAAAACCACGCGATAATCGCGTGGTCAAGAGAGCTTAAGCGAAGAGGAAGAACAAAAACTCCTATTGCCAAAGGAAAGCTGGGGTCGGACGGCGCAGAAAAATGGCGAAAGGAACAGAGGAATTTGCCCGCTAATGGGCATTACACCATGTAGAATATATGGAAATTGAAAGTTCGCTCGAAGCATGTTATAATTTATCGGTTGACATCCCAGGCTATCTGGAGTAAAATGGACGCAAGAACGAATGTTCTACCCTTGCGCGCAAAACGTATAAAAGGTCAACAAGCAGGGAAGTTGAATATACAGAACCGAATTTATATCCTTGGGCTGTTGTTTATAATGGAGAAACGTTGCCGATGAAAGAGCAAAACGAGCAGGAATTATTCAAGCTGGTCTCCCCCTACAAACCGACGGGTGACCAGCCGGAGGCCATCGCCAAGCTGGCGGAGGGCATCCAAAAAGGGGACAAAGAACAGACGCTGCTGGGGGTGACGGGCTCCGGCAAGACATTCACCATGGCCAATGTCATTGCAAAGGTGAACAAACCGACGCTGGTGCTGGCCCACAATAAAACCCTGGCGGCCCAGCTCTGCGGCGAGTTCCGCGAATTCTTCCCCCACAACGCCGTGGAGTATTTCGTCTCCTACTACGATTATTATCAGCCCGAGGCGTACATCGCCTCAACGGACACCTATATCGAAAAGGATTCGGCCATCAACGACGAGATCGACAAGCTCCGCCACTCCGCCACGTCGGCGCTTTCCGAGCGGCGGGACGTCATCATCGTGGCGAGCGTTTCCTGTATTTACAGTCTCGGCAACCCCATCGATTACCGCAACATGATCATCTCGCTGCGTCCGGGAATGGTGAAGCCGCGGGACGAACTGCTGGCGAAGCTGGTGGAACTTCAGTACGAACGCAACGATATCAATTTCGTCCGGAACAAATTCCGCGTCCGGGGGGACGTAGTGGAGATATTTCCCGCCTACGCGGGGGAAACGGTCATCCGGGTGGAGTTTTTCGGCGATGAAATTGACCGCATCAGCGAGATCAACGCCTTGACCGGCGAACTCAAGAATCTGCTGGGGCATATCGCCATCTATCCCGCCTCTCACTATATCGTGCCGCGGGACAAGATGGAGGAAGCCGTCGCGGAGATCGAGCGGGAACTGGCCGAGCGGGTGGAATTTTTCAAGAAAAACGGCCAGCTGTTGGAGGCGCAGCGGATTCTGCAGCGCACCCGCTACGATATAGAAATGCTGCGGGAAATCGGGGTGTGCAAGGGGATTGAAAACTACTCCCGCGTCCTGGCGGGCCGGGCGCCGGGCTCGTCGCCGTTCACTCTTCTCGATTATTTTCCGGAGGATTACCTGCTGTTCGTGGACGAATCCCACGTCACCCTGCCCCAGGTGCGCGGCATGTTCGGGGGCGACTTTGCCCGCAAAAAGAACCTGATCGATTACGGATTCCGCCTGCCGAGCGCCTACGACAACCGGCCGCTGAACTTCGACGAATTTTACGACCGGGTTAATCAGGTCGTGTTCGTCAGCGCGACGCCCGGGGATTTTGAACGGAGTCACAGCGGAGCCCCTGTCGAACAGGTCATCCGGCCGACCGGGCTGCTCGATCCGGAGGTGATCGTCAAGCCGGTCGAGGGACAGATCGACGACCTGATGGACGAAATCCGGACCAGGGCCGCCCGCGGGGAGCGGGTGCTCGTGACCACCCTGACCAAGAAAATGGCGGAGGATCTGACGACCTATTTCGACAACGCGGGCCTGCGGGTGCGGTATATGCACCACGATATCGACACCATGGAGCGTATGGAGATCATCCGGGACCTGCGGCTGGGCGAGTTCGATGTGCTGGTCGGCATCAATCTGCTGCGGGAGGGGCTGGACATTCCCGAGGTTTCCCTGGTCGCCATCCTCGACGCGGACAAGGAGGGGTTCCTGCGTTCCGAAACCTCCCTGATCCAGACCATCGGCCGGGCGGCGCGGAACGCCGAGGGCCAGGTCATCATGTACGCCGACCAGGTGACGCCGTCCATGGAGAGGGCGCTGAACGAGACCAACCGCCGCCGCGCCATCCAGATGCGGTACAACGAGGAGCACGGCATCGTCCCCAAAACCATCCTCAAGGATGTCCGGGACGTCATCGAAATCACCCCGAAAAACAAGGGGAAGGACAAGCCGGCCAAGCGCCTGAGCCGTGCGGAGCGGCAGCAGCGGATCGAGCAGCTGACCCGCGAGATGAAGAACGCGGCGAAACTGCTGGAGTTCGAGCACGCGGCCTGGCTGCGGGACGAGATCGAAAAGCTCAAAAAGATGGACTGAGCCGGCCGGCGGCTGTGAGGATGTGTCGATATGGAGTTTGGTACCATCCGGACCCTGGAGGAGTTCCGTGCGGCTCTGCGGCTGGCGGGGTTTGCCATGGGCGGGAGCAACGCAGAGGGGATTTTTTCGCTCAGCCCGTTTCTGGATTCCTCTCTGCACGCCCATTCGGGCGATCCCGAAACCGATCCCTGGATCTGGCGGATCCGGGCGCTGGAAGACCGGACGCTGGCGTACGGCAAGGTCTTTTTCGGCAAATCGGGCTGGATATCGCGGGACTGGTATCCCGTGTTTCTGGCGGCCCGCCGCCGGGGGAGAACCCTCGACGAGATGTACGGCGAGGGGCTGATCGGGCGGCTGGACCGGGACCTATACCGGGTTGTGGCGCAGGCGGGCGTGATGCCGCTGCACCGGATCAAGGCCGCGGCCGGCTGTGACAAGCCGTCCCGGATCGATGCCGCGCTGACCCGCCTGCAGGCGGGTCTGTTTCTCACCATCTGCGGCGAAACCCGCAAGGTATCGAGGACGGGGGAGCCCTATGGCTGGCCGGTATCCCTCTTCTGCACACCCGAAGCGTTTTTCCCCGGAGACGTGTGGGAAGAGTCCCTCCGGATAGCCCCGGAGGAGGCCTGTTTTAGAATCCGGGAACACATTGCCCGCCTGAATCCGCAGGCGGACGAACAGGCCGTCCGCCGGTTTATCGGCGTCTGACGGTGAGTCGGTACAGCGGCCGGAAGGCCGTGCAAGTCGGCGGCGGGACGCCGCCGGGAATAGGAAGGGTTATCATCCATGCAGAATAAACTGATCGTCAAAGGGGCCAGGGAGCACAACCTCAAAAACGTGGACATTGAAATCCCGCGGGACAAGCTGGTGGTGTTCACCGGTCTGTCGGGGTCGGGCAAGTCCTCTCTGGCTTTCGATACCATTTATGCGGAGGGGCAGCGCCGCTATGTCGAGAGCCTGTCCTCCTATGCCCGCCAGTTTCTCGGGCAGATGGAAAAGCCCGATGTGGACTATATCGAGGGGTTGTCCCCCGCCATTTCCATCGACCAGAAAACGACGTCGAAAAATCCCCGTTCCACGGTTGGCACCGTCACCGAAATATACGATTACCTGCGCCTGCTCTACGCCCGCATCGGCGTTCCGCACTGCCCCATCTGCGGCCGGGAGATCAAGCAGCAGACCGTCGACCAGATCGTCGACCGGGTGATGGCGCTGGAGGAGGGAACCCGCATCCAGGTGCTGGCGCCCGTTGTGCGGGGACGGAAGGGCGAGCACTCCAAGGAATTCGAGGCGGCCCGGAAATCCGGATATGTCCGGGTGAGGGTGGACGGGAACGTCTACGATTTGTCCGAGACGATCCCGATGGAGAAAAACAAAAAGCACACCATCGAGGTCGTGGTGGACCGCCTTGTCGTCCGGGACGATATGCGGAGCCGTCTGGCCGATTCCGTCGAGACCGCCACTGCGCTGACGGGCGGACTCGTGACCATCGACGTAGTGGGCGGGGAGGAGATGCCCTTCTCGCAGAACTACGCCTGTCCCGAGCATGGCGTGAGCATCGAAGAGCTCGCCCCCCGGATGTTTTCGTTCAACAACCCGTTCGGCGCCTGTCCCAAGTGCACGGGTCTCGGCGTCTTCATGTCCATGGATCCGGATCGGATCATCCCGGATCCCAAGCTGTCGATCAAGCAGGGCGCCATTCATGCGAGCGGCTGGAGCTATGCCGACGGCGGCACCATCGCGCAGATGTATTACGAAGGGCTTGCCGCCCACTACGGATTTTCGCTGGATACGCCGGTGAAGGACCTGCCGAAAAAGGCGATCGACGTGATCCTCTACGGAACCAAGGGCGAGAAAATCAAGATGACCCGGAAAATGGAATACGGCTCCGGCGAATATTTCACCGATTTCGAAGGCGTCCTCAACAATCTGCAGAGGCGGTATAAGGAGACCTCCAGCGAATGGATGCGGGAAGAGCTCGAGGAGTATATGAGCGAAATTCCCTGCCCGGAGTGCCACGGCCACCGCCTCAAGCCGGAGAGCCTCGCTGTCACGGTGGGCGGATCCAACATCTCGGAGCTCAGCCGCCTGTCGGTATCGGGCGCGCTGCAGTTCGTCGACGATCTGGAGCCCCGGCTGAGCGACCGGGAGCGGCGGATCGGGGAACGGATCCTCAAGGAGATCCGGGAACGCCTCGGCTTCCTTCAAAGCGTGGGGCTCGAATACCTGAGCCTGTCCCGGGCGGCCGGCACCCTGTCGGGCGGCGAGAGTCAGCGGATCCGCCTCGCCACCCAGATCGGCTCTTATCTGATGGGGGTGCTCTATATCCTGGACGAACCCAGCATCGGGCTGCATCAGCGGGACAACGACAAGCTGCTGGCCACCCTGCAGCGCCTGCGGGATCTGGGCAACACCCTGATCGTGGTGGAGCACGACGAGGACACCATGCGGGCGGCCGACTGGATCGTCGATATCGGCCCGGGCGCCGGGGTCCACGGAGGCCACGTGATCTGCTCCGGCCCCGTGGACGAGATCTGCGCCTGTCCGGATTCTGTGACCGGCCAGTATCTCAGCGGCCGCCGCCGCATTCCCGTGCCGGAAAAACGCCGCCCCGGATCCGGGCGTCTGCTGACCGTGCGGGGCGCGAGCGAAAACAACCTGAAAAACATCGACGTTTCCTTCCGCCTGGGCGCTTTCAATTGCGTGACGGGCGTATCCGGTTCGGGAAAGTCGTCCCTGGTCAACGAAATCCTGTATAAACACCTGGCAGCCGAGCTCAACGGCGCGCGCGCGCGGGCCGGTGCCCATGCGAAGATCGAAGGGCTCGAGGCACTCGATAAAGTCATCGACATCAATCAGGCCCCGATCGGGAGAACGCCGCGCTCCAATCCGGCCACCTATACCGGGGTGTTCAACGATATCCGGGAGCTGTTTGCCTCCACGGCGGACGCCAAGATGCACGGATTCTCGTCCGGCCGTTTCTCCTTCAATATCAAGGGCGGCCGGTGCGAGGCCTGCCAGGGGGACGGCATCATCAAAATCGAGATGCATTTCCTGCCCGATATCTATGTTCCCTGCGAGGTCTGCAAAGGCCGGCGGTATAACCGGGAAACCCTTGAGGTGAAATACAAGGGCAAAAGCATTTACGATGTTTTGGAAATGACGGTGGAGGAGGCGCTGGCCTTCTTCTCCAGCGTCCCGAAAATCGCCCGCAAGCTCCAAACCCTGTACGACGTGGGCCTCGGTTATATCAAAGTGGGGCAGCCCGCCACCACGCTGTCGGGCGGCGAGGCGCAGCGGGTCAAGCTGGCCTCCGAGCTGTCGCGGCGCGCCACCGGCAAAACGGTGTATATCCTGGACGAACCGACGACCGGTCTGCACACGGCCGATGTGCAGCAGCTTATCGAGGTGCTGCAGAAGCTGGTGGAGGGCGGCAACACCGTCATCGTCATCGAACACAACCTCGATGTGATCAAAACCGCGGACTATATCGTCGATCTCGGCCCCGAAGGCGGGGACAAGGGCGGGGAGATCGTCGCCTCCGGAACGCCGGAGGAAGTGGCGGCCGTCCCGGGATCCTATACCGGCCGCTATCTCAAAAAAATGCTGGAATAATCCGTGTCCTCCCGTTTTGGCGGCACTTTCCGCGCATAGTGTCCGCTCCTTCGCGCAGACTAACCGCATCGAACGACGGGAGGCGGCGGAATGCGGATATCGGATATACCGTGGGAGACGGTTCAGCAGGAGCTGCTCGATGGGAGCAAAGCGCTGCCGCTTTCCTGCATCCGTCTCTTGAACGAGGTGTTTTTTGCAGAAAAGGATACGGGGGAACCCGGGGATCTCATTCTGGTATTCGGCAGCCGGATGGGCTTCCGTTACCGGGGGCGGCTGGCGCTGAAGCTGTATGAAGCCGGCCGGGCTCCCCTCATCTTGGTTTCGGGGGGAACGCGGGATCCGGCCCTGCCGACCGAAGCGTCCCTGTTCCGGCAGGGCCTGCTGGAGCGCGGCGTGCCCGACGACGCGATCCTGACGGAAGACATGTCCCGGACGACACCCGAAAACGTGGCCAATTCGGCCGCTCTGCTCCGGCGCCGGTTTGGCCGGACGCCCTTGACCCTGCTGCTCGTGACGGCGGAGTTCCACATGACCAGAGCGTATCTGACCGCGGTTAAGGGTTTCCCGGAGTCGTACCGTCTGGTATGCTGTCCGGCGGTCAGCCTGCGCGGCCGGCGGGATACCTGGTTTTCGACGCCTCTCGGACGGGAACGTCTCGCGCGGGAACTGCAGTCCCTGGTGGCCTGTACGCGGAACGGTCTGGCCGCGGACCGGGACCTGCGCGTCCCTTTCCGCTATCCCGCATGTCCTTTATAAAGACCGATATGTTGCCAAAAACCGGCGGTGCGGAACCGCCGGTTTTGCCGTTTTTCCGGCAATTAAAGCGGGAACCTGTGCGGACCGAACGACAAAATCACGAGAAAACTGGATTTATAAAGGAATATTTACAATTCTTTCATATACTGTTTTTCATCGTATTGTATGATACTATAGACGTCACCCGTAAGGTGGAAGGAATGCGATGTTTGGATATGTGAAGGTGTACCAGCCGGAACTGAAAATGGGGGAGTTCGAGCATTACCGCGGCGTGTACTGCGCGCTGTGCAAGCAGCTCGGCAAACGCTACGGATTTCTGGCCCGGATGACCCTGAGCTACGATTTCACCTTTCTGGCGTTGTTTTATATGGCGCTCAGCGACGAATGCCCGGGCTTTAAACGGGGGCGGTGCGCGTTCAATCCGCTGAAAAAGCGGACCTGCTGCTGTGAGAGCGCCGCGCTGGAAGACGCCGCCGACGCGGCGGCGCTGCTGGTGTATTACAAAATCCGGGACACGGTTGCGGACAGCGGTTTCTGGAAAGGGCTGGCCGCCCGTTTCCTGCTCCTTTTTTCGTCCGGGGGACATAAAAAAGCCGCGCGCGCCAAACCGGAACTCGAACAGCTCGTGGCGGACTGTATGCGGCAGCAGGCGGAGCTGGAACAGGCCGCGGTCCCGTCGATCGACAGGGCGGCGGAGCCGACCGCCCGGATGCTGGAATATCTGGCGGCGCAGGCGGCGCGGGATGACCGGGAAAAACGGATTCTGGAACGCTTCGGCTATTGCCTCGGCCGCTGGATTTATCTGATCGACGCGGCGGACGACCTGGAGGACGATCTGAAAAGCGGCAATTACAACGCGTTTGTCCTTTCGAAGCGGCTGCCTCCGGGCGAGTTCGGGGCTTTGAAGGAAACGCGCGCCTATGCGGCGGCTACGCTCAACGCGTCGCTCGCGGAATGCATCGCCGCCTATAATTTGCTGGATATCCGCCGTTTTGACGGCATTTTGCGCAATATCCTGGAGCTCGGCATGCCGAATGTGCAGAAACTGGCGCTTGACGATTCGCCATCCAAATCCGGTAAACGCAGAAAGCGAGAGGACCCGAACTATGACTGATCCCTATCAGGTGCTGGGCATTCAGCCGAACGCCACCGATGACGAGGTGAAGGCGGCCTACCGGGAGCTGGCCAAAAAATATCACCCCGACAATTACAACAACAATCCGCTGTCCGACCTCGCGCAGGAAAAGATGCAGGAGGTCAACGAAGCATACGACGCCATCATCCGGATGCGGCGCCAGAGCGGCCCCGCTCCGCAGGGGGCGGGACCATCCCGCAGCGGCGGAGCCTCCCGGTTTATGGATATCCGGAATCTCATCCGGACCGGCCGGGTCATGGATGCCGAAACCCTGCTCGACGGCATCCCGGGCAACTCCCGGGACGGGGAATGGTATTTTCTCAAAGGAAGCGTCTTGTTCAAGAAGGGCTGGCTGGACGACGCCTACAACCATTTTTCCACCGCGGTGCGGATGGATCCGGGCAATATGGAATACCGCCAGGCTCTGAGCCAGATGGATATGCAGCGGCAGAACGGCGGTTACCGCACCGGACGCCAGACGACCGGCGGCTGCACCGCCTGCGACGTCTGCAACGGTCTGATCTGCGCGGACTGCTGCTGTGAATGCATGGGCGGCGACCTCATCCGCTGCTGCTGAATTCGTTTGATCATTGACGGCGCGGTCAGAGGGCGGTGCCGGACGAAAGGCTGGATGGCGGCTCATGAAGCAAAGCGGAAAAATCGCACTGGGCGGGCTCCTCGCGGCGCTGTCCCTCGTGTGCATGCTTTTGACCATTTTCCCCTTCGCGGACTACGCCCTGCCGGCGATCGCCGGTGTGCTGCTGATTCCCATCGTGTTGGAAAGCGGCGTCAAATGGGGCTTCATGGTATATGCCGTCGTCGGGATCCTCAACGCGATCTTGACGCCGTCACTGGAAGCCAAGGTGTTGTTCATCGCGTTTTTCGGCTACTACCCGGTCCTCAAGGCCCTGCTCGAACGGATCCGTTTCCGGCCGCTGGAATGGGCGGCCAAGCTGCTGATCTTCAACGGCACCATCGTGGCGGCCTATTGGCTGATGCTGCAGGTTTTCGGTCTGCCGGCGGACAGTCTGGAATTGTTCGGCGTGAATGTGCCGCTGATTCTTTTGGGGCTGGGCAATGTCGTTTTCGTCATATACGATATAGCGGTGACCAATCTCATCACCATGTATCAGCGGATTCTGCGGCCTAAACTCCTGCATATATTCCGCATATGAATGGATAGCTTGGCGCTGTCCATTTTTTATTTGCAGGATGGGGGATTACCGCTTGCAATTTTGAGGCGCAGGCATTACAATAGAAAAGAATATCCAGCATGGCGGGCGGAAAGGTCGGTTGGGAATGAAAACGAATCTGATTGCGCATATCACAGGGCAGCTGCCGGGCTTCTCCAAAGGACAGAAGCGCATTGCCCAGTATATACTCGAACACTACGACACGGCGGCATTTATGACGGCCTACCGTCTGGGTGAGACCGTCGGAGTCAGCGAATCCACGGTGGTCCGTTTTGCGGCGGAACTCGGATTTGAAGGCTATCCGCAGCTGCAGAAGGCTATGCAGGAGCTGATACGCAGCAAGCTGACGACGGTTCAGCGGGTGGAGGTCACCCGGGCGCGGATGGCGGACAGCGAGGTTCTCGAAAACGTGATGTCGTACGACATGGCCAACATCCGGCAGACCCTGGAGGAACTGCCCCGGGACGTGTTCGATCAGGCCGTGGACGCGCTGGTGAGCGCACGCAAGGTGTATATCTTCGGGGCGGGAAGCTGCCGCGCTCTGGCCAATTTCGCGGCGTATTATCTCAAGCTGCTGCTTCCCGAGATCCATCTGGTTTACACGTCGAGCGAAACCGAAATTCTCGAGGAGATGATCCATATCAGCGAGGAAGATGCCATCATCGGCATCAGTTTCCCGCGGTATTCCAGCAAGGCGGTCAAAACCATGCACTTTGCGCATTCCCGCCATGCCAAGATCATCGCGATCACCGACAGCCTGTTGTCCCCCATTGCGGATTTTGCCACCTGTCTGCTGCTGGCCCACAGCGATATGGCGACCATCGTCGATTCGCTGGTGGCGCCGCTGAGCGTACTCAACGCCCTGATTGTGGCGGTATCGCTCCGGCGGATCGGTCAAAACCGCGATACCCTCAATGAACTCGAGGGACTGTGGGAAACCTATCAGGTGTATCAGCCGTTTGAAAAGACGCCGGACGAGGGTTGAGTGTGGAAACAGGAGAGAAAGCAGGGCGTTCCGTCGTTGTGGTCGGCGGCGGAGCGGCGGGCCTGATGGCGGCCGGCTGCGCGGGGCGGCGGGGCCTCGCGGTCACGGTTGTCGAGCGCAATCCCCGCATGGCCCGCAAGGTGCTCATCACCGGTAAGGGCCGCTGCAATGTGACCAACAACTGCACCGTTCCGGACGTCATTGCCCATGTTCCAGGCGGCGGGCGGTTTCTGTACAGCGCCCTGTCCGCCTTCACGCCGCAGGACTGCATGGCCCTGTTTGAGGAGCTGGGCGTGCCGCTCAAAACCGAACGGGGAGACCGGGTTTTTCCGGAATCCGACAAAGCGGCGGATATCGTGGATGCCCTGGTCCGGTACGCCCGGACGGGCGGCGTCCGTTTCCGTCAGGGACGGGCGGCGGGCCTGCTGCTCGAGGAGGGGATCTGCCGGGGCGTCAAGCTGGAGGACGGGTCGGGTCTCCGGGCGGATGCCGTCGTCGTGTGTACGGGGGGGTTGTCCTATCCGCTGACCGGTTCGACCGGCGACGGCTATGCGCTGGCCCGGGAGGCCGGGCATACGGTCACGCCCACCCGGCCGTCCCTGGTGCCGCTGGAGGCGGAGGATGCCTGGTGCGCCGAGCTGCAGGGGCTGTCGCTGAAAAATGCCGGCCTCACGGTCAGAGACGAAACCACAGGCAAGCCGGTCTACCGGGATTTCGGAGAAATGCTCTTTACCCATTTCGGCCTGTCCGGGCCGATGATCCTCAGCGCCAGTGCCCACCTGCGGGATATGGAGCGGGGCCGCTATACCGTCCATATCGATCTAAAGCCCGCCCTGTCTCCCGAACAGCTCGACGCCCGCCTGGTGCGGGACCTGAAAGAGGAGCAGAACCGGGCGTTCGGGACCATGCTGGGCGGTCTGCTGCCCCGGTCGATGGTGCCGGTGACGGCGGCGCTCTGCGGCATCCCGGCCGACCGGAAATGCCACAGCGTCACGAGGGAGGAGCGCATGGGTCTTGCGGCGCTCCTCAAGGATCTGCCGGTGAGAATTGCCGGGTTCCGGCCGGTTGCGGAGGCGATCGTCACGGCCGGAGGCGTCAGCCTCAAGGAAATCGACGCCAAAACGATGGCATCCAAAAAAATGCCGGGCCTGTATTTTGCCGGGGAAGTGCTGGATCTCGACGCTTATACCGGCGGGTTCAATCTCCAGATTGCTTTCGCCACCGGTCAGGCGGCCGGACGGGCGGTCTGACGGAAAAGGACGGATGCAGAATGTTTGTCAACGATTATATCCTGCGGATGATCGAGGATATGGGGCGGATGCTGCGCCAGGTCATCCTGCAGGAAGAGGAAGATATGCTCGAGATCATCGACGAGGACGGCACCTTTTCCGACAGCGACTTTTTCGGCTACCGCGTGGGGCGCCTGCTGGCGCAGCGGCAGATCAACGAGGCGGAAAATCTGCTGTTCGAAGAGATCGGGCGGGATCCGCAGCCGGCATATATCGCGGTTGCCCTGCATTTTTACGAGGATTTGCAGGACCTGACCGATGAGGAGCTGGAGGAGGCGGATTTTTCCCGGGAGGAGATCGCCGAGGGGCTGGAGGCGCTCCGCCGCCTTTGCGCGGAGCCGCTTATGGAGAAAACTTTAAAAATGCAGGAGGCATCATCCGATATGGAAACGAAACCGTCCGTTCCGGCACCGGCGCGTCCGCCGGTGTCGATCGCGATCGACGGCCCGTCGGGGGCCGGCAAAAGCACGATTGCCCGGATTTTGGCCAAACGCCTGGGCTTTTTGTATGTCGATACCGGCGCGCTTTACCGCGCAGTCGGGTTCTATGTATGCAGCAAAGGGGCGGATCCGTCCAAGGCGGACGAGGTCGAACCCCTCCTCGATACCCTGCAGGTGGAACTGCGGCATGAAGAGGGCGAACAGCGGGTCTATGTAAACGGCGAAGATGTCGGCGGCGCCATCCGCACCCCCGACATGTCGATGGCGGCTTCGGCCGTATCGGCTTTGCCGGCCGTGCGCCGTTTCCTGTTCCATATCCAGCAGGATACCGCGGCCAGGCAGAACGTCATTATGGACGGACGGGACATCGGCACCGTGGTGCTGCCCCACGCGCAGCTCAAGATATTCCTGACCGCTTCGGCTGAGGACCGCGCCGCCCGGAGGACGGAAGAGCTCAGAGAAAAGGGAATGGAAACCTCTTTTGACGAAGTGCTTGCAGATATGAAGCAGCGGGATTATAATGATGAAAACCGGGCGGAAGCGCCCCTGCGCGCGGCCGAAGACGCCGTGCGGGTCGATACGACGGGCAACACGCTCGAACAGTCGGTCGCGGTTTTGGAAAAGCTGGTGCGGGATACGATCGGCTGAAAGGGGTATACTACCATGTGGTTCGGGAAATTTTTGCTGTGGTTTCTGAAACCGCTCGCGTGGATCATTTTTCCTTTTAAGGCGATCGGCCGGGAGAATATCCCGGATACGCCCGGGCAGCCGCCCCTGATTCTCTGCTGCAACCATATTTCGGAGATCGATCCGGTTTTCCTGGAAATGTGCCAGAAACGCCACGTGTTTTTCATGGCCAAGGAGGAAATCTTCCGAAGCCGGCTGTCGTCCTGGTTCTTCGGCAAGCAGCTCGGCGCCTTCCCGGTCAAACGGGGGGCGGGGGATACGACGGCGCTGGACACCGCCCGTGCGATTGTCGGCGACGGCCGCCTCCTCGGGATTTTCCCGGAGGGGACCCGGTCGCGGGACGGCCAGCTCGGCCGGGCGAAATCGGGCGCGGCGCTCATCGCCGCCCAGACCGGCGCTTCGATCCTGCCGGCCGCGATCATCACGAAGAATCAGAAGGTAAAGCCCTTTCGCCGCAGCCGGATCGTATTCGGCCAGCCGCTGACACTGGAGGAACTGCACCTCGATCATCCCGACCATCCGGACCTGCGTTTTGCCTCCCGGCTGATTATGGAGAAAATCGGGGACATGATTGCCCAGTATTCCTGAAACAGGGGGAAGGTCCATGGAGATCCTGGTGGCGAAGACCGCGGGGTTCTGTTTTGGCGTGAATAAGGCTGTCAGCGCGGTATATCGTCTGCTGGACGAAGGAAAGGCGGTCTGTACCCTCGGGCCGATCATCCACAATCCCCAGCTGGTCGCCGATCTCGAAAAAAGAGGGGTGCGGATCGTCTCCTCTCCCGAGGAGGTGCCGGAGGGAGCTACCCTCGTCATCCGGTCCCACGGCGTGCCCGCGTCGGTGTATGACCGTCTGCGGGAGCTTTCGGTGACCTATCTGGACGCCACCTGCCCTTTTGTGGCCAAGATCCACCGCATCGCGGAACGGTATTCGCAAGCCGGCTATGCGGTGCTCATCGCGGGGGATCCGGATCATCCCGAGGTCATCGGAATTCAGGGGCATTGCCGGGGGCCCTCTTTCGTCTTTTCCAACCTGGAAGGCTTGACAGACTTGTGCGAAAACGAGGCAATTCTGAAAGAAAAACCGGTCGTTTTGGTCTCGCAGACCACTTTTCAGGTTGAAACCTGGGAAAAGTGCTCCCAATTCGCAAAAAAACACTATACAAATCCTTTGGTTTTTGATACAATATGTAATGCGACTGCCGAAAGACAACATGAGGCGGTTGCTTTGTCGCAGAAGAGCGATGTGATGGTGATTGTCGGCGGGCGCCAAAGCTCCAACACCGCCAAGCTTCGGGATGTGTGCCAGCAAGGCTGTCGGACGATTCTGATCGAGACGGCGGACGAGCTGTCCTCCGGTCCGTTTGCTGGAGCAAGGGTTGCCGGTCTCACGGCCGGCGCCTCGACCCCCGCCGATATTATAAAGGAGGTACTTTCAACCATGTCCGAAATTGTCAACAACAACGACGTCCAGGAAAACGAGACTCTCCCTGCCGCGGAAGAGACGGCGGCTGCGGCCGAAGCTGTAGAGGCCGAGGCTGTCCCTGCGGAATCCGTCCCGGCCGAAGCTCCGGCCAAGTCCTTTGAGGAAATGAGTTTTGAAGAGGCGCTGGAGGCTTCTCTTCAGAGTTTATCTACAGATGAGAGGGTCCGTGGCGTTGTCGTGGGCATTGCCCCGAACGAGGTGCAGGTCGAGGTGGTCGGCCGCAAGCAGGCGGGATATATCCCGGCCGACGAGCTGTCCGCGACCCCCGGCGTCAATCCCGCCGATCTGGTGAAGGTCGGGGATGAGCTGGATCTGCTCATCATGCGCACCAACGACCAGGAAGGCACCATCATGCTTTCGAAAAAACGGGTCGATGCGCTCAAGGGCTGGGACATCGTGGTGGCCGCGGAAGAGAGCGGCGAGGTCCTCGACGGCGTCGTCACCGACGTGATCAAGGGCGGCCTGCTGGCCGTCACCAACGGTGTCCGGGTGTTCATCCCGGCCTCCCAGGCGTCCGCCGTGCGGATGGAGGATCTCTCCCCGCTGCTCCGGCAGGATGTGCGCTTTAAAATCATCGAAGTCAACCAGAGCCGCCGCCGCGCGGTCGGTTCCATCCGGGCGATCGCCCGTGAGGAACGCAAGGAAAAGGAAGCTGCGTTCTGGGCGCAGGCTGAAGTCGGCCAGCGGTATACCGGCGTGGTGAAGTCCCTGACGTCCTACGGCGCGTTCGTCGATCTGGGCGGCGTGGACGGCATGATCCACATTTCCGAACTGTCCTGGAGCCGGATCAAGCATCCGTCCGAGGTTGTCAACGTCGGCGATACCGTGGACGTGTATATCCGCGACCTGGATACCGAAAAGAAGAAGATTTCCCTGGGCTACCGCAAAGCGGAGGACAATCCGTGGGAGATTTTCAAGGCGCAGTATCCGATCGGTTCGGTGGTGGATGCCAAGATCGTGGGCATGACCACCTTCGGGGCCTTCGCGCAGATCATTCCCGGCATCGACGGCCTGATCCACATTTCCCAGATTGCGAACCGCCGTATCGAGAAGCCGCAGGATGAGCTGAAGGTCGGCCAGGACGTGAAGGTCAAGATCATCAACGTCGATTACGACAGCAAGCGCATCAGCCTGTCCATCCGCGCCCTGCTCGAAGAGGAGGGCGAGACGGAAGCCGCGCCCGCTGAAGAAGCCCCTGCCGATGCCCCTGCGGAGGAATCCGCTGAATAAGCGACGCCGGAATTCACACAATATAGGGGAAACGGGACCTCCGTTTCCCCTTTTCTATGACATGACAGGAGGATTATCATGATCGCTGTTGCCTGTGACCACTCCGCACTCGATATGAAAAAAGAGGTGGAAGCCCTGCTGGACGAGATGGGGCTCGCCTACCACGATTACGGCACCTATTCGACCGACAGCTGTGACTATCCCGTATTCGGAGCGCGGGCCGCGAAAGCCGTGGCTTCGGGGGAATGCGAACGCGGGATCGTGATCTGCGGAACCGGCATTGGGATTTCCCTCGCGGCCAATAAAGTGAAGGGGATCCGCTGCGCCCTGTGCAGCGAACCTTATTCCGCCGAGCTCACCCGGCGGCACAACGACGCCAATATGCTGGCGCTGGGCGCCCGCGTCATCGGTCCGGAACTCGCTAAAAGCATTGTGCGCACCTTTTTGACCACCGAATTTGAAGGCGGCCGCCATGAACGCCGCGTGGCGATGCTCGCGTCCCTGGAAAACGGGGAAGACCTCGAATGAAGGCGGTTTCCTGGAACGTCAACGGTCTGCGCGCCTGTCTGAACAAGGGCTTCGCGGACATCGTGCGGGAGCTGGACGCGGATTTCTTCTGCGTGCAGGAGACGAAACTGCAGGCCGGTCAGCTGGATCTCACGCTGCCCGGCTATACCTCGTTTTGGGACTATGCGGAGAAAAAAGGCTATGCGGGCACGGCGATATTCACCAAAAAGCCGCCCCTGGCGGCCTCATACGGCATCGGGGAAGACGAACACAATCACGAGGGACGCTGCGTGACGCTGGAATACCCGGATTACTACATCGCCACCCTCTATTCCCCCAATTCCCAGGACGGTCTGCGGCGTCTGCCCTACCGCCTGTCGTTTGAAGAGGCGCTCCGCCGCTATCTGACGGGGCTGGATGCGAAAAAACCGGTGATCCTCTGCGGAGATCTCAATGTCGCCCACAAGGAAATCGACCTCAAGAACCCCGGCCCCAACCGGGGAAACGCCGGCTTTTCGGACGAGGAGCGGGAGGCTTTCGGCCGCCTTCTCGCCTCGGGATTTACCGACACCTTCCGCCTGCTTCATCCGGACGAAACGGGGGCCTACAGCTGGTGGTCCTACCGCTTTAACGCCCGGAAGAACAACGCGGGATGGCGGATCGATTATTTTCTCGTCAGCGACCGCTTGGCGCCTCAGGTGAAAGAGGCGTCGATGGCCGCGGACATCCTGGGGTCGGATCATTGTCCGGTCGTGCTCGAACTGGCGGAATAATCTGCCGGGTTGGAAACCGAAAAAACGCCCTGTTCCGCAGCGCGGCGGGCGCATGGCAAACTGACAATTTTTGGACAGAGACAGGCCGCTGCTTGGCCGGATACCGGGAAAGGATGGGATACAGTTGAACGAATTTGTCCGGGATGTCACGCGTCTGCAGCTGCAGACGGCTATGGAAAATCTGCGCAAAAATCAAATGGAAGCCTATCTCGTGTCCCGGAAGGAGGATGTGGTTCCGCTGGTCCGCACCCTGCTCCGTCCCGGGGAAACGGCAGCCGTCGGAGGATCGGAGACGCTCAGGGAAACCGGGGTGCTGGATCTGCTCCGAAGCGGGGAATATCGTTTTCTCGACCGGTATGCCCCGGGGATTTCGCCCGACCAGGTCCGGCAGGTCTTTCGGGACAGTTTTTCCGCCGATACGTATCTTTGCTCTTCCAATGCCGTCACCATGCGGGGCGAACTCTACAATGTGGACGGCAACGGGAACCGCGTTGCCGCGCTTTGCTATGGCCCGGCGTCGGTGATCGTCGTGGCCGGCCGGAACAAACTGGTGCCGGATCTCGACGCGGCTGTCGCCCGTGTCAAGAGCATGGCGGCCCCGGCCAACGCGCTCCGCTTGTCCAAAGAGACGTTTTGCGCCCGCACCGGCCGCTGCCTGGCCCTGGACGGGGAACACTGCACCGACGGCTGCGCCTCGCCCGACCGGATCTGCAGCACCTATGTCGTGCAGGGATATCAGCAGACCGCCAACCGGATCAAGGTGATTCTCGTGGAAGAGGATCTGGGGCTCTGACGGATTTTTTTGTCATTTTTTACCGAACCGCCGCCGGAAAAACCTCTCTTGGATGAAGCGCGTCCCGCCTGTCCATACTATAGGTACAAGCGGTGCTCTTCGCCGCATTCTTGGATGGATTTGGAAAACAAATTCATTTGATTTTTTGAAAATCCATGCTATAATGGGAATGTTAAAATTCGTGGGGAGTTGGATAAGTTTGGAGAAATATCTGATCCGTGGTGGGAATCCCCTGATTGGTGAAGTGGAGATCAGCGGCGCGAAAAACGCGGTCGTCGCCATTCTTTCGGCGACCCTGCTCGCAAACGGCGTCTGCCGCATTGAAAATATACCGAATATTGCCGATGTCGCAACCAGTCTGGATATCTTGGATAATCTCGGCGCCGTGGTCAAACGCATCAATAAAAACACGGTGGAAGTGGATTCCCGGCCTGTAACCAGCCATACCGTCCCGCATGATCTGGCCAGACAGATGCGGGGATCGTATTATTTCATGGGCGCTTTGCTCAGCCGTTTCGGGGCCGCTAAGGTAGCCATGCCGGGCGGCTGTAATTTTGGCGTCCGTCCCATCGACAAGCATCTCAAAGGGTTTATGGCCCTTGGGGCCGACGTGGCTCCGATGGAAAACGGCATGATCGAGCTTACGGCCGACCGCCTGGTCGGCAGTTCCGTCTATCTGGAAGCCTCCGTCGGGGCGACGGTGAACGTGATGCTGGCCGCCGTCAAGGCGCGCGGCGTCACCGTCATTGAAAACGCGGCCAAGGAACCCCATGTGGTGGATCTGGCGAACTTCCTCAACTCCATGGGGGCCGATATCCGCGGCGCCGGTACCGACGTCATCAAGATCCGCGGCGTCGACCGGCTTTACGGCACGACCTATTCCATCATTCCCGATCAGATTGAAGCCGGCACCTTTATGGCCGCTGCCGTAGCGACGGGCGGCGATGTGCTGGTGCGCAACGTGATCCCGAAGCACCTGGAATCCATTACCGCAAAGCTCCTGGAAATGGGGGCCGAAGTGGAGGAATACGACGATTATGTGCGCGTATGCCGGCGGGGCCCGATTCTCCACTGCAACGTCAACACGATGCCGCATCCCGGCTTTCCCACCGATATGCAGCCCCAGATCGCGGTGCTGCTCGCCATGGCGGAGGGAACCAGCATCATCACCGAAAGCATCTTCGACAACCGTTTCCAGTATATGGATGAGCTCCGCCGTATGGGCGCCGATGTCCTGGTGGACGGCAAGGTTGCGGTGATTCAGGGCGGCAAGCCGCTTACGGCCGCGCCGGTCAAGGCCGTGGACCTGCGGGCGGGCGCGGCGCTGGTCATCGCCGGACTGGCCGCGAAGGGGACGACGGAAGTCGAGGATATCCACCACATCGAGCGGGGCTATGAATGCATCGTGGACAAGCTTCGCCGCATGGGGGCGGATATCGAACTCGTCAACGTCCCGGAGCCGTCCCTGCGTACGGCCCTCTAATGGTTCGAAAAGGGTGTCTTCAAATGCCAGACGGAAGCATTTGAAGGCGCCTTTTACATATACCGTACGAAACGTATGCCGTGGCTCTGTATAAAAGATTGTTTGTTAAGAAAAGGATACCCCCTGCCCGAGATACGGCGGAGGAATGGATTTTTCTTGGAAAGGACCTGGAACCCTTATGGCGAGATTTTGTCCCCTATTCAGCGGCAGCAGCGGCAATTGCACCTATGTCGGGACACCGGAGGGCGGCATCCTCATCGACGCGGGCGTGAGCGCGAAACGCATTGAAACCGCGCTGTGGGACCGCGGCATCGCGATGGAGAGCATCCGGGGGATTTTTGTTACCCACGAGCATTCCGATCACACGGCTGGCCTTCGGGTGCTGCAGAAACGGTATCATATGCCGATTTACGCGTCCCCGGGTACCCGGAGCGGACTGGTGGGCGGCGGCGCGCTGCCGGACGATGCCGATTGCCGGACGATGGAGGACGCCGTCGAACTGGCGGGGATGTTGGTGACGTCGTTTCGGACGCCGCACGACAGCCGGGAGAGCACGGGGTATCGTGTCAGCACGAGCGACGGGCGCCGCCTGGCTGTGGCGACCGATATGGGGCATATGACCGACGAGGTGCGCGGAGCCCTGTGCGGCTGCGACTTGGTGCTGATCGAATCCAATCACGATATCCGGATGCTGGAGAACGGTCCCTATCCCTATGTCCTCAAACGCCGCATCTTGGCGGCGACGGGGCATCTGTCCAACGACGCGTGCTCCTGCGAGCTTCCGAATTTGATCCGGCAGGGGACGACCCGGCTGTTTCTGGCCCATTTGAGCAAAGACAACAATTCCCCTGAGCTCGCGTACATAACCGCTCAGACCGCTTTGACCGAAGCCGGAATGACGGAAGACGTGGATTTTATACTGCGGGTGGCGCCCCGCACGGCGCTGGAACCGGTCATGGTGTTTTAAAGTGCATTTAAACCCTCTTAACCATAGACCGGATCGCCGGACGGCAGCACCTCTGATCAATGGAAAGGAACGAGTATCATGACGACCACGCTTTATCTCGTGCGCCACTGTGAGGCGATGGGGAACATCCGCCGGATTTTTCAGGGCCACACCGATGAGGATATCAGTGAAAACGGCCGCTGTCAGCTGCTGCGGCTGACCGAGCGGTTTCGGAACGTGTCCCTTGACGCGGTTTATTCCAGTCCGCTGCGGCGGGCTATGCGCACGGCCGAGGCGATCAACGCAGAGCACGCTCTGGAAATCGTGCAGGACCGGCGGCTGATCGAGATCAACGGAGGCGTGTGGGAAGGCAAGCCGTGGAAGGCGCTGCCCGTGCTCTGTCCGGTCCAGAGCTTCAAATGGAACCGCACTCCCTGGGATTTTCATCCCCGGAAAGGGGAGGCGATGCGGGAGGTGTACGCCCGTATGGCGGCGGCTCTGGCCGATATCGCCGCGGCCCATCCGGGCGGGACGGTGGCGGTCGCCTCCCACGGATGTGCCATCCGCAACGCCTTGTGCTGGGCCAAAGGGTGGCCGATCGAACGGCTGAACGAAGTCGGCTGGTGCGACAACACCGGGGTGAGCGTCCTTCGCTTTGAGGATGGGCGGGTCGAGCTTCTGCTGGAAAACGACAACAGCCATCTGAGCGAGGAGCTTTCGACCTTTGCGAAACAGACGTGGTGGAAAGCCTGAAACGCGGCTGCCGCATTTTGAGGCACGTCTGCTCTCCCATACCGAAGACGGTATAGAGAAAACAGTGGATACACAATCGGAAAGGATGAGGATATGGCCGAAACAGAAAATGGACGGCTGCTCGGCATCGATCTCGGGACGGTGCGGACCGGTTTTGCCGTGTCCGATCCGGGCGGATTCCTGGCCTCTCCCATTGGGACGGTGACCGAGCGGGATCTGGTCCGTCTGGCGGATCAAGCGGTGAAAACTGCGGCGGAACAGGGAACGGGGCAGGTGGTGCTCGGTCATCCGCGCAATATGGACGGAACCCGCGGCGACAGCGCGAGGCGGGCGGAGGAATTCGCTGCCCTGTTGACGGAACGGGGGCTTAAGGTGATCCTCTGGGACGAGAGGATGACCACCGTATCCGCTATCGGTTATCTGAACCAGACCAATACCCGGGGCAAAAAACGCAAGGCGGTCGTGGACACGGTCGCCGCGGTGATCATTCTGCAGGACTATCTCGATTCCCGAAAGGGGATGCGGGATGCGTAGCGTACTGTTGGTGGGACTGGGCGGCGCGCTTGGGGCCGTCTGCCGCTATCTGATCGGCCGAATCCCGGTTCATGCGCCGTTTCCGATTCTGACACTGCTGGTCAATGCGGCCGGGGCGGTCCTCATCGGCGCCGTCACCGGGCTGGCGCTGCGGGGGAACGGGCTGTCGGAGGCCGCCGTCTTATTCTGGAAGACCGGAGTATGCGGCGGATTTACCACGTTTTCGGCATTTTCTCTCGAATCCCTGGGCCTGCTGGAATCCGGCAAACCGGGATGGGGCGTGCTGTATATCCTGCTCAGTGTCGGACTCTGTCTTGGCGGCGTGACGCTCGGCCGGGCGCTGGTCCGGCTCCTCGTGAAAACCGCATAAAGGAGAGAAAACAGGTTTAATCCGTTTATTTCCGCCATACACTATAGAGAACCCTGCCAAGGGTACGGCATAGACGACAGGAGGCACGTTCATGGAATTGGACCGTCAAAAATCCTCCGTCCAAGGCGGCGGGCAGCCGCCCGAAGAGGAAAAAACGCCGGTTTGGCTCACCATTCTCACAGGATTTCTGGTCGGTATCGGCTGCATCGCGCCCGGGATCAGCGGCGGGGCGATCGCGGTGGTATTCGGGCTTTACAGCAAAATCACCGACGCGATCGCGCATTTCTATAAGAACTTTCTGCAGAAAATGAAATTTCTGGTGCCGCTGGGAATCGGCGGCGTGGCGGGCATTCTGCTTTTTGGCAAACTCATCGGCTGGCTGTTCGATCATTACGAGATTCAGACGAGCTTTCTCTTCATCGGGCTGATGGCGGGGACGCTTCCCTCGGTGCTCCATACCGCCAACCGGGACGGCTTCAAGCTTTGGTACCTGCTGCCCATGCTGGGGGGGATCGCGCTCACCCTGACCCTTGGGCTGCTCGAGGGTGTCTCCTACGAGGGCGGGGACGCGGGTCTGGGGTTTCCGGTTCTGCTGCTCGCGGGGGCGGTGATCGGGTTCGGCACCATCGTGCCGGGGGTCAGTTCCTCCTTCATTTTGATGTCGGCCGGGCTGTATCAGCCGCTGCTGAACGTTCTCAATACCATGGATATTCCCCGGCTGCTGCCGGTCGCGCTGGGTTTCGGCGTGTTCGTCCTGCTTTTCGCCAAACTGGTCGACTGGCTCTACCGCAAGGCGTACGGCCTGATCAGCTACATCGTGTTTGGGCTGCTAATTGGTTCGATTCCGCCGGTTGCGGTCCCGGTATGGCCGTCTCTGGGCCTCAACAAAGTCACCTGGGTTTCGGTGGCGCTGGCCTGTTTCGGCGGGGTGCTGACCTGGGGACTGCTCCGGCTCCGGACGGGAAAAGAAGGCAAGATCGAGTCCCATTCTTTAAAATAAGCCAAACGCTCTCCAGCCGGCACAGAGGTTTCTGTGCCGGATTTTTTTTGGACTTTTCCGTTGGAACGCGTTTTTTTATTGCCGCCCCCTTGACAAATTGAGAAATGGGTGTATTATTGTATTAAGCGCTTAATACAATAGAACAAGGGGGCCGGCTGTTTGCAGGATACGATATACGATACGAATGTACCGATCTATCTCCAGATCATGGAGAAGATCCAGCGGATGATTGTCACCGGCGAATGGCAGGCGGGGGACCGGATACCGGCCGTGCGGGAGCTGGCTTTGGCATTCGGGGTGAATCCGAACACCATGCAGCGGGCGCTCGCCGAGCTGGAACGGGACGGCCTGCTCTACAGCGAGCGGACGTCCGGCCGGTTCGTCACACAGGACCAGGCCCATATCGTCCGGCTGCGCGCCAGCCTGGCGGGGGAGATCCTGCGGGATTTCCTCTCGCGCATGGAGGGGCTCGGCTGTGCGAGGGAGGACATCCTTCCTTTGCTGCAGCAGGAGATGGAGCGGTCCGCCCAAACCCGACCGTATGAGAGAAAAGAGGGAGATTCATGAGCAAGCTTATAGAACTGCGCGGCGTCAGCAAAGGCTATGACGCCCGGCCGATTTTACAGGATTTCAGTTTATCGATTGAGAGCGGCCGGATCGTCGGGGTGGTGGGACCCAACGGCTGCGGCAAAACCACCCTGTTCAAAATTCTGACCGGTCTGATCAACGATTACAAGGGCGAGGTCCGGATCGACGGGCAGACCCCCGGCGTTTACACCAAGTCGATCGTGGCCTATCTGCCGGAAAAGACCTATCTCAGCGATTGGATGCGGGCCAGGGACGCCATCGCCATGTTCGCGGATTTTTACCGGGATTTCGACCGGAAAAAGGCGGAGGAGCTGCTGCGGCAGTTCCGGCTCGAACCCGCCATGCGGCTGAAAACCATGTCCAAAGGCATGCAGGAAAAGCTGCAGCTGATTCTGGTGATGTCCCGCGCGGCGAAGCTGTATATCCTGGATGAGCCGCTCAGCGGTGTCGATCCGGCGGCCCGGGATTCGATTCTGGATATCATTCTCAAAAACTACACGGAGGATTCGACCGTGATGCTTTCCACCCACCTGATCTACGATGTCGAGCGGATATTCGACGATGTGGTGGTCATGGATTACGGCCGCCTGATCGCGGCGGACAGCGCCGATGCCCTGCGGGAAAAGGCGGGGAAATCCCTCGACGGGTATTTCCGGGAGGTGTTCAAATGTTAGGGAAACTGCTGAAATATGAGGTCAAGGCGGCCGGCAAGGTGATGCCCGCGCTGTATCTCGGGATCGGGCTGACCTATGGTCTGGGCAAATTGGCCGGGGTGCTCGGCATCGAGCAGATGAAGACCGGTTTTGCCATTGCCTGCGCGGGTGTCGGGATCGCGGCCATGGTGCTCGCGCTGATCCTGACCGTCATGCGGTACGCCAAGGGCCTTTTCGGGGCCGAGGGATATCTGACCCAGACCCTGCCCGTCGGCAAGGGCACGCTGATCGTTTCCAAGGTCATCACGGGCTATCTGCTCATCCTGCTCGGATTTATCGGGCTGATGCTGGGGGTTTTCGGCACGATCGATATCTTCGAGATCGGCGGGATCCGGGAATTGCTGGCGTCCGCGTTCGGCGATATGATGGGGCCGCTGCTCATCGTCTTTCTGGTTATGGGGCTGGTTCAGCTGTTTGCCACCCTGGCGGCGGTGTATTTTTCCATTGCCCTGTCCAATACCAGGCCGTTTTTGAGCAATAACCTGCTCTTTTCGGTGGTGTTTTTCCTGGCGTCCAGCACCGCCGTCAGCCTGCTCGAGGTCGGCGCCATGATGCTCCTGCCCGTCGGCATCCGGCTGACGGAGGGCGGCGGAGTCCGGCTGGTGTTTGAAACCACGCTCGGTTCGCTGATGCAGAATCCGGGCCTCATGGGAACCAACCAGGATCCGGCCGTCTTTATGCAGGTGAGTTTGGGCATCGGGTCGGTGCTGGTGGACGCGGCGGTTGGAATCGTGCTGCTGTTCGTCACCCGCTGGCTCCTCACCCGGAAAGTGTCCGTTAAATAAGCGCGTTGGAGGATTTGGAACCCAGCAAAACTCTCCCCGCCAATCCGCGCACGATAGGCCGCGTTTCTTATCGAATAAGGGAAGACCCGGACAGATGTCCGGGTCTTCCTTTTGTTTGGGAGGACCTGACGGGTTTGGGCAATCGGGGAGAGCCCTTTGTTCGTTTTCTCCATTTCCAAGTGTGGAATTGGACGAGCCTTCCGCCGCACGAATGTGGTACCCCTCCGCCCGCCCTGCGCATATATTGGCAGTAGGTGTGCGGCAGCGCTTGGCAGCGCATTCAGGGGACGGCCAGTGTCCAGCGGCTTTGGCATACCGCAGCGGCCAGACCCAAGAAAGGAAGGGATTTCACAATGGAATGGATATTACTCGTCAGCTCCGTGACCAATGCCATGCGGGGCAAATCGGTTTTGGAGCGCAACGGATATAACGCCCATGTACAGCGTGCCGTGGAACGGGACGGGAGCAATGGCTGTGGATACAGTATCCTGACGAACGGCGACGGCGCCAAGGCAGAGCAGCTTCTGCTGAACGCCGGCATCCGCGTCAGGGGGCGCCGAGAGGGCGGGATACGATGATTTATCTTGACAACGCGGCCACGACCTGGCCGAAACCGTTATGTGTCCGAGAAACGGTCCGGCAGTGCATGGAGCTTTACGGCGCCAACCCCGGACGGGGCGGGCACGCTATGGGAATGGCGGCATCCCGGGAGGTTTACCGCTGCCGGGAAACCGCCGCCTCTTTTTTTCATTTAGACAATCCGGGGCATGTGGTGTTCACCATGAACTGCACCATGTCGCTCAATATCGTCATCAAAGGGCTTCTGCGCTACGGAGGCCATGTCGTGGTGTCCAGCCTGGAGCACAACGCGGTGCTGCGCCCCTTAAACGCCTTGTCCGCGTCCGGCCGGGTGTATTCCGTGGCCACAGTTGTTCCGGGGGACCCGGAGGAGACGGTGCGGAATTTCCATCGCTGCATCACGCCCCGGACAAAGGCTATCCTCTGTACCCATGCCTCCAACGTTTTTGGGTTCCGTCTCCCGATCCGGGAAATCGGGGAGCTGGCGCACCGAATGGGCCTTCTGTTCGTGGTCGATGCCGCGCAGAGCGCGGGCGTCCTGCCCATCGACATGGAAGCCGATCACATCGATTATCTGTGTGTGCCGGGGCACAAGGGGCTGTACGGCCCGATGGGGACCGGTATGCTGCTCTGCGCTCCGGATACGCCGCTGCCCACCTTTATAGAGGGCGGCACGGGCAGCCAGTCCCTCCTTCTCGAACAACCTGACGAACTGCCCGACCGGTTTGAAAGCGGTACCGTGAACACGCCCGGCATCTGCGGGCTCAGGGCCGGGATGGAGTGGGTCATGAACAAAGGAATCGACAAAATCGGACAGCACGAAATCCGTCTGATGGCCGCGCTGCATGACCGGCTGAGCGAGGTGCCGGGCGTGGTGCTGTATACGCCCCGTCCCCGGCTGGAGGAAACGGCTCCGGTGCTGTCGCTGAACGTCGGCGGACTCTCGAGCGAGGAGACGGCGGACCGGCTCGACCGCATGGGGATTGCCGTCCGGCCCGGGCTCCACTGCGCGCCGAGTGCCCATCAGCAGATGGGGACGCTGCCGGACGGGACCGTCCGCCTGGCGCCTTCCGCGTTCACAAATGAGGCCCAAATTGAGAAAACCGCCTATATCCTGCGGGAAATCGCGCGAAAGCCATTGCAATAATCGCACAATATGGTAAAATAGAGACGACTAGGCGCCGAAGCCAGGTGGATGCATCATCACCTGTTCAGGGGCGTTGGAAAGCGTGGTGAGGCGGATGGGGGCCTTTTTCGCCGAAGTTTGGAGCCATATTGTCAAGTTTTTTCTCTCCTATAATTATCTGACGGATACACTGGATATTCTTCTGGTGGCTTTCGCGATATACAGCCTGATCAAACTCGTGCGCGATTCCCGGGCAGAACAGCTGCTCAAGGGGCTGTGTCTGCTCGGGATCGCCTACGGCGCGGCGCATCTGCTGCAGCTGACGACGCTCAAGTATCTGCTGAAAATCGTGTTCGACAACGCGCTGATCGTGCTGGTCGTGATTTTTCAGCCCGAAATCCGCCGCGCGCTGGAGCAGGCCGGGCATTCCCGCATCAGCAAGCTGAACCTGTTCGGGGCCAGCGATGAGGAAAACGAACGGTATGTTCAGAGCTGGCAGCGGGCGATTTCGGCCGTCTGCGGCGCGGTGGCCACGCTGCAGCGCCAGAAGATGGGCGCCTTGATTGTGTTTGAACGCACGACGAAGCTCGGCGAGATCATCAAGACCGGGACCATCGTGGATGCCGACCCGACGCCGGAGCTGATCGGCAACATCTTTTTCAACAAGGCTCCCCTGCACGACGGGGCCATGATCATCCGGGACGGCCGGGTGCACGCGGCCGGCTGTATTCTGCCCCTGTCGGACAACATGCGGATCAGCCGGGAACTCGGTACACGCCATCGCGCGGGTCTTGGCATGAGCGAAAATTCCGACGCCCTCGTGGTCATTGTGTCGGAAGAAACCGGTACGGTCTCCATGGCGGTGGCGGGTGAGCTCAAGCGCAATTACAGCCCCGAGGCCCTGCGGGTTGCCCTGGAGAACGGCATTCTGTGGGACAAGTCCCGCGGAAACAAGGATGGAGAGCCCCGGAAGTTTGGGCCGTTCCGGAGGTGGAAGTCCAAATGAAAAAGAAATTTTCGCTCAATGAGCTGATGCACAACGATAAACTGATGATGGCGCTGTCCCTGGTGATCGCCATTGTGGTCTGGGCGCTGGTGGTCAACGGCCCGGCCAATATCAAAACCAAGGTCATCAAAAAGGAAGCTGCCATCGATCTGACCGATACCTATGCGCAGAGCAACAACATCCGGGTGATCGACACCCCCGATCTGACCGTCGAGGTGACGGTGAGCGGCCCCCGGTCGGTGACCGATTATCTGGGAAGCGAGGACATCGTCGTCAAGGCGGAAACCAACCTCATTCTGGGCGCCGGTCCCTCTATTCTGAACATCTCGGTTTCCAAGACCAATAAAAACGCGGACTTTGAAATCACCAGCTACACGCCGTCGTCCATAACCGTTCACTGCGATTACTGGCGCTCGGTGGAACTGCCCGTCAAGGCGGACGTATCGTCCGTCCACGTGGAGGATCCCGATACCCAGCAGCTCGGTGAGCCGATTCTGGATAAAACGCATTTCCAGAACGGGGTGATCCGGCTGGAAGGCCCCAAAACCACGATCGATAAAGTGGCGTCCCTGATCGCACGGGTGCAGGCGGATAAGCCGATCAGCGCCGTGCAGGTGTTCACGGCCGATTTGATCGCCCTCGATGCCGACGGCCAAGAGGTGGATCTCAAGGGATGTACCTTTATCAACCCCTCCACCGGGGATCCCATTCAGCTGGATACGATCAACGTCACCGTGCCGGTCCATATCCAGCGGACAGTCGATTTTTCGTATGAACTGCTCCACGTCCCGCCGGCGTTAGAGTCGAATCCCAATCTGATTACGCTGTCGGTTCCGTCCATCACCCTGGTGGGACCGCGGGAATCGGTCGAGAGCGCGGCCAATTCCCTCGCGAATCTCGGCACCTTTGATTTTGATCATCTGACGCCCGCCGACGCTGTCCGGGTGATCCCGCTGAATATCCCGCAGGGAGTGACGGTGCTGGAGAACGTCAGCGAGGTCACGGTGAGGCTCGATATTGCCGGTTATGCCTCGAAAACGGTGGAGCTGACGCTGATGACCGCCCAGGACGTGACGTTCCTAAATCGTCCGGCCGACAAGGTGATCACGGTGGCCCAGCAGGTCAAACAAATTCGGATTTTCGGCAGTGCCGCTTCGATCGAAGCCATCACGGCCGCCGATCTGAAAGCGACGGTGGATGCGGGATCGAATCCGAATTCCGGTTCGGTCCGCTATCCGATGCGGATCGATGTGCCGGGTTACGACGATGTGTGGGTGTATTACGGCGCCGAAGGGGACGTCGGGTACGAAATTTACGCATCGGTCAATTAAGCGAACGGGATCCCGGATGGCGCGGCATGGAGCCGCCTATCCGGGATCTTTTCTGCAAATTTTGGCATAGAGAGGGCTGCGGCGGCATAGGATGCTAGGGGAGACTATCCGGACAAGCCGGATGCTTTAGGACGGTGAAAGACATGAAACGAAAACGAACGCGGTTCCGCCGGACAAGCCGGGCGGTTTCTCTGACGGCCGCCGTGCTGGTCATCGGGCTCGCGGCGGTGGGACTCGCGGCGATTCTCTCGGGAGGAAGCTGGTGGCCGCATCTGCGCCAGGCGCTGACACGGCATCCGCTGCCGACGCCGTCTGCCGTTTCCGGAAAGCCGGCGGTATCGGCCGGGACGGCCTCCGCCGGTCAAAACGGCGCCCGGGAGGAAAGTCCCGTGTCGCCTTTCGCCATCGCCTGGATCAGCGATACGCAGTTGTATGCGGAAAGTTATCCCGAGACGTTCACGGCCATGACCTCCTGGGTGGACGGGCATCGGACCGAGCTGTCGATCATGGCGCTGATGCATACCGGGGATGTCGTCAACAACCGGAAGAGCGAGAAACAGTGGAAAAACGCGGTGGAGGCGATGGGAAAGCTGCGTCTGCCGGCCCTGATCGCGGCCGGCAATCACGATGTTTGGACGCCTGAAACCGATTACGTCTATTTCTCCCGGCATTTTGGGACAGCCAACGACCCGGATACCGTGACATGGGAGAACGGAAAGGGCCAATACCGCGTCTTTTCGGCCGGCGGCCTGAAGGTGCTGCTCCTCGCGCTGGGCTACGGAACGGGGACGGAGGGCATAGCCTGGGCGGACGAGGTTCTGTCCCGGTATCCGGACCATTATGCGATCCTGGGATTGCACAGCTACATGACGCAGGACGGTGTTTTGGGGAGCGCGGGCCGGGTCTTCTACCGGGATCTCGTCAAGCCGCACGCCAATGTCAAGCTGGTCCTGTGCGGCCATTATCATGGCGTGGGACGGCGGGACAGCCGGCTGGACGACGACGGGGACGGAACGGCCGACCGCACGGTGGTGCAGCTGCTCGCCGATTACCAGGGGGAGGAGCAGGGCGGCGGCGGATACCTCCGCCTGCTCTTGTTCGATCCGGCGGCCAAAGAGGTCCGGGTGGAGACCTATTCCCCTGTTCTGGATGACAAAGCGTCCGGTGAGGACGCGTCGGCCGATCTTTTTACATTTCCCCTCGATGTATAAAGCCGCCTCCGGTATTTCCGGGGCGGCTTTGGTGTTCTACAAGCATCCGCTGGCTGAGCCAGTGGGAAGAAAGGCTGAATCGACAGGCAAAAAGGTGTCTTTTTTGCCTTTATTCCAGGTTGTCCCGATACTGCTGCCCCCAGGAGACCATGGCGTCCAGGATGGGTTTGAGGCTATACCCCTTTTCGGTCAGCGTATACTCGACGCGGGGCGGCACCTCCGCGTACACCCGGCGGGTGAGCAGCCCGCTTTCCTCCATGTCCCGGAGATTGGCCGTGAGGACTTTCTGCGTGATGGTTCCGATCGATTTTTTGAGCTGGCCGAACCGCCGGGTTCCCTCCATCAAATCCCGCAGGATGAGAACTTTCCATTTATCCCCGATCAGCGACAGGGTGATTTCGACAGGACAGGCGGGCAACGGTTTTCCCGGCATGGGCAACGCCTTCTTTCTCCATTCGATGTACGATCAGTATAGCACAAACGCCGGTATTCCGCAATAGTTTCAAAATAGATACTATATTACAAAATAGTGCTTACTTTACAATTTATACTAAGAGGGGTATGATGACAGCAGCGGGGAATCCCGCAAGTAAAGAACAGCAGGAGGTACGACATATGAACATCGCGGTCATCGGAGGAAACGGAAAGGCCGGCAGCCGAATCGTGGAGGAAGCGCGCGGAAGAGGATGGCGGGTCACCGCCGTGGTGCGGAAGAAAGGAAGCGCGCCCGTCGGGGCGGCCGAGCTCGTGCGGGATCTCTTCGATCTGACGCCGGAGGACCTGGCGCCGTTCGACGCGGTTGTCGATGCATTCGGCGCCTGGACGCCCGAGACCCTGCCGCTGCATCAGACGTCGCTCCGGCACCTGTGCGATTTGCTGGAGGGGAGCGAAACCCGTCTGTATGTTGTCGGCGGAGCCGGGAGCCTTTACGTCGACGAAGGGCACACCACCCGCTTGATGGACACGCCGGATTTCCCGGATGCTTTCAAGCCCCTGGCTGCTGAGATGGGGAAGGCGCTCGACGCTCTTAGGACCAGAAAGACGGTTCATTGGACCTATCTCAGCCCGGCCGCGGATTTCAGGGCGGACGGCGCGCGCTCCGGACGGTACCGGATAGGCGGCGAGGAGCTGCTTGTGAATGCCGACGGGCAAAGCGTCATCAGTTACGCCGATTATGCCGCCGCGCTGGTGGATTTGATCGAACAGGGCGGCCACGACCGGGAACGGGTCAGCGCCGCGGCGCTGTAGTCTTACGAAAATAAGGAAGGACCTTGGGGCATCCTCCGTAAGGAAGGTGCCCCAAGGCGGCTTCTGCAGACAGAAAAAGCACCGTAGGGATACCGTGTTTTTGCCGTGCGGAATATCGCATCGATTGACAAGGGGCCACAGGGTTTTCGGCGTGAAAACGGGTGGCGGCGGCGTTGTCCCCGTGGCCGGGCGCCAGCCCGGCGGCCTCGTCCGTCTTGCCCCTCCTCTTTTTCATCGGCGAAAAACTCCAAAGGACCTGCCGTCGGAGCAAAAAGGCAGGGCGGCAAAGCCGAGAACGCCGCTGACCCCCTTTTTGACCGCCGGAAGGCGTGTTTGCCCTTGTCATCCGATGTTAAGGCTTTTTTAAATCACGGTTTTGAAAACAAACGCTATTACAAGGAATGAAGCGCATCAATCGGCTGCAGTCTTGAGGCCTTGGCTGCCGGATAACCGCCGAACAGCACACCGATAACGGCACAGAAAGCAATGGCGGCGAGTCCGACTCCCCAATTCATCCCGACCGATGAGGCGGCAATGAGACTATAGATTTCGACTGTGCCAAAAGATAAGAGCAATCCGATGACTCCTCCTAGCACAGAGAGAATGCAGGCTTCGCAGAGGAACTGAAGCATGATGTGCCGTCTCTTAGCTCCGACCGCCTTGCGGATACCGATTTCACGGGTGCGTTCCGTCACGGATACCAGCATGATGTTCATGATGCCGATACCCCCGACAAGAAGAGAAATAGCGGCGATACCCGCAAGAAGCAGGGACATGGTGCCCCGAACCTCATCCATTGTATCGAGCACATCGGACGGATTGTTGACCTCATAGGAATCTTCGTCGCGCGTAGCCTGTAAGAGGAACATCTCTACGCTGTTGATTGCCGCATTGACCGTGTTTTCACTTGTGGCCTTGATATAAAAACTGTTGACACTTGTCTGCCCGGTCAAACGGGAAGCGGTGGAATAGGGAATGAGTATTCGGTTGTCATCCGAACCCGCAAGGCTGGAGCCCTGTTCCTCCAGCACGCCTACCACCTTGTAAATACTGTCGCCGATGACGATGGTGCCGTTTACGGCATCCCATGTGCCGAACAGATCGGTTGCGACTTCTGTGCCGATAACACATACGTTTGTGTTCCATTCGATGTCCGATTCGACGATTTTTCTGCCGCGCTGAATATCGATATCTTGAACGTCAAAATAGGATGGCGTAATTCCAACAATCGAGTAACTGCCTGTATGGCTGTTTTTTTTGACGGCTTTGTTGGTGGAAATAACAGGGGCCACACGGCTGATTGTAGGATAGGATGCAAGGCTTTCTACATCGTCAGCCGAAACGGAAACATCCTCACCGGATATGGTTACCGTAATCTGCTGCGATCCCATGCTCGAGATGCTGTCTGTGATACCGCTTGTCGCGCCCTGCGTAATGGACACAAGGATAACAACGGCCATAACGCCGATAATGATCCCGAGCATCGTCAGGAAAGAGCGCATTTTGTTATGGTAAATTCCTTTTAAGGAGAGTTTTATGATTTTCCAAGTCATGTGGCGGCCTCCTTATCGCTCAGCCGGCCATCGTGTACATAGACCTTTCGTCCAGCCTGATTGGCGACATGGAGATCGTGGGTAATCAGTACGATGGTGTTCCCGGCTTTCCACAAATCCTGAATAATGCCCATGATCTCCTTGCCGGATGTGGAATCCAAGTTGCCGGTCGGTTCGTCGGCCAGAATGATGGACGGTTCGCTTGCCAGAACGCGGGCAATGGCGACGCGCTGCTGCTGGCCGCCGGAAAGCTGAGAGGGCTTATGCAGCATGCGGTCTTCCAAGCCCACCTGCTTGAGCGTCATCGTGACTTTTTCATGGCGCTCTGCGGGCGAGATCTTCCGATACAGAAGCGGCATCTCCACGTTTTCATAAGCCGTCAGATCCGGGAGAAGGTTGAACTGCTGAAAGATAAAGCCGATTTTGATTCCGCGAATTTCACTCAGCTGATCTTCCGTGCAGTTGTCTACATACTCTCCATCCAGGATATAATCTCCGCTGTCGGGAATGTCCAGACAGCCGATTATATTCATCAGCGTCGATTTTCCGCTGCCGGAAGGGCCGAGAATCGATACAAATTCGTGGGGTTTTACATGAAGGTTGACATCCTGCAAGACAGGCACGTCAGCTTCACCGAGGGTATAGGATTTATAGATATGCTTGAGCTTTATCATAGCCTTCCCCCCTAATTCCCCATTCCCGGAAAACCCCCGCCGCCCTGCGGCATTTTGTTGGGATCAAAATTTTCAAAATCAAAATCACCGAAGTTCATGCCGCCGGGGAATCCGCCCATGCCGCCGAAACCGCCGCCTTCTTTTTCACCGTCGGAGCCCGTCAGGGTAGAAGTGATTTTGGTCATGATGATCAAGTCGCCTTCGGCCAGCTCGTCGCTTTCAATCAGGATGTAGCTGCCATCCGACATGCCGGTCTCAACCGCAACTTTGGTAAGAGTTTGGAGATCGATTTCCCCCTCCTCATAGGAAGTGCCCAATGCGGCCCCGGAAGGAGCCAGATAGATATAATGATCATCACCGGAGGTGCCGACCGCGTCAACGGGAACAATCCATCCATCGCCGCTGTCTTCGATGACGATTTTGGCGGAGGCGCTCATACCGGGATATACACCCTCAACATAATCAACGGCCGCTGTGATCTGGTACGCGGTTGTGCCGCCGCTGGTCGAGCCGTTGTAGGAAATCGCCGTAACCGAACCGGTGTAATCTCCGTCGACGGCATCGATGGTAAAGGAAACTTCCTGATCCAATGCAACAGAGGAAATATTCAATTCATCGACAGCTATCCCCATTGTAAAGCCGTCTTTCCCCATAACCATAGCGACAGAACCGCCCGCGGCCACTTCGTCCCCGGCTTTGATAGGAAATTCAATTAAAATGCCGTCGCAGGGAGCCGTGATTTCTTCTTCTCCCTTATCGCTTGTGATGACGGCGAGAACGTCACCTTCGGCAACTTCGTCGCCTACATGAAAGCTGACGGATTCGACCTCCCCCGCATAAGTAGATGCAAGGGTTTCCTTGGTAACCGGGGTCAAGGTCCCACTGCCGCTGATCGTAGCCGATACATTGCCGTAGGTAATTTCCTCCACCTGATAGGTGGTGATTCTTGCAGACGATGCCGTACGAAAGATTTTCGGCAAAACAATCGCGGCAACCATGACGGCTGCAAGAACGACGGCGGTTATGACAATTGGTTTCGTATATTTGAAACCCGTCTTTTTTGTGACGGCCTTTTGATGGGGTTTGGCAGTTGCTTTCATCTGTTTTGATTCCTTTCCGGTCTTTGATAGAGTGGCTGACTTCCCCTGCTGCCGCATCATGAGCCTATACTCGTGTTCCAGGGCGGCAATCAAGGCTGGCGGAATATGGATCGTTTCAAACGGTTTCCCGTCGGGGCTTTTAAACTGTGTGAGTACGTACACGGAGTCACGCAACCCCATCTTTTTTATAGCGGGTGCGTCCTGGGCCTTTGAAGATATTGACGCCATCCTCTTCTTTGCCTCTTCAAACGATATGCCCATGAGCTCCGATACGGCGGCGGTTTTTAACCCCCCGAATGTGGTAAGCAGATAGATATACCGTTCCTCATAGGCCAGTCCCTTGATCCCTTCCATAAAAGCGGCATAGGTTTTTGAGATGGAAGGGACGGGTAGGGTTTCATAGTCTTCATCTTTTTCGATTCCAAGAGCCGCCGTTTTAAAGATTTCGGCCGAGGCTAAAGCTGAGAAATTTTCTTTTGGAACATCTGAAGATTTCACAACGACTTGTTCCATTGCCTTTTTCCATCCGCTCAGCAACAAAGGGGCCGCTTTGCTCACTTCCTGCGTGATGTGATAACAGACAAACCACATACGGCGAAGTTCAATCGAATAGAGCTCGCGGAAAGCGTTTATATTGCCTCGTCTCAATTTGTAATACTGGGCGTAGTCCATTACCTCTCACGGCCTTTCTGACGGATTTCTTCTTTCACGATTCAGCCCCCGTTCTTTGCATGATGCAGTGCACTCATAACACATATAATAGCTGGCGATACTAAAGCGGCGCTAAAGATGCATGTGAATACTTTGTGAAGAGATCATCTATTTTCTGTATCCGCTAGCTAATTCAGCCGGCTCTAAAGATTTTCCTGCAAAAAAGCGCAAGAAATCCGCGTTTCGTCTGCAGATTTCTTGCGCTTATATGGGCTCTTTTTATTTTAGTGTAACTTTAAATCCTATGTGTTCCGCATCTTTCTTATAGGCTACGATGTCGCCTTTATGGTTCCGTGCAATGCCCTTGGCAATCGAAAGCCCTATTCCAAAGCTGCCGGTAAAGGTTCTGGCTTTATCCGCCCGGTAGAACCTATCGAAAAACTTGCCAAGCTCTACATTGTTCACGTTCTGATATGCATTTTCGACGGTTATAACCGGATACCGCCCTTTCGTATAAACGCTCACTTGGATGTCGCCGTTCATATCGCCATATTTGATGGCATTATCCAGAAGTATGCACATCAGCCTGCGCAGCAGACCTTCATCGCCGTGATACCAAATAGACGGTTGGATGGCAGACGTCAGATGTTTCTGCTTTTCGATTGCCAAGTTCATAAATTCCGAAACCGTATCCGACACCATCTCGCTCAAATTCAATTCTGCGACAGCAAGATTCGAGTTGTCCTCATCCATCCGCGACAGTGTCACAAGCTGATTGATGAGCGATCCCATCCGCTCACCTTCGCTGCGGATATCCTCCAGCCATTCGTTTTTGCCAATTTCGGATTCTACAATATCGACGTTGGAGAGGATCAAGGTCAGCGGGGTTTTTAATTCGTGGTTGGCGTCGGTTACAAACTGTTTTTGCTTTTCATAGCTTTCCGCGGCGGGCTTTACCGCTTTTTTCGAAATAAGGAGAATGAGCAGCAGAATAAGGACAAAGCTTCCGGCCAAAACGAAGAAGACGGAAGAAAGCAAACGGTTCGTCATAGCCTTGTTGGCTTCGCCGCTTACGAACACCACCAATCGGCCGTAAGGCGTTTTGGATACTTTATATCGGTAATCGGACAGCCAGCCTCTTTCACTTCCCTTATCCATGGCTCTTTTGGCATAATCTCGGGCCTCCGCTTTTGAAACGGAGGAGATATGCTCCATATTTTCCTGGAGAATATGGTTGCCGTCATCCGCGCGAACGGTAAAAAACCGAGTGCTGAATCGCGTTTCAGGCGTTAAAAACTGATTTCGCGGGAAGGCGTCGGGCTGGACAGGATTTTCCGTTCTATCAAAATCCGGAAAGGTGCCGTCATTCATGGCAATCACATCTGCCAACATATCCATAGAATGATTCAGCTGTGATCTGCTGATAAAATAAATGCCCCCGAAAATCAAGGCAAATACGATGCCAACCGAAATGGCGGTAATGATGACGAATTTTTTTCGCAGGCTATAAATCATGGCCGATCCTCCAGCGTATAGCCTGCATTGCGGACAAAACGAATTTCAATTGGCGCCTTTATCGCCGCCATTTTTTTGCGCAGGTTAGAGATATGCACCCACACGACGCTGGTATCTATGTTGGTATCCCAGCCCCATATATGCGTGATGAATTGCTCGGCAGAGATGATGCGGTGTGGTTGCTGCAGGATCATTTCCGCTATCTGAAATTCTTTCCCGCTGAGAGTTTGTGTGCTTCCGTCATAATAGAGCTCATAGGTGGAACGATTGAGAACCACCTCTTTGTAGGTAAGCAGATCCGGCGTATAGTTGTCTTTCCGGCGCAGCATCGCCCGGACACGGGCCAGCAGTTCGGATGTGGAAAACGGCTTGGGAAGATAATCGTCGGCCCCGGCGTCCAAACCTTCTACCCGCTGAGACACTTCGGTACGGGCGGTAAGAAACAAGGCGGGTGTCGTCACGTTTTCTTTCCGCAGCCGTTTGAGCACTTCGATACCGTCCAGCCCCGGCATCATAATGTCCAGCACAAGGCCGTCATACTCACCCGACAAGGCGTAATTCAAGGCATCTTCACCATTGGTCACGGCATCTACCGCAAATTTATTTGTTTTAAAAATGTATTGCAGCGATTTTAACAGTTTAGGATCGTCTTCTGCCAAAAGCAAACGCATACTATCCCTCCCATATAGGTGCCATTTTCACGGTATCTTCAGCATAATACTTTATGCTAAAGCAAACCTAAAGAATCCTCCGGCCATTTGAGTCTTCGGATGATTAAACATGCCAGTATCTTTGCCGTCCAATCATTCCGGCTGATTACAGAAGCCCAAGGGAGAGGCGGCATAAAGAAGCCGCTTTTCCCTTGGGCTTTTTTATATGTCTTGAAAGACAGCAAACCGGCCGCCGCCGCTGCGTTTCACCTGATACAGCGCTTTATCCGCCTGATCGAAAAGGACGGAGAACGAGGTGTCGCCCTCTGTGCTGGTGATGCCGATGCTGCAGGAAACGGCGACCTGAGCGTTGGAGAGATGCGCCTTCTCAATCTCGGAAATCAGCTGCACCGCCAGGGCTTCGGCGTCCTTCCGGCGGCTGCCTTTCATCAGGATCAAAAACTCATCCCCGCCGATCCGCCCGACGATGGTATCCTCGCTTGACAGATTCTGCAGGATCTGTCCGATTCTATTCAAAACGCGATCCCCGAACAAATGCCCTTCGGAGTCGTTGATCTCTTTGAAATGATCCATATCCATCACGAGCATCGCACAGGGGATCTGGGTTTCCAGACACAAAAACCGGCGGCACTGTTCCTCGCAGGTGGCCTTGTTGAGCAGGCCGGTGGGGCGGTCGATGATACTCAGCTGCATCCAGCGAAGACGGGAACGCGTATCGTTTACCCGCAGCCGGCTGATTACAGAGGCGCAGAACAAGGCGATGATATACGCCGGAAGGAGAGCCCAGATATCGTATGTGAAAGCGATCTTCGTTTTGAAAAGCGCAGCCAGGACGGCAAAAACCGCCGAATACAGCGTCAGGGAAAGGACCAGCTGCCGGAGCGAGAAGACAAATACGACCGACATGCCGACGAGCACAGGGGCAAAAAAGATGGCCGGGCGGTCGGGATAGGGGAATACAGAGACGGTAACGACGAATCCGATGATGAGCACGCACAGGAGGGAACATAGATTACGTACCTGCCGATAAGTTGGATGGCGGCGGGCCAAATGGAGGATCAGCAGATCGAAAGCCAGTTGGACAACAATAAAAACCGCATAGAGGATCCGGAGAAGGGGACTTTTGAAGAAGAGAAAGGCGCCGACGGCATAAGCCAGCAGCAGAATGGTGTAGACGAGGCCGACGCTTCGGAGGAAAGCGAGGTTCCGGCTTCGGACCAGGTCCCGGTCCTGCCGGATCTGGTTGTCGCTTTCCCGCAGCAGGGAGGTTATGCGTTTGATATTCCGGCCCATACCCATCCCCCTTTCGCTCATACAATTGTACCACATCGGCCGTTGACTGTAAATGACAAAGACGGCGGGGGATACAGGGGGAGAACTTAATTGCTGCCTTTTATTTTGGTTTTGTTCCGGAAAACGAACAGGCGCTGGAGCAGCATGCTGGCGGTGAAGAGCACCGCCTCCGTCAGGAGCTTGGCAATTCCCGCCGGAATGCCGCAGATTTCGTTCAAGAACATCAGCAGGCAGGTGTTGATAAGCAGAATAAACACGACAAGCGCGTAATATTTGAGCGCCGAAATCAGCAGATTGCCCTTATCCTTGAAGACCAGCTGGCGGTTGAGGGTGAAGTTGATGGTGGAGCTGACGATCCTGGCGGCGACATTCCCCATGCGGACGGCGGAGATGCCGAATACGGAGGAAAAGCCGAAACCGGTCAGAACAAAATAGAACAGACGGAACAGCGCATAGTCGATCAGGAAGCTCAGCACAGCCACACCGGTGTATTTGAGAATAACGGAATAGATGCGCAGGGATTTCCAAAACGACTGAGGCCAGGCCGGAGGAGACACGGCCGCCGCAGGTTCCAGCGGCACCTCGACGACCGGGACGTGCCGCTGTATGCAGTCGAGCAGCACCGCTATGTCATAATCGGAATCCTCACCGGGTTGTCCGAGGATATCCGGAATCTGCTGCATGGAATAGGCACGCAGGCCAGAGCGCGCGTCCCCTAGTTTGACGCCGCTTGCAAAGGCGAACATGTATCGGAACAGGGTGTCGCCTATTTTTTTATGAAGCGGTTTTTTCCCGGTACAGCTCCTGAAACCGATGAGCAGCGCCTCGGGATGTTCCGCAAAAGCGGACCCGATCTGTTCTATATCGGAAACGGTGACCGAGCCGTCCGCGTCGGCCACGACGATGCTTTGTTCCCTGGCGAAATGGGAAGCCGCATAAGTCAATCCGGTTTTCACCGCCCGGCCCCGGCCGCAGGGCTTTTCGTGCCGCAGCACGACAGCGGACTGTTTGACGGCTTCCCAGGCAAAGGCCAAGTCGGGAGAGCTGCCGTCGTCGACAACAAGGATGGGATAGTCGGTCTTTTGCCGCAGCTGATGAACCAGGTCGGCAAGACAGGCATCCGGCTGACAGACGGGGATTACGATGACCATGGAGCGGCCTCCTTCAAATTCCGTCGAGCGTCCGTGCACAAAAAAGGACGCTCTAGCCGACATTATACACGATTTTTCGCGGAAAGCCTAGTGAAAAGATTCTGAAAAATTGATGAAGCCGCACCGCAACTGCAAAATAGACAAAAACCCCTGTCCGGGTTTATCTTTCGCCTCCCTTCTCCACAAATTTCACCGGAAGCGGGAATACACCTTGCAATTTTCCGGCGTTTGCAATACAATAAAAACATATTGGCAAAGGAGGTCGTCGATATGCGCCTGGCTTATGGGAAACGGAGCAGGGGCTGCGGCATCGACGGCACAGGTGCGGGTGTTCGTGCGGGATAGCGGGGCTGCGGCGGGTGTGCCGCAGCCTGTTTTATTTCTTGCCGGACGGACGGAAAGGACGGAACAGGATGGAAACGGCCAAAAAAGTAGCGGTTATCATGGGCAGTGACAGCGACCTTCCGGTGGTGGGTAAAGCCATCGATACGTTAAAACAATTCGGTATCCCGGTGGAGGTGCACGTGATGAGCGCGCACAGAACCCCGGAAAGGGCGGCTTCGTTCGCCTCGGGTGCTGCGGAAAACGGTTTCGGCGTCATCATCGCGGCGGCGGGCAAAGCCGCCCACCTTGCGGGTGTGCTCGCGGCGCACACCGTTCTGCCGGTCATCGGCATTCCGGTCAAGTCCTCTACCCTCGACGGGCTGGACGCGCTGCTTTCGACGGTGCAGATGCCCTCCGGTATCCCGGTGGCGACGGTGGCGATCGACGGGGCGGAAAACGCCGCCCTTCTCGCCGTGCAGATGCTGGCGCTCTCCGACGAGGGGCTTCGGCAGAAGCTGCTCGAGAAAAAAGCGGACATGGCCCGCGGCGTCGAGGAAAAGGATCGGAAGCTCGCCGCATCTCTCGATGCGTAAGATATAAACGGACAGAATCACAAGGATACGAATAAAAAGGAGTCGATGGACATGGAAAAACGCGAACAGCTGTACGAGGGAAAAGCCAAAAAGGTTTTCGCTACCGATGACCCGGAACTGTATATTGTGGATTACAAAGACGATGCCACAGCCTTCAACGGGGAGAAAAAGGGCACCATCCTCGGCAAGGGCGTCATCAACAACCGGGTGACCAACCATCTGATGAAGCTGATGGAAAAAGAGGGGATTCCCACCCATTATGTGGAGGAGCTCTCCGATCGGGAAACCCTGGTCAAAAAGGTCACGATCGTGCCGCTGGAGGTCATCATCCGCAACATCGCCGCGGGTTCTTTCTCGAAGCGCTTCGGCGTGGAAGAGGGCCGGGTGCTGAAACAGCCCTCCCTCGAGTACAGCTACAAGGACGACGCCCTCGGGGATCCGATGATCAACGATTCCCATATCCTGGCGCTCGGCATCGCGACCAAAGAGGAACTCGACACCATCTCGAAGTACGCTTTCAAGGTCAACGAGGTGCTCAAGGCGTATATGCTGGGCCGGGACATCGATTTGGTCGATTTCAAGCTGGAATTCGGCAAGCTGTCCGACGGCACCATTGTGCTCGCGGACGAGATTTCGCCCGATACCTGCCGCTTCTGGGATGTGCATACCCATGAGAAGCTGGACAAGGACCGGTTCCGCCGGGATCTCGGCGGCGAGGAGGAAGCGTACAAGGAAATCCTCCATCGGATGCTGGGCGAATAAAGAGACCGGGACGACTGACTATAGACTCAAACCCCGGTTTGAGTCTATAGTCTTGGTTTTTTCATCTGCGCAAAGGAAAAAGGAGGACCTGTATGGGCGGCGTTTTTGGTGTGGCGGCGGGCGACAACTGCATCACCGATCTGTTTTTTGGTGTGGACTACCATTCCCATCTCGGGACACGGCGGGGGGGACTCGCGGTCTACAACGAGAAAACCGGCTTTGAAAGAGCAATTCACAATATTGAAAATTCCCCGTTCCGTACCAAGTTCGAGCGGGACGTGGACGAAATGGCCGGGCCGCTCGGCATCGGCTGCATCAGCGATACCGATCCGCAGCCGCTGATCGTCCGGTCCCATCTCGGCACGTATGCCATCACGACGGTCGGGCGGATCAACAATCTGGAGGATCTGGTCGGACATGCCTTTGAAAACGGCAGTTCCCATTTTCTGGAGATGAGCGGAGGCAAGGTCAACGCAACGGAACTGACGGCCTGCCTGATCAACCAAAAAGGCTCGATTGCCGAGGGGATTCAGAACGCGCAGGAGCTGATCGACGGTTCCATGACCATGCTGCTGCTGACGAAGGACGGCCTGATCGCGGCCCGGGACCGGATGGGGCGCACCCCGCTGTTTATCGGAAAAAAAGAGGGGGCCTTCTGCGTCTCGTTCGAATCGTTCGCGTATCTGAACCTGGGGTATCGGGACGAATACAGCCTGGGGCCAGGGGAGATCGTCCGCATCACGGCGGACGGCTATGAAACCCTGGTTCCCGCCCGGAAAAAGATGAAGATCTGCGCCTTTCTCTGGACCTATTTCGGGTATCCGACCTCCGCATATGAAGGGGTCAACGTCGAACAGATGCGCTACGACTGCGGCCGGATCCTCGCGCAGAACGACACGGATACCGACGCCGATTACGTTGCGGGTGTCCCCGATTCGGGGACGGCCCACGCGATCGGCTACGCCAATGAGTCGGGGATCCCCTTTGCCCGGCCCTTCATCAAGTACACCCCCACCTGGCCCCGCAGCTTCATGCCCCAGAATCAGGCGGTACGCAACCAGGTGGCGCATATGAAGCTGATTCCGGTGGACGCACTGATCCGGGACAAGCGCCTGCTCTTCATCGACGATTCGGTCGTCCGCGGCACCCAGATGAGGGAAACCGTCGATTTCCTGTACAACAGCGGTGCGAAAGAGGTGCACATCCGCCCGGCCTGCCCGCCGATCCTGTTCGGCTGCAAATACCTCAATTTTTCCCGTTCCACCTCCGACCGGGATCTCATTACCCACACGGTCATTCAGGAACTGGAGGGGGAAGAGGGATTCCGCCATTTGGAGGAATATATCGACGCCCATTCCGAGCGATACGGCCGGATGGTGGACGGTATCTGCAAAAAACTGCGGGTCACCTCCCTCAAGTATCAGACCCTCGAAGGCATGCTCGCGTCGATCGGCATCGATCCGGACGCGGTCTGCACCTACTGCTGGACCGGCAGGGAATAATGGTCCGGAGGTTCCGGCATCCGTTTGAAACGGGTTTTCAGACGGGTTACGCATGAAAGGATGGAGAACTGTATGGAAAGCGCAAGCAAGAGCTATGCCGCGGCCGGTGTGGACGTCACGGCGGGCTATAAAGCGGTGGAACTGATGAAATCCCACGTGGCCCGCACCCGGGTGCCGGGGGTCCTGTCGGGCATCGGCGGCTTCGGCGGCCTGTTCGAACCGGATCTGAAAGGGATGGAACGCCCGGTACTCGTCTCGGGTACGGACGGCGTCGGCACCAAACTGAAACTGGCCTTCCTGCTGGACAAGCACGATACGGTGGGCATCGACTGCGTGGCTATGTGCGCAAACGACGTGGCCTGTTCGGGTGCGAAGCCCCTGTTTTTCCTCGATTATATTGCCTGCGGCAAAAACGTGCCCGAAAAGATCGCCGCCATCGTGGCGGGGGTCGCGGAGGGATGTGTGCAGGCAGGATGCGCCCTGATCGGGGGCGAAACCGCTGAGATGCCGGGCTTTTATCCGGTGGAGGAGTACGATCTCGCGGGGTTCTGCGTGGGGTTGGCGGACTATCGTCATATCGTGGACAGCAGCCGGGTGCAGGCCGGAGACGCCCTGATCGGCGTGAGGTCGAGCGGTGTGCATTCCAACGGGTTTTCGCTTGTCCGCAAGGTGTTCAACATTTCCGAAAAGACGGTCGGCGTCCATTATGACGAACTGGGCGCCACCTTGGGCGAATCCCTGCTCACCCCGACGAAAATTTATGTAAAGCCTCTGCTGGCCCTGCTGGAGGCGGTGCCGGTCCATGGGGTGTCCCATATCACGGGGGGCGGCTTCTATGAGAATATTCCGCGGATGCTGCCCGACGGGCTTACGGCGGTCATCGAGAAGAAGGCGGTGCCAGTCCTGCCTATTTTCGACCTGATTCAAAAGACCGGAGACATTCCGGAGCGGGATATGTTCAACACCTTCAACATGGGAATCGGCCTGTGCATCGCCCTGCCCGCCGACAAGGCGGACGAGGCGGTCCGCGTTCTGCAGAACGCGGGGGAAGAGGCGGTTGTCCTGGGCGAGGTCCGCACTGGGACCGAAGGCGTGCAGCTGGTGTAAACAGATCGATCGGAAAGGCGGGATACGCTTGCAGAAGATAGCGGTGCTGGTATCGGGCGGAGGCACCAATCTCCAGGCCCTGCTGAATGCCGAGGCAGCCGGGGCCATCCGGAACGGCAAAATCGTCCGGGTCATTTCCTCGAAGCCGGGCGTCTATGCTCTGGAACGGGCGGCGCGCAGCGGCGTTTCGACTGCCGTGGTGGAGCGGAAGGCGTTCGCGGCGGCTTCGGCGTTCGATGAAGCCATCCTGCGGGAACTCGAGGACTGCGGCGCCGACATGGTGGTGCTTGCGGGCTTTCTTTCGATCCTCGGCCCCGCGGTGATATCCCGGTACGAAAACCGGATTCTAAACGTCCATCCGGCCCTGATTCCCTCCTTCTGCGGAAAGGGATATTACGGGCTGCGGGTGCACGAGGAGGCGCTCCGGTACGGCGTCAAGCTGACCGGCGCCACGGTGCACTTTGTCAGCGAGGTGCCGGACGGCGGCGCGATTCTGCTGCAAAAGGCGGTGGAGATCCGTCCGGACGACACGCCCGAGACGCTTCAGCGGCGGGTAATGGAAGAGGCCGAGTGGCAGCTGCTGCCGAAGGCCGTTTCCCTGCTTTGCGAGGGGCGGGTCGTGATCGAAGGCCGGATCGCCCGGATTTTGGACGGGGGCGAGTGCCGCTAGGGCATGGCGTATTTTCGAGAAAATGGTCTGGCCTGCGGGACCCCTGTTTCCTTTACGCAAAGACGGGAGGCGAAGAGCCAAGGGGCCTCATGAACCCCCGGGGCCGCCGATTTTCTCATCTGAACCAACGCTCATGCAGGGAGGGGACCGGGTCCCCGGGAACTGGGCGGTCATGAATTGATAGGAGGACATCCAACTATGCAGAACCGGACACTGAACGAAGAACTCGGCCGGACAAGCTATCCGGGCCGGGGCATTATCCTGGGGATGAGCGGCGACGGTCAGAAAGCCGTCATCGCCTATTTCATCATGGGCCGGAGCGAAAACAGCCGCAACCGGATCTTTGTGACCGACGGCGAGGGGATCAAGACCAAGGCGTTCGACGAGAGCAAGATGGTGGATCCCTCCCTGATCATCTATGCGCCGGTGCGGAAAATCGGGCCGGTTACGGTGGTGACCAACGGCGACCAGACTGATACGGTGGTCGATTTCATGCAGAAGGGCCACACCTTTGAAGAAGCGCTGCGCACGAGGGAATTCGAACCCGATGCGCCGAACTACACCCCCCGCATCTCGGGTGCGGTCTGCTGCGGCGAGGCGTTTTTCTCGTATAAGCTGTCGATCCTGAAAAGCAATCAGGGCGATCCCGCATCCTGTCTGCGGTTCTTTTATGAGTACGTGCCGATGGCCGGACAAGGCCATTTCATCCATACGTATGAGCGGGACGGCGATCCGCTGCCCTCCTTTGAAGGCGAACCGACGCCGGTTGCGATCGAGGGGGACCTCGACGCCTTTACCAGCACGGTTTGGGACAGCCTGGACGCGGACAACAAGGTGTCCCTTTTCACCCGGTTTATCGATTTGAAGACCGGAGAGACGGAATCCCGCATCGTCAATAAACACGAAGGCTGAACGGAAGGAAGGATGACGCGCATGAACGAACTGCTGCTCAAATACGGCTGCAACCCCAATCAGAAGCCGTCCAGGATTTTTATGAAGGACGGCGGCGATCTGCCCATCGAGGTGCTCAACGGCCGGCCCGGATTCATCAATTTTCTCGACGCGTTCAACAGCTGGCAGCTTGTCCGGGAGCTCGCGGAGGCGACCGGTTTGCCCGCCGCCGCCTCTTTCAAGCATGTCAGCCCTGCGGGGGCCGCGGTGGGGCTGCCCATGAGCGAGGAGCTGAAGCGGGCCTGCTTTGTCGATGATCTGGAACTGTCTCCGATCGCCTGCGCGTATGCCCGGGCGAGAGGCGCCGACCGGATGTCCTCCTACGGCGACTGGGCTGCGCTGTCCGAGCCCTGCGACAAGGAAACCGCGCTGCTGCTTGCCCGGGAAGTGTCGGACGGCGTGATCGCGCCGGGCTACACTCCCGAGGCTTTGGAGATCCTCAAAACCAAACGTAAGGGCGGCTACAACGTCGTCGTGATCGATCCGTCTTACCGTCCGGCCCCCGTGGAGCAGAAGGACGTGTACGGCATCACCTTTGAGCAGGGCCGCAATGAGGTGGCCATCGGCGAGGAGATGCTCGGCAACATCGTGACCAAGAACCGCGAGCTGCCGGAGTCGGCCAAACGGGATCTGATTCTGGCTCTCATCACCCTCAAATACACCCAGTCCAACTCGGTCTGCTATGCGAAGGACGGCCAGGCTATCGGAGTGGGCGCCGGTCAGCAGAGCCGGATCCACTGCACCCGCCTCGCGGGGAACAAGGCGGATATCTGGCATCTGCGCCAGCACCCGAAGGTGCTCGCGCTGCCGTTCAAAGCCGACATCCGCCGCCCCGACCGGGACAACACCATCGACGTTTACATTTCGGACGACGATATGGACGTGCTGGCGGACGGGGTATGGGAGCAGTTCTTCACCGTAAAGCCGGAGCCTCTTACGAGAGAGGAAAAACGCGCGTATCTGGACGGGATCACCGGCGTGTCCCTGGGATCCGACGCTTTCTTCCCCTTTGGGGACAACATCGAGCGGGCCCGCCGCAGCGGCGTGCAGTACATCGCCGAGCCGGGCGGATCGATCCGGGACGACAACGTCATCGAGACCTGCGACCGCTACGGAATGGTCATGGCCTTCAACGGCCTGCGCCTGTTCCACCACTGATCCACGATGAAACAGCCTGCAGGGGGAATGCACGCATGAAAAAAACGTTGGATATTCTGGTTGTCGGCGGCGGCGGACGGGAGCACGCCATTATCCGCAAGCTGCGGGAGAGTCCCCGCTGCGGCCGCCTGTTCTGCACGCCCGGAAATGGCGGCATATCGTGTGACGCTACGTGCTACGACGTGGCTGCCACCGATGTTAGCGGCGTCGTGGCGCTCGCGAAGGCGTGCGGGGCGGATATGGTGTTCGTGGCTCCGGACGATCCGCTGGTGGCGGGAATGGTGGACGCCCTCGAGGCGGCGGGCATCCCGGCCTTCGGCCCCCGGGCGAACGCCGCGATTCTGGAAGGCAGCAAGGTGTTTTCCAAGAATCTGATGAAGCAGTATGCCATCCCCACAGCCCGGTACGAGGTGTTCGAAGATCCGGCCGAGGCGCTGCGCTATATCCGGCAGGAAAACCGCTATCCCGCCGTCGTCAAGGCGGACGGCCTGGCGCTCGGCAAGGGTGTCCTGCTCTGCGCGGATTACGAGGAGGCGCGGCGGGCCATACACGATATCATGGAGGACCGGGTCTTCGGTGCTTCCGGTTCGCGGGTGGTCGTGGAGGAATTCCTGACAGGACCCGAGGTGTCGGTGCTGGCGTTTACCGACGGCAGGACCGTTCGGCCTATGGTCTCCTCCAAGGACCACAAGCGGGCGTTCGACGGCGACATGGGTCCCAACACGGGCGGCATGGGCACCATCAGTCCCAACCCCTTCTATACGGATGAGCAGGCGGACTGGTGCATGGAGCATATCTTTAAGCCCACCATCGCGGCCATGAACGCCGAGGGGCGTCCCTTCAAGGGCTGTCTGTATTTCGGGCTGATGCTGACCCCCGATGGACCCAAGGTGATCGAATACAACTGCCGTTTCGGGGATCCCGAGACCCAGGTGGTGCTCCCACGGCTGAAAACCGATTTCATCGATATTCTCGAGGCAGTCATCGAGGAACGGCTGGCGGAGCTGCCCATCGAATGGAGCGAGGACGCCTGCGCCTGCGTGGTCATGGCGTCGGGCGGGTATCCGGCCGCTTACAAGAAGGGGCTGGTCATCCAAGGGCTGGACGAGCATGGGCAGGTCCCCGGGGCTGTCGTTTATCATGCCGGAACCAAGGCGGAGGACGGCCGTTTCAAAACAAACGGCGGCCGGGTGCTGGGGGTTACGGCCACGGCGCCGTCCCTGGAAGAAGCGCTCGATAAAGCGTATGAAGCGGTTGCCCGCATCGATTTCGACGGGGCGCATTACCGCCGCGATATCGGCAAAACCGAATAGGACGATTCCCTCGCCCGCCCCTGCCGCGGTTCAGCCCCGGCGGGAGCGGGTTGTTTTTTTCGCCGGAGCCTGCGGACGCCGGGAGGGAAGGTCTCCCGCTTTGGGAGGAACCCGTTTCTTTCCGAGTGTTTCGTTCCGTGAGTTGCGGAGGCATACGCGGACAGACGGGTTTTGACGCTTTCGGAAGTGACCGGAGCATCCGGAGAAAGGCGGCGGCCGGCCGGAACGAATCGCGCGGGCGGACGGGGAAAACGGGATGCCGGAGGGGCGTCAGCTTCGGAGTGGCCTGCGCAAAACGACGAAAATGGCGGCAATTCTGCGCGGGCGGATGCCGGGAAGGCTTGACGGAACCGCGCAAATGGTATAAAGTAATAAGGTATGAAACAAGCTATAGCCATTCCTGCTGTCCAGGCTCGAATGGCTTCTCTTTGGTTGCACACCTGAAACGCAAAAGGATGGATGCAGATTATGGCCCCCAAAAAGCCCAGCTACGGCAACGACAGCATCACCTCCCTGAAAGGCGCCGACCGGGTCCGCAAACGCCCGGCGGTCATTTTCGGTTCGGATGGTCTCGAGGGCTGCCAGCACGCCGTTTTTGAAATCCTCTCGAACTCGATTGACGAGGCCAGAGAGGGGTTCGGCACCCGGATCGTCACCACCCGGTACGAGGACGGCTCGTTTGAGGTGCAGGACTTTGGCCGGGGTATGCCGGTCGATTTCAACCAGAAGGAAAACCGGTACAACTGGGAACTGATCTTCTGCGAGCTGTATGCGGGCGGCAAATACAACACCAACGAGGGCGAAAGCTACGAGTATTCCCTCGGTCTCAACGGTCTGGGCGCTTGTGCGACCCAATATTCCTCGGAATATATGGATGTGGAGGTGCGGCGGGACGGGTTCCGCTACACCCTGCATTTCGAGCACGGCGAAAACGTCGGGGGCCTGCAGAAGGAACCGTATGCCAAAAAGGATACCGGCACCATCATCCGCTGGAAACCCGATCTGCAGGTGTTCACTGACATCGCGGTTCCGGCTGCCTATTTCCGGGATATTCTGAAACGCCAGGCCATCGTCAATCCAAACGTGCTCTTCATTCTGAAGAACCAGCATGGCCGCGAGTTTGAAACCGAGGAATTCCGGTACGAAAACGGCATTGCCGATTATGTGAGCGAGCTGGTCGGGGAAGAAGCCCTGACCGGGGTGCAGGTCTGGACGGCGGAGCGCCGCGGCCGCGACCGGGCGGACAAGCCGGAATACAAAGTGCGGCTGCAGGTGGCGTGGTGCTGTTCCAACCGCACCAATCTGCTGGAATACTACCATAACTCGAGCTATCTGGAACACGGCGGGTCCCCGGAAAAGGCCGTGCGTTCGGCTTTCGTGTCCCAGATCGACGCGTATCTCAAGCAGACCGGCCGGTATCTGAAAAACGAGAGCAAAATCGGGTTTCAGGACGTGCAGGACTGTCTGGTATTGGTCTCCTCGTCGTTCTCCACCCAGACCTCCTATGAAAATCAGACCAAAAAGGCCATCACCAACAAATTCATCCAGGAGTCCATGACCGAGTTCCTGCGCCACAACCTGGAGGTGTATTTCCTCGAAAACAAAGCGGAAGCGGACAAGCTGTGCGAGCAGGTGCTCATCAACAAGCGCAGCCGGGAAAAGGCGGAGACCACCCGCCTGAATTTGAAGAAAACCCTTCAGACAGGCAACGATTTCGCTTCCCGGGTGCAGAGCTTCGTGGACTGCCGCAGCCGGAAAGTGGAGGAGAGGGAGCTCTTTATCGTGGAAGGGAAGTCGGCTATGGGCGCCTGCATCCAGGCGCGGAACCCGGATTTCCAGGCCATTATCCCGGTCCGGGGCAAGATTTTAAACTGCCTCAAGGCCGAGCTGGACAAGGTGTTTAAGAATGAAATCATCACCGACCTGCTCAAGGTGCTGGGCTGCGGGGTGGAGGTCAAGTCCAAGGCCAACAAGGACCTCGCCACCTTCGATCTGAGCCTGCTGCGGTGGAGCAAGGTCATCATCTGCACCGATGCGGACGTGGACGGCTTCCAGATCCGCACCTTGATCCTCACCATGCTGTACAGCCTGACCCCGACCTTGATCCGGGAAGGCAAGGTATTCATCGCGGAAACGCCGCTGTATGAAATCAGCACCAAGACCGACACCTATTTTGCCTACAACGATGCGGAGAAAACCGATATCCTGGAGAAGCTTGGGGATGTAAAATACACCATCCAGCGCTCCAAGGGACTGGGTGAAAACGATCCGGATATGATGTCCCTGACCACCATGAACCCCGCAACGAGACGGCTGGTTAAGGTGGAACCGGAGGATGAAGCGGCAACCGAGCGGATGTTTGATGTTCTTCTTGGAGACGATCTGCCGGGACGCAAGGAGTTCATTGCCGACCGGGGCGGCCTCTATCTGGAAATGGTCGATGTGAGCTGATCCGCCATCAAATTGACGACAGAGAGTGAAGATGAAAATGAAAACCCTGCATCGTATCGGATTCGTCCAGGGGGCCGACGGCCCCACCGCCCTGTATGTGACCGCCAGCAAACCGGAACTGTTCGCAGCCGGAGCGGCCGTTCTCTCGGCGTTTGTGTGCGCCGGGGCGCTGCTGCTGCACACCCTTACGGGCGAAGGCCGCCGATGACGGCCGGCAAATCCAGCACGGAATGAGGATGAAGGAATCGTGGCAAAAAAAGTGAAAAAAGCAGCGGCCGGGCTGGACAAGCTCCCGGAAAACGCCCATATCATGGGCTCCGGACTGGTGGAACGGCAGCAGATCACCTCCACGCTCGAAACCAACTACATGCCCTACGCGATGAGCGTCATCATGTCCCGGGCCATTCCGGAAATCGATGGGTTCAAGCCCTCCCACCGCAAGCTGCTCTATACCATGTACAAGATGGGGCTATTAAACGGCGCCAGGACCAAATCGGCCAACATCGTCGGCACGACGATGAAGCTCAACCCCCACGGCGACGCCGCGATCTACGACACCATGGTGCGGCTTTCCCGCGGCTATCAGTCGCTGCTGAATCCTTATGTGGATTCCAAGGGGAATTTCGGGCGGGCGTATTCGAGCGATATGGAATACGCGGCTTCGCGGTATACCGAAGCCAAGCTCGACCCGATCGCGGGAGAGCTGTTCCGGGATATCGACAAGGACACCGTCGATTTTGTGGACAACTACGACGCCACCATGAAGGAACCGACCCTGCTGCCGGTCACCTTTCCCTCCATCCTGGTCAACAACAATGTGGGCATCGCGGTCGGCATGGCGAGTTCCATCTGTTCCTTTAACCTCACCGAGGTGTGCGAAACCGCCATCGCGCTGATGAAAGATCCCGACGCCGACATCACCGCCACCCTCAAAGCTCCCGACTTTCCGGGCGGCGGCCGGATCATCTACAGCCGGGACGACATGCGGAAGCTGTACGAGACGGGGCGGGGCGGCGTGCGGGTGAGGGCGGTCTACGCCTACGACAAGGACGCCAACTGCATCGACATCACCGAGATCCCGCCCACCACCACGGTCGAGGCCATCATCGCCAAGCTGGCCGATCTGGTCAAATCGGGAAAGATCCGGGAAATATCGGATGTCCGGAACGAAATCGGACTGGACGGCCTGAAAATCACCATCGATCTCAAACGGGGGGCCGATCCCGACAAACTGATGACCCGGCTTTTTTCCATGACGCCTCTGGAGGACAGCTTCTCCTGCAATTTCAATATTCTGATCGCCGGGGTGCCGCAGGTGCTCGGCGTGCGGCGGATTCTGGAGGAATGGACGGCGTTCCGGATGGAATGCGTCTGCCGCCGCGTCGATTTCGACCTCAAGAAGGCGCGGGACAAGCTGCACCTGCTCCGGGGCCTCTCGAAAATCCTGCTGGATATCGACAAGGCCGTGCGGATCGTCCGGGAGACCGACGAGGAATCCGAAGTGGTCCCCAACCTGATGATCGGCTTCGGAATCGACGAGATTCAGGCCGAATACGTGGCCGAGATCAAGCTGCGCCATCTCAACCGGGAATATATCCTCAAGCGGACCGAGGAAATCGGCAAGCTGGAAAAAGACGTGGAGGAGATGGAGGATATCCTGCGCCGTCCCGAGCGGGTGCGGGCTATCATCGTGGGGGAACTGCGGGATGTGGCCGCCAAATTTGGCAAACCCCGCCGCAGCCTGCTTCTGTATGCCTCCGACATCCAGCAGGCTGCCGCCGAAATCGAGGAGGAAGTGCCGGATTATCCCTGCACGCTCTTCTTCACGGCGGAAGGCTATTTCAAAAAAATCACACCGCAGTCCCTGCGGATGAGCGGCGAGCAAAAGCTCAAGGAAGGGGACCGGATTGTGCAGGCGGTGGAGACCTCCAACAACCGGGATCTGCTCTTCTTTACCGATGCCGCAACGGTTTACAAGGCCAAGGCGGCGGATTTCCCCGACACCAAAGCGAGCGTGATGGGGGATTATGTCGCGACCAAGCTCGCCTTTGAAGAAGGCGAAAACGCGGTGGCGATGGTGGTGACAGCCGATTACAGCGGGTATTTGCTGTTCTTCTATGAAAACGGCAAGGCCGCCAAAGTGGAGCTTTCCGCTTACGCGACCAAGACCAACCGCCGCCGCCTGGTGGGGGCGTATTCGGATAAATCGCCGCTGGTAGCCGTGCTCTTCGTTCCGCAGGACGGCGAATTCATGCTGCAGTCGACCTCCGGCCGCCGCCTGCTCGTGCATACGGGCGCGATCGCGGCCAAATCCACCCGCAGCACCCAGGGGGTCCAGGTGATGACCCTCAAAGGTCAGCACCGTCTCAAAGACGTGACGCCCTTCTCGGAGGGCCTGGTGGTAAAGCCGGATCGTTACCGCACCCGCAGCCTGCCCGCGGCCGGGGCGATGCCATTGGCGGAGGATATCGGCGAACAGCTCACATTGGAATAAAATCATGGGTTTTGAAGCCGTCCGGTTTTCCGGACGGCTTCTGTTCGTTTATTTGCATCTGGGGAAATGGCTTGATAAATGACAAAATAGGGCGGAGCCCTGTACAGTGTGCATCCGGTCAAGCAGGGAGGGCGGCTGTTTATCTTCTATGTAAAGGAAGAGAACAACCGTCTCATGCAATGGTTCTATGTGAATAAGAGCTTATCGTATAAGGACTTTGAAAAGATCCAAGATGGCGTATCCATCGATGATGTGAAAAAAGTGGATCCCGCTACACAGATTTTTGAAAATATATACTTAGCCAATGAGGATTGGAAAAGGGATGGCTGCGCGATGTCCTGGCATTATCTGAGCGACGGGATTCTGGAATTGGGTTATAAAATAGAAAACAACAAACTCATTCTATTTTTTCAGCAATTCAGCGGCGACTTTGAAGTGCATCGGTACAATGCGGATAAAAGCCCCCTATACGACGGGCATATCCTGCCGATCGACAGGGTTGATTCGTGAAAAGGGGGCGCATGAAGGATTTCCACGCAAAAAGAAAACCGCTGCCGGACGGAGTGTAACCCGTACGATAGCGGTTCCGGCAGCGGATACGGCAAACGCAAGATTGACGTGTATCTGTGCCGAACATAGCTTGCCCAGCTTTTCGAATGTTCATGCGTGTATGCCGCAAATCGCACAAAATTTTTAAGCGGAGAGAAATTGGCAAGAAACCCCTTGCGTTTCGAGACAATCTGTGGTAGTATATATCGGTACTCTTGTGTCACAATAACCGAGGAGGACTTGAACCATGAGCGTTTGGCAATATATTATCGGAGCGGTGCTGATCTTATTTTCGTTGCTCATTATCGCGATTGTGCTGCTGCAGGAAGGCCGTCAGGCCAATCTGGGGGCTATTGCCGGAGCGGCGGATTCCTTTATGGAAAAAGGCAAGGCTCGGACCTTGGATGCGGTGTTGGCCAAGTGGACGAAATATATTGCCTTCACCTTCTTTATCTTGGTGTTCGTCGCCATGCTGCTGACGAAGTTTCTGTAAAACAGGAAAGATGACCGGCGCCTCGCTCCCAAGGAGCGAGGCGCTTTTTTGAAAATGGCGCTAAACCGCCGGAGATTTTAAGGATGGTGACAAGACCATGAGCCGACAACAGGGAAAGAAACACACAGGCGCCGGTCGGCGTTTGATGAAATCCGGACCAAAGGCGCAGCAGACGGATTTGAAAGAACGCCTGATGCGCAAACTTCGTCAACGGAAGAAGGGCATGACGGCGGATATGCTGGCCGGAGAACTGCACATCCGCAAGGATGAGCGCCCGGCTTTGTTTGCTTTGCTGTCTACGCTCGAACATCAGGGGGAACTGGAAAAGAGCAAAAAAGGCAAGTACCGCCTTCCCAAAACGGCGGGATGCGTGCAAGGGCGTCTGCTGTCCCTCTCCCGCGGTTTTGGTTTTGCAGGACTCGCCGAGGGCCAGGATTGCTTTATCGCCGGACGGAATCTCGGCGGCGCTTTGCCGGGGGATACCGTTCTGATCCGGCTGGGCAGCTTTGATGAACGGGGCCCACAGGGCGCCGTTGTCGAAATCGTGGAAGAAGGCCGCCGGCTTTTCAGCGGCCGGCTGATACAGGAAGAGGATGGATATGCGGTGCAGGCGGATGCCTCCATCCGGTTTCCGGTACGGGTGAAGAGATCGACACTGGGGGGAGCCGAGGCGGGGGACAAGGTGCGGTTTTCGCTGTCGTATTCCTCCAAAGGCGAGCTGACGGCCCGCATAGAAACCCTGTACGGCAGTGCCGATTCGGCGCGGGTCTGCGCGGATGCCATTGTGGACAGCATGGGCATTCCGAGCGTGTTTCCGGCCGACGTGCTGGCGAGCGCGGAAGCGCTGAAGGCGAAGGGGATCCCCGAAGAGGAGCGGCAGAACCGGGAGGATCTCCGGGATTGGCCGATATTCACCATCGATGGCCGGGATGCCAAAGATCTCGACGATGCGGTTTCGCTGGAAAAAACCGGAAACGGCTGGCTGCTCGGGGTGCATATCGCGGACGTGTCCCATTATGTCACGGCGGGATCGCCGCTCGACCGGGAGGCGCTGGAACGGGGAACGTCGGTTTATTTTGCCGACCGGGTAATTCCAATGCTGCCGGAGGCGCTGTCGAACGGACTGTGTTCGCTGAACGCCGGGGAGGATAAGCTCACCTTGTCCGCTCTCATGACGTTGGATGAGCAGGGTGTTTGCCGTGACGTCCGGTTGGTCAAATCCATCATTCGTTCGAAGGTGCGGGGGGTATACAGCGAAATCAACGATCTCTTCCAACAGACGGCGACAGAGGAGATTCGGGAAAAATATCGGCCGGTTCAGCCCTCCCTCGAGGCTATGCGGAAGATGGCGCAAAAACGGCGTGAAGCGGCGGAACGGCGGGGGACCGTGGATCTGATCAGCTCCGAAGCGCAGTTTACTTTGGACGAGGACGGGCATCCTCTGTTGATCCAGCCGCGCGTTACCGGGGAAGCCGAGGGAATGATCGAGCAGTTCATGATCGCAGCCAATGAAGCGGTCGCGGCTTTCGCCAGACGAAAAAAGCTGCCGTTTGTGTATCGGGTGCACGAACAGCCGAATGCGGAAAAATTGGCGGTTCTGGCGGAACTGGCCCAATCCCTCGGACTGAAAACCCTGCTTCCGGAATCCGATATTCCCCAGATGAAGCTGCGGACGCTGATGGAGGAAGCCCGCGAAACGCCGTATGCGAGACTCATTTCCAACCGTCTTCTCCGCTCAATGGCGAAAGCGTCTTACAGCCGCAATCCGCTCGGGCACTACGGGTTGGCGCTCGCCGATTACTGCCACTTCACCTCACCCATCCGCCGCTATCCCGATTTGGCGATTCATCGCATTTTATCGGATGTACTGGCTCACACGCCGCGCGCGGCTCTTTTTGAACGGTACGAAGGGTTTGTATCGGTCGCGGCCGACGAGTCATCGGCCTGTGAGATTCGGGCGATGACGGCGGAACGGCAGTGTGAGGATTGCTATAAAGCCGAATATATGGCCGGATACCTCGGCAAAATCTTCACCGGCGTGATCAGTTCCGTGACAGAGTTCGGAGTTTATGTTGAGCTGCCGAATACGGTAGAAGGACTGGTCCGCACGGAGATGCTCAGCGACGCTGCGGGGGTGCCGTTGTCCTATGACGACGTGGCTTCCCTCTGCGATCCGCTCGGAAAACGCCGGTTTACGGTGGGAGACAGTTTGACCATACAAGTGGCCTCCTGCGATATATCGGCAGGATTTATCAATTTTGTGCCGGTCCAGATGGAATAAAAAAAACGCCCCTGCGCAGTACGCAGGGGCGTTTTTTATTCGTATGAGTCGAGCCCCTGGATAATCCGGACCCGTTTATCCATCGCAATACGATGGATTTGCTGTTTGCTCAGTTCCGCCTCGATGTAGGCCGTGATGCCGAGACTAACCTTCCAGCTTTGGTTTTTGGTCTGCGGCAGTCTCAAGATATAATGCCGTTCGCCCGCGATGCGATGGCGTTTGCATAAGGTATCCAGATCCAGCCCGATATATTCGCCGACTCTCGCATAAATCGGAAACGATGTTTCATACATATGCTGCCACTCGGTATGAGACATGGGATTTTCCCAATGATGAGTAGCCAATGGGACGAAATCCTCTCCCTCGGGAAGATCGTAACCGTCCAGCAAGGTAACGAGTTCAATTTCACGATACAGTTCGCGATTCGAAGCCCAGCTCGTCGTGTTGTCAAGCACGGTGCAGACACGGACGACTTTCGTGTCATAGGGGCCTATCTCGCTCAGAGCGGCCGCCAAAGAAGGATCGATGCAATGGCGGATTTTTGCAGATCGGCCGGGAGAACGTTTGACAGTCTGTACAGCGGTCTTCAAATCCGGTTCATTTGTTCTGGCCTTTTCCAATACAATAGGCGCAGGTATATCCAATGAATCGATGCGAAGCGTCTGTTCTGTGATCATGTCACATCCTCCTTTTATTAAGCGCAAGTTATTTTACGGCAGTGAAAATCCGAACGCAAACACGGACGCGTTCAGGCAAACAGGTTATGGAGATTCAGTACTTCATCCGCCGACATGGAATCTGCCACCGTGGTTTTCCGTTTCTGGGGAAAGCATTCATTTAAGCCGCACCTTAAATGAATATGTGATAACAAACTGCAAACCTCTTGCCGTTTCCGTTTGCCGAGCCCCATGGGAGTGGCCCTTTATTTGTTATCTCCCTACGGAAACATCTCCATAACCTGTTCCCGAACCCAGGAATGTTTTTACATTCCGCTTTTTATTCGTTTCATGTCGAAAAAGCACTGACAAATCTTTAAGAAAAAGGGAAAAATTTCACAACTTTGGACAAATAACTGAAAATTACGATGCATTATTGTGAAAACACGCAAACAAATAGACGAAAAAAGCAGCCGCTTGCCAGCGGCTGCTTTTCGGAAACAAGAGATCAGTACCAGGCAACACCAAAATAGCAATTGGTAGTAAGTTGACTGCACTGATTTATTTCGATGCGGAAAGTGTTGGCCCCATTGGTCGGGAAGCCGACTCTCTCGACGTTGCGGCCATCTAACTCTTTGCTGACTCCGACCTCGACATTCGTGGAGTTATTATAGACCCGCAAGTCCAAATCGGGCGGCCAGTTCTCGTTGGTGGCCGGCGTCCCGGTATGATCGCTGGAGGAGAACTTGGAATAATTCAGGAAGGCCAGGGTCACCCACTCATAGCTTGAAGCGGCAGAGGTAGTAATATAATACGTGTAATTCGTTTTGCCGCTGTAGGTGTAATTGTACTGAATCTGGTGGTCTCTCGCGACGATATACGCCGTTTTGGCGTTCACATTGCCGGCACCCCAGTAACGGTAGCCCTCTTCTGTCGGACAAAAATCGTTTTCATTACACGCAGTCAGCAGTGCAGCCTTCAGTGCATCTTGCCGGATTTTCAAGGTGGAATTGGCCTGACACATATAGACGACCGTGCCGGTCACAAAAGGAGCGGCGTAACTGGTGCCCTCCGAATTGGTGTACGTATTGCCGATATACATGCTGATATTTACGCCGGGGGCCACAACGTCGGGTTTGAAGGCGACGCCTGTGGGGCGATTGGGAATGTAAGAAGACCAGTCGGGTACGGTGTACTGGGAGGCATTGGTGGTGCCGTGAGAATCGTACGCCCCGACTGTAATGACGTTATAAGCCATGGACGAGGAAACAACACCGGTGTACCCATAGTTGCCGGCCGAGCAAACAACATGGACATCGTGGTTGAAGGCGATGTGATCGAGCCACTTGGAAACGAAACTATAGTTGCTGTATCCATAACTGCCGAGTCCGGCGCTGATGTTGATAACGTTGACGCCCTGCGACAGCAGCCATTCGGTATTGGGGATATAGCTTCCCGCATAGGCGGCGTAATAGGTGGAATTCGGCGCCATGGTCATGATGATCTTGGCCACTTTCTTGGCGTGCATACATTCTTCCGAATTGGAGATGCCGCCGGATTTTACCGTGACGGAGGAGGGCAGCCCGACCGTATCGGAAAGATGGCCGTCCAGGATTCCGACCTTGATACCGCCGCCTTTATAGTTTTTGGTATCGCGGACGTAATCGGCATGCAGGCAGAGAACGCCGTTATCCAGCCCCAGAGTGGACGACGCGGTCGCCGCCGCGCTGTTCAGATCCGCGTTGGAGGACTCGGCGGTTTCTTCGATCGGCGCATCAATGGAATCCTCCGGGGCCGGCTGCGACGATTCAGCTTCGTCGATCAGCGTGGCGCCGTCCTTGTAGAGATCGAGATAGGTGACTTCATTGTATCCGGCCAGGCTGTAAGCTTCGCTCTGAGACACATTGGCCAGGATGAGAGGGGAATATTGGCTGACATAGAGGATATCCTCTTCCGCAAAATGGGCCGCCGCGTAGGCCTCGTTCTGTGCGGCATACAAGGTGCGCGCTTCAAGACGCTTAGCCTCTAGGTATGTTTGGACCGTGTCGTCCTCATCATCGGACGGCTCGGTATCCGCCGCCGGCATGGATGCGGACGCCTGAACATTCGTCAGAGGCGTCGAGAGGACCGCCGCGTCCAGCAGGCCGGAGCTCTGCGCTGCCGCCGCTTTAGCCGGAGTAAAGTCCACATCTTCCAGCCATATAGCAGCGGGCACTTTCACCGTACTGGAGGCGCTGGCCGCGCGGTTTGCCATACTGCGGGCCTGAGGAACGGACTGCTGAAATGCTTCCAGCAGCAGGGGGGAAATTTTCGCCGAGTTATTTGCTTCTGTTCCCGTGTCCTGTGCGAGAGCTGCAAATTGGAACAAAAATACCGTTAAAATACCGATACATAGTCCGTTTCGCGCGCGTTTGGTCCAACTTTTCATCCATTTCATTTTCTTTACAAGTCCCCTTTCTTTTTTCCCCAAATCCCAATTCCTCTGCGCTATAGCATAAAGCCGGCCTCCTTTGCATGGTTTATATAGAAATACAAGATACGCCACAAGCCGGCACGTTTCCGTACCGGCTTATGGCTATCGAGTATCCTAGACGCATTTTAAAGCAAGACGTAGCCGTCATCAAAAATCACTTGAATATACCGAACTCCATTGTCCTGAGCCAGCTGCTGCAGCTGCGCTTTGGTGACGGCCGCTTCGATGGTCGCAATGGTATATAGATTCCCTTCCCAGGTAAAGGTATCTTCATTGAGCAGCGCATCATCCGAATCACCGCCCGGAATACCAAACATAGCAGTCTGACCGATTTTATCGGTTATGCCGATTCGAGTGCTCAGCGCGTCGAGCTGTTGAGTCAGATAAGAGTTCCCAAGGTTTTCAATGGCCTCGTTGTTTTGCAGCCACTGCTGCATTTTGGCCAAAAAATCGGGAGAAGAGGCGGAGATTTCGGGTTTGGGCAGCGGAACGCGATCGCCGACGAGAGCAACCAGATCGTCTTCGAGGAAGAGATCAGCGTTCGGAACATCCGCCTTGCTGTTCCAGGCGGTGTAAATGAGGACGCGGATAGAATCCGTTTCTTCAGCCGTATCCAGCCAACTGGCGGCGAGATCGCCCAAACGGCGGTCATAGCCCTCCGGTCTCGCCGCCGGAGCCAAGCGGGCGCGTGTACCGATGGCGTCATTGGCCAACTCAGAGATCTCATCCCGGCTGACGGTGACGACGCAGTTCTCCATAATATCAAAACAGGCATCTTCCACAGGCAGGCCCTTGGCCTCCAGCGCTTCGCGTGTCGCGCGGACTTCCGCTTCACTGCCGTGGAAGGTGAGCGCGAGGCGGAAGAGTGCCGCATCGTCTGTTTCGGCCGCGAATGCGGCATTCAAGGTGCTGCTGTACTGAACCTGGCCGGCCGGGGGAACATCCAAAAAGAAAGGAGCCGTATCCACGATCAAGCCCATGGTTTGCGCCGAAATCACGGTCTGTTTCACCGGATTTGTAGAATCGGAAATGGAAGTGCCCGGACCCACCGGCAGTTTGCCGTCTTTCGGCCTGAACACAAACACGGAAGTACCGACGGCAACCGTGACAACAGCCGCAGCGGCGGCGGAGCGCTGCACGAGCAGGAGACGGACGTGCTGCTTTTCGTGCCTCCTCTCCAGTTCCAAGGCGTATTTATGATAAACACTCTCACAGAATTGTTGGGATGTTTTCATGTGAGTATACCTTCTTTCTCAATCATCTGGCGTAGCTTTCGTTTACCCTGAAATACCAAATTTTCGATCTGTTTCTTTGACTTTTTCATGATCCGGGCGGCTTCCTCATTGGACAGCCCTTCCACCAACGTCAAGTATAAGACCGTTCCCTGATCGTCTTTAACGCTGCGGATCATTTCCAGGATCCGTTCTTTCTGTTCCCGCGCCAGAATGTGATCTTCCGGTGATGCCATCAGTTCCGCGCTGGAAAGCAGATCCTCGTCCACTTCATACGGCACGATTCGTTTATTTTTTCGAATGTAGTCAATCGCTCTGTTGCGTGCGATCGTGAATAAATACGTCTTCAATTTTACTTTGAAATTGTATCGTTCCCGATGCAGGAGAATTTCCACGAAAACGTCTTCTGCCAAATCTTCCGCAACCGATGCGCTGCCGACATACCGCGCGATGAACCGAATGAGAGGAGTCTGATACTCATTCATAATCTGATCGGACGCATCCATTTCTCCGGAAAGAAATCGGAGATAGGCATCTTCCATGGGGCCTTGTTCCATAGGATCACCTCGCTTCTGTGAAATGCATTTCATCTCTTGTTCGTATATCAGCTTGAAAACACTGATGATATACAGATATATTCTTGTTCAATAAAGACTTTTTGGAACATATACACATTATATTCTAAAATCACACTGGATTATTTTGACGATTTGCGGTGTATATTTCAGGCAAATTATAAAAGCTGCCTTAAATCGTAATAGGGTTCCGGTCGGAAGGTGCTTAATAAAAAAATGTTACCATAAATTTATATTGTAATTTAGTATAAGATATTTTATTCGGAAAATCAAGACATATTTGGAAAACATAGGAAAAGCTCCCGGTTTGGACAACCGTTGTCCGAATCGGGAGCTTCACGCCGTTATCCATCAGCGGCTGACGGTGCGATGCAGGTCCTCCCGCGTGATACAGCCGAGCAGGGGGAGAAGAATCCCGTATACCACGCACAGACAGGCTACGCCGACGATCAGCCACACGAGCATGGGGATTTGCGCGAGCGGCAAAAACCGGCCGAGCAGCAGAGCGAGCGCCCCGGCCGTCGAAATCGCGAGGAGAGGTTTGAGAATCCACTGACCCCACACGAGTTTGACCCCGGTGACGGACAGGAGGCGGTGGATATTGAGAAAGGAGGTGAAGATGTTGCTGAGGACCATGATGAACAGGAAGCCTTCCATGCCACGCATGGGTACGAGGAAAAAGATGAGAACAATGCGCAGGGCAGAATCGGCGACGCTGTATTTCAAGGAACTGACCTGCTGATTCAGACCCTTCAGAATGCCGTCCACAACGCTTTCCAGGTACATAATCGGGGTCAGGGGAGCCAGCACCTGCAGATAAAAGCCCACTTCTTCGCTGCCGTACAGAATCACGCCGAATTCTTTGGCGAATACGGCGAACACGCCGCTGATGAGAATGGAGGCGAGCAGCGTGATGTGCAGGGTGTGTTTGACCGCCCGGTTCACTGTTCCTTTATGCCCCAGCGCCGCAGCGGAGGAGATTTCGGGCACCAGGAGGGTCGAGAGGGCGTTGAGGAACGAGGCGGGAAAAAAGATGAGCGGCATCGCCATGCCCTTGAGCATGCCGAACTGCGCCAGCCCGGTTTCCTTGGACGCCGTATATTTGGCCAGACAGTTGGGGACGAGGATGTTCTCGATCGTCCGCAGGACCGAATTGAGGTAACGCCCGGCCGTGATCGGGGCGGAAATGGACAGGATCCGCCGGACGACCGGATAAGAAGGCTTCTTGACGGGGGTGGCAAACGTCTCGCTTTTCAGCTTCTTCCGGTCCAGGAAATACCCGAGGGCCATATGCCCGCAGGAAGCAAATTCCGCGATCGTATCACCGATCATGACGGCCATGCAGGCATAGGAGATGCCCATGGCGGCGAAGCGGTCGATGAGAAGCATGACCACCGCGATGCGGACGGCCTGCTCGAGAATTTGTGCCCTCGAGGGGCTGCCGACCTTGCGGCGGGCGATGAAATACCCGCGCAGACAGGAGGAAACGCCCATGGAGGGCAGACTGAAACAGAGAATCTTCAGGGCCGGCACCGCCCGCATATCCTTGATCCAATAGGCACTGATCATATCCGCGCCGAAGAAGATCAAGAGCGTGGAGGCGATGCCGATAATCAGGCTGAGCGCGATGGCGCGGTGCAGAATGTGCCGCACCGATTTGGGGGTGCCGCAGACCAATTCGTCCGCAATCAGGCGGGTGACGGCGGTGGAAATGCCGGATGTCGCAAAGGTCGATCCGAGAACGTAGATGGAGAAAATCAGCTGGTATAAGCCCATACCTTCGGCGCCGACCTTGTTGGACATATAGATACGGAAAAATATCCCGATCGTCCGCAGCAACAGGGAGGTGGCGGTGAGGATGAAGGCGTTTTTAATAAAAGTGGCTTTTTTCACGCAACCACTCTCCTGTTTGAAATGTCCGAGCTTTTTTATTCTATAATATAAGTTTTAAAGGTAAGATCCGTTTCGCAAAGCGGCATGAACGGATCCGGATCACGGTGAGGTGCGGGCATTGAACACATCGGCGAGTTTATCCCAGTCGGCCTTAGCCACCTCTCCGGTCGGTTCCCGTCCGGAGACGTTCTGAAAGGTCTTCACCGCTTCGGTGGTCTGGGTGTCGTATTGTCCGGTGATGGGGAGGCGCGGCAGGTTGGGGTACTGTTTTCCCAGCTCGTCGAGTACGACCTGCAGAATGACCACCAGGTTCCCCTCATCGCCTGGGCGGATGACATAACTGACGGAGGGAAAGGGGCTGATGCTTCGCGCGGGTGCCTGCAGATCCTGGATGATCCGGTATTCCGTCACCAGATAGTTCCAGGTTTCTTTATCGACCGCGCCGGTTTCACGCAGGCCGCGGGCCCGCTGATAGGCGGCCACGGCTTCTTCGGTTTCCGGACCGAAGAAGCCGTCCACGCCGATCGGCGGTATGCGTTTGTCAAAGAAGGAAATGGCGCGCAGGTATTCCTGCACCTCCCGGATATGGTTGCGTCTGTCCTCGTCTGTATAGGCCATAGGCTGTTCCTGCCTTTCTATGGGTTCTGAACGGTTAGGACTGCGCTTCTGCGGTGACGGCCGGGATGGTATAGCCGGGATCCTGACCCGGCTGTTTGTCGAATCCGAAGCGCAGATCGCCGTAAAGGCTGGCGATGCTGTTCCAGGTCAGCGCGCCGACGTTGCCGCTCGGTTCCAGGCCGATTAGATTTTGATACGCGATGACGGCGGCCTGTGTCTGATTTCCGAAAACCCCGGTTACGGGCACTTCCGGAATTTCGGGGAAACTCTGGGCGATATAACTCAGATATTCCTGCAGGATGCTGACATACTCCCCCTGGGAACCGAGGCGGAGCACAGTGCCGGGATAGAGAGCGACGCGGATGTCGCTCGGTTCCATGCTGTCGATGATGCCGCGGTAAGCGCGGTACATATCCTGCCAGGTCAGGCGGCCGACCACGCCGTCCGGATCGAGGCCAAAGGTTCTCTGAAAGGCGACGACGGCGTCCCGGGTCTGGTCGTCGAAGACACCGGTGACGTCGACGGACGGAACGGTTTCGTAGAAATCCGCGATGACGGCGAGAAAATACTGAATGACCCGCACTTCGTCGCCGGTATCGCCGTACCGCAGCAGGGTGGAATACTGCAGTGCGATGTCCTCAAACGGGATTCCCTCGCTGTCCAGCTCGGTCAGCCGCTTGACGCTCGTGTAAAGATAGGCGATCCGGTACCAGGTCTGCTTGCCGATGATGCCGTCGGGCGTGAGCTTGAAAATCCGCTGAAATTCCTTGACCGCATCCTCCGTCTCCTGTCCGAACACCCCGTCCACGGGATAGATTTTAGGAATGCTCGGATAGTTGTTGGAGATGCGGTTGAGCTGAATCTGCTTGGTGCGGACGTCGTTGCCCGCGTCCCCGATCCGCAGGGGGACGCCGGGATAGGACGGCGCATTGATCCGTACGGGCGCGTTGGTGACGATTTCGATATCGTCTCCATAGTAATTGGTCAAGATCTGGTAGGGGGTGTACCCCTGTTCGGCCAGGGGGACGGTGCCCCATTGAGACAGGCCGTCGCAGGTGACGGTGGTGCCGTTGCAATACTGGGTGAAATACGGTTCCACGCTGCCCTGCTTGCGGACATAGTTGTTGAAGATTTCATCCACGATATCGCTGATATTGTCGTAGATATCCCGGTTTTGGACATAGGCCTGATCGTAGCGGGTGGAATTCGTGATGTCGAAATCGTATCCCTTGCTGCGGTACCATTCGGTGTATACGCGGTTGAGGGCGTAGGAGATCTGAGCGTAAATATTGGCGCGGATCGCGTTTTCCGGCCAGGTGGGATAGATTTCACTGGATGCGACGTTTTTGATATAGTCCGGAAAGGAGACGGTGACATTCTGCGCGTTTGAGTCCGGCGAGCCCAAATGGACGGTAATGGTCTCCGGAATATAGGGTTCTCCCGTCACGGGAATGCCTCCTTTCGCATTACAGATCCTGCGGTCCCGAACCGTAGAAGGTCTGTTCTTCGGTGCCGTCGGTCAGTTCGGGAAGAGGGATCAGTTCGACCGGCTGGACGGCGGAGGTGCCGCCGTAGACCGGCACATTCCGGTTGCGCACCCGGAAATAGCCCGGTGCGACGACCAGAACGTCATAGGTGGTCACCGGAATGTTTTCAGACGGCTGGAGCGTGAGCTTCCGGTCCACCGCCGGAAGAACAACAGGAGGGCTGAAGCCGTTTTCATCCGTCAGCGCGACATACTGCAGGTCGTTATCGGGATTTTTCCCGGTGATGGTGACCACGGCGTTCTGGATAGGAACCGCACCGCGGGCCGTGTAAACCCGTACCTGCAGGGTGGCGAGATCGTCTTCGGGCGGATAGGTGGTCTCGATGGGGATAAGATCCGGGGCGTTTCCCGTGATGTCCATTTCGCTGCCGTTTGGAAGCATACCTTCCATCATCTCTTCACGCAGCTGTTCGTTGACATCGCCAGCGGGCTCCTCAAGATCCATAGCCGGGGTTCCCTCGCCGGGTATGAAATACGCGGGTTCGTCCGGTTCTTCTGTTACGGCCGGAGGATTGTTCCGCATGGGCAGATCGTCCACGGTTTCGGGCGGCGTGAAGGGGAGGGGCGTTCGCGGGGAGGCCGGCTGAGCCGGAGGCGTGGGGGCGGGCTCCGGCTCTTCGGTCACAAGCGGCATGGGAACGGCGGGAACATACTCCACGCCGCCGTTCTCCTGCATGGCGTCCGCCTGCTCGGCGTTTATCGGAAACCGGGGCGCCTCCTCTTTCGGTTCCGGAGGCAGGGTGCTGCGGTTCCGGAGCTGCATCATCTCCTGCCGGTATCGTTCCATCATGTCCTGTAGGCTCTGATTGGAGTTCATCAGCTATCACGCCTTTCATATGAATGGTTTATATATATGCGCGTCCGGCGGCAAACATGAGCCGCCAAGGGACAAAACCTTGCATGATGGACGTCAGCCGCTTGAATTCCGGCGGCAAGCCTATCCGCCATTGTTGAAAAAGAGGCATCGAGCAGGCAGCCCGACAGGATAAAAAAACCCGGCGTATCGGTCGATACGCCGGGTTTTTTCGCGGATTATAGGGTTAAAACATCGGGACAGCGGTTTCACCGAATTCCTGTACGATGAACTGACGGACCGTATCGGACTGGAGTGCCTCGACGAGGGCCTTGATTTTCTCGGAATCCTGCTGCCCGTCCTTGACGGCGACGATGTTGCCGTAATTCGTAGCCGTGCCTTCCTTGACCAGAAGCTTGCCGGTGATGCCGGCCGAGATCGCGTAATTCCCGTTTGCGACGGCGAAATTCACGTCGTCCAGTGTGCGGGGAACCTGCGCGGCTTCGGTTTCGACGATCACGATGTTATGGGGATTTTCCGCGATATCGGTCTTGGTGGCGGAGAGACCGGACCCTTCCTTGAGCTTGATCAGGCCGTTCTGTTCGAGCAGCTGCAGAGCCCGGGCCTCGTTGGTGGTGTCGCTGGGAACCGCGATTTTGGCGCCGTCCGGGATATCGGCCAGAGAATCGCTCTTGCCGGCATAGATGCCCATGGGTTCGTAGTGAATGGTCGCGGCCGCGACGAGGTGGGTTTTGTTTTCCTTATTGAAATCGAGGAGATAGGGTTCGTGCTGGAAGAAGTTGGCGTCCAGGGAGCCCTCTTCCAGCGCGGTGTTGGGCAGGACATAATCGGAGAATTCCCGGATCACGAGGGTGTACCCCTTTTCCTTAAGCAGCGGTTCCGCCGCCTTGAGGATGCGGGCGTGCGGATCGGGAGAGGCGCCCACGGTGATGGTTTTGTCGTCTTTTTTACTGCCGCAGGCGGACAGGGAGAACAGCAGCAGGGCCGCGGCGGCGGCCGTCAGGAGGCGTTTTACAATGGTCATGATCAAGTCCTTCTTTCTCACGAAATAAATGGAGTTATGAGCGTTTATCGATGGCTTTGGCCAACAGGCCGAACAAAAATTGGATGATCTGGACGATGATGACGAGAAGAATGATGGTGACGATCATCACATCCTGCTGATACCGCTGGTACCCGTACCGGATGGCAATATCGCCAAGCCCGCCGCCGCCGACCGTTCCCGCCATGGCGGAGTAGCCGATCAGGGTGATGGTGGAAATGGAGGTGCCCCGGATCAGAGACGGGATGGATTCGGGGAGCAGGACCTTCCAGACGATCTGCCAGCCGGTCGCCCCCATGGTCTGCGCGGCTTCGATCACTTTGGGATCGACTTCTTTCAGGGACGTTTCGACCAGGCGGGCCACGAAGGGGGCGGCACCGATGACCAGGGGAACGATGGCGGCTGTCGGTCCGATGGAGGTTCCGGTGATCAGGCGGGTGAAGGGGATGAGCGCGACGATCAGAATGATGAAGGGGATGGAGCGGCCGATATTGATGACCCAGCCCAGGATGGAATTCAAAACCGGATGGGGCCGGATGCCGTCTTTAGCGGTGAGGATCATCAGCACGCCCAGGGGAAGACCGATGAGATAGGCAAACAGGGTGGCGGCAAAAGTCATATACAGGGTGCTGCCCGTTCCCTCCAGCAGCATCATCCCGTATTTTTCCCATAGCCGGGAAAGGGTTTCCATCATGTCTCATCGTCTCCTTTCATCCCCAAAAGCATTCGTGTCATCCGGCTCTGCGGGGCGGCAAAGACGGCCGCGGTATCGCCGCATTCGGCGATGCGGCCCGCATCGATCACGGCGACCCGGTTGCAGATGGATTTGACCACCCCGATTTCGTGGGTGATGATGATCACCGTGACGCCGAGACGGCGGTTGATATCCCGGAGAAGATCGAGAATGGCGCCGGTCGTCATGGCGTCCAGGGCCGAGGTGGGTTCGTCGCAGAGCAGAATTTTGGGATCGCTGGCCAGGGCGCGGGCGATCGCGACACGCTGCTTCTGCCCGCCCGAAAGCTGGGCGGGGTAGGCTTCCGCCTTGTCGGAAAGGCCCACCAGGTCCAGCAGCCGGTCCACCCGTTCCCGAACAGCCGCCTTGGAAAGGGAGGTGAGTTCGAGCGGAAAAGCCACGTTGCGGCGGACGGTTCGCTGCATGAGGAGGTTATACCCCTGGAAGATGACGCCGACTTCCTTGCGGTGGGCGATGGCGGCCCGGCCCTTCAGCCCGCCGATGTCGGTGCCCTCGATGAGGACGCGGCCCTCGGTGGGGCGTTCGAGCATCGCGATGCAGCGCAGCAGCGTGCTTTTGCCCGCGCCGCTCATGCCGATGATGCCGAAAATATCACCGGGCGCGATGTCCAGACTGACGCCGCGCAGCGCCGCGACATCGCCGCCGGACGGAAAAATTTTGGTCAGATTTTCGATGCGGATGGCGGGTTCCATATCCTCACAGCCTTTCCGGATATTGATTCTCTGAAACAACAAAAAAGCCCTCGTTCTTGGATTGCCCAAGGACGAAAGCCTGCGCTTCGTGTTACCACCTTAGTTCACCCGTCCCTCGCGGAAACGGGCCTCGACGGGTACTCCCGGCGATCCGGTCCATACCCTGACGCGATAACGGGCGCACCCGTCGCGGCTTAAATCCAGGGTCACTCCCGGGTTTGGCCGCGCGACTCCGAGACCATGTTCAGCGGCGTTGTCATTACCCGTTCTCAGCAACCCGGGCTCTCTGGAAATGACGCGGAGGCTTACTCTTCTCTTCCAAGTCTGTTGCCATGTTCGTTTAGCCGCATTATACACACGTTTTCAGAATTCGTCAAGAGCTTTTTTCAATTTCCAAAATTTTATCTGTCCGATAGATTAGGCGCCATGCAATGCATACATAGAAAAAACCTCCGTCATCGGCAAGTTTGACGGAGGCTTTTACTGGAAGGAGATTACTCGTCGCCGAGTTTTTTGGAGATTTCTTCGATACAGGCGGGGCAAATGTTGCGGCCCTTATAGGTGACGACGTCTTTGGCATTGCCGCAGAAAATGCAGGCGGGCTGATATTTCTTGAGGATAATGGTGTTGTCTTCGATGAAGATTTCGAGCGGGTCGCGCTCACTGACTTCCAATGTGCGGCGCAGCTCAATGGGAAGCACAATGCGGCCCAGATCATCGATTTTACGCACGATTCCAGTGGATTTCACGGCAGATTCCTCCTTGTTTCGTCAGGGTTTGTCGGCGGATTTTGTCGAGTTTCTTCCTTTCCAGACCAATAATACCAAATTTTGTATATTTTGTCAACGTTTCTCCTTGTAAAAACTTGCGGGATAATATTAAAAAATTAAGAGGAGAATTTAGCTAGTTTCGCTAGGATTTTATCCAGGCAAATCGACATTTTTTCATTGACGCTGTATGGCGATTGTGATAAAATTAGCAAGTGCTAACCCATAAGCGGCGCCAAGAAGTGGGGTATGTTTATGCAAAAAACGGTAAACGATATGAAAATTGGTGAAAAAGCGGTGGTGACGGGGCTGGGATGCGCGGGTGCCCTTCGCCGCCGAATTATCGATATGGGAATCACACCGGGCGCACTGGTGATTCTGCGGAAGGCCGCGCCGATGGGGGATCCGCTGGAACTCAATGTGCGCGGCTATGAACTCAGCATCCGCCGTTCGGAGGCGAAGGAGATTTCTGTCGAGACGCAGGACTGATTGACGCGGGCCTTACTGTGGTTCACGAATTTGAAAAGAAAGGCCTCGATGAACGATGAGCAAACGGGTCTATGCCCTGGCCGGAAACCCAAACTGCGGTAAAACCACCCTGTTCAATGAATTGACGGGATCGAATCAATACGTGGGAAACTGGCCGGGGGTCACGGTGGAGAAAAAAGAGGGCGGTCTCAAATCCCACGGGCAGGACGTCACCGTGGTGGATCTGCCCGGCATTTATTCCCTGTCTCCCTATTCCGCGGAAGAAATGGTGACGCGGAATTTTGTCATCCAAGAGAATCCCGACGTGATCGTGGATGTGGTGGATGCCACCAACATCGAACGGAATCTCTATCTCACCCTGCAGCTGGCCGAGCTGGGCCGGCCGATGGTCATCGCCCTCAACATGATGGATATGCTGAAAAGCCGGGGGATGGAAATCGACGTTCAGAAGCTCGAACACAGGCTCGGCATCCCGGTCGTGCCGGTTGCGGCCAGCCGGGGACGGGGAATCAAGGAGCTTGTCGAACGGGCGCATCACGACGGGGTGGAAAGGGCGGCCGTGCCGCTGGCGCCCTTCGACGAACAGCGGCTTGCCAGCCGGATCAGCGAAAAATACGGGATGAATCCCTACATAAGCCACCAGCTGCATGAACGACGGGAGCATCACGGAGCCGAATACCGGTCCACCTATGTCATCGATGAAATCTACTCCGGCCGGGTTCTCGAGGCGATTCTCCGGATCGAGGACATCATTGAACCGACCTGTATGCGAAAGGGGATGGCCCTGCGCTGGTCGGCGGTCAAGCTCATCGACGACGACACGCCCACGATCGAGGCACTCGAGCTCAGCGACGGCGAGGCGCATCTGATCGATGAGATCGTGCGTTCCCTGGAAAGCCAGTACGGCGAACGGGACATGATCATCGCCGACCAGAAATACCGTTTCATCTGCAAGGTGTGCGAGGAATGCGTCACCCATCTGAAAGGGCCGGGGGAGCTGACCTTATCGGACAAGGTGGACGCCGTCGTCACCAACAAATATTTGGCCCTGCCGCTGTTCATCGGGGTAATGGCCCTGGTGTTTTTCATCACGTTCGGCCCGCTGGGCACCTGGATGACGGACGGCCTGGACGCGCTGATTACCGACAAATTCACCCCTTGGGTCCAGGCGGGGCTGACGAATCTGCATGCCTCCGGCTGGGCGATCAGCCTGGTTTGCGACGGCGTGATCAAGGGCGTCGGGTCCATCGTCTCCTTCTTTCCGCAGATTCTGCTGCTGTTTTTCTTCCTGTCCATACTCGAAGACAGCGGCTATATGGCACGGGCGGCTTTTATAATGGATAAACTGCTGCACAAAACCGGGCTGTCCGGCCGTTCCTTTGTTCCGATGCTGATGGGGTTCGGCTGTTCGGTTCCGGCCATCATGGCGGCGCGCACCCTCGAAAACGAGCGGGACCGCCGCATGACCATCATGCTTACGCCCTTCATGTCCTGCTCGGCCAAGATGCCGGTCTACGCGCTGTTCATCGCCGCATTTTTCCCCGCCTATCAAGGGCTGGTGGTCTTTGGTATCTACGCGACAGGGCTGATCGTGGCCATCATCTGCGCCATGCTGCTCAAAAAAACGGTGCTGAAAGGCGGACACGCTCCCTTTGTCATGGAACTGCCGCCCTACCGCCTGCCGACCCTCAAAACGCTTTGGCGGCATCTGTATGAGCGGATCAAGGATTTTGCCGTGCGCGCGGGGACGATTCTGCTCGCGGCCTCGGTAGTGATCTGGTTTCTGCAGTCCTTCAGCCCGAGTTTTCAGCTGCTGCCGCCCGAACAGACGGGGGACAGCATCCTCGCCTCTCTGGGCCGGGTTATCGCGCCGCTGTTCAAGCCCCTCGGCTTCGGGTTCTGGCAGGCGTCGGTGGCGCTCGTCACGGGATTTGTCGCCAAGGAAGCGGTTGTGGGGACCCTGACCATCCTGTATCTTCCCGCTGGCCTGGAGATGACGGCGGTGCTGCAAGGGGTTTTTACCCCGGTGTCCGCTCTGTCTTTTCTGGTATTCGTGCTTCTGTACATGCCCTGCGTCGCCGCGTTTTCGGCCATGCGGCGGGAGATGAACTCCTGGAAATGGGCAGTCGGCACGGTGGCGTTCCAGACGGGCGTCGCCTGGGTGGCTTCCTTCATGGTGTATCAGTTCGGCACCCTGGCGGTCCATATTGCGGGGCTGTTCTGAACATGGCGTATGCAAAAAGCCCCCGGCATCCCAACGGATGCCGGGGGCTTTCATGCCGGATGGCTACTGTCTTTGCGTAATGGTCCAGGTGAAGCGATATTCCAACTGTTCCTGTTTTGTCTGGATCTGTCCCTGGTTGACGTAGGTCCCCACTGTGATGGTGCATTCCATCACGACCAGCTCCTGATCCTCTGTCACGTAACAATTCATATGGTCAACGCTGTCGACTTTATAAGAATACCCATAAAACGTGCCCGAGGCAGCGAATACCTGCGTGTACTGCACGCTATTCCAACGAAAGTTTGAATAGGTAACATCCGCAACAAAGGATATATCCGCATATCCATAGGGCACTTTAGCGTTGCAATAGAGAAATCCGTTGCCGGGATGCAAATCGCCGGTCACGTACGGACCTTCGGCTGATGCCTGGGTGACGAACAGGCAGGTCATGGTCAGCACGATGACGGTCAGAACGCCGAGGGTTTTCATGAGCTTTTTCTTCATTTTACACACTCCTTTATCGAACGTTGTCCATGGGATGCTGGCTGCGGTGCCTCTGCCCTCCTTTCTAAAATAATTATTTAATATTCGCACAGTACCGGCTTATATAAATGCAATATATAGGCCTTATATATAGTATATTTTACGCTAAATATTATAAAAGTCAACAAAAATTGAAATATTAATGCAAAATTTAAATACAAAATATATTTGAATATAATGAAAGTAAAAACTCCCCGGCATCCATTGGATGCCGGGGAGTGAGCATTCAAATATAACAGGCCAAGCCGTGCCCCGCTTCGGCTGAGGCGAACACGGTATCGACCACCATCATGACCCGCAGCACCTGGTCAGGCTGTACGATGGCCTGTGCCCGGCCCTCCAGAACCTCCACAATGTTGACATAGTATTCCGACCAGTCGGAATGGATGTCGGGCAGGGGCAGTTCTTCGGTGGTTTGGACCGGACGGGGCGCCATGGTCCGGGTGGGGCCGGCCTCGGTATAGACGATATCGTCGGCCCATTCCATTTGCTTATCCGTGTTCAATTTCACAATTTTGCCGTGGCAGCCCCAGCCTTCGATCACGGCGGTGCCGTCTGTTCCGGAGATGTGCCACCGCGGCAGATTGATGAAGCAGTTGGTCGACATCTCGCACAGAGCGGACACGCCGTTTTCGAAACGGAGCAGGATTTTGATGTTGTCGTCGACCTCCGGCGTGAAGACGCTCTGCAGATGGGCGTCGACCGACACGACGGGGGAATCGATCAGATCCAGGAGCTGGTCAATCAGATGCACGCCCCAATCGAGCACCATGCCGCCGCCGTTGACTTTATAGCCCCGCCAGCCGTGCATAGCTCCGCGGGAGCCCTGAACCCGGCTTTCGATGAAATACGGGGTGCCGATGGTACCGTCGGCGAGGACGGCTTTGACCATCCGGTAATCCCGGTCCCAACGACGGTTGTGGTGAACGGTGAACAGCCGGCCGGTTTCCTCCGCGGCGGCGATCATCTCCCGCAGTTCGGCGGCATTCATCGCAACCGGCTTTTCACACACCACGTTTTTGCCGGCCCGCAGGCAGGCGATCACAAGATCCTTGTGAAAATTGTTGGGGGTGGCGACGGTGACGAGTTCGACGGCGCCGTCCTGCAGCAGCTCTTCGAGCGAAGCGTAGACGTACAGTCCGTTTTCCCGGGCTTTGCCGCGGGCTTCTTCCCGGATGTCATATGCCCCCTTCACAACCAGATCGGGGATCTTTTCCGCGATGCTTTTATGATGCCAGCCGCCCATGCCGCCATATCCGATGATGGCCATGGTGTGTTTCATATGGATATTCCGTCCTTTCTGACACAGAAAACATTTGTTGACATTGTATCACAAGAGACGATATAATACTTATCAACTCGTGGGGAAAACCACACAATTATTGCGAGGTGCCGGGATGATCCCTTTTTATGAGCAAAAATCGGAATATTTGCAGATAGAGTCGGAGAATATCAAGGATTTCCCGCTTCATCTGCATCTGGACGCGGAGCTTTTATATATCCAAAAAGGACGGGTTGCCGCACAGATTGAGGAAGAGGAATACATGGTCGAAGCGGGCCAGCTGCTTTTGATTGCGCCGAATCTCGTCCACTCCTACCGCGTACTCTCTCCCGCGGCACACACGCAGGAAATCATGATTATCGGCCGCCCTTCTCTGGCGGGGGATTATCAAAACCGGCTGCTGACATCGAGGCCGGTCTGTCCCCTGGTGGAAGCGGAGCGCCTGCATCCGGACGTGTTCTATGCCCTGGACGCCCTGCGGGACGGAGGGAAAAATCAGGAGAGCCCCGAGGTTCTCAAACTGTTTTTTCAGCTGATCCTGGCCCGCGTATTTCCGCTCCTGCAGTGGGAAAATACGGAAGACGGTCTGCCGCACAGCCTGGCGGCCCAGGTTATCCGGTATATGTCTGAACATTATCGGGAAGAACTCTCGCTGGACACACTGGCCGCGACGTTTGGGGTCAGCCGCTATCATCTGTCCCGCCTGTTTTCACGGACCATCCATACCGGGTTCTACCCCTATCTCCATTCCCTGCGGATCCAATACGCCAAGGGTCTTCTGCAGAACACCAGTCAGGATATTCTGTCGATTGCCTTGGACTGCGGATTTGAGAATCAGCAGACCTTCAACCGGGTCTTCAAATCCCTGTGCGGTATGACACCGAAGGAATACCGCCGTTGCTCGTTCGGCGCATAAAGCGGCGGGCTCCTGCGCACGGCATCCATCCGCACGGAATGTCAGGAATCCGGACACCGTATCCTATATCATGGATGCATGCGGAAAGGGGCAAAACGATGGATTGGATCAAAGGGATACAGAGGGCCGTGGATTATGTGGAAGCCCATATGACGGAGCCCATCGACTATGAGGAAACGGCCAAGCAGGCCTATTCGTCCAGCTTTCATTTTCAGCGGGTATTCCGTATCCTCTGCGGGTTCACACGGGGAGAATACATCCGGATGCGGCGGCTCTCCCTGGCGGGAAAGGAGCTGGCTTCGTCCGGTGTCCGGGTCATTGAGGCCGCGCTCAAGTACGGGTATGATTCGCCCGAGAGCTTCAGCCGCGCTTTCACCCGTTTCCATGGCGTTTCGCCCTCTCAGGCGAAGCGGAAAGGCGCGGGGCTTAAATTCGTTTCTCCTCTTACCGTAAAATGATTTTTAGACGGAGGAACCATGATGAACTACAGAATCGAAACCAAAGGCGCCTTTCCGCTCATCTGCAAAAAGATGAGGGTTTCGGGCCGGGAGGAACTGTCAGCGGAAACGATTGCCCCGTTCTGGCAGGCTTGCATGGAAGACGGAACCATTGAGGCGCTTTGCCGATACATCCCGGAGACAAACATCTTTGAGAACAGCATCGTGGGAGCCAGCTTTGGAAAGGATGCCGCAGATCCGGAGTATCCTTATGCCATCGGCGCCCACTATAACGGACTGCCGATCACCGACGACGGCCTGACCGTGGAGGAGATTCCCGCTCATACGTATGTCGTGTTCCCCTGCGGCGGCAGGATGCCGGAGGCGATTCAGACGCTCTATCAGCAGATCTGCGGCGAGTTTTTCCCCTCCAGCGAGTATCAGCCCTGCGGCGGCACGGATTTTGAAGCGTATCCTTCGGCCGATGTGACCGATCCCCGCTACACCTGCGAAATATGGATCGCGGTTGAAAGGATATAAGGGAGCGCCTGCCGCGGTACGGCATTGTCATCGGCGCCGTCTGCTGAAAAAAGGGGCACGAAACTGCGGTTTCGTGTCCCTTTTTCAGCAGACAACCACTGGCTCTGCCAGCGGAAGAAGTTAAGGTCTGCCAACCTGACAAACAATAGCGGGGAGGCTTTTCCATGACTTTAAAACAAAGTCAATTGTTCCGACGGTTCGGGAAAGGCACGCAGATAATCGAAAATATCCGCCGTATGGCAGACGATGCCGTGCTTTTGACAGGTGGCGTAAAAAAGCTTCATGAGCTCCGCGTGGCGGGGGCTGGAGACCTGATAGCGATCGCCGTATAGTTGCTGATACCGTGCCTTCAGCCCCGGGAAATGGCGGTCCAGGGCTGCGTAAAAATACTCCCGGTCACCGTCCCGCAGCGTCACGCCGATGCCGAAGTTGAGGATGCCCCACACCCCGGCCTGCGCGCAGTACTCCAAGATACCGCGGAGATTCTCTTCGGTGTCGTTGATGAAGGGCAGCAGGGGACAAAGCCACACCACGGTGGGAATCCCGTGATCCCGCATGGTTTTGAGCACTTCTACGCGGGCTTTGGTCGTGCAGACCTGAGGCTCGAGGACGCGGCACAGGTCTTCGTCATAGGTGGTCAGGGTCATCTGCACCACGCACTTGGCCTTTTGATGGATGCTCTTCAAAAGATCGAGATCCCGCAGAATGAGGTCCGATTTCGTCTGGATGGCGAGGCCGAATCCATATTTGTCGATCACCTCCAGACAGCGGCGGGTATAACGAAGTTCCGCCTCGAGAGGCATGTAGGGATCGCTCATGGCGCCTGTCCCGATCATGCAGGGGCGGCGCTTTCTCCGCAGTTCGGCCTCCAGCATGGCGGGGGCGTCGGTTTTGACCTCGACGTCCTCGAAATCGTGCGTCATTTGATAACAGCGGCTGCGGCTGTCGCAGTAGATGCAGCCGTGGGTGCAGCCGCGGTAGAGATTCATGCCGTTTTGAGGGGACAGAATGGTTTTGTAGGTCTTATAATGCATGTTTCACTCCCGTTTTCACGCGCCGCTGTCACCGGTTTCATCGATGCGCAGCATCCGATAGCCTACGCCTACATGGGTCTGAATGCATTTGGGGGAGGCGGGATCCCGCTCCAGCTTTTTGCGCAGTGTGGCCATGAACACCCGCAGGGAGGGAATGTCGCTGTCCTGTGCGCTGCCCCAGACTTCTTTGAGAATGTATTTATGGGTCAAAACCTTGCCCACATTCCGGGCGAGCAGGCATAGCAGCTTATACTCGATGGGCGTCAGGTGCAGCTCTTCGCCGCCGATATAGGCGCAGCCAGAGGCGTATTCGATTTTCAGAGCGCCGTTCGTAAAAACGGCGTCCGTCTCTCCGGTACTGGATGAGATATAGCGGATCCGCCGCAGCGTCACCCGCAGGCGGGCGAGAAGCTCTTCCACGCTGAAGGGCTTGGTCAGATAATCGTCCGCTCCGGCATCGAGCGCGTCGATCTTATCCCGATCCTCGCTTCGGGCGCTGATGACAATAATGGGCACGTTCGACCAGGAGCGGATTTTTCGGATCACCTCGACGCCGTCCATATCCGGAAGCCCGAGATCCAGCAGCAGGATATCCGGGCGCTGGGAGGCGGCTTCCAGAATGGCTTGAGTACCGTTTTCCGCAGTGTGGTATTGATAGTCCTGTGTTTCGAGGGTGGTGGTAATGAGATTGCGGACGGCGCGGTCGTCCTCGACGACGAGCAGCAGGGGTTTAGGCATGATGAGGCACCTCCTCGGCCGGCAGTGTAAAACGGAAAATGGATCCGTGGGGACGGTTATCCCGTACGGACAGCTCCCCCCCATGGGCACGGATGATGGAACGGCAGAGCGCGAGCCCGAGTCCGAGCCCTCTCCGGCTGTCCGCGACCGCGTGGCCGGCCGTATAGAACATATCGAACAGATGGCGCTTGGCCTCATCCGAAATGCCGTCCCCGTCATCCGCGATTTCGACGATTACCCGGGCATTGTCCCTTTTATAGGAGACGGTGATGGCGGAACCGGGCGGGGTATATTTGATGGCGTTGTCGACGATGTTGATGATGACCTGAATGATCAGGCGGGAGTCCATTTTTGCGAGGATCAAATCGTCGGAGGTTTCCACGACGAGACGATGCTCGGCTTTGTGCCGGTTGACATGCCGCAGCGCCTCGGCGACCACCTCATCGAGCAGTTCGGCCTCCATGTGGATGTTCATGGTGCCGTCCTCGATGCGGGTCACGGACAGCAGATTTTCCACCAGGTTGATCAGCCAGAGGGAATCGTCGTAAATATCGGTGTACAACGCCTGTTTTTTGGCTTCGTCAAGCTGTGATGCGCTGTTCAGCAGCACGCCGGCGTTCCCGGAAATGCTGGTGAGCGGGGTGCGCAGATCGTGAGAGATGGCGCGCAACAGGTTGGCGCGCAGCTGTTCCTGTCTTGCCTTGACGGCCGCCTCTTTTTTGGTTTCCTCCAGATAGGAACGCTCGAACGCCAGGGCGCATTCCCCGAGCATGGAGATCATCAGGCTGTTTTCAAACGCATCCGGTGCGTCCCCTTCGAGGGCGAGGCCGACTACCCCATATACGCGGGACGGGGTGCGTACGGCGAGGTAGAGACAGCGCGCCCCGGGGAGCGTTCCCGTTGTGGCGCCGGCGTGTTTATTATTTTTATACACCCATTCGGCCACGGCCCGTTCGCCATCCGCGGTATAGGCCGCCGTTTCCGCCCCTTCGTTTTCAGGGAACACCACGGGGTTTGCGAGGGCACCGTTTTTGACCGTGTAAAAAACGACGGTCTTGCCGAGCAGACGGATGAGCTGTCCGGCGGTCTGCCGGATGATGGAGGGCGGATCGGCGGCCTGCTGCAGAAGCTGATTGGTTTCGAGCAGGATCTGGGTGCGGTAGGCCCGCCTGGCCGCTTGTTTGGCCTGGGTCTTGATGCGGGCCGGAAGGGATCCTGTGATCAGGGCGGCGAGAAACATGATGAGGAAGGTGACGGGATATCCCGTGTCATAGGCGGCCAGCGTAAAACGCGGGTCGGTAAAAAAGAAATTGAAAACCAGCACGCTCAGCAGCGACGACGCGATACCGTACACCCGGCTGGACGTCGTGACGGCAGTAAGGAGCACGCCGAGAATATAGACGGTGATGATATTGGCCTCAGAAAATCCGACATGCTGAAAGAGCAGGCCGATGAGAGTCGCGGCGGCGAGGATACCGACGGTCTTGAGGGCGTCCGCAACCGAGAAGGAGGGCCGGTTCAGGAGCTTCCGCCGGGTTTTATAGACCGGGGTTTCCCGGTCCGGGATGATATAGATGTCGAGATTGGGGGCGAGCAGGGTCAGCCGTTCCGAGAAAGACGGAGCCGGGTACCAGCGGCGTCTCGTGTTCGTCCGCCCGATGACGATTTTGGATACGCCGGCCAGACGGGCGAACTCCGCGATCTGGAGGGCGACATCGGACCCGTAGACCGTGGCGATCCTGGCGCCGAGCTGTTCGGCCAGCTTGAGATGCTCCCGCAGCCTTGTCCGGTTTTCCTCCGACATGGCCGAAAAAGACGGGGTTTCGACAAACAAGGCGGTGAAGGTGCCGCGGAAAGCCGACGCCATACGGGCGGCGGTGCGGATGACCTTGGCGTTGGACGGGGAGGAGGAGAGGCAGATCAGGATATGTTCCCCGGTATAGTAATCCGCGTCGGAGGAGGCCTGTTTGGCCCGCTCGGCCAGACGGTTGACCCGGTCGGCCGTGCGGCGCAGCGCGATCTCCCGCAGCGAGCGGAGATGATCCACGGTGAAAAAATGGCCGAGCGCCTTCTGAGCCTGTTCCGCCGGGTAGATTTTCCCTTGGTTCAGCCGCGCGATGAGTTCCTCCGGTTCGATGTCGACCAGCTCGACCTGGTCGGCGCCGTCGAACACCCGGTCGGGAATGCGTTCCCGCACCGTGACGCCCGTCACCGACGCTACGATGTCGTTTAAACTCTCGATATGCTGGACATTGACCGTGGTGTAGACATCGATGCCCGCCTGGAGCAGCTCCTCGACATCCTGATACCGTTTGACATGGCGGCAGCCGGCGGCGTTGGTGTGGGCGAGTTCATCCACCAGAATAAGCGACGGGCGGCGGTCCAGCGCGGCGTCGAGATCGAATTCCCGGAGCTTGACGCCTTTGTATGCCGGTTCCAGGGGGGGCAGGATGTCAAGGCCGTCGAGCAGGGCGAGGGTATCGGGCCGGGTGTGGGGTTCGATATAACCGCACAGCACGTCCACACCGCTGTCTTTGGCGGCATGGGCGGCTTCCAGCATGGCGTAGGTCTTGCCGACGCCGGCCGCATAGCCAAAAAAGATTTTCAGGCGGCCGCGCGTCTGAAGCTGCTCATCTGTCCGGATCTGCCGAAGCAGAGCATCCGGATCCGGCCGTTGATTCGGCATAGCGAACCCTCCTTTCGTCCGGGACGCCGTCATCCCGGGAATCCATCCGGTCCCATGCGGACCGGGAAGAGAATTTTGAGAAACAGTTTTTCCGCCGGGGACCCTGTGAGATAATCGAAGCGGAGACGGGTGCCGCCGGGGCCTGCAACCTGAAACCCGGCCGGTTCATAGGCCACCCGGATGCCCGCCGTATCCAATGCGAGGCGCAGCGCGAGTTCCCAGGTGAACAGGGGCACTTCACCGCGTTCGGCCGGCTCGAGCAGATCGGCAAACTCCACGGCACTGACGCCATCCTCCAGAAAAAGCAGCCAGAGGGTTTTCTTCTGTTCCACAGAAAGAACGTCGAGCGGATCCGCGGCATCGGAGTCCCGGTTCAAATTGAAATAGGCGAAGGCGGTGTCCGGATTCATTTCCGGAAGCCCCCCGAACAGCGCGGCTGTACAGGGAGTGCGGGGAACCGCCACGATGGAACGGCCGGGGACGATATGGCGGAGGGTATCCTCCAGGACAGGCATCAAGCGGGGATCCGGTATCCCTATTTTAACACATAAATCGGATAGGCAATCAAAATCTTTTTGAGAGAGGTTTCGTTTTTTATACAGGATCGTGTTTCGTGCCGTCCGGACAGCGGACAGTTCGGCGGATTCCCCGTCTTCAGCCGTACCGTAGACGGCTATCGGGTATCGCCCATGGATATACGACATGGCGCCGCCGTATTCCTCCAGAAAATCGCGGCAGCCAAAGCAGGCGGCGGGGAAATGGACCCAGAGGGAGGGCTCGCTTTCCAGACGGTAAACACGGGGGGCGATGGACAGCTCTCCCGTCAGCTCCATCACAAGCGCCAGAAGCGCAGCTCCCTCGGATACCGACGGGGTCCGGGGAGAAGGCGCTTCCCATTCGGCCGCCGTCCCTTTATGAAGCAGCATGAATGCACATCCTTTCGCCGTATATCGAATCAGGATAGAATACCGTCCAGCGCCAGGTTGACTTTGAGTACATTGACCGTCGGTTCCCCGAAGATGCCGAGGAAGCGCCCGGTCGTATACCGGTCAAAAATGGCCTCGATCTGGTCGGTCGTGAGGCCGTTGGCTTTGGCCAATCGTTCCGCCTGGTATTCGGCGGCCGCGAGCGAAATATGGGGATCGAGCCCGCTGCCCGAAACGGTCACGAGATCGACCGGAATGGGGGTGTCGCCCTTTTCCGGATGGGCTGCGCGAATTTTTTCTGCCCGCTCGGCGACGAGAGCCTCGTATTCCTCGCTGGCGGGAGAGAGATTGGAGGGAGCCGCATACAGCAGCGGATTCCCGTTTTCATCCGTATAGGTCGAGACGTCAAGATTCAGGATTCTTCCCCAAAGATGCCGCTCATCGCCGGCCGGCTGGGCGAGCAGTGCGCTGCCGTAGACCTGGCCGTCGACGGTGATGAGGCTGCCGTTCGCCTGTTCCGGGAAGAACAGCTGGCCGAGGCCGGTGGCGAGGGCGGTGTAGGCCACCCCGCAGATCAGCACGAAAATAAGCAGAAACAGAGCGGCCCGGGGAAGGAGCGATTGGAGCGTTTTCATGGCGAAATGCCACCTTTCCGTGTCGTTTGCCGCGGGATTGCTCAGTGAAACACACCGAGCGCCACCAGCAGCATATCGATAAGCTTGATGAAGAGGAAGGGGGCGGCGATGCCGCCCAGACCGTAAATCAGCAGGTTGCGGGAGAGGAGACGGCCGGCCGACACCTCGCGGTATTTGACGCCCTTGAGGGCAAGCGGAATCAGGGCGACGATGATGAGGGCGTTATACACGATCGCGGAGAAGACGGCGCTTTCCGCGCTGTGCAGATGCATGATGTTGAGCGCTCCGAGTTCCGGATACAGTCCCAGAAACAGAGCGGGGACGATGGCAAAATACTTGGCGAGGTCGTTTGCGATGGAGAAGGTGGTCAGGCTGCCGCGGGTCATGAGGAGCTGCTTGCCGATCCGCACGATATCGATCAGCTTGGTCGGAGAAGAATCGAGATCCACCATGTTGCCGGCTTCCTTGGCCGCCTGGGTGCCCGAGTTCATGGCCACGGCGACATCTGCCTGGGCCAGGGCGGGCGCGTCGTTGGTGCCGTCTCCCGTCATGGCGACGAGATGGCCCTTGCTCTGGAAGTCCCGGATCATTTGGAGCTTGCCCTCCGGGGTGGCCTCGGCGAGAAAGTCGTCCACGCCGGCCTCCGCCGCGATGGCGGCCGCGGTGAGGGGATTGTCGCCGGTGATCATGATGGTTTTAATGCCCATTTTCCGCAGATCGGCAAATTTTTCCCGCACCCCCTGCTTGACGATGTCCTTGAGATGGATAACGCCGAGGATTCGATGGTTTTTCGCGACCACCAGCGGTGTGCCGCCCTCCCCGGCGATCCGTTTCACGGCCGCATCGCATTCTTCGCTGTACAGGCCGCCATGCTGGGTGACATAGGTTTGAATCGCATCGGCCGCGCCTTTCCGGATCTCGCTGCCGCCGAAATCGACGCCGCTCATGCGGGTGAGGGCCGTGAAGGGGACAAAGGTCATGCCGAGATCTCCGAGAGGACGGCCGCGCAGGCCGAACTGTTCCTTTGCGAGCACGACCACGCTGCGGCCCTCCGGTGTCTCGTCGGCCAGAGAGGCCAGCTGGGCGGCGTCGGCGAGTTCCTCCGGCGTGCAGCCGTCTACCGGGACAAAGGCACAGGCCTGCCGGTTGCCGAGCGTGATGGTGCCGGTTTTATCCAGCATCAGGATATCGACGTCTCCCGCGGCCTCGATCGCCCGTCCGCTCATCGCGAGGACGTTTGCCTGATTGAGGCGGCTCATACCGGCGATGCCGATTGCGGAGAGCAGAGCCCCGATGGTGGTGGGAGCGAGGCAGACGAGCAGGGCGACGAGCGATGTAACCGTCAGGGGATTTGCGGTGCCCGCCTGGCCGGCTGAGAAGGCGCCGTAGGCATACAGGGACATGGTGACGAGCAGAAAGACTATCGTCAGGGCGATGAGGAAGATCTGGAGCGCGCGTTCGTTCGGCGTCTTCTTGCGGGCCGCCCCCTCTACCATGGCGATCATTTTATCGAGGAAGCTTTCACCCGCCTCGCTGGTCACACGGATCACCAGCCAGTCGGAAATGACCGTGGTGCCGCCGGTGACGGCACTCCGGTCGCCGCCGCTTTCCCGGATGACCGGAGCGGATTCTCCGGTGATGGCACTTTCATCCACCGAGGCCGCGCCGTCGATCACCTCGCCGTCGGCGGGGATTTGCTCACCGGCCCGGACCAGGACGATATCGCCTTTCTTGAGCTGAGCGGAGGGGCGCGCGGTGATCTCATCCCGCCGGCCGGGAGAAGGGATGAGGTGCGCCTCGACCTCTTTTTTCGCGTTTCGCAGGGAGTCGGCCTGCGCTTTGCCGCGGCCTTCCGCGATCGCTTCGGCAAAATTGGCGAACAGGACCGTCAGCCAGAGGACGACGGCGATGGCCAAGGTATAGCCGGTGGAGGCGTCCTGGATTTGAAAGAGAGAGAAGACGAACAGCAGCGTGGTGAGCGCCGCCGATATATAGACGAGCAGCATCACGGGATTCTGCGCCTGGATCCGGGGATCAAGTTTTCGAAAAGCGTCCCGGATGGCCTGCAGAACCATTTTTTTGTCCGTGAGGGCACTTTTGGGTTTGGCGGTCATGACAATACCTCCTTGATGGGCCTGGATTAGGACAGCATGCGGAGTTGCTCGGCGATGGGCCCGAGGGCCAAAGCGGGGAAGAAGCTGAGCGCCCCGACCAGCAGGACGACGAAGATCAGCAGGAAGACAAACAAGGCGCTGCTGGTCGACAAGGTGCCTAAGGTGGAGGCAATGCGCTTTTTCCGAACCAGGCTGCCCGCTGTGGCCAGAATGGCGATCATCGGGACAAAGCGGACAAACAGCATCACGAGCCCCAGGCTGACGTTGAGAAAGACGGTGTTGGCGTTGAAACCGGCAAAGGCGGAACCGTTGTTGCCTCCGCAGGAGGAGTAGGCGTACAGCAGTTCAGAAAAGCCGTGGGGTCCGGCGTTGTTCAGGCTGTCTGCAACCGCGGGGACCAAGGCGGCGATGCCGCTGCCCACCAGAATGGCGAACGGGGTGGCGAGGCAGGCGATGACCGCCATTTTCATTTCGTAGGGCTCGATCTTTTTCCCCAGATATTCCGGGGTCCGTCCGACCATGAGACCGGCCAGGAATACCGTGAGGATGGCGAAGGCCAGCATGCCGTAGAGACCGCAGCCGGTCCCGCCGAAGATGACCTCCCCGAGCTGCATGAGCAGCATGGTCACCATGCCGCCGAGGGGCGTGTAGCTGTCGTGCATGGAGTTGACCGAGCCGTTGGAGGCAGCAGTGGTGAAAGCGGCCCAGGTGGAGGAGGATGCAATGCCGAAACGGGTTTCCTTGCCCTCCATGTTGCCGCCGGCCTGGTTCACGGTGCCGATATCCACCGTGCCGTTCGAAGCGAGCTGCGGCGTAGCCGCCTGCTCGCTGACCGCAATCGTCCCGAGGGCCAGGACCAGAACGAGGAACATGGCGGCGAACAGCGCAATCCCCTGCTTTTTATCCCGGATATTGCGTCCGAAAGTGAAACAGAGAGCCACGGGGATGAGCAGGATCGAGAGCATCTCGAGCAGATTGGAAAAAGGGGTGGGGTTTTCAAGCGGATGGGCCGAGTTGACGCCCATGTAGCCGCCGCCGTTGGTGCCGGCCTGTTTAATGGCGATTTGGCTGGCGGCGGGGCCCATCGGCACAAATTGCTTTTGCACCACGACGGCCCCGTCCACGGTCTGTCCGTCCAGGGTCACGGTATCGCCGTCGATCACCGCTCCTTCCAGGATTTCACCGTCCTTGACCGCAACCGGTTCGAGGAGATCCACCGTTTGGGCGGGGCGGAGGTTCTGGATGACGCCTTGGGAAATCAGGCCTATCGTGACCAGCAGGGAAATCGGGATCAGGATATAGAGGACGATGCGGGTGACATCCACCCAAAAGCTGCCGAGTCCGTTGCTCTTCACCCGCATGAATCCCCGGATCAGGGCGAAAAGCACGGCGATGCCGACGGCGGCGGAGACGAAATTCTGCACCGTCAGGCCGACGGCCTGAGTCAGATAGCTCAGGGTCGATTCCCCGCTGTAAGCCTGCCAGTTGGTGTTGGTGATAAAGCTGGCGGCGGTGTTGAAGGCCAGGTGCCAGGAGACGCCGCTCAGTCCCTGAGGATTGCCCGGCAGGATGCCTTGAAGCATCTGAAGCAGCAGGAGAAGGAGAAGCCCGACGCCGCTGAACAGCAGGATACTGACAGTGTATCGTTTCCAGGTCATCTCCTCGTCCCGGCGGACCCGGAGCAGCTTGTAGATGCCGTTTTCACAAGGGATCAGAATACGGGACAGGAATACCCTTTCCCCGTTCATCACTTTGCCGATGTAGCGGCCGAGCGGAACAGCCAGTGCCACCAGTATCAGCAGATACAGCCCGTATTGCAGTATGGTCTGGATCACGATTGATCACCTCGCAGCAGAATGACGATATAGTAGATCAGCAGTATGCAGGCAATGAGTCCGATGACGATCATCAGCGTGCCCATGGTCAACCCTCCTTTGGCTAAAAGTCTAGCACACAGGAGATAAAGATGGTGTAAGCACAGAGGACGGGACATTAAAATTGTATAAAGACGCGAAGATACGGCAGGGAAAAAGACCTGGGCCGGATTTGTGAAAAACAGCAAATTCGGACTCGCTGTTGGATGGTTTTTCACCTTGCCGGAGATGGGGGCTTTCTCTATAATAAAGACAAAGATGCCGGCTATCACACAGACAACGGAAGGAGAACGCCATGATCGAAACAGGACGTTTGATTCGTTCGGGATTGCATATTTTACTAGCGGGAGGGATCCTTATGACCATGACAGCATGCAAACAGACCAGTTCACCATCCAGTTCGGCCGCAGAGGCCAGTTCGCAGACCGGCACCCCGATTCAGATGCCGGATCTGCCCGAAAACAAAACGCTGGTCACGAATCCGGGCGATGCCGATTTCCTGATCGCGGAAAACGGAACCGCCAAAGTGACCATCGTCATTCCAGAATCGCCGAGCGACAAGGTGCGGGCGGCTGCGGAGGATCTGCAGGCCGTATTGAACAAGATGACGGGCGCCGTTATGAAAATCGGGTTTGACAGCGTGGAACGGCGGGACGGCAATTATATTCTGGTGGGGCCGACGAAACAGACCAAGGAACTCGGAATCGAGCAGCCCACCGGTTATCCGAACGCGGAAAAAGTCATTGTCAAACGAGTGAAGAACTATCTGGTCCTGATCGGAAACGATGACGCTGTCTATCAAGGGACCGAAAACGCGGTGACGATGCTTCTCGAAAAGCTGGGCTGCGGCTGGTTCGGGACCGATCCGCTTTGGGAAGAAATCCCTTCCTATCCCACGCTGGCGGTCGGAGAACTCGACATCGAGCACACGCCCCGGTTCCGTTCGAGGGACACCCGGGTGTATTCCACTTATCTGACCCTGGGAAGCCGCTGGTATCTGGGCGGCGATCAGATAATGGCCGGTCACGCCCTTCCGGGTCTGGTTTCCCGCGATACGCAGTTAGAGTCCCATCCGGAGTGGTTTGCGCTGGTGGACGGGGTGCGGGATCCGCACTCCCAGGAGTGGTGGCAGTACGATTACACCAACAAGGAGTTCGCGGCCGAGATTGCCAAAAAAGTGATCCAGTATTTCGACGCCAATCCGAACATGACCAATTATTCCCTGGCCGCCAACGACGGATGGGAAGAGGGCTGGTGCGAATGCGACACCTGCAAAGCAGTGGGGAATCCGACCGATCAGCTCCTGTATTTCGCCAACAACGTCGCCGAGATCGTGGGCAAGGTTTATCCGGAGAAGCTCCTCACCATCCTGAGTTATCACAACAACTATTTTCCGCCCGATAAGGTCAAGGCCCTGCCGAACGTGGAAGTGATGTTCTGCCGGGAGACGAGCCTGACCATGCCGCTCGATTTAAACGAGGCGATCGTGGGGCGGGATACCATCACCCACAACACCTATACCCAGTCCTGGCTCGGGAACTTCCAGCAGTATGTGAAGAATGCCGAAGTGGAACATACGTCCATCTGGGAATGGTACTGCATCGCGGCGGAACGCGAGGTCTGGGCCAGCGTGCCCTGGGTGCAGGGAAATGTCGCCACCCGGAACTTGAACCTCTGGGAACAGAACGGCGTGGAATACGTCTTTTATGATCAGGGACCGGCCCCGAGCTATCGGGAAACGGAACAGAGCTTCTCCCTGCGCTGGCCGCTCTGGTATGTGGCGTCGAAGGGGATGTGGGACGACAGCCTGACGGGAGAGCAGATCCTCTATGATGCCTGCCGGAAGCTGTATGGCGCCGCCGCCGATGAGATGTTTACCTATTATAAGGCGCTGGCGGACAGCAGCGAACAGTGCCGCGCCTACAGCATGACGTGGATACCGCCGAAACCCAGCGAGATGTATCCGCAGGAGCGGGTGGATGTCATCAACGCCGCCATCAAGGCCGCTGAGGCTAAACTGGACAGCGTAACGGATACGCAGAAGCAGCGGATGGAGGATCAGATCGCCATCTGGAAAAAGGCGTCGCTCCTGATCAAATACAACTGACAGGGCTGCGGCCGGATACCCGGCTGCCAAATCGGGAATCGGAGAATTTGGGGCCATACGAAAGCGAAAAACCTGTTTACAGCCGCCGGATACCCAAGCGGATTAGAAACCGCTGCTTGGGTATGGGAATAAAGGGGGATGCATATGACAGCGAAACTATTTAGATGGCGCACAGGGCTGCCGCTGCTTCTGGCGGGGACGATCCTGATGTCCATGACGGCCTGCCGGCCCGAGGAGGCGGGTACGCCCTCGGAGGAGAGCAGCCAGGCGGATCAATCGGCATCGATTCCGGAGCTTCCGGACAATAAGACGCTGGTCACGAACCCGGGAACAGCGGACTTCGTAATCGCGGAAAACGGAACCGCCAAAGCGGTGATCGTCATTCCGGAATCGCCGAGCGACAAGGTGAAAGCGGCCGCGGAGGATCTGCAGACGTATCTGAACCGGATGACGGGCGGATCGATCCCGATCGTCGACGACAGCGAGGACCATGCGGATGAAAACGGCATCCTGGTGGGTCCGACAAAGCAGACGGCGGCTATGGGAATCCAGCAGCCGACGGGGTATCCGGACGCGGAAAAGGTGATACTCAAGCGTGTCGGAAACCGTGTGGCGGTGCTGGGAAACGACGACGAGCGGTATCAGGGGACGGCCTTTGCCGTAACCATGCTGCTCGAGCGGATGGGGTGCGGCTGGTTCGGCATCGATGAGCTGTGGGAGGTGGTTCCCTCCTATCCGACAGTGGCGATCGGGGAGCTCGACGTTGAGCACGTCCCGCAGTTCAACTGCCGCTGGACATATCTCCTGAGCAAAAACCCCGAGATGGGGCAGCGCTGGTATCAGGGCGGCGACAACAAGATGGTCGGCCACGGGATTACGGGCCTGATTCCCCGGAAAACCTATATGGAAACCCATCCGGAGTGGTTCGCGCTGGTGGACGGAGTGCGGGATCCGCAGTCCCAGGCCTGGTGGCAATACGACTACACCAACGAGGAACTGGCCGCCGAGACAGCTAAAAAGGTGCTGGAAAAGCTGGAGGCCGACCCGACCTTGACGAATTACTCCCTGGCGGCCAACGACGGATGGGAGAAGGGCTGGTGCGAATGCGAGACCTGCGCCGCGGCCGGAAATCCGACCGACCAGATTCTCACCTTCGCCAACCGGGTCGCGGAGATTGTATGCAAAACGCGGCCGGATGTCACCATTTCCATCCTGAGCTATCACAACAACTATTTCCCGCCGGAGAAGGTAAAAGCGCATCCGAACGTGGAAGTGATGTTCTGCCGGGAAGCCAGCATGACCAAGCCGCTGGATCTGAACGAAGCGGTGATTGGAAAAAACAGCATCACCCACAACATCTATACCCAGTCCTGGCTCGGGAATTTCAAGGAGTTCATCGCCAAAGCCGAGGTGCAGCACATTTCCATCTGGGAGTGGAACTGCATCGCCGCGGATAAGGTGGTGTGGGCCGATATTCCCTGGGTGCAGGGAAATGTCGCCACCCGGAACCAGGCGCTCTGGAAGCAGAACGGCGTGGATTACGTGTACTACGACCAGGGGCCTTGGCCGAGCTACAACGATACGGAAGAAAGCTATCCGCTGCGCTGGCCGCTGTGGTATGTGTCGGCCAAGGGCATGTGGGACGGCAGCTTGTCGGGTGAACAGATCCTCTACGACGCCTGCCGGAAGCTCTACGGTGCTGCGGCGGACGAGATGTTCGCCTATTACAAGGCCCTGGCGGACAGCAGCGAGCAGTGTCAGGCGGACAGCATATGCTGGGTGCCGCCGAGCCCCAGCGAACTGTATACGGACGCGCGGGTGGCCGTGATCGAACAAACCGTTGAGGCCGCCAAGGCCAAGCTGGACGGTGTGACGCCGGAACAGCGGCAGCGGATGGAAAACCAGTTTTCTCTTTGGAAGAAAGCAAGCTTTCTGATCAAATACAACTGAATGCGGCATTTTGGCGCGGCTGGGAAAACCAGCCGCGCTTTTTCTATGGAATGGCCGTGCAAAGGGCCGCCAAACCCGGAAAAACGGGATTTTTTACACATCTCCGCTATCCTCTTGGAATACTCCGTGGACAGGGCGAATATAGTTGTGATAGAAAAGCCAAGAGCATAAAGGAGAGGTGTACATGGACATTCAGGTGACAAACAAGGTCATCGGCACCACGGAATCCTTGTTTGACGACTTTGATGAACGGCCGGTGGATTGCGATTTTGTACTGCCCGATTATCTCCCCGATATCGCGGCGGTCCTCAAATGCACCATGAAACCGGTGGTACAGTCAAAGCAGTTCAGCGGGGACCGGCTGATCGCGGACGGCGTGACGAATATCCGGGTCCTGTATCTGGACGAGGCCCGCAAATGCGCGCGCAGCTGCGAATTCACCCAGCCCTTCACCAGCACATTCAACGTCAAAAACGCCGGAGTCGGGGCCTGCATCCGGCTCGACGCCAAACCGAATTATGTCAACTGCCGGGCGACCAGCCCGAGACGGCTGGATATCCACGGGGCGTTCAGCGTCAAGCTGAAGGTCACGGCCGAGGGCGGCCAGGAGGTGGTGTCCGCCGCGAAGGGGGACGGGGTCTACACCCGCACCAAGCCCCTGTATTTCACGGTGCCGGCCTCTTCGGCTGAAAAGCCCTTCACCATCAGCGAAGTGCTCGAGCTGGGACCCGGCAAGCTGCCGGCTGAGACCCTCATCCGCAGCGAGGCGGTGGCCAATGTCCAGGACTGCAAGACCATGCCGGGCAAGGTCATCCTCAAGGGCGAGGTCCTTCTGTGCACCCTGTATGCGAACGATACCGTCGCCGGGACGATGGACCGGGTGGAACACGAGATTCCGTTCAGCCAAATCATCGATGTGGACGGTCTGGACGAGGAATGGTTCTGCGACTGCCGGGCGGACGTGACGGTCTGCGACGTGCATATCACCCAGAACCCGAACGGCGAAAACGTCCTGCTGTCGGTCTCCATCAAGGTGCAGGCGCAGGTGCAGTGCTACCGCACGGGCGCCTCTGAGATCATCACCGACGCTTACTTGACGGCCTGTCCCCTGAAGCTGGATACCCGCCGGATCGATACCCAGCAGCTGCTCGGGATCCGGAAGGATGTCTGTCCGGTCAAGGAGACGCTCGAACTGCCGCCCGAGGGAGTGGCCGGGATCGTCGACATGTGGTGCGAGGCCGTTCCGGTGGCGACGCGCTGTGAGGAAAACGGCTCCTTCATCGACGGACGCCTGATGGTGTCCATGCTGGCGAAGGACGCGGGCGGTGTGATCTCGTATTATGAGCGGCCGGTCGATTTCGTTCTGGATTTTTCCGACAAGTGCAGCAGCATGACCGCCGAACTCGAGGTGCTGGGGGTGGAATACAACCTGAATTCCCAGCAGATCGATATCCGGGTGCAGGTGGGTGTCTGCCGCTTCTGTATGGCGGCGGACAGCTGTGTGGCCGTCACCGGCATGGCGGCGGACGAAAACGCGCCCTTCGCAAAGAGCGAAGCGGATCAGCGGTGCGCGCTGAAGATCTATTTTGCGAACGGCGGAGAATCTCTGTGGGAGATCGCGAAGAGCTGTCACACCTCCATGGAGGCAGTCATGGAGGAAAACGGACTGGCGGCGGATGTGTTGCCCGATGACACCATGCTGCTCGTACCGTTATGCTGAAGTAGGAGGGCGACGAGATGGAAGGACAAAACATTTACGATGTCATTGCCCGCCGGACGGGCGGCGACATCTACATCGGCGTGGTGGGGCCGGTCCGCACAGGCAAATCCACCTTTATCAAGCGGTTCATGGATACCCTGGTAATTCCGAACATCGACAGCGAATATAAAAAGGAACGGGCTACCGACGAACTGCCCCAGTCCTCGGCCGGAAGGACCATCATGACCACCGAGCCGAAGTTCATCCCCGAGCAGGCGGTGACCATCACGGTCGACGGCACGGCGACACTCAACGTGCGGATGATCGACTGTGTCGGATACATCGTTCCCTCCGCTCTCGGCTATATCGAGGACAACGCGCCCCGGATGGTCAAGACCCCGTGGTTCAAGGAGGAAGTCCCCTTCAACATGGCGGCCGAACTCGGCACCCGCAAGGTCATCAACGAGCATTCGACCATCGGCCTGGTCGTGACGACCGACGGCAGCATCACCGAGATCCCCCGCGAAGAGTATGCCGAGGCGGAGGAGAGGGTCGTCCGGGAACTGCAGGATATCCACAAGCCCTTCGTGGTGCTTTTGAACTCCGTCAATCCCACCTCCTCCGCGACATTGCAGCTCAGCGCCGAGCTGGAAGCCAAATACGGCGTCCCGGTCATGCCGGTCAACTGTCTGGAGCTGGAAGAGGCGGGGATCCGCCGGATTCTCGAAAAGGTCCTTTTCGAGTTCCCGGTCCGGGAAATCGGCATCGAGCTGCCGAAGTGGCTGACGGGGTTGCCGAAATCCCACGCCATCCGCGGGAGCATCATCGAATCCATCCGTTCCGCGGCTACCGGACTCAAGAAGATCAGCCAGATGTCGGCCATGGCGAGCGAGATCATCGCCTGCGAATACGTAGACAACGCCAGGCTCACCGCCGTCGAGCTCGGACGGGGCAGCGGCACCATCGCGGTGAGCGTGCAGCCCGACCTGTTCTACCAGATCCTAGGGGAAACGACCGGCATTCCGATCACGGATGAAGCGTCGCTGATGAACACGATGACCGAGCTCGCCGCGATCCGGAAGAAGTACGACAAGATCAAAAACGCCATGGATCAGGTCGAGGCGACCGGTTACGGCATCGTGATGCCGTCCCTTGAGGAAATGACGCTCGAAGAGCCCGAAATCATCAAGCAGAGCGGCCGCTACGGCATCCGCCTGCGGGCCGAGGCGCCTTCCATCCATATGCTCAAGGCGAACATCCAAACCGAGGTGTCGCCCATCGTGGGTTCCGAGAAGCAGTCGGAGGAGCTGGTCAATTACCTGCTGCGGGAATTCGAGGAAAGCCCCTCCAAAATCTGGGAGTCCAACATCTTCGGCACCTCGCTGTACGGGCTGGTCAACGAGGGGCTGCACAACAAGCTCTACCGGATGCCCTCCGATGCCCGGATCAAGCTCAAGGAGACGGTCGAGCGGATCATCAACGAGGGGTGCAGCGGCTTGATCTGCATCATCGTTTAAAGTACAGAGGCCTAGGGCCGGTCATGCCGCGGGGCATTGGCCGGCCCCCTGTCCCTGGCTCCCACGAAAGGAATGATCTTTAAAATGCCGGAAGAACGCCCATTCCGTGAAGAGCGCCCGTTCCGCAGGCTGCCGGACGGCCGACGTCCGGCCGGAAGCGGCGCCAGGCGCACCGCCCCAGCCGGGTGGCAGGTGCTGCTGGTGCAGAGCATTTCCTGCGTCGTGGTGCTGCTCATCGCCTTTCTGCTGAAGCTGGCCGGCGGCAGCGCCTTTGACCAACTGCGGGAAGCATTCAACCAGTCCATCATGGACAACACCTTTGCGGCCACCATTGCCGGGCTGTTCGACAAGGAGAATCCCTCTTCCGATCCGGAATCGCAGGATCCGCCCCCTTCGTCCGACGACGCCTCTTCCAATCCGGAGGGGGATGCAAGCGGGGAGGGGGTCGGCGGCCAGGACGTGCCGATGAGCACCGTCAAGGCGCTGTACGCGCCCGAGGGGGCGACCTTTGCCAAGCTGCAGGTGAACCGGACCGCTTATAAACCGATTCCGGAGGGGCATTTCAACTCCTGGTTCGGATACCGGGAGGATCCCATCAAGGGCGGCACGGGGTTCCACACCGGATTGGACATCGGTGCCGCAGGGGGGACACCGATCGCCGCGATGTATTACGGGGTGGTGCGGGAGACCGGCACCGACAAGAGCTACGGCAACTACATCAAGATTTATCACGGGGGCGGGCTGGAGATCCTGTATGCCCACTGTTCGGAGATTCTCGCGGAAAAGGATACGGTCGTCCGGGCGGGAGAGACGGTAGCCCGGGTGGGGAACACGGGGGATTCCACAGGGAACCACCTGCATATCTCCGCCTTTCTGAACAAAACGGCGTATGATCCGCTGCCCCTCCTGCCGGAAGGACTCTATGCTTGAGCTGCGCATCGGCGGTGTCCCCTGCCGGTTCAGCCTGCTGTTCCCCGCCATGGTCGCGGTGGCGGTCACACTCGATCCCAGCGTCTTTTCCTTATGGTGTCTGGCGGCGTCGTTCATGCACGAAGCAGGGCATTTCATCGCCCTGCTCGCGTTCGACTGCAAGCCGCAGCGGATCAGCGTCGGTTTATTCGGCATGCGGGTCGAACAGGATCCGGCCAAACGGCTCGGATACCGGCAGAATGCCCTCGTGTCTCTGGCCGGACCGGCGGTCAATCTCGTAACCTTTTGTATCCTCTCCTTTTTTCACGGGAACGAGGCTGCCGCTCTGGTGCATCTGACCTTGGGGGTGTTTAATCTGCTGCCCATCGAACCGCTGGACGGCGGGCAGGCGCTCTATTGCCTGCTGGCCCTGCGGATGGAAGAGGAATCGGCGCGGAAATGGGTGCTGCGGATATCCGTGATCACCCTGTTTCCCATCGCGGCGGCGGGATTTTTCGTGCTGGCGATGAGCGGGTACAACATCACGCTGCTCGCCGTCAGCCTGTACCTGAGCCTGCTCCTGTTGCTGAAAGAAAAGGCGTGACAACCGGACAGAAAGCCGCGGGGAATTGTTCCCGCGGCTTTTGGCAGACGGAGAGAATGCCGGAACTTATGGGAAATCCCGCTCAAGTGCGGAAAACCTTGCTCATATCCCAACAAAATCGCATAAAAACACCATTTTTCTAAAAAATACAAGGCTTATTTTGTTGACGGAGGCGACAGGACATGCTATACTTCATTCAATTGGAGATAACATGCGCCCGCGGGCAAGGCGTGGACGACTTAAAGAAAGAAGGTCGAATTTATGAAAAAAATCCTGAAGGGTAAAAAGGGTTTTACCTTGGTTGAATTGCTGGTCGTCCTGGCTATCCTGGCCATTTTGATCGCCATTGCGGTCCCCACCATGCTCGGCGCACTGAACGATGCGCAAGACAAGGCTGTCATGTCCGACGCCCGTGCCGCGTATATCGCGCTCGAGCTCAAGCGGACCGGTACCGATACCACCAGCGTCAAGCTGGCCGATATCCAGGGGTATCTGGAGCCCAACGATCCCGCCGGGATGACCATTGCGGTCGATTACGAGGAAAACGGCGAGGGGCTGCCGGACACCATTAAGGTGTTCTATTATAAGGACGACCGGCTGTCTGGCGACAAGTATGTCAAGATTGTGCTGGGAGACACGGCGACGATCGTCAAAGAGGCGTTCCCGACAAAAGCTTCCGACGCAAAGTACAAGTTCTATACCCTTACATAAGACAAACGCCGGCATCCGTTTCCTTGCTCAAACGAATGCGTGACAGCACAGTCCGGAATCGCCTCGCAGCCTATGGTATGCCATCTGAACCGCCGCCCGGTTTCGGCCTGGGTTCCCGCGATAACAAAAATAGGGTTGCGGTTTCGGGGGCGGGTTCGGCGGCCTCCGAAAAACGGATACGGGAAAAAGGCCTTTGCGGTTTGCGGCAAAGGCCTTTTTTGTATCACGGAAGCGGGATAAATTGGAAAGGGGAGAGGAAATCGGATGACGTGGGTATATAGTCTCCTCTACGTGTATATCGTGCTGATCGGCTGCTGTGTCGGGAGTTTTCTCAATGTCGTGGCGCTGCGCAGCGGCAGCGGGGAGTCCTTTGTCAAGGGGCGGTCCCACTGCCCTTCCTGCGGGGTCGCCCTCCGCCTGTGGGAGCTGATCCCGGTTTTCAGCTATCTGTTTCTGCGGGGGCGGTGCCGCACCTGCCGTGTCCGGATTTCGCCCCGGTATCTGCTGACAGAGATGGCACTGGGCGGGGTATTCGCCCTGTGCTTTTGGCGGTATGGGCTGTCGCTCGAGACGGTAAACGCCTGCCTGACCGCTTCCCTGCTTTTTTGTGTCTTTCTCATCGACCTGCAGTCGATGATCATTCCGAACGGACTGGTGCTGGCATTCCTCGTCCCCATCGCGTTCGATCTGTTCCTGACCGGATTCTCCGGGATCATCGGCCGGGTGATCGGCTTTTTTGCCGTCAGCCTGCCCATGCTTCTTCTCACCTGCCTGATTCCCGACGCCTTCGGCGGCGGGGATATCAAGCTGATTGCGGTGTGCGGTTTCCTGCTCGGATGGAAAGCGATCCTGCTCGCGGCCTTTTTCGCCGTTGTCGGCTGCGGACTGGTCTCCATGGTGCGGCTGGCTCTCAAAAAGGTGAATAAGGGCGATCATATCGCCTTCGGCCCCTATCTGGCGGCCGGGATTCTGGCCGCCCGCCTGTTTTATACCCCGATCATGAACGCCTACCTGTCTCTTCTGTCGTATTAAGTTGGCCGCAATAAGGAGGAATCCGCATGCCGGTTTATAAATACAAGGCCAGAAACGCCATGTCGGTTTTGGTTGGGGGACGGAGAGAGGCCGCCGATGCGGACGAGCTTGCCGCCGCTCTGCGGCAGGATGGTCAGTTTTTGGTGAGCTGCCGGGAGACGGCGCCGGACGAAAAAACGGTTTATAAACCGAAAGCCAACGAGCTTTCCGAATTTTCGGCCGAGCTCGGCACCATGCTGTCTTCCGGCATCACGTTGGTGCGGGCGATGCATATTTTTCTGCAGAGCGATTTGAAACCCAAGCAGAGGGAGCTTTATCGCCGGGTGTATCTGGACCTGCAAAAGGGCAAGAGTTTCAGCGAAGCGCTCGAGGCACAAAACGGCGCCTTCCCGCCGCTGATGATCAACCTGTTCCGCTCCGGCGAAGCCAGCGGCAAAATGGACCAGACGGCCAAAAAGGTCGGGGTCCATTTTCAGAAGGATCATAAAATTCGCAGCAAGATCAAAAACGCCATGATCTATCCCGCCATCCTGATCGTTGTCGGCGTTTTGGTGTTCTTCGGCGTGTTTCTGTTCATACTGCCGCAGTTTTTCGAGTCGTTCAAGTCCCTCGGCGTCGAGATGCCGGGAATTACCAAATTTATGATGGCGGTCAGCCAGGGATTGATCGTGCACTGGGATATCTGCCTGATCGCGGCGATCGTCCTGATCCTCGCGCTGGCCGTTCTCCTGCAGAATCCTAAAGTGCGCATCCGGCTGGACGCCGTGAAGCTGAAACTGCCGAAAATCGGCGGGCTGATGCGGACCATCTATACAGCCCGCTTCGCGCGCACGCTGAGTACGCTGTACACCAGCGGCCTGTCCATGCTCCAGGCGCTCAGCGTAGCGGCGGATACGATCGGGAACCGGTATATCACCGCGCAGTTCGGCAAGGTCATCGCCCAGGTGCGCGGCGGAACGCCGCTGTCCCAGGCGCTTGGAGAGGTCGACGGCTTTGTGCCGAAGCTGATGTCCGTCACCTTGATCGGGGAAGAAGCGGGACGTCTGGACGAGATGCTCGACCATATGGCGGACAGCTTCGATTTTGAATCGGAAAAGGCCATCGACCGGCTGATTGCGATGCTGGAGCCGGCCATGATCGTGGTGCTGGCGGTCGGCGTCGGGTTTGTCATGGTGTCGGTCCTGCTGCCGCTGTACACCATGTATCAGAACATCGGATAGGAGTGGGGGACATGGTTTCCGTTCTGTATTTTGCGAGCGACACGGTCAAGTTCGTGCGGGGAACCGCGGGGAAAAACCGTGTGAAGATAAAGGATGCGGCCGTGCTGCGTCTGCCCGAGGGCGTCCTGCTCAACGGGATCATCACCGATGAGGGGCGGCTGCGCGAATCTCTCGCGGGGCTGAAGGGGCGGCTGGGAAAACGGGTGGATATTGTGGTGGAAAGCGGCGATATCCTCACGAAGGCCCTGGAGATTCCGTTTTTGCCGCCGTCTGCGATCCGGGAGACCGTCCGGCGGGAATTTGTCAATACAGACAGCCAAAACGAGGACCGGGTGTATGACTACGCGGTCCTGGAAAACCGTATCGGCGGCGAAAAGCGCGGCCGGATCTTCGCCTGTGCCATGAACCGGTCCATGCTCGACCGCTACCGGGCGCTTTTTGCCTCCCTGGGAATCACGCTGTCGTCCTGCGATGCGGGGCTCCATGCCCTGATCAAGGCGGTGACGCTGTTTCCGGCTTTTGAACGATCCGCCTGCGTGCTCTCCACGATCGAGAGAGACCGGATGTTCTGTGCCCTTTTTGAGGGGGGACGGTACGTGTTCTCCAACAGCGCCAGAATCGAAGCCATGCCGGGAACGCCGGAATATGGGGCGGGTATGGCGGGACGACTTTCGGAAATCAAGCAATTCTACCAGTCTGAAAAAGGCGGGGCCAGCCTCGAAAACGTCTATTTTTACGGGATCGACGACAAGACGGCGGCGCTTTGCCGTGAGGCGGCATCGTCTTTGCATATGCGGATTGAGCCGCTTCCGGAGAGCCCCCGGATCGTCTGCGATGAAACGGTGGATGTGGGACTGTATCTGGCCGCTGTGGGCGGCCTTTCGGGAAAGTGAGGGAATCCCCATGAAGAAACTGCCTTCCAAGGGCTTGGATTTCGTCCATGCCCAGCAGGCGCAAAAGGCGGTCCGCTCCGGCACAAACGGGAAAAAGGCGCTGCTCGTGCTCCTGCCGGTCCTTCTGCTGGCCGGGGGACTCGGGACGTTCGGCCTGCTGACGTGGCAGCAGGTTGTCTATACGGCCCGGTCGGAGAGTCTGGTCCAGGCGGTTGGAGCTATGGACAAGGACGGACGTTATCAGCAGGCGCTGGAGGCCGAAGCGCAGGCGGCCGCCCTGCAGAAACAGGTGAACAACGCCCGGAGAGTGCGGGACGCCATCGACAGTTATCCGCAGCTGTCGGCGGAGCTGTTCGAGATCATCCGGAGCGCGGCTCCGGACGGGGCGCAGATCGATGAGCTGGTCTATGCGGCCGGCCGGCTGTCCCTTGCGGGCGAGGTGCCCCATATCGAGGACGCGGCCGTATATGTCGCCCGCCTGCGGGCGTCCGGCGCCTGCCTCGCCATCGATTACACCGGCTATACCCAAAGGGCCGACGCAGACGGCCGGGAGACATATAGGTTTCAAATTACGGCGTTTCTAAAGGGAGAGGAGGGGACATCCGATGGCCAGTAAGCTGTCCAAGCGGGAAAAAGGCCTGCTTTATCTTCTTCTGTGCATCGCGATCACGGCCGGATGCGTCTGTCTGCTCATACTGCCGGCGATGAGCCGCAATGCCGCGCTGAAGGATTCCCTCGATACCGCCGAGATGCAGAAAATGGAGATGGAGATCAAGAAAAACACCCTGGAGAAGCATCTCGCCCGGATCGAGGAGCTGAACCGGACGAGCGATGAGCTGTACGGGAGCCTCTTCACCGAGGGAATGCCCAGCGAGCGGTATGATGCGTATCTGACCGGCATAGCCCTGGAGCTGGGGGTGACGCCCACCAGCCTGACGATCCACGCCGCCTCGGCCGAAAAGCCCGAAATCTATGCGCCCGCCGGCACATCCTCCGCCGCGGGTGGGGAAGAGGATGCGGAAGGGACGGCGGTGCGGACGTTTCAGATCGGGGGCAGCGCCTCCTACGACGTCTTTGCCGCCCTGGTCGCGGCGTATGACGTCCAGCCGCAGCTGCATGTCAGCGACGCGGCATATTCCTATGGCGGCGGGGAACGGCCGGACGAATTTATGATCACGCTGCAGATTTTCATGCTCGAATCCAGAACCGATGTCCCGCAGGGGCAGACGCAGGCGTAAAAACGCGCATGATCCTGGAAGGAAGGGGGACCACCATGCTTCGGAAGCTCAGACAAAACGACGGATCCGCGATCATCTGGGCCATGGCGGCCGCGGGGTTTCTGCTGATCCTCGTCAGCGCGGTATTGGGGATCTCCCTGGCCTATCAGAACCGGAGCCGGCGGAACGACGACGCCCGCCAGGCGTATCTGACCGCCCGCTCCGCGGCCGATATGGTGGTGCAGGAATTTACGTCCGGAACTTCCACGGCGACCGAAATCTTTGCCTATTTGCAGGAGCGTGGCCAATGGACGGTGGAGGATGTCGGCTTCGGCGCCGAAATGGGCGCCTGCTCCCTGCGTGCGGCGCTCGAACCGTTTGACAGCCAGACGACGAAGCGGGTGATCACCGTATCGGCCACGGCCGTAAAAGGCGGCGAATCCCGGAGCGTCACGGCGACGATCGTCGGCGTCCTGCAGCGCCAGGGGGAGGATACGCCCTCCGGGGGAGTGGATTCCGAAACGCAGAATCCTGCAGAAAAAACGCGGACCTGGTATCTCTCCGCCTACAGCGGGGACCCCGACGAATGGGGGGACGGGACATGAAAAAAACGCTGCTGTGCCAAAATCGGGCGGGCTCGACTCTCGTCGAGTCGGTCTGCGGACTGATGATCCTCGCGCTGATCCTGGCGACGATGTATGCGGGGTTCGTGGTCGCACAGAAAATCATCCGCGAGGGCGATGTGCGGGAAGAAAACGGCCAGAATGCCTTTGAAACCATAGAAAAGCAGGAGGCAGAGGACAAAACCGATCAAAAGCTGACGGTGTCCATCGGGTCCGGGAGCGTGTCGTTTTCGGGTCAGGTTGTCAAGGCGGGCAGCACCGCCAAGGGGGCACAGCTCTACAGCTTTGAACCGGTTACGGTGGGATTTGAGGACGGGCTTCGGAACAGTTATATTTACTGGCTCAAGGAACTTCGGAAAATGACGCCGCAGCAGCGGCTGGAGGCCGGATACACCTACACGTATTTCAACAACGGCCCATACCGCAACTGGCTGCGGGAGTACAAATACGGCGGAGACTGGCCCACGCTGTCCCCGGATTTTCTGAGGCGGTATCTGACGGCGGACGAAATCGTCCGGGAATCCAAAAGCGACGGTCTGCTGGTGAGGCCCGTGTATGTCCAGCCATATTTGATTCCGCCCGTCACGAGCTACGACGACACCTTTATTTTTGCCGGATTCAATCAGGTGGAGAACTGGAACACCCGGCTGGTGTACGACCACGACGAGCACGCCTGGTATTACCGCCTGAGCATGGCGGACAAGGCGGATATCATGAATCAGGACTGGGCAGCGGTCAAAGCCATGATCCACGATGAAACGCAGTGGCGCAAGCTCGTCTGAATAACCGCGGGAAAGGGGAGATCGACCGGTGAAAAAACGCCTGAAACAGGACCGGCGGGGGATGACGCTCGTCGAGGTCATGACCGGTTTCGCCATTCTGGCCATTGTGATGACCGTCTCCCTTTCCATCATGCTGTTTGCGAGCCGTGTGCTCTCCGGCGACAGCGAGCGGGACCGGATGAAGATGCTGGGGGACGAGATGTACCGTTCGGTCAGCGATCAGCTGGTCTTTGCCACCCATGTCGAACTTCTCAAAGAGGGGACCGATCCGGCCAAAGCCAAATACGACAACGTGATTTTTACCGAAAACGGACGGCTTTATAAAGGGCCGAAAGAGGGGCCCTATGCCCCCTATGCCGGCGAGGATGCGTATCAGGACACCGCCCTGATGCTGGAGGCGGAGACTGTCAAAACCACGACGCTGGGGCTTCGTCTGGTGTTCAGGCGGGCGGGAGAGACAGAGCCGGTCTACCAAACGGCGTCCTCCTTCCGTCTGATCAACCTCGAGGCGGGGACGGATCCGGTCGCGATCGAGAACGAGGAAGCCGGGACGATGATCAATCCGGTCATCAGCTACGACACGGATCCCTACGTCGTCGAGGAAGCCTCGTCCGATCCCGGCAGCGAACCGCCCGGACCGGGCGGCGATGCGTATACGGTGGATCAGTACTGGCGGGAAACCGATGCCTCGGCTATCCGGACGCTGGAGAACGGCGCGCTGTACCGGCCGGGGGATATCGTCGAAGTAACTCCGGGGGAATATTGGGAAGTCGTGGCGCTGTTCTATTATTTCGACGCCGTTAAGGGCACCCATCCGGGAGAGCCGCATACCAGCTATTGGAAGTCCCTGGACCGGGACTGGGAAGCCGTCAACGCCGGAAACAGCGGCCGGAGCCTGTACGAATTCGGCGACGTGGTGGAATTTGACGGGGCGTTTTATATGTCGGTTACGAAGAACCTCAACAGCTGGAAAATCAGCCAAAATTCCAGCGTTTGGAAAGAAGTGTACTGGTTTCCGGACAAAGATCCGGGGACACCCGACCGGGTTCTCGGCTGGTCGAGCGATCCGGACCGGTATGTGGCCGCTGTCGAAACCTATCAATAACGCGACCGGAGGCATCCGGTCTCAGGGGGAATGGATATGACCAACATCCCGATTGGGGAAGTTCTCAAAGAAAAAGGGTATATTACAGAAGAGCAGCTCGGGGCCGCGCTGGATGCTCACCGCCAATCCGGCAAGCGGGTCGGCGACGTGCTGGTCGATCTCGGATTTGTCACCGAGAGGCAGATCCTCACGGCCATGGCGCAGAAACTGAATCTGCGTCTCCTTTCCCTCGAAACCTATCCGATCGATATCGAGGCGGTCCGGCGGATCCCCCGCGCCCTGGCCGATAAATACTGCGTCATCGCCGTATCCCAGACGGGACAGCGGCTGACGGTCGTGATCGATGATCCGCTGAAATTCTATGGGATCGAGGACGTACGACAGCTGACGGGCATGACCGTGGATATCGCCTTAGCCGAAAAACAGGAAATCGAACACGCGATCGAGGTGTATTATTCCGAGCTCGAAGCCAAGGCCGCGGCGGCGGCCGTGGTTGCCGAGCCCCTCCCCGATGTGACGCAGGCGATTCGGGACATCGAAGAGGGGGACGAGACTCCGGTTATCAAGCTGCTCAATTCCCTGCTGTTACACGGGTACAATGTGGGGGCGAGCGATATCCACGTCGAACCGATGGAAACCGAAACCCGGATCCGTCTGCGGATCGACGGGATGCTGCTGCCCTATCTGGTGATGGACCGGGGGCTGCACCCCTCTCTGGTCGCCCGGGTGAAGATCCTATCCAATCTCGATATTGCCGAGAAGCGCAGCCCGCAGGACGGTCACTTCAAAACCCGGGTGGACGGCGTCGAGATGAACCTGCGCGCGTCGGTGGTGCCGTCCGTATTCGGGGAAAAGGTGGTGCTGCGGTATCTGGGTTCGGGTACGGCTGTCGTCAATGCCAAGCAGTTCGGCATGAATGAGAGGAATTATCGGAAATTCCTGCGGATGCTGCAGAACCCCAACGGAATCATCTATCTGACCGGGCCGACCGGCAGCGGCAAAACCACCACGCTGTATTTTGCGCTCGAAGAGCTGGTGCATCGCCCGGTCAATATTTCGACCATTGAAGACCCGGTCGAGCGGCATATTCGGGGCGTTACCCAGATGCAGGTCAATCCCCTGGCGGGGCTGACCTTCGATTCGGGGCTGCGGTCCCTGCTGCGGCAGGATCCCGACATCATCATGGTGGGGGAAACGCGGGACAGCGAAACGGCCTCCATCTCGGTCCGCAGCGCGATTACCGGACATCTGGTGCTTTCGACCCTTCACACCAACGACGCGCTGTCGACGATCGTGCGGCTGGAGGATATGGGGGTGGAACCCTTTCTGGTGGCGAATTCGGTTGTTGGACTGGTGGCGCAGCGGCTTGTGCGGCAAATATGCCCATACTGCAAGGAATCTTATCAACCCACCGAGCAGGAGCGGGCGCTGTTCGACGCGCCGCCGGCGGTGCTGCACCGCGGGAAAGGCTGTCCCGCCTGCAACAAAACGGGCTATAAAGGCCGGATCGCCGTGCATGAGGTGGTGGCGGTGGACCGTGAGATGCGGAGGATGATTTCCGCCCGCCGTCCGATTGAAGACATGTATGCCTACGCCAGGGAAAAACAGGGTTTTACCAATTTGGTGGAGGAAGCCGAAGGACTGGTCCTGGACGGCATAACGACGGTGGAAGAGCTCATGAAGCTGACGTATTACGTCGATTGATACGAGGACGGAGGGGAAACACGGCATGGAGTCCATGGACGTTTGTATCCAGTACGCCAGAGAACGGGGATGTTCGGATATTCATCTGACACCGGGCCAGCCGGCTGCATATCGGAAAATCGGCCGCTTGGAGAGGGGAGACCGCCCTCTGTCCGCGCAGGAAACGGACAGCCTGATCCGCGCCATGCTCACGCCCCGACAGGCGGAGCGGATCGATCGGGGGGAGGATGCGGACTTTTGTTACGCCCTGCCGGACGGGCGGCGCCAGCGGGTGAACGTCTATCGGGAACGGGGCCGTCTCTGCGCCGCCGTGCGTCTGCTGAACGATACGATTCCCACGCTGGAGGAGCTGCGGCTGCCGTCTGTGCTGGGGCAGCTGGCGCTGCTCCCCAGAGGCCTGATCCTGCTCACCGGACCGACCGGCAGCGGCAAATCCACGACGCTGGCCGCCATGCTCGATTTTATCAACGACAAGCGCGCCGTCCATATTCTGACCATCGAGGACCCGATTGAATATCTCCATGAGAATCGCCGCGCCCTGGTTCATCAGCGAGAGGTGGGTGTGGATGTGGATTCTTTTGCGGGAGCCCTCCGCTCCGCCCTGCGCGAGGATCCCGATGTCATTCTGGTGGGCGAGATGCGGGATTATGAGACGATTTCCGCCGCTTTGACCGCAGCGGAGACCGGGCATCTGGTGCTCTCTACCCTGCACACCATCGGCGCGGCCAATACCATCGACCGGATCATCGACGTCTTTCCGGCCGAGGGCCAGCATCAGGTCCGGGCTCAGCTCAGCGCCGTGCTGCAGGGGGTCATCACCCAGCAGCTGCTCCCCACCCTCGACGGAACCGGGCGGGTCGCCGCCCTGGAAATCCTGACGGGCAGCGATGCGGTTCGCAACCTGATCCGGGAAAACAAGGCCCACCAGATCGCGTCCCTGATGCAGACCAGTTCCAAGGAGGGGATGCGGACGCTGGCGCAGGATCTCGCCAGGCTGACAAGAGAAGGCTGTATATCCGCGGAGGCCGCGTATGCCGTGTGCCCGAATCCGGAAGATCTCAAACAATATTTGAGCATGGAACCATCCGGGCGGGTATAGCGGCGGATGAAAATACGGGATACGATAGACGAACGGCAAACGGCCGGATGACCGCACGTTCAACGGGGCGGATGCCGGGCTGGCCGGCCGCAGCGGCGGAGACCTGGTTTCCCGGATAGGGGAGTCCGCCGGGACGAACCGGGAATCCATGCGGCTTCCGGCGCTCAATGCGTGACGCCAAATGCGGCACTTTAAGACGAAGAAATGAAGAAACACGCTCTGTACGGAGCGTGTTTTTATCTGTTTATGTCCGCTTAAACCGTATGCGCGGGTGATTTTACAGCAGGATTGGTGTTCAGGCCGAGTGAAAACGGTGCGGGAGCCGACTAAAAAATGCATGCAGATCTTGCATATCGCAGATCGATTGGATATCCTATAGAAGCAGGGGTCTGCAGCGCGCCGGAAGACGCGTGCCTCATGTATGAAAAAAGGAGGCGATGTGCCATGATTTACACCCTAACGCTGAGTCCGTGCCTCGACTACGTCATGGAGGTTCCGGAGCTCCGTTTTGGACGGGTCAACCGAGCGGCGAATGCGCATTTACGTCCCGGGGGAAAGGGACTCAACGTGTCGATTCTCCTGTCCAGGTTCGGCATCCCGAATCTGGCGCTGGGTTTTGCGGCCGGATTCACGGGCATCGAGATGGAGAGGATGCTGCGGGAAGAAGGCTGTCAAACCGCCTTCATCCGGCTGCCGGAGGGAATCTCCCGCATCAATGTGAAAATAGAGGGGGCGCAGGCGGCCGAGATCAACGCCGAAGGGCCGCCGGTTCCGGATGAAGCCTGTGAAGAGCTGATGGAGCGGCTGCGCGAGCTCGAGGACGGCGATACCCTGGTGCTCGCGGGGAATATCCCGAAATCGCTGCCGCAGGATCTGTATGAGCAGATTCTCAGGCGGACGGACGGCCGGGCTTTGCGGTCGGTTGTGGATACGACCGGGGAGGCGCTGCAAATGGCGCTCGCCCATCGGCCTTTCTTAATCAAGCCCAATCATCTGGAACTCGGAGAGTTGTTCGGGGTGGATGTGGATCGGCCGGACGAGGTCGAGCCATACGCCCGGCGGCTGCAGGATATGGGGGCCCGGAACGTGCTGGTCTCCATGGCGGAACGGGGAGCGCTGCTGCTCGACGAAACCGGAAAGGTCCATCGGGCGCTTCCGCCGCAGGGACAAGTCCGCAGCGCGGTGGGATCCGGGGATTCTATGGTGGCCGGATTCCTGGCCGGATTTGAGCGGACAGGCGATTACACCTTGGCGCTGAAGCTTGGCATCGCCGCGGGAAGTGCGACGGCATTTTCGCCTTGGCTGGCCGAGGTGCGGGACATCCGCGCGCTGCTCGAAAAGCCGGAGGCGTTCGGCCTATAAAGTTCAAATGAGAAAAAGCCCGCCATGCAAAGCGCACGGCGGGACTTTTTATGCTCCATATGGGGGCTCGGAGCCCCGGAATAGCCGTATTATGGTTTTTTTATAGAAGAGGACAGGATCCTTATGCCATCTTTATGTTCAAAGGCGTATACTGGAGGCAGAAACAAAGGAGGAATGCGGTATGACCGTCACGATCCATCCATATCGAAATACAGAAACGCGGGAAATCCGCCGGGCGCGGATGGCGGCGGCGCACCCGGTCCTGGCGGCTATAGCGGCTATACTCCTTCTGCCGGTGATCTCGCTGGGAGGGCTTTTCGGCTTGGCGTATGGAGTTCTGGCGCCGCTGCTGCAGCTGTTCGGCATGAGATAGCGGGCGCTACCGCATGGATTCACGGGTTTCCGTCCGGCGGCGGTCGTAGGCGATCCATTCGCCGACACTCCGCAGCGGAACATGATCGAGGCGCTGCACCGCCGTATCGTGCCACAAAGCGTTGCTGTCCCCGCCCAGCCAGCGGCGCCCCAGCTGCTCCGCGGCGACCAAGGTGGTTCCGGATCCCGAAAAAGGATCGACCACCAGGTCGTCGGGGCCGGTATACGCCAGCAGGAGACGCCGGAGCAGAGCTTCCGGCTTTTGATCCGGATGGGCGGTCTTTTCCGTCGTGCCGCTGAAAAGGGCGGGAACTTCCAGAACGTCCTTGGGCTTGGCGCCCAGAGGATGGGGACGCCAGCGGGATGTCCCGCCGGGGCGGTCCTGATAGTACCGGATGGTGTGCTTTTCGTATGGGATGCGGACGAGATCGGTATGCATGGGATGCGAATTCCCTTTGTACAGGAGCAGCAGGTTCTGGTAGGATTCCCCCCAGTCCTTCCCTGAATGGGAACGGTTTCGGTAGTACCAGACGAGCAGGCGGCATTCCGCAAAATGAGCGAGAGCCGGCCGTTTCAGATCGGCCAGAAGTTCACCCGGCCCGCAGATGCACAGACAGCCCGCAGGGGAGAGGATGCGGGCGGATTCTTTGATCCAGGAGAGAGACCAGTCCAGATAGCGGTCGGATGGAACCGTACGGTCCCAGACGGATGGGGGATCGAACGGGGGATCGGCAAAGACGAAGGCGGCCGCCTCCGGACGGATTCTACGGAGAAAATCAAGGCAGTCCGCGGTATACAGGCATCCGTGCCGGCGCGCGTACAGCGGGGGCGGGGATCCGCGCAAAAGCGCCCCCGCCACGTCGGTTTCTTCGAGCGGACGGTTGTCGACTATATCGGGAAACGTCAGCTGATCCATGCGGTCTCGTTTTCCGGACATACAGGAGTCCTCCTATCGGAGCGGGATCCTCAGATGAATTTCCGTTTGCTTTCGATCACGAGGCCGACGACCGCCACCTGCACGACGTCGGGGCCGTCGAACCGCCGGACCGGATACGCGGGATTGAGGCTGTGGAGTTCGATCCAGTCGGGACCATAGAAAACCTTTTTGACCAGCCCCTCTTCTCCGCCGACAAGCACCACGGCCATGCGGCCGTTATCCACGCTCGTCTGCTTGCGCACCAGCACCAGGTCCCCTTCGTACAAGGCGGGTTCCATGCTGTCCCCCGTGACGCTGAGCCAGAAATAGGACTCCCCCCGCTGCAGGGACGATTGCTGTGCCGGCTCGTATCCGATGATCTCTTCAAAAACAGCCCCGCCGTATCCGGCCCGGACCGAACCGAGAATCGGAACGCGGACCAAGGCGTCCAGCGGTACGGTATGGCGTTCGATCCAATCCTCCGCGGGCGGGCGCCGGTCGGCCCCGGGCATGCCGGCCAGCCAGGCGGGAGTGACGCCGAAATGATGCGCGAGAAGGTCGAGTGTGGGCCGGCTGATGCGGGTGGTGTGGCCGTTTTCCCACCGCATGACGGTGGTTTTATTGACGCCGATGAGGGCGGCGACCTGTTCGAGGGTTTCCCCCGCGGCCTGGCGGCACTCACGCAGGCGCCGGGAGGTCAAGGCCTGGGATTCCGGCATGAAGATTCTCCTTTCGAGACGGGATGGCGCGGTTTCCATTTTCTACTATAACACAGATTCTGGCGAATGCAAGGGTATCAAACAACAAATGTTGCATTTTGCACTTGACAAATGTGGAAAATTATGGTATACTGTAAATGGTTCAGGAAGATCCGAGAGGATAGAGACCAGCCGCAAGGGATGGTCTATTTTTTTACACCGTTTGTTGCATTTTGCAACGATTGGCCGGGAGAATGAAAGGGGGCGGACAGCCATAGCGGCGGAAAAAGGGGAAAGGCCCCGGTTTCTCGTGTCGCACGTGCGCCGGGCTGTGGAAACGGCCGCGGCTTATGCTAGGGAACAGGACGTGCCGCTGACGGTCGAGAGGCTGGCGGCCGAACTGCATATGGATGCGGCGGAGTTCTGCCGTCTGGTCAAAGAAAAGGGCCGGGAGGGCTGGCGGACCGTGTTGCGGGACGCCTATGAACAGGCGAACGCCAGTGTGGTGGAATACGCGATGAAACGGGGCAGCAGCGCCAATATGCACATGCTCTATTTAAAGCAATACGCCGGATACCGGGAAGAGGAAACACCGAGGGACCCGGTGATTTTCTGCGGGGAGGAGGAGCTGTAGACCGGCGGGACGGAGAAGGGGAACGCGATGGAAGAGATGATCAGGGAATATCGGACGACGCTTTTGAGACTGTCACACAGAAAATCGGAGCTGCTCCAGTGGATGCACCGGTTCGATCGGCGGGTTCAGGTTTTGGAGGAGGAGATGGAAGAGGTGGAGGACATCCTCTATCAGCTCAAAACGCACGGCGTTCGGACAGGGGGCTGACGAGGTGACGAAGGTTCTTCTTCCGGAAGTTGTGGGAGGCGGATATGGGGCTTTTTGGCGATGCCGCAAGCGCTACCGGGTGGTCAAGGGAGGGAAAGCGTCCAAAAAGTCGAGCACGGCGGCCCTGTGGTTCATTCTGCATCTGATGAAGATGCCGGGAGCGAATCTGCTGGTGGTGCGGCAGGTGTACCGCACCCATCTCGATTCCACCTTTGCACAGCTGCGCTGGGCGATCCGGAGGCTGAAAGTGGACCATCTTTGGCAGGCCTCCAAAAACCCGCTGGAGCTCGTCTATCGTCCGACGGGGCAGCGGATCCTGTTCCGGGGGTTCGACGATGTGAACAAACTCGCCTCCACGACGGTGGAGCAGGGGTGGCTCTGCTGGGTTTGGGTGGAAGAAGCCTATGAGCTGATGAGCGAGGCGGAATTCGACCGGCTGGACTTGTCGGTTCCGCGGGGAGAAGTCCCGGCGCCGCTGTTCAAGCAGACGACCCTCACCTTCAACCCCTGGGATGGATCCCATTGGCTCAAAAAGCGGTTTTTCGATCAGCCGTCCGCCGACGTATACACCATGACCTCCACTTTCCGGGACAACGAGTTCCTGGATGAGAGCGATCTGGCGGTGTTCGAGGAGATGCGGCGCAGGCATCCACGGCAGTACGCGGTGGCCGGGCTGGGGGAATGGGGGACGGCGGAGGGGCTGGTCTTTGAGCGATGGCGGAAGGAGGCCTTTGATCTGGACAGGCTGCCCGGACGGGGGAATTCCCCGGAGGATGACCGGTATGTCCATGTGTTCGGGCTGGATTACGGGTATACCAACGATCCCACGGCGTTCATTGCGGCAGCGGTCAACCCGGCAGATAAAATTCTCTATATTTACGACGAGCATTATCAAAAACGGATGCTCAACAGCGACATCGCGAACATGATCCGGCGAAAGGGATACGCGAAGGAACGCATCCGGGCGGACGGGGCGGAGCCAAAATCCAACGAAGAGCTGCGGCGTTTGGGAATTACGCGGCTGCGGGCCGCGGACAAGGGGCAGGATTCGGTGCAAAGCGGCATCGCCCGGCTGCAGGAATACGATATCCTGGTGCATCCGCGCTGCTGTCACACCCTCGAAGAACTGGGCAGCTACCGGTTCGAAGAGACGGCGGAGGGGATGCTCAACCGGCCGGAGGACCCCGTACAGATCGAGGACAGCCAAATGGTGCAGAGCGTCAATCTATGGTGGAAGAACCGCGCTATGCGGACCCGGCCGGGCATTCAGTGCCGGGCGGAACAGGTGTATCATCCGGACGCGGATGCCACGCTCATCCGCTTTCAGTATGCCGGAGAAGACAGCGGGACCGTCGACGGACGGCGGGTGGTGATCGCGTCCGGATACAAGGACGGCTCGGTGTTCAACTGGACCTATACGCCGGGGGTGCTGTCGTTCGACGGAACCCTGACGGCGACGGCGCAGAGCGTGTCGGTCGATTACAATCCCAGCAACGGAGCGGACGGCCATGCCCTGCTGGTGGAGTATGACCGGCAGGAACTGGAACGCCTGACCGGCAAACGGAATGTCGACGGCGGGCTGATGCTGCTCAGCGAAGGGTATTTTTATGCGCTTCCGTCGTTCGCCTATCAGGCGCCCGTGCGGATGGACGACTATCTGTACCGGCCGCTTGTCCGCCGCGCGGGTAAGGGCGTGAAGGAGCGGGGGACGAACATTGCCATAACGGGGGAGGCGTATGAAGAGTATAACCTGGCCACGCCCTATTTCCGGTCGGCCTTTACGACCGACGGAGAGGCCACGGCGTTTTATCTGCCCCAGACGGAACTGGACGACGGCAAACTGACGGCCGACTTGACCGACGGCACCGGGCACCGGTTTGTTTTCGAGATACCGCAGGGGGGAGAGAGCAGCGCCGCACAGGGGGGAATGGTCCTCCACTGTGACCGTACGGCCGGCTGCGTCTATTTTACCGACGGCAGCGGCGCGGCCAAAGCCCCCTCCAAGGGGGCGGCGGATAATCTGATCGTGACGGCAGCCAAAACCCGGAAAGAGTCCAGCCGCATTCTCTATGAAATGGAGACAGCGGTCTGGTACGGCGGAAATTCCGCCTTTTCACCCGGAGGGGCCAGACTGTTTCTGACGGGAAATCCCCGCTACCCCAATCGGGTGCAGTGGAGCGCTCCGGGAAATCCGCTGTATTTTCCGGAAAACAGCTTTATGACGGTCGGCGATGCGGCGGCGGTGACGGCCCTGGCGGTCCAGGGGGATCTGCTGGCCATTTTTAAGGAGCGGGAGCTGTACACCGCCGCCTATACGCCGAGCCGTGTGTCGGCGGGAGAAGCGGCGGCGTTTACGGTGGAAAAACTCAGGAGCGCGGTCGGCTGCGACCGGCCGGAAACCATTGTCTTGTGCGGAAACCGCCTGGTCTGGGCAAACAGCACGGGTTCCGTGTACACGCTGCTGTCCGCCGCCAAAGGGGTGGGATGTCTGTCCGGGCTCATCGGGCGGGATCTCGCCCGGGCATCTTTTGATGGAGCGTGTGCGGCGGAGGTGGACGGGCACTATGCGCTGCTGTTGGAAAACAAGGCATATTTGCTGCGGCTGGACGAAGGCTATCACCGCTATACGTCTGTGGGCGAAGACCGCGAGGCGGAAAGCCGTTTGAAATGGACGGTGTGGGATTTTTCCGCCGCAGGTGTGACCTTTCGGACCATCATCGGGCGGGGAGGCCGGTTTGCCCTTTTAGGGTACGCGCCGGGAGAAGCGGACGGAGCGCCGCTGTATCCGGTATATGTCCGGGCCGAGGGAGAGACGGATACCATGCTGGTATCCGCGGACGGCCCGGTCTTCGCGGAAACGCCGGTTTCGTACGCTCTGGAGACGAAAGCCTATCCCTTTGAGGACCGGGACACGGAAAAACGAATCCGGAGGGTCGTGCTCGGACTGGAGGGGGCGGAGGGCATGCGCCTGATCTTTCAGACGGAGCGCTCCGCACAGGAAGCGGCCGCTCTGCCGCTCCTGTCCGGCGACGGCCGGATGACCATCCGGCCGGGGATATGCCGGGGCCGGATCCTGACCCTGCGGCTGGAAGGCAGCGGAGCGGCGGCGGTGGCCGGATTGTCGCTGCAGGCGGATGTATACCGCGGCAGATAAGGAGGAAGAGCATTGGAACGAAAGCAGATGGAGATATCCGAGCGTCTGCAAGGGAAAATCCGGCGGCAGGCCATGGCCAGAAGGCTGCGGACCCTGTCCGGAACAGCGGAGGGCGGCGCCGGTCCATCCGAACGGGAAGAAAAGGAGGATGTGTATGGCGACAGCAATGCGGACGATCCTGTACCGCATCGATGAGGACGGGCGGATTCCGGCGGCCCCGCAGTATGCGGGGGTTCAGGGGGAGCACCTGGCGGCCAAAGTCGAATTCGTGCTGCCCGCCGCCTGGGATAACCAGGGATATATCTATCGGGTGGAATACCAGGACGGTTGGCAGAACCGGCACGTCAGTCCGCCGCTGACCCCTGCGGACGGCCGGGTGGGATGGATGCTGCCGGATTCCTGGACGGCCGCGGGAGGAACGGCCGAAATCCGTTTGGAGGCGGCCCGGAGCGGCGGGGAAGGGATGGACGGACAAAGGGTTTTCACGCCGGCCGGCCATGTATATTTCAGCCCACGGAACGGCGGAGACGGCTGAAAGGATGGAGGATCAATCGATATGGAATGGCAGGTTTTCGGCGTGATCGCCGCCCTGTGCGGATTTGCGGGGGCGATCATCGCACCGGCGGTCAAACTCAATGCGTCCATCACCCGGCTGACGGTCACCATGGAACATCTGGTCCGGGAGCTGGATGCATACAAAGAGAGCAGCCGCGAAGAGCACGAACGCTTATGGAAAAAGAACAGCGAACAGGATCGGATGCTGATCGGGCACGAAGGCCGTATGGCCGCGCTGGAGCAGCGCACGGTTTCATAAAACAGCCCCCCACTCCGACGAGTGGGGGGCTGTCGTGTGTGTCACAGGGATATGTGATGGTCCCGGTACCAGATGAGGCAGCGGTTATAAAAATCGCTGAGCATTAAAAATTCTTCCCGATAGGCGGCGGGGATTTCGCCGACGATCCTGGAGAGCAGGGAGGGGGTGCTGGTGATTTCCGCTTTGATGCTCAAAGAAAGCCAGCTCTCCACGCGGCTGACGCAGGCGGTATAGACCCGCACGCAGGTGTCCACATCCTCATTATGTATCGACCATTGGCGAAGCATGTAGTGCATGCTGTGCAGAAAAAGGCGCCGGTGCTCGCACAGCTTTTTGAAGTTGCGGACGAACCCGATAAAGCCCTCCGGCATTGGCTCGCCCTTCCGATATGCTGTCAGAGCCTCCCGGATCCCCCACAGACAGCCGAGCCCCCGATAGATGGCCTTTTCTCCATAGGGCTGCATATCCATATCCAGCTCGGTGAGAACCATGGTTTTGCCCCAGATCTCCGGAATGAATTTCTGCAGAACCGCATAGGGATTTGGAACATAATCCGTCCGCACGGTGATACAGGACAGAGGGAACTGATAGCCGCTTGCCCAGAAAAAACGGTCGTCCGGCACCGCGATCATATGCGCCTTCAGCCTGGAAAGGGAGGCGAGTACGCTTTCAAACGGGAGTTCCCCTTCCACCAGTTCGGTATTCCGCAGGACCGGGGCAAAAAACACCCGTCTGTCGGAGTCGTATCCATATAGAAGGGACTCGTGATAGGCGTTCCGGTCGTCCCGATCGTCCGGTCCTTGATGGAGAATCGCCATCACATACCGGCCTTCCCGGATATGCGCCTGCATCCGATCCAGAAGGTCCGCTTCGGGGGAAGAATACAACGGGATTTCCCGCACGGACAGAACGTCGTCGTAATACGATGAGGAATAATGCGTATCCCAGTCGCCGAAGTAACATGAAAAATGCGGGTCCATGCACAAGGACAGATGAGAGGCCAGCCAAGCGTCCCCGCAGGGGGCGGCTTGGATCATCGCCAGTTTTTCGAATGTCCAGCACTCGGTTATCACGGCTGTGTTCAGCTCAATGGGAAGGCGTATGACCATGTCGTTTTCCCACCTTTTTTGTCAATATCGGCAACTATATTATAATACATATTTAAAATTCGCATAGGACTGAATTTGTCTTATAACGTGGCAAAAACAGCTGAATTGACAAAACCCCCGCAGATCATGCAATCTGCGGGGGCTGGACTGTCCGGATTACTGAATGCCGGCGATTTTGGGCAGGGCGTCGAATCCCGCCTGCAGGTCCTCGTCGGTCGGGATATAGTCGGTCATGGTGCCTTCCATATAGGAGGTGTAGGCGTTCATATCGAAGTAGCCGGTACCGGTCAGGCCGAAGAGGATGGTCTTTTCCTCGCCGGTTTCCCTGCATTTGAGAGCCTCGTCGATGGCCACGCGGATGGCGTGGGACGACTCGGGGGCGGGGAGGATGGTCTCCTCCTTGGCGAACTGGATCGCGGCCTCAAACACCTTGGTCTGCTCCACGGCGACGGCCTTCATATACCCGTCGTGATACAGCTTGGAGAGGATGGGGCTCATGCCGTGATACCGCAGCCCGCCCGCGTGGTTGGCGGAGGGGATGAACTCGCTGCCGAGCGTGTACATCCGGGCGAGCGGCGTGACGTGGCCGGTATCGCAGAAATCGTAGGCGTAGCGGCCGCGGGTGAGGGAGGGGCAGGAGGCGGGTTCGACCGCGATGAATTCGGTACCCGTCCGGGTGCCGTTCAGCGTATCCTGCATGAAGGCTCCCATCAGGCCGCCGAGGTTGGAGCCGCCGCCCGCGCAGCCGATGACGATGTCGGGATATTCCCCGATTTTCGCCATCGCGGCCTTGGATTCCAGGCCGATGATGGACTGGTGCAGCAGCACCTGATTGAGCACCGAACCGAGAACATAACGGCATCCAGGCGTGTGCAGGGCCTTTTCGATCGCCTCCGAAATTGCACAGCCGAGGGATCCGCCGGTGCCGGGATGGGCTTTCAAAATGGCGCGGCCCACTTCGGTGGTGTCGGACGGGCTGGGGATGACGTCGGCGCCGAAGGTTTGGATGACGGCCTTGCGGAAGGGCTTTTGTTCGTAGCTGACCTTGACCATGTACACGGTCAGGTCCAGGCCGTAATGTGCGCACGCCATGGACAGGGCGGTGCCCCATTGTCCGGCCCCCGTCTCGGTGGTAAGGGAGGTCAGGCCCTGCTTCTTCGCATAATACACCTGTGCAGCGGCGGAATTGAGCTTATGGGAACCGGAGGTGTTGTTGCCTTCAAATTTATAGTAGATCTTCGCGGGGGTATCCAGCGCCCGTTCCAGGTTATAGGCACGGATGAGGGGAGAGGGCCGGAAGATGCGGTAGAATTGGAGGATTTCTTCCGGGATCTCGATGTAGCTGTCGGTGGCGTTCAGTTCCTGCGCGCAGAGATCCTCGCAGAAGATGGGCAGCATATCGTCCGGCCCGACCGGCTGATGGGTGGCGGGGTGGAGATAAGGATCGGGCTGTTCTTTCATATCGGCCCGGATATTATACCATTGCCGCGGCATCTCCTCTTCGGACAGGTAGACGCGGTAGGGATCGGTTTTTTTGAAGCTCATATGGATCATCCTTTCCTGTATTTACTGGTTCGAGGCCAGACGGGCCTCCACCTCATCCCTGGTGGGAAGCGCACAGATAGCGCCCTTGCGGGTGGTGGTTAGCGCCCCGACCGTGTTGGCGAAATCGAGAATCCGGGTGAGCGCCTCCCGGGAGAGGGCGGTGATGTCGGGTCCCTCCTCCAGCAGGCGGGTGATAAAGCCTCCGGTGAAGGAATCCCCCGCCGCCGTCGTATCGACGGCCCGGACAGGCAGCCCGTCCCGGGCGATTTCCTCGTCCCCGATCAGGGCCAGAACGCCTTTGGCGCCGAGGGTGCAGAGCAGGGCTTTCATCGGGAACCGCGCGCGCAGGGCCGCGGCGCCGCGATGCAGATCGGATTCCCCGGTCAGGAAGGCGAGTTCCTCCTCCGACACCTTTACGATGTCCGCCAAGGGCATGGCGCGCAGGATGCAGTCTCTCGCCTCGGATTCGTCCGCCCACAGGTTCAGCCGCAGATTGGGATCGAAAACCGTCACGACGCCCCGCTCCTTCGCGTGGGCGGCGAGGGCGAAGCTGGTCTCGCGGGCGGGGCCTCCGGTCATCATCACCGAGCTGAAAAAGAAGACGCGGGATTGTTCGATGGCCTCGAAATCCGCGGATTCCGGCTGCAGCATGGTATCCGCGCCCTGCCGGCGGTAGAAGCTGAAGGAGCGGTCGCCGGATTCATCCAGATGGACGAACGCGAGCGTGGTCTGGTATTCGTCCGACAGACGCAGGCGGGCAGTGTCCACATGTTCCCGCCCGAGGGTATCGGCCAGGGCGCGGCCGAACGGATCGTTCCCAACCTGACCGATGAAGGCGGCCTTGGCACCCAGCCGGGCCGCCGCACAGGCCACGTTGGCCGGGCCGCCGCCGGGATTGCGTTCAAAAATGGGATTGCCGTTTTCCGAAACCCCGACCGGGGTGAAATCGATCAGCAGTTCACCGAGAGATAACAGGTCGATCATGCCGCACACTCCTTTTTTGCTCAATTGCCGCATTCGATGCTGATTTCGTTGAATTTCTGCAGCAGGGTATCGACCGAGGCCGCGCGTTTCGCCTCGTCTTTCAGGTCGAGCACGGTCTGCCCCGCGTGCATCATCACGAGCCGGCTGCCGTACTGCTCGGCAAAGCGCAGGTTGTGGGTCACCATCAGGGTGGTGATCTTTTTCTCATCCACCAGACGCTGCGTGACCTCCATCACCCGTTCGGACGATTTGGGATCGAGGGCGGCGGTATGCTCGTCGAGCACCAGAATGTCGATATCGGTCATGCCCGCGATCACCAGGGCCAGGGCCTGCCGCTGTCCGCCCGACAGGGAGCCGACCGGCTGTCCGAGGCGGTTTTCCAGCCCCATATTGCAGATCTCCAGCATGGAGCGGTAGGCGTCGATGCGTTTTTTGCTGATGCCGGGAGCCAGGGAGTAGCGGCCCTTTTTGTTGTCGGCCAGCGCCATGTTTTCCAGGATGGTCAGGTCGGGGCAGGAGCCTTTGGCCGGATCCTGGAATACCCGTCCGATGAAAGCGGCCCGCTTGTGTTCGGACAGGCGGGTGATGTCCCGGTTCCGGAACAGCAGGCGCCCGCCGTCGAGCGGCAGGGAGCCGCAGAGCAGGTTGAGCAGGGTGGTTTTTCCCGAGCCGTTGGAACCGACGATGGAGACGAATTCCCCTTCCTCCACGTCAAACGTGAAATGGTCGAACAGGGTGGTTTCGTCGGGGGTGCCCACATTGAAGCGCTTGACGACGGAATCGAAACGAATCATGGGATCAGTCACGGACGCTCCCCCTTCCCTTATCCAGAATCTTGCTGGCCACCAGGGCCGCCACAAACAGTGCGGCCATGATCAGCTTGAGCTGATCGCTCAGGTTCATGGCATCCGCGATGGTCAGAAACGTCATATACAGGAGAGAGCCGATGAGCACCTTGGAGGTGTCCCGGAGAAAGCGCACCTTGCGCAGCAGGCTGACGCCGATGATGACCGACGCGAGGCCGGTGACCACCATGCCGGTGCCGAACTGGAGATCGGCGCTGCCCTTGTCCTGGGTGATAAGCGCCCCAGCGAGACCGGCAAAGCCATTGCCGAGTGCCAGACCCAGGATTTTGGAGATCCCGGGGTTGCGGGCAAGCTGAACGACGTACTGGGAATTGCTGCCCGTGGCCCGCAGCAGCATGCCGGATTTGGTCCGCAGGTACCAGTCGAGCAGGAATTTGCAGACGAACGCCATGACCAGCATCAGAACAAGGGGACGCAGGGTATAGCCGCCGACATACTCCGGAATCAGGGCGACCGGGGCGGTGTTCAGGACGGTGGACGCTTGGAAAAAGGAGACGATCGACATGCCGCCGGTCCCGGCTTTGATGATCATCAGATTGACGGAAAGCAGGGCCGTCATCACGAGGATGCCGCAGAGCAGGGGCCGGATCCGCAGCTTGACATGCAGCAGCCCGGTGACGCATCCGGCGGCGGCCCCCGCGGCGAAAGCCGCGAGGAGGGCCAGCCAGGGATTGACACCCTTGAGAATCAGGATGGCGGACACCACGCCGCCCAGCGGTACGGTGCCGTCGACCGACAGATCGGGAAAATCCAGAATGCTGTAGGTGATGTAGACGCCGAGCGCCAGCACGCCGTACAGCAGCCCCTGCTTGAAATTGACGATCAGCAGATTGAAGAAGACATCCATGTTCGATCGAACCCCTTTCGGAGGATGGCCGTCGGGTCGGACGGTCAGCCGGCCGTGGTCACTTTCTGGGCGGAGGCATAGGCATCGGGAACGGTCAGTGCGAGGCGGGCGGCTACGTCCGCGTTGTAGACGGGAAAGCTGTCCTTAACCAGGACTACCGCGGTATCCGCGGCCTTTTCGCCCTTCAGCACCCGGGCCGCGAGCAGGCCGGTTTCCTTACCGAGCGCGACATAGTCGAGGCTTTCGGAGGCGAGGCAGCCCTTGCTGACCTGTTCGATTTCAGAACCGTAAACCGGAATCTTCGCGGCGTTCGCGCGTTCGAGGACGACCGAGAGGTTATCCACCACCAGGTTGTCGGTGAAGTTGTTGATGCAGTCCACCTGCGAAGCCAGGGAGGCAGCGGCGGTGGGGATGTCGGCCGCGGACTGGACGCCCTTTTCCACAATTTCAAAGCCATAGGCAGGAGCGAGCTTCTTGATTTCCGCGAGATTCGAGGCGGAGTTGGCTTCGGCCGTATTGTAGAGGATGCCGATCTTCTTGGCGTCGGGCTGGAAGGCGCGGATCATTTTGAGCTGTCCGTCCAGGTTCAGGCGGTCGGAGCTGCCTGTGCAGTTGACGCCGGTTTTCTCCAGGGACTGGACCAGCTTGGCGTTTTCGGCCATCGGATCAGACACGGCACAGAAGACGACGGGAATCTTCTCCTTCGCCGCCCCATAGGCCGACATCGCGGCCGGGGTGGCGATGCCCACGATCATATCGTAGTTCTTGGCAGCCATGTTGTTGGCGAGCTGATCGGCGGTTGTGGTGTTGCCCTGGGCATTTTTGAAGTCGATGGTGCAGGTTTCGCCGTCTTTGTATCCAGCTTCCTCAAGACCCTGGAGCAGGCCGGTATAGCAGTTGTCGAGGGAGGCGTGGACCGCAAACTGGATGACGCCGATGGTGGGCTTTTTGGCGTCCCCGGAGCCGCTGCCGCCTTCCTTGGTGCCGCAGGCAGTCAGGGACAGGGCGAGCAGGGCGGTGCCGAGACCGGCGGCGAGCAGACGTTTCATTCTCGTATTTTTCATGGTTTTCATGGAAATCTCTCCTTTATCATCGTGTGTGTGAATTTTTGCCGGGCGACAGAAACATCGCCCCGGCTCCTGCTGTTCCGGCGGCGCTCTTTCTGCCGCCCGCCGTTCCGACTGTCAGCCGCCATCGCCATCGTCTGTCCATACCGTTCACCCCTTTCCGTTTTAAGACAACAAAAAAGCCCTCGTCCCCTCTGATAAGGGACAAGAGCTCACTCCTGCGGTACCACCCACATTCACCCGCCCGACCGGCGGATGCACTTTTTCCGCACACCCATGATGTACGCTTCCATGATAACGGGTGAAGATCCCGTCGCACCTAATGCCGCACCGGCTTCGGATTGCCCTCGTAAGTCCATTCCGCACCGCCGCCGCCGCCGCGATCCCACCATCCGCAGCTCTCTTTGCGCGCCTGAAACGATGCCTACTACTCTTACTCAACGGTTTATGTATGTGATTTGTTCCCATTGTATGCGCGAAAGCGGCGTTTGTCAAGAGGAAACGGCAAAAAAAATTTAGGACATCGGAAATCCCGGAGCCAAAGCGCAGCGGTTCCCTTGACAGGACGGGTCTTCGGCGGTATGCTATCGGATAGGGAAAGGCCCCAAAAATTGGCTGAAAAGGATGGAGAAACCTATGTCGATCACCCGTGCGCCTTTTGGCGCCATGCCGGACGGCCGTCCGGTCGAACGTTTTACCCTGGAAGGGGAAAACGGCCTGTCTGCCAGCATTTTGACCTACGGTGCCACGCTGCAGAGCCTCTGCTTTGCCGGGAAGGATGTCGTGCTCGGTTATGACAGCCTGGAGGATTACCGGCGCTGCGGCGGTTATCAGGGCGCGACGATCGGCCGCTACGGCAACCGGATCGCGGCCGGCCGCTTTACCCTGAACGGCCTTACATACGACGTCGGCTGCAACGAGCGGGGACGCGGGCATCTGCACGGCGGTACCGAGGGCTTTGACAAGCGTCTGTGGAACGCGGACATCCTGAGCGAGGGCGGGGAGCCCAGCGTGCGCTTTTCCCTGACGTCGGAAGACGGGGATATGGGGTATCCGGGCCGCCTGGAGGTCTCGGTCACCTTCACCGTCCGGGCCGACAACGCCCTGGAACTCGCTTACCGCGCCGTGTCGGACAAGGATACGGTTTTGAACCTGACCAACCACGCGTATTATAATCTGAACGGATATGATGGCGGTTCCATCCTCGACAACGTCCTGACCATCGATGCCAACGCCATCACGCCGGTCGACGACAAGCTGATTCCGACCGGCGAGCTTCTGGCGGTGGAGGGGACTCCCTTCGACTTCCGGGGAGGCAAGCCGATCGGTCAGGATATGGACGACCCGCTTCCCCAGCTTCGTCTGGGCGGCGGCTTCGATCACAACTACGTGCTGAACGGAACCGGATTCCGCCGCGTGCTGTCCGCGTTTGCGCCCAAGACCGGCATCCGGATGGACTGCCTGACCGATCAGCCCGGGGTGCAGCTCTATACCGCCAACGGTCTCAAGCAAGCGGTGGGCAAGGGGGGCGTGGCCCTCTATCGTCATCAGGGCTTCTGCCTCGAAACCCAGCATTACCCCGACAGCCCGAACCATGCGAATTTCCCCTCCACGACCCTGAAAGCCGGCGAGACGTTTGAAAGCGTCACGCGGTATGCGTTCAGCAAGGACTGATTTAACGATACGGCCGAGGCCCCGGCGGGGCCTCGGCCGCTGTTTATGCGCCCGGATGCGGATACGGCGGCCGCCGCAATAATGGAAAAGCGGTTTTTATTGCCTCTGAATGGCTCCGTCTTCGGCCGGACGGGAGACAGATCGTATGCATTTTTTTGCCCCCGGCCGGCGGCCGTTTCTCTTGTAATTTGCCCTCGTCCGTGCTATACTGACGGGGAATTCTACCAATGAAGGAGGCCATTGCGATGCATGGCTGGCATATCGATACGCAGTGTGTACAGGAGGGCTGGAAGCCCGGAAACGGGGAGCCGCGGGTGGTGCCGATCGTCCAGAGTACGACGTTCCGCTATGACAGCGCCGAGGCACTCGGCGATCTCTTTGATCTGAAAACCAGCGGGGATTTCTATACCCGTCTTTCCAATCCCACGACAAACGCCGTGGAAAACAAAATCGCGGCTCTTGAGGGCGGCGTCGGCGCCCTGCTCACGTCGGCCGGGCAGGCGGCCACCATGCTCGCGGTTCTCAACATCGCGCGGGCGGGCGACCATATCGTCAGCGCCAGCGCGGTTTACGGGGGCACGTTCAATCTGTTTCACCGGACGCTGCGGGAACTCGGCATCGACGTGACATTCGTGGAGCCCGGCGTCTCGGATGAGGAGCTGGAGGCGGCTTTCCGCCCGAATACCAAGCTGCTTTTCGGCGAAAGCCTGTCCAACCCGTCCCTGAACGTGCTGGATTTCGATCAGTTTGCCCGCGCGGCCCACGCTCATGGGGTGCCGCTGATCGTGGATAACACGTTCCCCACGCCGGTCAACTGCCGCCCGTTCGAATACGGCGCCGATATCGTGGTGCATTCGACCTCCAAATATCTCGACGGCCATGCGACCGCGCTGGGCGGGGTGATCGTGGATTCCGGCCGCTTCGACTGGTCGGCCCACGCGGATAAATTCCCCGGTCTCACCACGCCGGACGAGACCTACCATGGCGTGACCTACACGGAGCATTTCGGCCCCGCGGCTTTCATCGCGAAATGCCGCTGCCATCTCATGCGGGACATGGGATCCACGCCCAGCCCCGAAAACGCTTTTCTGCTCAGCGCAGGCATCGATACCCTGCATCTGCGGATGGAACGCCACTGCTCCAACGCCCTGAAGATCGCGGAAGCCCTGTCCGCGGACGACCGGATCACCTGGGTGCGGTATCCGGGGCTGCCGGGGGACGAGCAATACGCTCTGGCGCAGAAATATATGCCGAACGGGACGAGCGGGGTCATTTCCTTTGGCGTCAAGGGCGGCCGTGACGCGGCCTGCCGCTTCATGAACGCGCTGAAGCTCGCCGCCATCGCGACCCATGTCGCGGACCTGCGCACCTGCGTCCTTCATCCCGCGAGCACGACCCATCGCCAGATGAATGACCAGCAGCTCGCCGAGGCGGGCGTCACCCCCGATTTGATCCGGTTTTCGGTGGGCATCGAGCATCCGGAGGATATCCTTTTCGATATCCGGCAGGCGCTCGATCTGATCTGATTCCCGGCAACAGGCGGCTACACGCCGTTTTTGCAGCCCAGAAACAAGAGAATTGGAAGGAGAGTCAGGATTATGGCCAATCGCATCGTTCTCAATGAAACCTCGTATCATGGGGCCGGCGCCATTTCCGCCATTGTGGAAGAGGCAAAGGCCCGGGGATACCGCAAAGCCTTCGTCTGCTCCGATCCCGATCTCGTTAAATTCGGTGTTACGGGAAAGGTGACGGCCCTGCTGGAGCAAGCGGACCTTGCCTATGAGCTCTACTCCGATATCAAACCCAATCCCACCATTCAGAACGTCCAGACCGGTGTGGCTGCCTTCAAGGCCGCGGGGGCGGATTACATCGTCGCCATCGGCGGCGGTTCCTCCATGGACACCGCGAAAGCGGTGGGCATCATTGTGCGCAACCCGGAATTTGCCGATGTGCGCAGCCTGGAGGGTGTGGCCCCCACCAAAAACCCCTGCGTCCCGATCATCGCGGTGCCCACCACGGCCGGTACAGCCGCCGAGGTGACCATCAACTACGTCATCACCGATGTGGAGAAAAAACGCAAGTTCGTTTGTGTGGATACCCATGATATCCCGGTTGTCGCGGTGGTCGATCCCGACATGATGGCCTCCATGCCCAAGGGCCTCACCGCTGCTACCGGTATGGACGCTTTGACCCACGCCATCGAGGGCTATATCACCAAGGCGGCCTGGGAGATGACGGATATGTTCCATCTCAAGGCCATTGAGCTGATCGCCGCCTCCCTGCGGGACGCCGTGAAGAATACGAAAGAAGGCCGGGAGCAGATGGCCCTGGCTCAGTATATAGCGGGTATGGGATTCTCCAATGTGGGGCTGGGCATCGTCCATTCCATGGCTCACGCTCTCGGGGCCGTGTACGATACGCCCCACGGGGTGGCCAATGCCATCTTGCTGCCCACGGTTATGGAATACAATGCCGACGCCACCGGGGAAAAATACCGGGCCATCGCCAAGGCCATGGGCGTCGAGGGGACGGAAGCCATGACGCAGGAGGAATACCGCAAGGCCGCCATTGAAGCGGTGCGGCGGCTCTCCGCCGACGTGGGCATTCCCGCCGACCTGAGCGAAATCGTGAAACGGGAAGATATCCCCTTCCTGGCTGAATCGGCCGCCAAAGACGCCTGCACCCCGGGCAATCCCAAGGATCCGACGGTGGACGAAATCGCCGCCCTGTACGAGTCCCTGCTCTGAACAAGCCGATCACCCTGCCCCGTTTTCCGTGTAAACGGAAAACGGGGCTTTTTTGTCTCGGAGATAGCAGCGGGATTTGCGGCAAATTCCCATTCCCGTTATCGGTGGGATCTTTCTGCGCGCATCGGGCCGCCCCTTGTTCCGGGGCTATTGGGAGGGACTGTTTTGGGGTTCGCCTTGCCGATTTCGCAAAAATCCATATAATCATTGCAATATACGGTAAAAAATGGTACAATTTCTCCAGCGGATCTCGTGGGGGATCCGATGTCCACACTATGCGGTGTATGCCGCCAACAACAGGAGGTATCGGCATGGAAACCAGAGTTCAGGAGATTGCTGCGCGCGGCAACAAAGGCATCAAAATCGGCATCATTCCCGGGCATTTTGCCACCAACCACTCCCATGTCAACTATTATGTGGACATGACCAGCATCAAGAGCCATCACCTCATGGCCAAGCTGGCGGCGGCAGAGCTTTCGTCCGCTTATGCGACCACCACGCCGATCGACACCATCATCTGTCTGGAAGGAACCGAGATGGTGGGCGCGTTTTTGGCGGATCAACTGGCCCAAACCGGAAACCGCGGCCTGAATACTGGGGCGGATATCTGTGTGATCGCGCCGGAACTCAACGCGAACAACCAGATGATTTTCCGCGACAATACCCAGAAGATGATCTGGGGCAAGCGGATCCTGCTTCTCATTTCTTCGGCCTCCACAGGCAAGACGATCAGCCGCAGCATCGAATGCCTGCAGTATTATTCCGGGCAGCTGGTCGGTATCGCGTCGATTTTCAGCGCCATTCGGGAGGCGGGCGGCCTGCCGGTCAACGCGATTTTCACCGATGAGGATCTGCCGGAGTACAAAACGTCGCTGACGACGCAGTGCGAGCAGTGCCGGGCGCATCAGAAGATCGACGCGATCGTCAACAGCTACGGCTATTCCAAAATCTGACAGACTACCGGCAAAGGACGGACGGCATTTGAAGGATTTGATCGTATTTATCGACAGCGGCGACACCCTGGTGGACGAATCCACCGAGATACGGGACGAAACCGGAGTGGTGGTGGAGGCAGAATTGCTTCCCGGGGCGGCCGATGCACTGCGAAGGCTGCGGCGGGAAGGGTACCGCATCGCCCTGGTGGCGGACGGGCTGCGGGCTTCCTTCGACAACGTATACCGCCAGCACGGGCTGGAGGATATATTTGAGGTCCGGGCCATTTCGGAAGATCTCGGCGCCCGCAAGCCGCATCCGGTGATGTTTGGCACCGCGATGGAACGAATGGGTTTAACGGAACAGGACAAGAGCCGTATCGTCATGGTGGGAAATCATCTGGAACGGGATATCGCGGGCGCCAACCGGATGGGGCTTGTATCGGTCCTGATGAGCTGGACACCCCGGTATCCCATGCAGCCTCGCACTCCGGAGGAGGTGCCGGATTTTGTTCTCTCCTGTCTGACCGAACTGCCCGCCTTCCTGGAACAGCTGGACAGACAGGTGCAAAACCGCCGGGTCCTGGGGCCCTGTACGTTTGAAAAAAAGCCATGAAAGAAGCGGGAGGCCGAGAAGGCATCCCGCTTTTCTATACGAATGTTACGCTCGTTTCATAAAAATGGTTTCTTTTTTGCCTGCATGGCTGAAATGGTGGACGCTCAAAATCAGCCCGATGCCGAGGAAAAGCGTGAGAATCGAGCTGCCGCCCGAGCTGAAGAAGGGAAGGGTGATGCCCAGAACCGGCAGCAGGCGGACGGTCATCCCGATGTTGACGACCGACTGGAAGCCGATGAGGGACATCATGCCGACGCACATGAACATGCCGAGCCGGTTTTTCGCGGCCATGGCGTTGCGGAAGATGGCCAGCACGATCAGTACCAGGATCACAATCAGCAGCAGGGCCCCGACAAAGCCGAATTCCTCCCCCGCGACGGTGAAGATGAAATCGTTGTTCCGGGC